>NZ_FORE01000040.1:0-1056 GCF_900113915.1 Paenibacillus sp. UNC496MF
AGGCGGCGCGTACGTGCCGATCGATCCGTCGTATCCGGAGGACCGGATTCGGTACATGCTGCAAGATTCGGGAGCGAAGCTGCTGCTGACGGAGCGGCAGCTTCGAGAGCGGATCTCCATTGAAGGCGAGTCGATCGATCTGGATGATTCACAATCGTACGATGAAGACGGTTCGAGTTTAGAGTCGGTAACGAAAGCCTCACATTTGTCTTACGTTATCTACACTTCGGGTTCGACCGGACAACCGAAGGGCGTCATGATTGAACATCGATCAGTCGTCAACTTTGTCCAGGCGATGGCTGATCGGATTGATTTTTCCGGCGGGAAATCGATTCTTTCGACGACAACGTTCTCGTTCGACATCTTTGGGCTGGAAACGTTCGTGCCGCTAACACAAGGCGCCAAAGTGGTGCTGACAAGCAACGAGCACCAGGACAATCCGAATGCGTTGCTTGAATTCATCGCGAAGCAGCAAGTGGATATCGTTCAAATGACGCCGTCACGGATGCAGCTCCTTCGTCAAGCGACCGATAACGCCTGGATGCAGCAGCTTCAAGCGGTCTTGATCGGGGGAGAAGCGTTCCCGGAAGCCTTGCTGGAAGGCCTGCAAAAAGAGATAGCCGCTCGCTTGTACAACATGTACGGCCCAACGGAGACGACGATATGGTCTTCCATGAAAGAAGTAACCGATGCTAAAACGTTATCGATCGGACAGCCGATTGCCAATACCCTGATTTACATCGTGGATATGAATCACCAACTGCAACCGGTCGGCGTAGCTGGAGAGCTGTGCATCGGCGGAACAGGGCTGGCGCGTGGGTACTTGAACCGTCCGGAACTGACAACGGAGAAATTCGTGGCGAATCCGTTCGCGCCGGGTGAGCGCATGTACCGGACCGGGGACTTGGCGAGATGGCTGCCGGACGGAAACATCGAGTATTTGGGCCGGATCGACCATCAGGTGAAAATCCGGGGCTACCGGATCGAACTGGGCGAGATCGAAGCGCAGCTGCTGCAAACGGGGCTTGCGCAGGAAGCGGTCGTCATCGCACGCGA
>NZ_FORE01000039.1:0-1144 GCF_900113915.1 Paenibacillus sp. UNC496MF
AGGCGGCGCGTACGTGCCGATCGATCCGTCGTATCCGGAGGACCGGATTCGGTACATGCTGCAAGATTCGGGAGCGAAGCTGCTGCTGACGGAGCCGAAGTGGATCGAAAGGGCGACTGCGGCCAGTGCGGCTGACGTCGTTGTGTTAGGGGAAGCGACTTGGGTGCATGAGGCCGACTCGAGCCTTGCGGCTGCGGGCGGATCGGCGTCGCTCGCGTATGTCATCTACACGTCCGGATCGACTGGTCACCCAAAAGGGGTCATGGTCGAGCATCGCTCTGTCGTGAACTATTTAACCGCTTTGCAGCACCGCTACCCGTTAGACGCAACCGACGTGTTACTCCAGAAAACATCGTTTAATTTCGATGCTTCGGTATGGGAGCTGTTTTGGTGGATATTGGGCGGAGCCAAGCTGCGCTTATTGCCGGCAGGCGGGGAAAAGGACCCTAAAGAGCTTGTCCGTGCGATCGGGGAAGGTCAAGTGACGCGGGTACATTTTGTACCGTCGATGCTGCATGCCTTTTTGGATTATGTGGAGACACAGAAGGGGCAAGCTCCTTTGCAAAGCTTGAAGCGCGTGTTTAGCGGCGGAGAAGCGCTCCAATCGCGTCTGACCGAACGCTTTAGCGTGTTGATGACGGCTAATTACGGGACCAAACTGACCAATTCCTACGGGCCGACGGAAACGACGGTCGAGTCGGCGTTTTTTGATCTCAGGGATGGAGGCCGGCTCGGCACGGTGCCGATCGGAGCGCCGATTGCCAATACGCGCATGTATATCGTGGCCAGGGGGAGCGTAAAACGTCTGCAACCCGTTGGGACGATAGGGGAATTGTACATTGCCGGAGCAGGCTTGGCACGCGGTTACTTGAATCAACCCGAGCTGACCGCGGAGAAGTTCGTGGCGAATCCGTTCGTGCCGGGCGAGCGGATGTACCGGACCGGGGACCTCGCGAGATGGCTGCCGGACGGCAACATCGAGTACCTGGGCCGGATCGACCACCAGGTGAAAATCCGGGGCCACCGGATCGAGCTGGGCGAGATCGAAGCGCAGCTGCTGCGGATGGAAGATGTGAAAGAAGCGGTCGTCGTCGCCCGCGAAAACGAACAAGGTCAAAACGAGCTGTGCGCGTATGTGGCAGCG
>NZ_FORE01000034.1:0-5476 GCF_900113915.1 Paenibacillus sp. UNC496MF
CGAGAGAGCAGATCTCACCGGTGTTCTCCTGCACTCCGATCAAGGATTTCAGTACACCTCTAACGCCTATAACCGCAAGCTTGAGAAGCTCGGGGCCATTGGCAGCCACTCTAGACGTGGAAACTGCTATGATAATGCCTGCATCGAGTCGTTCTTTTCACATCTGAAAACGGAAAAGATTTATCTTGTTCGTCCGCAAACGATGTCTGAATTGGGACAAGCGGTCGAAGAATACGTGTCGTTCTACAACAACGAACGCTTCCAGAAGAAGCTAAACGACCGTTCCCCGGTGGAATACCGTGAAACGGTCGCAGCATAGAGTTGTCTTTTTATAGATGTCTACTTGACGGGGTTATGACCATTTACGCGGCTCTTGTCACCTGACAATCATACATCAATATTTCGTTTGTTTTAACTGTCCAAAACCAAAATTCGCTTTTCACGGATATCCGCCTTCATGAATTGGTGATACAACTGCCTCATTGACAACAAAGCGCGGGTCTTGGGTAGCCATATGTACCAAAAAATTCGCTACCGCCTCCGGATCGATCCGTTTAGGGTTCGGATTCATATGCCATTCGGTATCCATACCTCCGGGATAGACAATGGAACTGCGAATGTTATAAGGTTTTCCTTCGCCATTTAAAGCTTGGGTGAATCCGGCCATAGCAAACTTGGTTGCACAATATGCGGTTGCATTGGGCCAACCTTTTTTCCCTGCAACGGATGAAATATTAATGATATAACCGGAATTTTGCTCCATCATAGTTGGAAACACCGCTTTTGAAGCATAGAACATACCGCTTAAATTAACCCCGATGATCTGGTCCCACTGCTCGATGGTTAATTCAGTAATAGAGCCGGGATAATCAATTGCCGCGTTATTGATTAAAAAGTCGACCCGCCCGAATGTTTCCAAGGTTAGACGCACCAAGTGAACAACTTGATCTGCATTGGAAATATCGGTCGGCACGGCTAAGACATTAGCCCCCAAAGATTGGACATTATGGGCCGCTTCATTAGTTTCTCCGGTCTGCGTGCTGCCATGACCACATTTGCGCCTTCCTTGGCAAATGCAATGGAAGCTGCTTTGCCGAGGCCGGAGCTGGCGCCGGTAATGATTTATCAGTTACTTACTTTCAGGTTACCTTTTGCTTAATTATTGAGAAACAAAGACATGACAGTTCTATCTCTCCCGAGATAAAACTAAAAAAGGACGGTAGACATTTGAATGTTTACCGTCCCCCTTATCTTCACGTCAACGTCCTTCGGCAGGACAATTGACTTTACTATTATCTACATCAAGATTGGCTAATTATACATGATTTCTCAACAGTCTACTCCTACAGTCATTCCCCTGCCAATAACTAAAGCGGGTATTGGGACTACAATTTCATTGACAACGATTCTCATTTTCATTTATATTCGTTCAGTGAGTCATTGCCAATGATTCTCAACTCTATCCGATAATTGGGGAATCGAGGAGGCAAAAGTTCGGTACATATCGAGAGGGGGAATTTGAGGAGTATGATGCACTGATTACAAGTAGACGGTTTGTTTCCTGATTAATAATAAATGAACTATTGATTAAAAGCCAGATTTGTACATATGTCGCAAAAACGGACAAGCCCAAAAGACTTGTCCGTTTTGTATGAAAAGCCTCCCGTTTTCCATGAACATCGTATCGTTGTAATGTTTTCGACGTAGGCGTTTCTGGCCCAGCCGAACATGCCGTCGCCCCAGCCGTACTTATCGTAATAGACGTCGAGCGGTTCGACGTAGCCGCTTTTAAACCGTTCCTTCGCGAGGGACGGATCCATCAGCATGAGGTCGGGCGCTTTGCCGGCCGCGAGGGCGGCGGACATCGCCTGGTCGTCGGCCATCGTCACCTGCTCCAGCTTGATGTCCGGGTGATCTTCTTCGAATTTGTCGTACATGACCTGAAGGGCGGCTTTCTTCGCCCCAAATCGCCGAGTCGGGCACTTGCAGCTTGATAGAGCCGCCTTCTTTCCCGTCGTCTGCGGAGGAGCAGCCTGCCAGGACGATCACGGAAGCCAGGACGAGTGCGGACAACGATTTGCCGAACGTGCGAAATGCGGGATTCATCATGAATGAACACCTCGATCGTTAGAACGGAAAACTGATTCTATAGCATGCACGCTTTCAAATAGTTCGCCATCTCCAGATCGCCATGTGGCCTTCGAACCCGATTTCCTTCAACGTTCGAAAGCCTTTCCGGAAATCGGTATGCCCGAAGCCGGGCTGCAGGTGGCTGTCCGCCAAATGCACGTGGGCAACCAAATCTCCCGTTTCCCGCAAGCTGGCGGAAATGTCCCGCTCTTCGATCTGCATATGGAAAAAATCCGCCATCACCTTCACTTCGCGGAAGCCTCCTTCTTGGATCAAACTTGCCGCGTCTCCCAGCTTGTTGATCATATGGTCTTCGTAGCGGTTCAGCGGTTCGAGGAGCAGCGCGCTGCCCGTGGACAACGCATGATCGTTCAGCTTGCACAAGGAATCGAGCAGCGCTTCGCGTTCCACTCCCGCCGGGCGCGGCGGAGCGAACGGCGGAAGCTTCCGGGAGAAGATGCCGAACGCCGCCGGCGCGATGACGCCAGCCGCTCCGATTTCGGCCGTCCGTTTCATGATCTCGCCGATGTCCGCGATCGCGAGCTTGCGCCGTTCGTTGTCGAAATCGCCGATCCAGCCGCGGTATCCGCCGCAGATCGAGCTGATGGGCACGCCCGTAGCCTTGACCGCTTTCTCGATTTCGCTATAATTTTCGATTAGCGATTTGCCGTCGATTTCGAGTCCTTCGAACCCGAGCTCCTTCAGCTTGGACAGCTTCTGCTCGTACGTGGAGCCGAAAAAACCTCTGTCTTGCGTGGCCAGCTTTATTTCATCACCCTCCATTTGCGGTTGAGCTCGCGGAATTGCGTCGGGGAAATGCCGACGTAGGACTTAAACAACCGCGTGAAATTTTGCAATTCGCTGTAACCTAGCCGCTGGGAAATTTCCGTTACGGACAGCTCGGACGACTCCAGTAGCGCCTTCGCCTTTTGGATGCGCATCTCGCGCTGGACCTGCATCGGCGGCTTGCCGAAAAGCTCTTTAAACCGGTTGCTTACGTATGTAGGATGCAAGTGAAGTTCGTCTGACATCATCCGCAACGTTAACGGCTCCTCCGGAGAATGGAAGATTCTCGACAGCATGTCCAAGAAGCATTCCGACTTCGCCACGTCCGCGTGCGCGTCACTTTGGCCGACCGCGCTGTTCAGGATGATGTACAAGAGCTCGAGCGATTTCGCCTGCGTCAGGATCGATAGCGGCAAGGAAGACATTCCGGCGTCCGCCGATTCCATGAATTCCATGAACACCTTCTCGAAAAACTCGTTATTTTGCAGTCGGAACACATACGGAATTTGGAACATCTTCATGGCGTCCATGACGCCCGCGATTTCGTACGTGAAATGCCACCACAGAAACTCCGCTTCGTCCGGCGTATCCTTGTAATGATCGTGCTCCACGTTCGGAGGGATAAAGGTGACCGTCCCCGGCGCGATCGTCGTCACATCCCCGCTTATTCGCAGCTTGGCGCTGTCCGACTTCAAGTAGGACATGACGTACCAGGGCAGCGTCCGGTTGAACGTATTCATCTCGATGCGGCGATGAATGTCGAATTCGACGATTTGGAGCTCGGCATGCCTCAGGAGGGAACCCAGTCGGTCGCTCATGCCGTATCCCCCCTTTTCGTAACATTTGCGTTAAAACGAGACGCCTAGCTTAATGCTGAGGTCCGGACGCTGGTCGACGAACTGCTCGTAGCTTTCCGCCGATTGCGAGAACGGCACGACGGGGCTGATGACGTCTTCGCAGTCGATGAGCCCCTTGGACAGAATGTCCCAGCAGACGTCTTCGATCCGGCGCCAGCTCCAGCGCGTCCGGATTCGGTTCGCTGCACGCGCGGGAGAAGACGATTTTGGCGTTGTTGAAATGCGCTTCGCGGCCCAAATCCAAACCGCCCTTGAACGCTCTCGCCCAGCCGACGAACGCGATCGTGCCGCCGTACGCGAGTCCTCTCAGCGCTTGCTGCAGCGCGAATTCGCTGGCGCTGGTCTCGATGATGACGTCGACGCCAAGCTTGCCGGTCGCTTTCTTGAGCTCGAGGCCGACGTCCTCGTTCGCCGGATCGAATGCCGCGTCCGCGCCGTTACGAAGCGCGACCCCTCGGCGTCCTTCAATCGGATCGACGACCGCCACCCAGCTCGCGCCAGCCATTTTGGCCAGCTGGGCCGCGATTTGGCCGATTGCGCCGAGCCCGAACACCGCGACGCGGTCGCCGGCGCGAACGTGGGCGTCGCGGATGCCGCCGAGGGCGAACTGGGTCGGATCGAAGCACACCGCGTTTTTCCACGACATTCTTTCGGGCATTTTTTTCAAATAATAATTGTCCACCGCGTCCACGATATGTATCTCGCGGATACCGCCGTAGCCGCAAACCCGGTCGCCGACCTTGTATGCCGTCACCTCGGAGCCCACTTCGGTAATGACGCCTACCCATTGGTTTCCGAGGTTCCAGCGGCCGAATCCGCCGTCCGCGGAAATATCCTTCGGATCACGGGGCAAGAACAGGTTCCAGCCGTCCTTTTCGTCGAAGTAATCGGCCGTATGCGGGCTTTCTCCACGAAAACCCGCAAGCTCGGAGCCGTGCTTCGGCGAAGCGTGATCGACACGCACCCTCACTTCGTTCAGCTTGATCTCCCGATCCTCGTAATCCGTAATTACAGCTTTGCGCGGGGCTTGCGCGATCAATTGTTTGGGCATCGTACTTCCTCCTATGCTGGGTGAAGGTTAATAATCATTTTTTTTAATGGCGATAACCATCCATGATACCGCTTACAAATGCATTATAACGCAATTTCTCGCCTTGTATGTTATCCGGTATTTGCCGATATTTATCCGTTTTACAGGTGGCGGCAAGTCGAAAAAAGACCGTCTCTATTTCGCGGCATATATTCCGGGGGAAGCATAGAAACAATAAGCAAGCCCCGGATCATCCAAGAGATGACCTCCTATATATGGGATTGGTAATACTTTCTCCATTCGGAACTGTATTAGCGCCATACAGCTTTTGAGTAGGCCAGGCAGCGGCGTAAACGGCCGGGTGAGGATGGCAAGTAAAACTGCACTATCATAAATTTACCGAGCTCATATATATGGTTTCCGGCTAAACCGCGGTGTTCATCGAAAAAACATCTGCTGAAAAAGGGCGAACTCGAATTCATCGATTCTGGGGCCATCCACTCCTGCTTTATCGGAAATTGAACTGGAATTGATTCCTGTCTTTCGATTCAGACCGCGCTTCCGCTTCATCGCTGTAGGTAAGCGACAGCGAAATAACCCGGCCTCCATGAGTCCGTTCGAACGGGGAGTCGGCAAGGAACAAGAGGTTCCCGCCTGCTACGGACAGTACCAT
>NZ_FORE01000033.1:0-6040 GCF_900113915.1 Paenibacillus sp. UNC496MF
CATTCGCCTGCTTCGGGAGCATAAGATTGGTTTGCGTAAGGCGATTGGTTTGCGTTCACTGTCGCAAGACAGGGAATGCAGCATTCGCCTGCTTCTTCGAATCGGGAATGCAGCATTCGCCTGATTCGGAGCATAGCTAGAACACTACAACACTCTCTAAAACATAATCTTCTTCACGTACTCGATATGCGCTTCGATCAGCCGCTCCGTCAGCGCGGGATCCCGGCCGGCAAGCGCCTCCCGGATCCGGCGGTGCTCGTCGATGCTGCCAAGCAGCCGGCGCCTGTTCCGGGCGAAGGTCATCCGGACGGCGAGCAGGAACTTGTCCTGGATCCGCGACATCACGTCCGTGTACGCCTCGTTATCGAGCCCGGCGACGATCATCGCGTGGAATTCGCGGTCCAGCTCCACGTAGCGGGACACGTCGTCCGCCCGGATCGCCTCGTCCTGCAGCGCGATATTGTCGTCCAGCCGGCGAAAGAACGCCGCGTCCATCCGGCCCGTCAGCTTCCGGGCGGCGTACGTCTCGAGCGACAGCCGAAGCTCGTAGAACTCGAGAATTTTTTTTAGCGACAGCTCCTGCACGAACGCCCCTTGCTTCGGCGCCAGCTTCACGAGCCCCATCATGTCCAGCCGATCGAGCGCCGAACGGATCGGCGTCTTGCTCATGCTGAGCAGCTCGCTCAAGAACGTCTCCGACAAAAACGTGCCGCCCGGCCACTCGCCGTTCACGATATGCCGTTTCATCGTTTGAAACGCCCGTTCCCGCAGCGTGACGCCGCCTTGCTTGTCCATCCGCTTCTCCTTTCCCCGCGGGCGCGTATCCCGCCGCCGCTTGCAGCGTCTTGGCCGTCCGGCCGCCTATTCCTGTGCTATACTTCTTACCATCAGATGCTTCCGAAGGAGGGGCTGCCCATGAGCCCGCGATCGCTTCGCGATCAAGCCTATCATATCATCTACGAACGGATAGCGTCAGGCGCGCTGCCGAAGGGGGACATCACGTCCGAGGTCAAGCTGAGCGCCGAGCTGGACATGAGCCGGACGCCGGTCCGCGCCGCGCTGCAGCAATTGGAAAAGGAAGGCTTCGTCCGCATCGTCCCGAAGCACGGCGTGCTGGTGCTCGACGCGTCGGCCCAGCGAACCGGCGATCTGCTCGAGCTGATGGCCGCCGCGGTGCTCTTTACCGTCGGTCAGGTCCGCAGGCGGGATCCGGATGCGCTCGGGGAGCTGGCGGACGAGCTGAGCGAACGCATGCATGCCGAGTTGGCGGAAACCGATTCCGAAACGGCGACCGGCGGCCTGTGCGCGTTCGAGCTGTTCGCCCTGCGCCGCATCGTCGCGCTCGGCTTCAATCAGGAGATGATGGAGACGTTGGACCGCAGCGCCTCCCGTCTCCTATGGCACCGCTCCTGCCGGCGCTGGGCGGGGCCGCACCGCGAAGAAGCCGAAGCCGCGCTGCGGCAGCTGCTCCTTCGGCTGCCCGCGCACGGCGAGGCGTTCCCCGACGCGCTGCAGCGTTATGTGCGCCTGCTGAAAATGACCTGGGCGTAACGGCCTCGCCAGGGCCAAATCGCCCGCAGGCATGTCCGGCATCATCGTCCACTTAGCGTTGGTCCCGCAACAGCCGCACAAAAAAAGCATCCTCGCCTGCGCGAGGATGCCTTTTTCAGCCCTTTTTTATATATCGTCATTTTATATATTGACTCGATATATGCTGTTGCGATATATTGGTTCCAACGAACCAGACACTTACACTACCGGGGAGGCCGCATCGACTCATGAACAGTCAAGATGTCATTTTAGGACTGCTGCACCGCCAGCCGCGGTCCGGCTACGAAATCAAACAGATGCTCGAAATGCCGCTGTCCTTTTTCTTCGACGCCAGCTTCGGCACGATTTATCCGACGCTCGCGAAGCTCGAGACGCAGGGTTTCATCGCGAAGGAAAGCGTCATCCAAGAAGGGCGGCCGAACAAAAACGTCTATTCGCTGACCGATGCCGGACGGGCCCAATTTCAGGCGTATTTGGAGTCGCCGGTAGAAAAGGACGTCTTTCGCTCGGACTTTCTCGTTCGGATGTTCTTCGGCGAGTACATGGACGGCGATACGCTGATCGATTGGGTACGCGACGAGATCCGCAAGTCGGAGGAGGACGGCAAGCAGATCCGGCTCATGCAGGAGCAGCTGCCCCCGGGACTTCCGCCGGCGAAGACGCTATGCCTGGACATCGGAGCGGAGCTGAACGCGGCCAAAACCCGAACGCTGCAGGAAACGCTGCGAAAGCTGACGGAGCTGAGCTAACGCTAGCGCAAGTACGCGCAATAAACATCGTCCCGATTCAAACGTCAAAACGAAGGAGAGAGCAATTTGACCGTATCCAAAGCATCCAAACATACGGGACTGATCGTCCTGTCCATGGCGCTCGGCCTGCTGATGGCGTCGCTCGACAACACGATCGTGTCCGCCAGCGTCAACAAGGTCATCGCCAACATCGGCGGCTTCGATAAAATTTCGTGGGTATTCACCGCCTACATGCTCGCGGCGACGAGCACGATGCTCATTTTCGGCAAGCTGTCCGACTTGTTCGGGCGCAAAAAGTTTTACCTCATCGGCATCGCCTTGTTCCTGATCGGCTCGGCCCTGTGCGGCATGGCGCAAACGATCGATCAATTGATCTGGTTCCGCGTCATCCAGGGTGTCGGCTCGGGCTCGGTGTTTCCGATTTCCTTTTCGATTATCTTTACCTTGTTCGGCGATCCTAAACAAGCCGCCAAGCTGTCCGGCGTCATGGGCGCCGTGTTCGGCCTGTCGTCCGTCGCCGGTCCTCAGCTCGGCACGCTCATCTCGGAGCATTTCAGCTGGCGCTGGTGCTTCTACGTCAACCTGCCGATCGGACTCGCGTCCATGACCGTGCTCCTCATCGCTCTTCGCGAATCGAAGGCCGAACGCAAACCGAGCATCGACTACCTCGGCGCGCTGCTGCTGGTCGTAACGACCGTCTCCGTCCTGCTCGCCTTGGAGTCGGGAGGCAAAGACTACGCATGGGCATCGTGGCAAATCATCGGTCTGTTCGCGCTCGGCGCGGTCGGCGCGGCCTTGTTCCTACGGGTCGAATCGAAAGCGGAAGAGCCGATGCTGCCGCTTGCGATTTTCAAAAACCGACTTGTGCTCGGCACCAGCTTGCTCTGCTTCTGCCAAGGATTCATCATGTTCTCGGCCATCACGTACCTCCCGCTGTATGCGTCGAGCGTGCTCGGCAAAGCGAATTCGAACGGCGTGCTGACGCCAATGATGGCCTCCTTGATCGGCGGCGCCATTCTGGCGGGCTTCATCGCGGCAAAGTTTCGGTTCCGCACGATCATGGCCGCCAACATGGTGCTCGGCGTCCTCGCCTCCGTTCTGCTCATGAACCTTTCGCCCGATATGCCGTATTGGCAGGTGATCGGGATCATGATCTTGCTTGGCCTCGGCGTCATCGGTCCGCTGATGAGCATGGCCCAGAACGCCGTCGCGATGTCCGTCGACCGAAAATACATCGGCATCTCGTCCTCCGTCGTCGGCTTTTGGCGCAATATCGGCGGGGTCATGGGCGCTTCCATCATGGCGGTACTCGTAAACGCAAGCTTGAAGGATTCCTCGCTCGAAGCGATCGACAAATTCAATATTCCAGCTGATCAGGCGGCGAACCTGACCAATCCGGAAACCGTGCTTCGCGGCGCGGCGCAAATGCCGGCCGATCTGCTCGCCTTCATGCGAAACGGCATCGGCGCCGCCATCAGCCACGGCTTCATCCTGTCGCTCATCGTCATGGCAGCTGGAGCACTCATCGCCCTGACCGTCGGCGGCGCGCGGCTGCAAAAGAAGCCCGATGCGGACGGCGAACAGCCGGCCGTCGCCCATTCGGCGTAACAATGCTTGCAATCCTGCAAGCCCCATTAACGCAAAAAGGTTCCTGCCACCAAGCAGGAACCTTTTTTCGTAGCCTATGCGATTGCTTCCTGCTTACCTTCACGCCGCCGTCGAATGACGGTAAGCGAGAGACATACACGAGGATGACTCCACACGCTAAAATCTTAATCCTTCTCGCGGCTAGCGTCAGACAAACAAAACCTCGCCGTCTTCGAGCGATGCGATACGCGCAAGCGACTCCACGCGAAAGCCCTGCTCCGCCAGCTTCCCGCGCCCGGGTTGAAACGATTTCTCGATTACGATGCCGATTCCGGCGACCTCGGCGCCCGCTTGAAGTACGATGCGGGCCATGCCGAGCGCCGCCTCCCCATTGGCGAGAAAATCGTCGATGATGAGCACACGGTCCGCCGGCGTCAGAAACTTCCGCGATACCGTTACTTCGCTTTCTTCCTGTTTCGTATACGAATAAATCCGTTCCGTGTACAAGTCCTCCCGCAGCGTCAGCGATTTGCGTTTGCGTGCAAATACCATCGGCACCTGCAGCCGCAGCGACGTCATAACGGCCGGGGCAATGCCGGATGACTCGATCGTCATGATCTTCGTCACGCCGCTCTCCGCGAACAGCTCTCCGAACGTCCGTCCGATTTCGAACATCAGCCCCGCGTCCACCTGGTGGTTCAGAAACGTATCGACTTTCAGCACGCCGCCGTCCAGCACGACGCCTTCTTGTTTGATCTTTTGGTGCAACAGCTCCACATCAACGCATCCCTTCGCGATCGTTTTCAGCTAATCTTCATTTTCTTTCATTTTTCTTCAAAATTCAACCGGCGCTAAAAAACCTCCCCTTTCTCCGAAACTCCCGTTTCCTCAGAAAGGCGCTCGTTCGCGTCACGCGTTCAGTTCTTTCGCTCTTACATGGCGCCGCACATTACTTCCCTAGTCATAACCCGGCACGAAAATGAATGCTAAACAACAAAAAACTCCTTGCATACCACAAGGAGTTGACAGATAAGGATGGTCGGGATGACACGATTCGAACATGCGACCCCCTGGTCCCAAACCAGGTGCTCTACCAAGCTGAGCTACATCCCGTTAATGCTGATGCTGTTTAGAAAAATGGCGTGCCCTGAGAGATTCGAACTCCCGACCTTTTGATTCGTAGTCAAATGCTCTATCCAGCTGAGCTAAGGGCACACATGGAGCGGAAGACGGGAATCGAACCCGCGACCCTCGCCTTGGCAAGGCGATGCTCTACCGCTGAGCCACTTCCGCGAATTTGCGTATTCGTTTTTGGAATAAAATGCGCGTAGAGGGACTTGAACCCCCACGGTCTCCCGCCAGATCCTAAGTCTGGTGCGTCTGCCAATTCCGCCATACGCGCGCATTCGAATCATTTTCGCAAAGCGAAAATGGTGAGCCATGTAGGACTCGAACCTACGACACCCTGATTAAAAGTCAGGTGCTCTACCAACTGAGCTAATGGCTCGCATGCAAATGTTGCCGGTGACGAGCCGACTTGAGAACCTTCAATCGCTTTGACGGCGATAAAACATGCAAGAGCTTGTACAAATAATGGCGGAGCCGACGGGATTCGAACCCGCGGTCTCCTGCGTGACAGGCAGGCATGTTAGGCCTCTACACCACGGCTCCACACTAAAAAGAGTGCATCGGCGATTTGCCGATAATAATTGGTTGCGGGGGCAGGATTTGAACCTGCGGCCTTCGGGTTATGAGCCCGACGAGCTACCGAGCTGCTCCACCCCGCGTCATTAGAAAGGGTACCATTATGGTGGAGGCTGAGGGGATCGAACCCCCGACCCTCTGCTTGTAAGGCAGATGCTCTCCCAGCTGAGCTAAGCCTCCAAAATAGGATGGTGACCCGTAGGGGACTCGAACCCCTGTTACCTCCGTGAAAGGGAGGTGTCTTAACCACTTGACCAACGGGCCTTATGAAACGAACGGAGAAGGAGGGATTCGAACCCTCGCACCACTTACGCAGTCTAACCCCTTAGCAGAGGGTCCCCTTGAGCCACTTGGGTACTTCTCCAAGAGAAATGGCTCCCCGAACAGGACTCGAACCTGTGACAACTCGATTAACAGTCGAGTGCTCTACCAACTGAGCTATCAGGGAA
>NZ_FORE01000029.1:0-10529 GCF_900113915.1 Paenibacillus sp. UNC496MF
TAGGTATGCCATTTCTTCCTCTACGCTGCCAAACTTTGTCTTCGGTTTACCCTTTCGCGAAGCTTCTTGTACGAAGGGCTGCCCTGCCCGATGTCGTTTGACCCATACCTCTACCTGCGTTTTGTTTTGTATTCCTAGACGCTTCGCGACCTCACGGTACGCCAAGTTGTCCTCCGTAACCAGCCTCACTGCTTCTAGTTTTAAATCTTCAGGATAACTTTTGTTCGTACGACCTATTTTCCCCATGAAAAATCCCCTCCGGCAAACAACTAGTAAGTTCATCTTAACAGATGTCTTTTTCTTGTTGTCTACCGTGAGGGGATAATACCATGATCGCGGCTTTTTGTATGTATGGGATCAAGTTCTTGTCAAGACCAAATGACAAGAGTTGCCTCTCCTCGAGAACGCGCTCTCCCACGGCATGGAGTTGAGTCCCCGTCCGTCGGAGATCCGGATCGAGGCAAGTGAGAAGACGGCCGGCTGCTGCTGTCGAGCGGCGACAACGGCCCGGGCAAGCCGGGGCGGCTGACGAACTTCCGGCGGCGCCTTCAGGAAGATGGATTCGCAGGCAACGCGCCAAGCGGACTCCCCGACGTGCAGCGACAACTTGATGACATTCGACGGAGCAGCCCCAAGCAGTATTTGTTCAACTAACGGGCAGGTTTATGCAACCTATCCCCCTTTTTATCGTCTTACAAGCGGAGGGGGATTCGTATGCGGAAACCTATACTAGCAAGTGTTTTTTTAGTGTATGTGGTTGGATTGGTGGTACTGTATACGTTTCAACAATCGTTAGCCTCGGTTAGTTTTTATGAAATTACACCACCATGTAAAGATAGAATATCGGCACGGGGGAAACGGCTTGCTCTACGAGTGAGCGAACAAGGCTGAAATTAATCATATCATTCAATCAATGAGAGCAACTACATAACGGAAGACAACGCCAAACCCATGGACTGGCGGTGGAGGTCTTCAACTATACGATAAAGAAAACAGAATGATAATAGGTTGTCGTTTGGACCGAATCAAAATATCCAAATCAATGGAGTTTATTATCATATGACAAAAGATATTAATGACCGACTAAAAACCTTCTATGATGAATTTTTAACTGATAAAAATGTCGTCGAGGGAAAATGGGATTGAACTAACGGGACGCTATAGCCCAACATCAACAGGCTGCCGGCATGATCGGCAGCCTGTTTAACTAATGGACAGATTGGTTCCGAATCAAGGACGGGGAATTACGGAAAATGACAGCATGCTTGACTTGATCGTCGGACGGTGAAACCGTATGTGGCGAAGAGTCGACGCTGGCGGGAATGACCCGTGTAAGCATGGAAGGCTACGGAAATCTGGAGACTGAGCGACTAGACGCGCAGAACGTCGCGGTTACTGTAAGCGTTCTTTTTTAAACAGTGGGAAGGCATCCAACAACATCGGACCCGACGACTCTTAGAAGGCAGAACATGATTTCCATTTATATACATAACTTTGGTGAAAAGACGGCAAACTAGGGGGAAAGAAATCGGGAGGATCGGAAAGTGTCCAAAATCCGTTGGCTCCGCAGACCGATGAAAATTAAGATTCCGAAAACGCTTCGCGATTCCGTAGAAGAATTAAATGCCGCCAGTGCCAAAATCGCTTCCCGGATCGCCTATCTACGGCGCCGCTTCTCGGATAGCTCGGATATCGTCTATCATACGTTCACCACCCCCTCTGGCCTTGCTTGCGCGATGATCTATATCCAAGGCATAATCGATCTAACCATGGCTGAAGAACTCGTGCTTCGCTCATTAGCGGAAATCGATCCCGGCATGACAAACGACGATCTCTGCGAAATGCTGTTCGACCGCAAGGAACTGCCGATTGCCATGCAGATGATCAGCAGTTCGCTGACCGACGTGGAGCGGGGCATTCTGGAAGGAAAGCCAGCGTTGATGGTCGAAGGAGAGCGGCGAGTACTAATGCTCTCGTTATACGACGCGAAACAGCGCGCGATCAGCGAGCCGCCGAACGAATCGGTCATTCGCGGTCCGCGCGAAGCGTTTATCGAGGGCATGGAGACGAATCTCACGCTCATGCGCAAACGGTTGAAAACGCATCGTTTTACGGTCGAATCGATGCACATGGGCAGGGAAACGCATACCGCCGTCTCGCTTGTATACCTAACCGGAGTCTGCAAGCCGGAATTGCTTGCCGAGGCGAGGCGACGTCTATCTTCCATCGACATCGACGGCGTGCTCGGTTCCAGCTATATCGAGGAGTTCATCGAAGACGATCCGTATTCGCCCTTCCCGCAAGTGCAATATACCGAGCGGCCGGATGTCGCGTGCGCTGCAATGCTGGAAGGTCGATTCGTACTGGTCGTCGACGGGACGCCGATCGTGATCCTAGCGCCGGTCACACTATTCATGCTCATGCAGTCGGCCGAAGATTACTACCAGCGCTACATGGCGGCTACCTGGATTCGGATTATTCGGTACGCGTTCCTATTGATTTCGATCCTGCTGCCGTCATTTTATATCGCCATCACGACGTTTCATCCCGACATTATTCCGGAGCGATTGCTTGTCACCGTTTCCGCGGCCCGTGAGAACGTACCGTTCCCCGCGCTTCTGGAGGCGTTCATTATGGAGCTCTCGTTCGAAGCGCTGCGGGAAGCGTCCCTGCGTATCCCGAAAGTGATCGGCCAAGCCGTCTCCATTATCGGCGCGCTGATCATTGGCACCGCTGCGGTACAAGCCGGCATCGTGTCCGCCAGCATGGTCATCATCGTCTCCATGACGGGCATTGCATCGTTCATTATCCCGCATTATGACCTGGGGCTGGCTTTTCGCCTCATTCGGTTTCCGATTATGATCTTGGCAGGCATGTTCGGCTTGTTTGGCATCGCCTGCGGCATGATTCTGCTGTATTTTCATCTCATAGAACTGCGTTCGTTCGGACTGCCTTATCTGGAGCCGCTCACGCCGCGTAATAAGAAAGACTTAAAGGATGTGTTCGTGCGAACGCCATGGTGGGCTATGAAGACGAATCCCTCATTTTCCGGCGCGTTTGGGGAACGTCGGCGGTCCAATGGCCGGAAATGGGCGTCGAACCAGGAAGAGGAGGAATAGCAATATGGTTCCGATTGCCCGCGCGCTCGGCATAGGACTGCTTTTGGTTGTCTTGGCTTGCGCAACGTGCGGTTGCTGGTCGAGCGTCGAACTGAACGAACGCGCATTCGCCAGAGTGATGATGCTGGATAAATCTGCGAAGGGTATCGAGCTGACGCTGGGCTTCCCGCTAACTAATCGCTTGGTTGGGGGCAATAGCGGCGGTGCATCTTCGTCGACTACGGGGCCACCGTTCGCATTTGTCACAAAAAGCAGTCATGACGTCGGAGAGGCGTTCCAGCTTATCCAAGCCGATCTTTCGCGGCGCATCACGTTCGGTCAGCTTCGGAATATCGTGATCAGCAGGGCATTCGCGCAGGAGGGTATTTACCCGATCGCTGACTTCCTGATGCGTGATACCGGGGTCCATATCAATGCCAACTTATTCGTCGCCGATGGCTCAGCGAAGTTGCTCGGAACCATTCCGCTTACCTTCGAACGATTTCTGACGGAAATTCTAACTTCCTATTCGAAGCAGAAAGCGACCGTTATCGTATCCGCCAAAGACATGCTGATGAATACCGTGGAAGGAGGCGACTTCATGATGCCGATGCTTATATTTGGCAATGGCGGCGCCGAAATGGTTCGGAACGGGCAGCATTGGATGGGAACAGACGGAGCGGGAATTTTCCGGCAAGGAAAGCTTGTGGCCAAGATGTCGCCGCGCGAGACGAAGGCGGCTATGTGGATTCTAGACGAGATCGGGAGGAACATCATGCGAGTACCGTCGCCTTCTGACGGCAAAATCATCACGTTTATACTGTTCGGCAACGAATCCGATGTTAAGCCGGCATTGAATCACGGACACATCCGGTTCAACATCTCTTGCTCGGGATCGGCGCAAATCATCGCCAGCGAATCTACGCTCGACGTCACGGACAAAGCGAACGTCAAGATCCTGGAGAAACGCTTGGACCAAGAGTTGAAAAATCGCATACTTGCCACGGTTTCGCACACCCAACAGCAGCGAGCCGATGTGTTCGGCTTCGGGCAGCTTATTCGGTGGAGGCAGCCAAAGACGTGGAATAAGGTCAAGAACGACTGGCGGAACGTGTATCAGAAGCAGGTCACAGTTGATGCAAACGTCAAGATGAGAATTAAATGGATTGGCGGTGCGGAAAAGCCAGCCTGGAATTTGAAACTAGCAGAGGACGAGGTGGGGAAATGATCGCGGTTACCGTCGTATTCGGCTGCGTCGCTTATTACGAGTGGCGGTATCTTCGCAAGCTTAACCGGAGCAAACGCGCCTTCCGCATCGTGCTCGGTTTGTTGGCGTTGCTCTGGGTAATCGTGGTTACTGTCGAGCAGCTCAGACCGCGTTTCTCGATAGGCATTGCGTTTGCCGGCCTGTTTGATCCGCTTCAACGATTGTTATACCTGAAGTGAAGAAGGAGGGGGCTCCGTGAAGGGAATCACGCAGTTTCAACTATATACGATGCTTACGCAATTTCTCTTCTCGACCGCCATTGGCTTCTTCATCGGTCCGCTCGTTGAGATGGCCGGCTTCATGTCTTGGGTCGGCACGGTGCTCGGATGGGTGTTCGGCCTACTGTTATCCTACTTTACATTTCGGCTTCTCCGGAAGCGGCCCGATTCATATCTGGGGGAATACGGCAAGGAGATCTTGGGCCGGTGGCCGCATTACCTCATCTTCGCGGTTGCTATACTTATTCACCTGTACATGGCGGCGTTCATTCTCCGTGAATTGACCGATTTCATCATTCAAATCTATTTACCAGGCACGCCGGGCTGGGCGGTCGCGACCTTATTCGGGTTGTGCATCGCCCGGGGTACTCGGTCAGGAGTCGTAGGTTTTTTTCGCGGCGCACAGGGCTTATTCCTGTTTAGCGTCATCTCTGTCCTTACGTTTCCGCTGTTCTCTGTCAATCATGTCGACACCGAGAAGTTCGTGGCGCTCTGGACTGATTTTCATCCGCATGGTATCTGGGACGGCACGGTGCTGTCGACATCGTTCTTCGCTGAAATGTCGTTCATTACGTACCTGATCCCGCACTTCAATCATAAAGAAAAGACGTTCCGGACGCTTTTCTGGGCGAGCTTGACCGCGCTCGTAGTCGTCATCGTCAACATGATCGCCGTGCTGTTTTTGTTCGGGCCCGATTTGACGGCAAACATGACCTATCCAACACTGGAATTAATCCGTTACATGCGGGCAGGCTCGTTCCTGGAAAATCTCGACCCCATGCTGATCGTGTTCTGGCAGTTCAGCATGCTACTGAAAATCGGTTTATTCCTGCTCGTCGGCACGATCCTGGCTACGCACGTGTTCGGGCTAAAGGACCACAAACCGCTGTCCTACGGCATGTCCGCCGCCATGATTTTTCTGTCCCTGTATTTATTCGAATCGATGGCTGATATCGAGGTGATAACGAAGAGCAGTGGATCCGCTATGATGATCCTTAAAGCTGCGCTGCCGTCGCTCTACTTGTTCGTTGATTGGCTTCGGAACGGAAGAGGAAAGAACGCGCGTGCTGTGACAACGAAATGAGAAAAGAATGACGATTAGGAGGCCACCGTGACGCAATTGACAGCGCATTCATCCATTTCTATAATATGAATTGAAATAATTGATAGATATATCATATTACTGGAAAAGGAGGTGCCCGAGCTTTTGGGTTTTGAGCAGGGATGAAGCATCCCAGAACGAATACGCGCGTTAAGGGAGGACTTTTGACAATGAGGAAATTGTTCGGACGATCCCGTCTCGCTTTGTTGCTTATGACGATATTCACGCTCGCGCTGCCGCCCGCGCTGGCCAATGGCGCAGCGGCGCCCGCTGCCGGCGATCCCGATGCCAGCGAATTGACGGTGTTCGATTTAAAGACGTTCATCGCCGCCCAACCAACATCCAAGTTAAGCTATGACTACTTGAAGCTAGCTACAGCGTTGCAGGGCGTCGTGAACCGGACGAATACGCAATTGTATTATTTCTATGAATCCAATTCGATTGCCAAAGAGGCGGATATGGATATCGACCATTTCTGGCTGGACGAGTTGCGCAAAGAAGGCGGCGCTTTGGCGGCGCGCACGCTGACAACGGCTGCATCGTTCTCCGACGTGCTCGACCGGTTTGTAAGCGCATTCAATGGCGTGGTCGTATGGGATGAGAACGTTCCCGCGACGGCCAACGTCGCTTCGACGGCGGCTGGCGCCGAAAATTTGCTGCCGGTACGATTCGACGAAACGCCGGGCAGCCCGTACGATGAGCTGGTCCTGAAACGGAACATACGGGTAGCGGTCAACCTGGTCGGCAAATTTTCCGGACAAGGGATGATTCCGGACACGGACCTCGCTTCGACAGGCAGCGCCAAGAACGACGCTTACCTGTGGGCAAAAGTCCGTTATTTGGACAGCGGCCTGACCAATCCGACGATGATGGCTTACGGGCTGGACGGCGTATCCTGGTCGATCAACCAATCGGCCAAAGATTTGAGCGCCCAAGTCGTATCGGTCGCCATGCCGGCCAAGCTGAAAGTCGGTCAGGAAATCGAAGTAGCGGTCACGTTCAAAAACACCGGCAAGACGACCTGGACGATGGCGGCCAACGACCGGCTCGGCTCGCTTGGCACGAACCAGATCAAATGGGGTAACCTGAACGGCGGGTTCTCGATCGATCCGGCCAATCAGCGGGTATTCCTAAGCGCGAACGAGCAAATCGCAAGCGGGCAGCAGAAGACGTTCCGCTTCACGATTATAGCGCCGAATGCGCCGGGCGTATATAAGTTCGACGCGGACATGGTACGCGACGGCGTGACGTGGTACGGCGCCAGTATCCAGCGAACCGTAGAAATAACGACCGAAGACCAGTCGACCGTGCCTCCGGCCGAAGTGCCCGTTCCTCAGGAAGGCCGGCAATTCGTCTACCCCGATCTGTTCAATTCATTCCTGCCGAACGCCGACTATTTTATCGCGAACAAAGCGTTCTTTTTTGACCTGAGCCCGGACGAGACGACGAAGCCGATCGACGACCGCAACCAGCCGCTCGGCACCGATTACAATACGCTGATCGAACTGCTGCGGTCCCAAAACGCCAGAGCGGGCGAAACGATTTTTACGATTGGCGGCTTCGTGCCGTGGTGGATCAAGTATACGAAGCATGCCGATTCGCAAGCGGGGCTGGAGCCAGTACAAGCGGAATGGAAGTACGCCGACATCATTTCCAAATACAATGCGCAGAAAGACGCGGACGCTTATGGCCTGATCGGCTTGTCCAACGCATCGGCGTTCAAGAACGTCCCGCTGAATGAGACATTCGCGCAGAAGAACGATAAAGGGAACAACGGCAAGACGTACGACCCTGCCACGAAGTATGTCGCCTTCTACATGGGCGACTACGACGCCGGCGCATGGACGGCAGGGGCGCTGCCCGCGCTCTGGAACGATCCGAAGCGCGGCGAGCTGCCGCTCGCATGGCCGCCGGTTATGGGGCTGTCCAAACGGATTCCGCAAATGTTCAACTACCTTTACGAAACAATGTCGCCGAACGACTATTTCGTAGCCGGCGATAACGGAGCCGGGTACTTGAACCCGATCATGCTGCTCGAAGAGAACCGTCCCGACGGGCTGCCGGATTTCTTGCACGTCTGGGAGCAGTACAACACCGAGATGTACGATAAATTCGACATCGACATCACCGGGTTCCTGATCAGCGGCAATAGCGGTTCGGTTCCGCTGCGCGTCCAGGAATCGTACAGCCGCTTCTCGCCGAACGGCGTCGGCAACAACGGCGGATTCGAGCAGCCGGTCGTGAACGGCACGCCGTTCGCCTGGGTGCAGGATTTGGGTCACGAAGTAAGTGATGCCGCCGAATACGGTAAACAGATCGCCGCGCAGTTACAGAAGAATCAAACGTTTTTCATGTTCCGGAACATCCTGACCAAGCCAAGCATGGTCGTCGATGCCGTCAATTACGTAAAAGAGCATTATCCCGAGCTGAAGTTCGAGGTCGTCGACCCATACACGTACTACCGCTTCTATAAAGAAGCGAAGCCGTGGGAAGTGCAGGCTCCGGTCACCTACGAGTCACAGGGAGCGAAGGCTGCCATCGCTGTTGACGGCGTTGCAGCACCCGGCGAGTGGGATGATGCGGCGGAAATGATCGTAAGCCCCGAGTCCGAGGATGTGAACAAATACGGAACGGCCTGGGGAGCAGAGACGGACGACCAAGACATCACCTCCAAGTACCGGATCAAATGGGACGACGACAACTTGTATCTGCTGGAGGAACGGATCGACGACGCTCTTCAATTTACGGAAACCGGATCGAAAATGTATCTGTCCGACGCGACGCTGCTCTTCCTCGATCTGGATCGCGGCAAGAACGGCACCGCATTCCGTGACGGCGACTACTCGATATTCCTAACGCCGAGCGGTCCGGACGGCAAGCCGCACATGTTCATGCGGGAAGGCCATAACGGCGGCATGCAGGAGTTCCCGTATTCGGACGGGACGATAACATCCAACGTGCGGACGGACGGCTACACGATGGAAGTGGCCATTCCGTGGAACAGCCTGCAAATCATGCCGTTTTCGCCGGCCGACGGCAAGACGGTTGGGATGACGTTGCTGGCGACCGACAATGACGGCCCGGGCAACTGGGGTCAGATTATGTGGCTTGGGGACGGCGACAACCAACTGAACTGGGGCGATATGAAGTTCGTCGCCAAACCGATCGCGACCCCGGCCGAAGGCATCGCCAAACTTCGCGTGCTGATCGTATCCGGCAACGTCGGACCAGTGCTCAAGTCGAATTTGCTCCAACGGTTGGAGCAAGCCGAGAAGCAGCTCGGCAAAAGCAACAATAACGCTGCCGCCGCGCAGTTCAACGGGTTCCGAAGCAACTTGAACGCGGACGGCATGCAATCGCAGATCACGCCGGAGCTGAAAGCAAAGCTGCTGGAGCTGGCCGATCGAATGGTGGAGTTGATAGAAGCGCTATAAGAGGTTTCGATAGCTAGGAGAAGGCTTCTCGCGAAGCCTGAGTTCCAGTCTAGGATTTGAGCGCTGGCGCTGGTGGGAGCAAGACGATCGGAAAGCAGGCATTCTTATCGAGCGCAACCGCTATAGGTTGAACAGTCAAGCACTGATTTTAAAGTTGAGCTGGATGTTAATTAACATTCTCTCGCAAAAACGACGGCTGCCATCCTAGGTGGTCGGCTGCCGTCGTTTTAACAGGGAAGATAACACATACTATAATCAAATGCCATTCATTTATTGCTTTTCTTAAAGCCTAGTTCCTCCGGTGGCATCAATAAATTGCCCCGTGATCCATCGTGCTTCCTCAGATGCTACAAACGCAACTACATCAGCAACGTCTTCAGTGGTGCCACCTCTTCCGAAAGCAGACATTGATGCTGCTCCAGCAAGTCCTTCTGGGGTTGCGAGCATATCCTTATTCATATCAGTTGCCGTAATTCCCGGCCTTATTGCATTCACAGTAATGCCTTTTGATGCGAAATGCGGAGCTAACGCCAAAGTAAGTGTCTCAACGGCTCCCTTGGAAGTCGGATAAATGGTATGCATTGGACCGGCAACGCGAGCAGGCGCTCTCCACCTGGCCAACCGGCAATTCCAACCTTTCCTAAGAGTCATCCTAAACCTTAGTCCGAGGGATATCGGGATATAAAAACGCATGACACCGGATCCGGAGCATGCCCGTTGCGCGAATTTTCGCCTGAAGGATAAAAGAACGGGGAAGAAGGAAAGGAGATAAAGTTTCATTTATGACATCAAGTTCTTGTCATCCGACAACATATTATAGTGTCAGGTGACAAGAACATTATCTCATTAAAGGCCGCGATATTCGCGGCTTTTTGTAGGTATGGGATCAAGTTCTTGCCAAAACCAAACGACAAGAACTTGATCCCATTTCCGAAATTGACAAGAACTTGATCTCATTCCCGACGGTTGGCATGACCGGCGATGCGTACCGGATAATCCAAAGACGACAGGAAGGTTCCGTTGGCAGCATAACGGTTTTACTAAGCTTTAGTAATCGTCCATTTCGATTTTCATTTTGTAACTCAAGATGACGAAATCTGGTTTGATGGTTAAAATTACGTTTCTTTGCTAAAAATAAATTCTAGAGCTGTTCTGTTTATATTTAGCTGAAGAGGTGGATTTGTTCATGCGCGACATTCATTTGGTTCCGGTTTCCTATTTCCCATCAGAAAATCTTGAATTCCCCATGGTTGCTCACCTCCAAACCCTTACACCGAATCCATTATTTTACGTAAGAAATCATTTTGAATACCCGACAATCGATATGAACACCTGGTACCTTTCAATTGAAGAATTAGTGGATCAACCAATTAAATTTACGTATGATGATTTGAAAAACATGAATAAGGT
>NZ_FORE01000028.1:0-13472 GCF_900113915.1 Paenibacillus sp. UNC496MF
AAGACAATCTGTGCGCCCGAGTCCTCGATCAGGTAGCGAATCCGCTCTTCCGGATACGAGGGATCGATCGGGACGTACGCGCCGCCCGCTTTCAAGATCGCCAGGATCCCCACGATCAGCTCCGGCGAACGCTCCGCCATCAGGCCGACAAGCTCGTCAGGCTTCACGCCGTTCTCACGCAGCACCCGCGCCAGCTGATTCGCCCGCGCGTTCAGCTCCCGGTACGTGAGCCGCGCTTCCCCGAACACGACCGCCACGTTGTCCGGCGTCTGCTCCGCCTGCGCCTCGAACAGCTCATGGATCGTTTTGTCGCGCGGGTATTCCGCTTTCGTGGCATTGAAATCGACGAGGAGCTGCCGTTGCTCTTCTTGAGGAAGGATCTCAAGCTCTGCTATGCTTTTTTCAGGATGACTTAAGAAGTCCTTTAACGTCGTAAGCAGATAGGTTAAAATCCTTCTACCTTCTTCAGCGGAAAACAAGTCCTGCAAATAGTCTAAAAGGATGAAAAACGTTCCCGTGTTGACGTTTTGTTCGATATGGAAGGCGAGCTCATTGGATTCTGCGCCATTAAAGAGCCACTTGCTCTTCATGGCATCCCGGCCGACCGTGCGATATTCGATAGCTACGCCAAACAGCTTGTCAACATGGCGATGCCGTTCTCGAAGATCCTTTATTAATAGATTGTACGGATACTTCTGGTGGCGAAGCGTAGCGGACTGTTGTTTAACAACTTGAGATAAAAAATCCAGCGCGCTAAGACTCGGATCAATGCTCATCCGAATCGGACTTGTGCTTACGGCCATTCCCAACATTTCTTTTTCGGCTTTTTGGGTGCGGTTGGCATATCCATTGCCTAGGACGATATCCTCCAGAGAAGTGATTTTATGTAAAGTTATGAACAAGCCCGTCAAAAACAAGGAGAACGGGCTAACGGAATGGCTCTTGCAAAAATCATGAATCGTTTCCTGCAATGAATCATCGATGAAAACCGTCTCGCGCATTGCCTTCGTACTGGTTGCGTACGAATGAGCAAGCTTCAAACCTCCCCCTTCCGGGAGACGGTCGAATTGCTTGTTCCAGAACGCTTTATCTTTCTCAAAGCGTTTCGATCCCTCGTAAATCGATTCGTCTTTGAGATAATCTTTATAGGAATAGCGATTCTTGTCCTCAGGATCATTATGGTTCAATAGTTGTTGATAACATTCCATTATTTGTGATACCATGAGATCAATGGATAATCCATCCATAATTACATGGTGAAACTTTAAATATAATTTTCCCTTTCCCGGACGTTGTTTGAGATAGGCAAAGAAAAACAGAGGGGAAGCATATAATTCAAAAGGCTTGCGGTTCTGCTCTTCTTCCCATTGTTGCAGCAAGTCCGGTGCCTGGTCAAAATCTAAAAACGTAACGACTTCCTCTGCCGGGAAAGCAAAATATTGTTTCGGTTCTTCTCCTAGTTGCGAAGTCAGTCGAATTTGAAGCGCATCATTTTGCTTGATTACATGAAGTAAAGCTACGTTCAAAACCTTCTCTTGAATTTCTTCCTCAAATTCAATGATCTTAATTAGATTAGAAACGCTCGTACCCGGATAGAAAGCCTCTGTATACATAATTCTTCGTTGTGCATGTGAAAGCGGATATAACGGCTTATCGAACACGTGAAACTCTCCTATCCCATTCATTTATTCCAGCGAGATTTCATAGGAGACTTATTTAAAGTCGTAAGCTATTTTGGTTTTCTCGCATACGAAACGCTATGAAGTCCGGCTGGTTCAGCTCAACATAAATATTCTCGGTCCACGAGCGCTCCATTGACTGTGCCGTATTTCCCCACCTCGTAACCTAACTCATCGGGCCTCCGATACGTTACGATTTACTTATGGTGAAACGGACAGGCTTTGGGAATAACCTTATTCGTATCAGGCATAAAGTACTGCACCCACGACCGGTTCACGCTTTCTCCGTACGTACCTAAGAAAGGAAACTGTGGCAGTTGGTCATAGGATTTCAATAGCTTCCTCACATGCATGATCTGCTGCTCTGTAACCCCTTCAAACACCCATCTTGGTTGAAACGTTAGCATGAAGGTGCTTGAACTTCTGCTTCTGCGAAGCTCATGAGCAGGAGTGTTGCACACTACAAACATCGGTTCACCGGCAAAGGAAAATTCCCATTTGGGGTCTTCGGGATCGGTCGGAATAGACGCTGGCCACTCCGTCGGATCCAAACGGTGAAGCCGATTCAAAATATCCCAGAACAATTGCTCGTATGCGGCCATATCGTCTGACCGATCAATATTGAAAAACACAATAAACGACGTGTACGGGCCGAGATCGCGCCCGATCTTCAGATACTGATGCAAGGCTTCGCTTAATTGCCTGAGCGACTCCTGTCCCGTATCTTCCAAGAAACTGTACCGCAATTGCCCTCTAATAAACCCAGTCGCCCCGAATACGCAAGGAAAGGCCGGCGCTTCACTTGTCATATCCTTGGAAAAAAAATCGAATACTTCTCTTCTCCAATCGAAATCGTTAAACGTCAAAATATCGCTGCTCTGAAGCATTCCTACACCTTCAAATCTAAGAATTTTTCCATCATCGTTGCAAAAAACTAAGTTGCTGAAGCAGACATTGCCCGGAAACGCACCAGACCTTCCTCTAGAAGCGCTAAGGCGATTCTTGTCGTTTCGAGTGAATAAACGATTGGAACACGGATGTACGAGCCGCTCCCGCCTTGATAATTACTCAAAGTCGTTATCGCCAATTTAAAGCGGGTCAATAAATAGTCAGCGAACAAATCCACATCGTCCACCGGGATCTTTACGAAGAACTGAGTACCTCCGCGAGGGATCTCGTAGGAAATTCCCTCGATGCGAGCTAAAAGCTCCTCGACGACTTGCTTTCGATCGGAAATTGCCTTAAGCAGTTTCGTATTTCCATGCTCCAACAAAAGTTGAGCTCTTTTTTGTGAAATGCCGCTTATCGAGACGCATTCCTGTTCAAGGAATCCAGCGATAGCTTCAATATTTTTCTGATCCGAGGCGATCCAGCCAATTCTTAATCCGGGCGAGCCATAGTTTTTGGACATCGAATTAACGGTATAGAGTTGTGTCCAGTCGGCGGTGAATTGCAAAGGGGAACAGGTTTGGAGCCCATCGTAAGTAATCGAATCGTAAATCATATCCACGACCAGCGGAATCGCCCGATCTTGAACGAATTGGACCAGTTTGGCCATCGTCGTTTCCGATAAGATATCTCCTGTCGGATTATGCGGCGTGTTGACATAGACTAGTCCTACTTCCTCCCGCTCGCAGTCAAGCGCCAGCCGCTCAAAGTCTACTGTGCCATTGTCGGAGGAAAAATACTCAATACGATACCCGTATTTTTTCAAAATGGTTGCAATGCTACCTAAGATTGGTCCTTGGCACAACGCAATGGCGTTCGGACGATATAGCGAGCGAAAAATTAGAGAGAGCCCATGCAAAGCTCCGTTCGTCACCAATAATTGTTCATGTTCAAGCCCTACGCTATACATTCGTTGTTCCCGATCATGGATTGCTTGAAGCAAGAAAGGATATCCCTCGCACGGCGCATATTCATGAATAAATACAGAATCATCGATTTTAGTTAAAGCGATCGGCTCATCCCATTGAGGAACATTTTCCACCCATACCTTCCACGGCTGATCAGGATCAAGACTGACATATTTCAAACGCTGCTGCAGTAAAGTAAACGGACTGTCCGAGGTTGTAATTCGTTGCATGTCGTTAATTAGTGCTCCTTTTTATGAATAAGGTAACCTATCGTTAAATCAGTGGAATCCACATTGTGATCCACTCTTTCTTTCGCCCGCACGGTGAAGTTCATCCGCTCGAAGAGTTCATCCCAATAGCGCTCCGTTTCAAGCAATTGATTCGTGAAATAATGAAGGAGATAATAAGGATTGTAATACGCCGATCCCAAGCCGTGGGCCATCTTCTCGGCATCGTTGATTCGATTGTCCACCTCAATGATGATGATTTGAATACCCGGGAAGCGGTCTGTTATTTGTGTTAAAAACGCAATTACACCTTCTTCGCCGCTTTGACCTAATATTTCATGAAGGACGAAACCAAGGACCATAAAGTCAGGATGAAAATCAAACTCCTCCGTCAAGAAATCGAAGGCTGAACTTTGCATTAATCGGATACGGTCCTGCAAGTTATTCTGCTCCACTAATTTCACGGCTTCCGCATAGCCTCCCTCGCTCGGTTCTACACCATAAGCCTCGATATCGGGGTGAAGCTTGCAAAATTCAACGAGATACAATCCGTTTCCGCAACCGAGATCCAACAATTTCTTTTTATCGCCATCGATTTTAGCCATTAGACTTCGAGTTAAAGGTATCGCGTCATAATGACTGATCTGGCAACTACCTACACCAACTTTCTGTAAATCTCGAGTCGCCCAACCCGAGTTATCCAAGAGCTTTGGACCGATTTGCATGAATGTCTCGGCATAACCACCGACAAGCATAATATACCAGCCACGGAATGCGCCGAGCTCGTGTCCTGACGGACTTAACTCAAAATGGTCCATTTTCTCCAAAAGAAGATGTTCATTGCGTAGGTATAGTAAAAAACCGCGTAATTTTTTCTCATCTAGCTCTAATTGTTTCTTGAGATCGCTAACGGAAACGGATCCTTTTTGCTTAAGCAGGTCGTAAATGCCAGTATCAAACAAATGATAAATACCAATTGAAAGAGCAAATTGACGAACGGGCTGTAGTGCATCAATCAAACGATCTTCTATAAGCATCTTAATATCATCCCTCTAAATTAACTGAATTTTCTAAATATTATTCGTATGGTTATAATCATTGTGGCTCTTTATTATGGTTCAAGCCGCAATAAATGTAGGTATTTGTAATAGAAACTTTAGAAATATCGTAGTTATTTTTCTCCGACATAAGTTAACGGCTACTATCCAACCGCTGAAGAGTTCAAGCCCTTTTTGTTAGTTCGCATGATAGTACATGTCCCGAAGCACCGTTTGCATAATACTTTCCTGATTGCTTTGCAGAAAGAAATGATCTCCGTCAAACATGTGAAGGAAAAATGCACTACGGGTTTGTTCTTTCCAAGCAGCCAAGGAAGCAGAGCTGACATCATGATCCCCCTTTCCGCCGAATGCGGATATCGGACAGGGAAGCGGCAGATCTTGGATGTAACTATACGTTTCGCATACTTCAAAATCGGCGCGCAATCTTGGCATCAGCAACTGCATCAGGTCATCATTCTGCAGAACGGCTTCCGGTGTTCCGTTCAATCGACGCAGCTCCGATTTAAACTCATCTTCCGGAAGCTGGTGAAGCTTTTTCTTGATAGAAGGAAGCTGAGGACTGGATCGTCCCGAAACAAATAAATGAGCGGGATGCTTCCCATATACTCTGCCTATCTCTCTGGCCGTTTCATAAGCGATCAATGCGCCCATGCTGTGGCCGAAGAATACAAAAGGGGTATGCAACAGCGGTTTAATTTCGCCGACAATAGCCTTGACAATTTGCGACAAGGAAATCATTGGAGACTCCAGCACCCGGCTCTCTCTACCGGGTAACTGAACCGGACAAACCTCAATATCATTTGGAAAATACTGCGTCCATCCGCGAAAAATCGAAGCTCCTCCTCCGGCATATGGGAAGCAAAACAGGCGACTATTAGCGTTGGATTGCTCATTCGCGTTCAAAAACCAAGACTGTAGCGCTGATTTCATCTCTCCACCTCTTTCACAAGAGTTCCTTGTCTTTACTTCGGTCCGTCAATAATTATGTATCCAACATGTCGACATCAATTTGAATCACTTGATCAGGAAATTCGTCCGCTACGGCACATAGGGAAAGTTTATAAGCGGGATCGATATCATATTGTTTAAATCGAAATTTCCTTGTTTCTTCTTCTGCTACCAAGTGAATATCAACGTCTTTCTTGATGATGCTAAACGAATTAAGAGAGAGGCTAAGCCCTCTCCCGTCGGCTTTGATATAACTTTCCTTTAATGTCCAAATATCGAAAAAATACGTCAGATGCTGCGCTTCAGGCAAAGCCGTAAGCTGCTTGAACTCCGCCTCGGAAAAAAAATGGCGCGCCATTTGAAGATCTACCGAATGAATCTTCTCAATATCAACGCCTACAGGGTTCAAATCCGTCGCGCAAACGATCCACTCTCCGGAGTGGGCAATATTAAAGTGTACGACATTGGAATCGGCAAGCTGTGGTTTACCATATTCGTTTGTCACAAACCGAATCTCATGATGCGGCATGCCAGTTGTCTTCCCGATTGCATGCTTGACCAATGCCTCTCCCACCGACGACCGAACCCTGTCTTCGTATTTCAACATTCGTCTTATTTGGGTTTGTTTCACTGAAGATAATTGATTAAACAGCCGATCGAACTTGAATTTATCAAGCCCTTCCGAAATATTCACTGCATAAATACGTAGCATGAATGGATGAAAATCCTCCTGGCGTTCACCAATTACTAGAGCCAATAAAAACAGACCGCCCTATAGCTCGCGTTTTCACTGCATGCCCCTAGGTGAACAAAACATTTATTGGAACGCGCTAGTACGTTAGAGACGATGGATGATCTAGTCGCGCTGGAGAGCCATTTTCGTTCGACGTATCCGCACGGATAGAATATTCGAACAAGCCCGATCCCGTGTCCGTTGTACAGAGCCATGACGTAGTAAATCATACAACTATCGTTACTATATTTACTAATGTTACTTACTAATCTAAATATACTTGATAAATATGCAGATGGCAATAATCCTATAAGACTATGTCTTAAAATTCCCCGCTTCCAGCCAGCATGGTCCGGAGGATCTGAATATCTGCGTTTAACGTTGACAATGTTTGAAGCCTCCTCATCCATCATGAAGCTCATACTAGGGGCTCAGCGACCAGAGATCAATGCGGTATTTTCTATGATAATGATTGATCAGATAAATCATTCCCTCGATGGTCGCGCTTGTAGATCGTATTGCCGGCTTCGTCAACCAGGATGAGCGAGCTGTTATACCCGCTGTGCAGCCGCGAAGGATGTTGACATCCGCCGTTTCCGCCGAGCGATCACGTGGGGATGATCGCCCCATATCGCCATAGAACGCGATGGAAAGCAACTTTCTACGCTTAATCTTTTCGGCTATCACTTTGTTTTGTTGGGCACGGATGGACAGAACTGGCTTGAGGCCGCCGCTTGTATTCAACCCCTTCTTCATCTACAGTTGGATATTTATCAGATCGGCATTGATGCGAAAGATATTTTCGATGTTGAAAACAACTTTCTTGAGGCTTACGGATCACCTCAACCGGAGCTCATATTGTGCGCCCTGACGGGTTTATCGGGTGGCGCTTCAAGAGCGCAAGAGAGCAAAGTGGGAAAGATGCAGAGCAGGTTTTGACACAGGCCATTGCCGCGCTCCTTTTTCGCTCCGAATATCGGCAATGAGGTATAAAAAGTGATTCACCGATAAGATTTAAGGCCGTCCTTCCGATAGACGATGACGCCGACGAAAAAAACAAACCTCTCCGATAGCCGATACGAATCAACGTTAGCACAATGATTATCGTATAATCGTCACATATAGCCCGAAATCGGTGGTCGTGAAATCCTTCATGACGATTGTCGCCATAGGCGAGTTAAACCTTTGGACAAGGTCCGCAATTCGATGATCAAGGCAGCCACCCGGTGTTGACTAATCAATAAGGCTAAGCCTGCAAACAAACACAACACTCAAGCTCCTGCCTTTCTCTTCGCCAATAACGTATACACGCAAAAAAGAGAATCATCCAAAGTAGGACGACTCCCTTAAAGTATTACTTCGGATAGGCTTTTGCATACCGCATGATTTTCTTGAAAACGTTCGGGTCCGGATGTTTTTTGAAAATATAGGGATCCGGGTTCGTATTCACTTCGAGGATCCAGGGGTGCAGCGTTTCATCCATCGCGATATCAAGCCCGATCACGCGAACGCCTGGAAACGCGCGCTTCATTGCTTTTCCCGTCTGAACGCCGAGCTTCGACAGAGCGAGCAGCTTCGATTCCGCTTGGCTCGTATGCTTACGCAATAAGCGGCTCGCCGCCATGATCTTTCCACCGCTATGATAATTCGTGACGATTTTATTTTTCGCGGCTACCCTGCCGATGATTCCCGTCGTTTCCCAAGCTCTGTTGGGCGAATACTGAACCATGACCCGGATATCGAATTTACTTCCTCCATATTCCAACAGCCGGATTCCCTTCTGCACGAGATACCTCTTCCCACTTGTTTGAACCAAGATGGAATTGTAAAGGGACGCGTACGCGTTAAAGGTCCTGATCTTCCGGCCAAACTGATAACGGAAGCCCGTCCCTAATCGTTCTACTCGCATTACGCCTTTGCCGAACGATCCGAACTCTGGTTTAATATATACCATTTCGTATTGCTTTAACAGACGGAGCAGCGTCGATCGTGTCATTCGCAAGGTTTCAGGCACGAATTGGGACAAATGAGCGTTCTTTTGGATAGCAACGGTCTTTCTCCATTTACTCACTACGTAGCGTGTCACGCTTATTCCCCTTTGCTAGGTGCTAGTTTCGTAGAATCTCATTAATCTCGTTGCGGTCAGCCGCCAAACTGAATCGATACAATGCGTCCTCTCTGGCTTGCTTGGATAAACGGGCTCCGAATCTTTCGAGAGTTTTTCGATTTGCTCTGCAACAGCGGTAGGCTCGCTGAAATCCTGAACGAGAAGTCTGTTGCGGCCATGCTGAGCGATTTCCGGAATTCCGCCGTTCCTGGAGGCAATAACGGGCAGGCCGCTTGCCCATCGCTTCTACGTTAACTAAGCCGAACGCTTCATGTTTTTGCGAAGGACAAACGAAACAACTCCCTGATCGATAGAATGCCGGCATCTGTTTGCGAGATAGATTCCCCTTGAACTGTACGGGGATACGCCGGCTGGCGAAAAGAAGATGGAACGACTTTGAGACAGGACTGCTCGGGGGGCGGAACTTCGTCGTATCCACGCCGAGATGGACAAATTTGATTTTATCTTTATGCTCGGGGAAATCGATTCATCAACGACATTTGCAGCGACTTGCTGTTGCCGATAATCAAATCCGCCTTCTTCAAATCCGCGTTAGCTTTTAGTCTTGTCGTCATTGGGCTGGATACGAAAGTCATGGAGTGCATGAAGATGGAGATCGGCGTTGCGGGAAATGCTTTTCGTACAGTAGTTGTTCGCTCGAGACCTGTTTGGCGATTTGGTAAATGCAGTTCTCGACGGAACCACCGCTTGGAGGCGGTACGGGAATTTGCTCAAGTGCAAGGATAAGCAGCTTCGTTCCATAATCCCTTTCGTATACATTAGTAGTACTCCAAACTATTCCACGACATCGTATTGTTGATAGGCAGCTATCGATGGGAGCAAAATTTAATAATTTGCTTGATAGGCTAAAATGAAAAAAGAGCGCCCGCAATGGACGCCTCATCGTCGGATTGGTCAGGCCGCTGTCCAAATAACGGACTTTTGCCCACAGGTAAGCGTCGTTCTTGGCGCTGCCTGTCGAAGCGAGGTCCGTGTCCGGAATCATCCCTTGTCCGGTAAATTTACCGACCAGGTTGACCGCTACCCGTATGTTCCGTTTCAGGACATCCCTCCTGTCTATACCATAATTTTCATATAAATCCTTAACGCACAAATAAGTGATTTGTTGCGCATACCTGCCCGTTAGTTTAATGATGGAAGCCGCTCGTTCTGAGGCTGGTTACGACGTATGATGTTAACGCTGCTACATTAATGAACATGCCAGTTAGAGGCCAGTTGCAAATTTAGACAACGTATGGAGAAAAACCGCGAGAACTTAGTTCCACTGGCTTATCCCCCGTTTCTATCTATTTTCACTATAATAGGGCTGAAAGGAAAAAATCGAATAGAGTAAGTTCGCAATTCGAGTGCCTGATTTCCAAATCGAAAGGAGAAATTAAGGTGAAAAGAAGGATGCCTGTCCGCTATCTATTCAAGCTCCTGACTGTCACGATGATTTTCCTGCTCGCTGCCGCGAATCTTGCCGCTGCCGCTCCGTCACAAGCCGAAGAGCATTCGTATCTGGTCGGTTTAAAACCGGGCGTATCGGCCAAAGTGCTGGATGCCCCCGGAGTAAAAGTATCGAAGCACTGGGATAGCCTGGAGGCTGTCCATATTAAGGCGACTCCGTCAGCCATCCAAGAGCTGAAGAAAAACGCGAACATCGATTATATCGAAGAAGATCGTCTCGTTCATGCTTCCGGCACTGGGCAAACGTTCTCGGACGGTGCGCTTACATGGGGACTGCAAGCCATCCACGCCGATCAAGCATGGAGTCAGAACGCAACCGGAACGAATTTCAAGGTTTGTATTTTGGATACCGGCATTGACTACGCCCACCTCGAGTTCACCCGAAACGGTGTCTCCATCATCAAAGCGAGTCAAAATTTCGTGGAAGACGGGCATCCAGACGCGCGTGACGGTGATGGGCACGGGACGCACGTAGCAGGTACGATTGCTGGTCAGACAAACGGCAGCGGAAGCAGAATCGGGGTTGCACCCAACGTCGATCTGTACATCGCACGGGTGCTCGATGACGAAGGCACAGGAACGACTAGCAGCGTAATAAACGGGCTAAATTGGTGCCAAGCCAATAAAGCCAATGTCGCAAACCTGTCGCTCGGCAGCGACACGCCTTCCAAAACGGAACAAAGGGCTTTTGATCTGACTTATAAGCAGGGCATGCTCAGCATTGCCGCAAGCGGAAATGACGGAGCGAGCATCGGCTATCCGGCCAATTACAAGTCCGTCGTGGCGGTTGGGGCCGTGGACAGCGGCTTAAAGCTTGCCTCCTTCTCAAATTTCGGCAAGGACCAGGAGCTGGCCGCGCCGGGCGTCAGCGTACTATCCAGCGTTCCGTTAGGCACTGGCACGCGGAGCACATTGACGGAGCTTGAAAACGGCGTCCAATCTACGTATCCGAGCAGCACAGTCGAGTTTTCGGGACTCGGGGCTTTTTCGGGTCCTCTTGTCAATTGCGGACTAGCCGACTCCGCCACCTCCTGCAGCAGCAAACCGAAATCCGGGGCCTGGATTGCGGTGATCGACCGTGGCTCCATCAGTTTTGGAGAAAAAGCGCAAAGTGTCATGTCGCAGGGAGCATCTGCGGCAATCATCGTTAACAACGATACGATCAGCCCTGATGATCCGGGCAGTTTTACGCTGGGAAGCGAAGGGAATTGGATTCCTGCCGTTTCTGTTTCCTATAATAGCGGTACTCTTATGCAAAAAAACGGTCTCGGTATGGGAAGCGTTAACATTACCTCATGGGACTACAGCTATTACCAAGGCACTTCGATGGCGACACCGCATGTCACGGCAGTCGCCGCGCTTGCATGGTCCGCTAATCCGCTGCTCACAAACGACCAAATCCGCACGGTGCTCCAGAACTCGGCGTTGGATTTAGGCGATGCCGGACGAGACGGCTTGTACGGGTACGGTCTGGTTCAAGCGGACGCCGCGGTTCGGCTGGCCAAAGCAACTAATCCCGTGAAACAGCACGTTCATTAAATAACATTTCTTTTCGGGACGCATGAATTGAAAGACGTCGATGATTTTGAACAGGTATGGGATGAATTGAACGAGCATCTGTGTTTACGGAGTCTAATAAATTTCTAAGCAAATGGGACATGATAGTTACGACGGCAGCCGGCCTTAGAATGATCGGCTGCCGTCGTTGCGTTAACGGGCAGGTTAACTACTTTACAATTTGGTAGCTTCACAACATACGACTCATATGTATACTTACCGAAATGTCCTTCGACATCCGATGTTGTATCACCGAGTCCGATAAGCTCTGCACACTTCCCAAGTAACTAAAAAATATCCACTCCGATCACCCATTAATGCGTCTTTGTTTCATTGTACCATTTAACAAATCTGTCAGGCAGCCGAACGAACTGAGGCCGATACGGATTCGGACCTAGATTGTCTAATTCCATTATCCAGTCCGTTAGGCAAAAGCCGGCGGAATATTAACTTAAACGCATCGCCGTAGTTTTTTTCGTAATAAGTCGTGGCAGACCGATGATATATTGGCATTGCATTCGTCTTTATGATTGAAAACTATATTGGGAGGTAAACCGAATGAGTCTGCCGGAAGTCGTTTCATATTCAGAGTGGCTGATTGCACGCAAAGAACTGCTCAAGAAAGAGAAAGAATTTACACGGCTTAAGGACGCCTTAAACACCGAACGTCGCATGCTTCCTATGGTCCGTATAGAAAAGGAGTATGTCTTTGAAAGCTCAAATGGGCACTCGACTTTGATGGATCTATTTGAAGGTAGACGTCAACTCATCGTGTATCATTTTATGTTCGATCCGTTGTGGGAAAAGGGATGTTCCGGTTGCTCATCAGCAATGGACCAACTCTCGATGAAAGTCTTGGAGCAACTGAACGAACATCACACGAGTTTTGCGTGTGTGTCTCGAGCACCATATCTCAAGTCGGAACGGTACAAGCAAGATATGAATTGGTCATTTCCATGGTACTCGTCATTTGAAAGTGACTTTAACTATGACTTTCACGCGACCTTGGACGCATCCAAAGCAGAAATCGAGTACAACTATAGGGACAAAGCCGAAATTGAAAAGAGGAATCCTCAATGGTTTCACAAGTCCACCGAAATGCAGGGGTATAGCTGTTTCCTGCGTGATGGTCAAGAGATCTATCACACATACTCGACCTATGCACGCGGATCAGAAAATGCGGGGTGTCACATCTATGCTCTTTTAGATATGACAGCTCTGGGACGTCAGGAACCATGGGAGAAGCCCGAGGGTCGCGCAGACCCAGAGTGATTTATAAAGCAAGTGGGCAGCCCAGACCGAGGATATAAGGCGGCATCAGCCTAATATTTTGCACTAATGGAATAATAATTGTTGCGCTAACCTCCCTCTAAGGAGAATCACTTTGCTCTTAAATGCTCTCGTTTTCTTAGGTTTTGACCAAATGTTCTTCTTCACAGATAACATCAAGATGGAACGAAGTTGTAGATGAAGAGAAGGCTTGGTACGGCGTATCTCCCATCTTTGACCAGCTGTGCAATAACCTTCGCGTCCTTGATGTCATTTTTAGTTGGAGAATTGTCGTCTAACTCTTTGCTCTTCTTCACGTGGAGCGGATTCACAACGCCGTACTTTACTTGCTTTTCTCTCAGAAAATGAGCTAGGTTCAGCCAGTAATGACCGGTTGGCTCCATGCCAACCATAACGTCTTGGAAACCTTGTTCCGCTATGATTTTTCGATACCAGCTTACAAACAACTCGAATCCTGCCTGGGTATTTTCAAACGCAATTGGCTTCCCGAACTCGACTCCGCGGTTGTCTTGTGCGCGAGCCACATGTTTGAATTTTGCGATGT
>NZ_FORE01000030.1:0-9100 GCF_900113915.1 Paenibacillus sp. UNC496MF
TCTAGACTTGCGAACTTCGTTTTAGGTCGACCTCTGAGGGATGAATGCTGTCCACGACCATCCTCTAATGAAACACCATTTTGGGATTTCTTAACCCAATCCAACACTTGAGCTTTACTACGAATATTCAATTGTTTCGCTACTTCGCGAGAGCTTACACCTGATTCATAAAGACGAATAGCCTCGCTTTTTAATTGTGCCGTGTATTGGAAAAATAGTTGTCCCTTTTTCGCCAAAAAAATCCCCTCCGATTGCAGCTTTTAAGTCCATTGTACCAATGGGCTTTTCTTCGCTGTCAACCATGAGGGGATATTACCATTATCGCGGCCTTTAATGAGATAATGTTCTGTCACCCGACATATTTTTCTAGCAAAGATTGGTTTCTTTGTTTTTGCAGATTTTAAAATATTGAAGGGGGCTGCCCCTAGAGCCTATGGCTTTTGGGACAGCCCCTTCCTGCTAACCTTTATTTCTGCAAATTGGCCATATAATTCTTGTTGCTCACGCGGAAAGCGGCGTCGACTTTATCCTTGAGATCGTCGGTATAGCCGTCTTTCTCCGCGGTCGCCAGGAAATCGTTGAACAGCTTCTCGAACTCGGTGTCGTCCTTGGCCACCAGCACCTTGGTCAGCGCGTCCTCGAACGCCTTGCGCGCCTTCCACGCTTTGTCGGCTTCGGGTATCTGGGAGGTGAAGCTGTAGATCGTCGGTTTGAGCGTATCGGTCGACGGCGCCCGCTCGACCCGCCCCATATCGAAATACGTGTCCGCCTCCTCCGGACTTCTCTGCTTGTCGTACCAGGTTCCCGGATAATAGCGGCCTTTGCCCGTAAAGCTGATGTAGTCGCTCATGGTCCGGTCATCGTTGGAGCCGTCGCTCAACTCCAGGCCATATTGCTGCGCCAGCGTTCCCGGCTTGTCGTAGACCATTTGCGCTTCCAGATTCTTATCCGTGTACACGCGCTGGCCGTCCTTCTCCTCGAACAGTCCGGCGCTCTTCGGTCCCCAGAACCACAGCTTCTCCCCCGCATCGGAGGCCAGAAAATCCATCCAGCGCAGCACCTGCGGCAGATCCTCCTCGGCTACCGAATCCTTGAAGATGCCGATCCGCGTTCTCGCGCCCGGCAGCGCCGACGCGAATAAGAATTTGTCGTCGTTGCGGGGAATATCCAGATAAACCTTGCGGTAACGGTACGGCTTGCCGGCCTGTGCGAGCGCATTATTGTCCGGTGACAGGAAGCCGTAGGAAACCGCATACATGCCGTTGTTCAGCTTCTGCTGGAAGACGTTATACGGATCGACCATCGCTTCCTTGGAGGCGACGCCGTCGCGCATCAATTGATTCATCTGCTTCGCCAGATCCTTGAAGAACGGCTGCTTGAAGCCCCATTCCACATGCTGCGTCGTTTTGTCCCAATAGGTAAAATAGGAGTTTTCTCCGCCTGTGCTGCTTCCACCGTACAATGAGCTGAACAGAATCGTCATCAGATTCCAATTATCCTGTCCGGAATACAGGAAGAACGGTGAAACCTGCTGATTGCCTTCCTTGACGCCAAGCTTCTGAATGTTATACAAAAACGAGGTAAAGTCTGCAGCCGAATGGATCGGCACGTCGAGAATATCTTCCTTGGTGAATTTGCCGTTCTTCATATATAAATCTTGGATTTCCTGTTCCGTCTTGGCCTGCGGATACAGCTTCTTCAAAATATCGTCGCGGACATAAACATACCCCATCGAATGCGCCAGCGGATAATCGACCGGATCGAGGTCGGGATACAGCTTCGGCAGCGCGGTTTCGTAAATCGAAGCCGGCGCCATATATACCTTGCCGTCCTTCTTGACATTCGGCATATCCCAAACCGTGTTGAGCGTTTGCGGAATTTTTTTCATTAAATTCGGCGCATATTTAGGCAGCAGATCGGTCAGGTCGTACAGCTTGTCGTTGTCCACCAGCGAATTCAGCTCGTCGCCGTCCAGGATCAGGTCGGGCCAATTGTTCGTGGCCGCAAGCATGCCCATCTTGACCGCGCCTGTCGAATTGCCGCCGTTATCGAAGGAATTGTCCAGATCGATATGGACGCCGGTGACGCGGGCGATTTCGTTGGTTACCAGATCGTCCTTGTATTTGCGGGCGCCGGCGAACGTGCCGCCGGTGCCGTGGTCGAGCCAGATTTTCAGATGAAGCTGTTTGCCGGTCCAGTCCGGCAAATCCGAGCTGTCCTCGACGGCAGGCAGCGGCTGGAATTGATCTCCCGACGACTCCGGCTTGGCGGTATCGGCCGAATGGCCGTTGTTGTTGTCCGCGCATCCCGCCAGCACGGTCACCGTCAACAGCGTCGCCAGCAGCGCCGATGAAGCTTTCTCCCATGTGCTCATCTTATATTGTCCTCCCCTTTATGATGTTCCATCTATGCCAAAGCCCTTGCGGCCGAACCGGCAGCTCTTATTCCTTGACCGAGCCGATCAGCGCGCCGTTAATGAAATGTTTCTGCAAAAAAGGATACACGAGGATAATCGGCACGGTCGTGATGACCACCTGCGCCGCCCGGATCGCTTCCGGCGTCACGCGGAGCGTGGCGGCCCGATTCACTTCACCCCGCTGTGCCGCCTCTTGAACGAGACTGGCGATCATATCGTTCTCCTTGATCATCAGCATCAGCTTGAACTGCAGCGTGTGCAGGCTCGGTTTCGTGATGAAGTTGAGCGTGGTCGTCCAATCATTCCAATGCGTGACCGCCGTCCACAAGGCAATTGTCGCGATAATCGGCCTGGAGAGCGGCAGAATGATCCGCCACAGCACCGTCAGCTCGCTGGCGCCGTCCATTTTGGCCGACTCCTCCAGACTGACGGGAATCGTATACAAATAGGTGCGGATAATGATCACGTTAAAAAACGAAAACGCGCCCGGCAGCACATAAACAAGGAAATTATTGAGCAGGCCAAGCTTTGAATAAAGCAGATAAACCGGGATAAGCCCGCCATTAAAAAACATCGGCACGATAAAATAAAGCAGCAGCGCGTTGCGGCCGACCATGCGTTTCTTGGTCAGCGCATACCCGGCGGCGATTTGGACCGCCAGCGCGAGCGCCGTTCCGGCAATTACTTTGGCGATCGAAATGAACAGCGCCCGTATAATCGAGTCGTCCCGCAGCAGCGTGGCGAAATTGCTGAATGTCGGCTGACGCGGAAAGAGCGTAATTCCGCCGAGCATGCTATCCTGACCGTCGTTGAAAGCCACGGCAACCGTATTCAAATACGGGTAAAGCGCAAACAGCGCCAACAATCCGAGAAATACGAGGTTGCAGATGGAAAATACACGATAACCGGTGCCTGACAGGTTCATGTTGTGCGGCCCCGCTCCTTTCTCGGAATTACCAAATTCCGCTGCTCGTTAGCTTTTTGGATATGCTGTTGGCAGCCACCGTCAGGACGAAGGCGATCAACCCTTGGATAAAGCCGAGTGCCGTCGACAAGGCATACGCCCCCTGCTGGATGCCTTGCTTGTAAATGAGCGTCGAGATGACCTCCGTGTTCACGAACGGATTTTGCAGCCCGTAGATGAGCTCGAAATTGCTTTGGAACAGATTCCCGAGCTGGAAGATGAGCATGATCATCACCGTCGGCAAAATGGTCGGCAGCGTAATGCGGAAGGTCTGTCTTAGCTTGCCGGCGCCGTCCATGTAAGCCGCCTCGTACAGCTGCGGGTCGACCGAAGCGATCGCCGCGAGGAAAATGACCGTGCTCCAGCCCGTTTCCTTCCATAGGGACAGCAGCAGCACATTCGGTATAAAGAAGTGGGGATTGGAGAGAAACATAATCCGCTCCGTATCGCCGCCGAACAGCCACAGCCGAATATCGTTAAGCGGACCGTAGATGGAATAAAATGCGTAAGCGATGCCGATAACGGAAATCCAGGACAGAAAATGGGGCAGGTAAAGCAGTGTCTGCGTGATCCGCTTGAAGAGCTTCAAACGGAGCTCGTTCAGCAGCAGCGCGAGGACGATCGGCGCCGGGAAGCATACGATCAGCGTCAGCGTGCTGATGAGCAGCGTCTTCCCGATCGCATCGCCGATCATCGGCAGCTCGAACACCTCGCGGATAAATTTCAGGCCGGCCCAATCGCTCCCCCAGAAACCTTTGAATACGTCGTAATCCTTGAAAGCCACCATAATGCCGGGAAGCGGCATATAGACGAAAACGAAAACGAACAGAATCGCCGGCGCGAGAAGCAGATACAAATATTTGTCCTGCTTCATCTGCCGCCAGCGCCACGACGCCTTAACCATCGACAAGGGCTGTCTCTCGCGATCGGCAACCGTCTTCATCGTTGTGCACCTCCTTTCTCAAATTCAAAGGCGAAGCTGCGCAGCATGCGAACAAGTGTCGCTGCCTTCACTATTTCATTCTAATGGAAGCGCTTTAAGCTGCAAGACGCGAGAATTGCAAGGATAGAACGGTATGTTGTACTTTCTGCGCACGGACGTCTCCAACCCGTTCCAAACGCGCGAAGCGCAAACAGACCCGCTTCCTCGTTCGGCGTGTTCGGACAGCCGAGCGAAAGGAAGCGGACCTGCAATTTCGGTTGCCTTGAGCGGCATCCCTTCGGAGCTGCAGCGGTTTATACGGCGTTGCGGCAAGGAACGCGCAGGATGACGCGCGTCCCGCCGCCGGGCGCGGCTTCGAACCGGATATCATAATCTTCCCCGTAATACAGCTTGATTCGTCGACGTATATTAGCCAGCGCGTAGCCGCTGCCGGATCTGGCGAAGCCGCTGCGGTCACCGGTCTTCTTCCGCTGCTCGCCGGTCCTCTCGGTTGCGGCTGGCCGATTCGCGGCCTGTTGCCATGCCTGGATACCCTGTCCGTTGTCCGTCACCTCGATGACAAGATGCTCGTTCTCCGCTCTGGCGCTCAGTTCGACCCGTCCCCCCGAAGCGAGCGAATTGACCCCGTGGACCAAGGCATTCTCGACGATGGGCTGCAGCATATTCCGCAAAATATACGCCTTCCCCGCCTCCTCGGCAAGCTCAAGCTCGTAGATGAAGTCTGAATCGTAAGCAAATTTATGAATGTCCAGGTATTTGCGGATCATCTCGAATTCCTGGGTCAGCGGGGCGGCGATTTCGCCTCGATTGAGAAATGAACGGTAAAAATCCACCATATCGTCGACAAGCGTCTGCAGCCTGTCTTCCGGGTAAATCCATTTGATCGCGGAAAGCGTATTATACAGCACATGAGGATTGATGTTGCCCTGAAGCAGCTCGGCCTCGAGCAGCCTCCGCTCCAGCTCGTTCTCCGCCGACTGGCGGTAGTGATCGCGAATTTGCATGACCAGACCGCGAAATGTAACTTCGAGCAGGCCGAGCTCGTCGCTTCCCGGTTCCGCTATTCCGGATCCGAACGATTCCAGCGTATCCGTCTCGCTGCGGATGCTGCTTGTCAGCGCGGTCAGCCGCCGGGTAAGCAGCAGCGTAACGAACCGAATCGAGAGCAGAATCGTGAGCAGCAGCCCGACCAGCATAACGAGCGGGATCGCCAGCAAGCCGCCTAGCCGCAGCCAGATGGATGTCTTGGTCACATAGAGCAGCAGATCGTCCTGCGCCGACTTCAGGTGCAGCGTCACCTGATAATAGGAGGAAACGTCCTGCGGAACGCTCTGCCCCGTCTGCGGCATATCGTCGGGCGAAACGCCGTTGCGGCCTACCGCGAAGCTTGTGCCGTCCTTTGCCCGGTACAGCATGAAGCTGCCCGAGGGCAGCAGCGCCTGCAGCTTCGCGATCGGCTGATTCAGCGGGAACACCACCTCGGTAATCGCCAGCGTTTCGTTGAAATCCATGATTTTGCTGTAAATATGGACTTCCGGCCGTCCGTTGTCCGGGGACACGAGGAATGAACGAACCGGATAATCGTCGCTATTCGCTAAAACGCGGCTGCGGGTAGCCGCATCGAGATCGTCGATCTTGCGAATGCCGTCGGTCCGATAGATGGACGGATTGAATCCGTAAATGGTGATGTCGCTTTGCAGTTCGTCGGAACGAAGCGCATCCAGGACGTACCGGAAGCTGTCGAGATTGTTCATATAGTCGAGCAGATCGTCCCCGTAGTCCTCCTTGAGCATCTGGATGATTTGCTGGTTGTTGGTGATGTAGACCGACTTCTTGATGCCTGAATAATAGTTGTTGTCCAGATTTTCGACCTCGGCGGCGAACCGCTGGCCGTCCTGCTGGAGAATGGCATCAAGCTTGGACCTGGCATAGGCCGACATATAGACGATGGAGAGCAGCAAGAGCGGCGATAGCGTAAGCAGGAGAATGGCGACCAGCAGCTTCTGCCTGTACTGCAGCCGATGGAACAAGCGGGCGAAACGGTCTGCGGCGCGCTTAACGACAGGCATCGGACTCCTCCGTCACTTAAAATGATCCTTGTATTCCGATGGCGAAACGCCCGCATGCTTTCGGAACACCAGGCAAAAATGCGATTTGTTCGTATAGCCGACCTGCATTGCGACCTGATAAATTTTGCTGTCCGGGTGCCGCAGCAGCGACTTGGCCCGCTCCATTCGGTATTCGGTCAGATAATCGAAAATTTTCAAGCCGGTTTTGCTTTTGAATATATTATTGGCATGGCTCAGGCTCAGAAACACCTCGCCCGCAATCTCCTGAACCGTGATCGTTTCCCGATACTTGGCAGCGACGATCGCCTTGATTCGGCTGACGATCCGCTCGTAATAGGGAAGCTCCGACTCTTCCGCGTCCGCTGCGCCGGACTGTCCCGGGCTCTGCGGGAACGGCTGCCTAATATGCCGAAGAAGCTCCTCCCGCTCCAACTCTTTCATCTGCGCCTTGTCGAGCTTGCCGGCAACCTTCGCGACAGCCGCCTCCAGCGCCTGCTTGCGGATCGGCTTCAGCACATAGTCGATTGCCTCCAACTGAAGCGCGCCGTGGGCGAACGCAAAGTCGTCGTAGCTGCTCATGAAAATAAGCTCGACCGCCGGCAGCCCGCTCCTCAGCCGTTGGCCGAACTCGATACCGTCTATGACGGGCATTTGGACATCGGTCAGCACAATGTCAGGACGGACGGATTCCGCAGCAGAAAGCGCTTCCATCGCATTGCCGAACAATCCCGCCACCTGACAGCCAAACGTTTCCCATTGAAACAACCCTGCAATGCCCCGCCGGTCAAGCGGATTGTCGTCGACAATAAACAGTTTATACATAACTGCCCCTTCTTTCCGAACTCGTGCAATGCATGTTCATCTTCGTCCATCATAGCATAGTTAGCCGCCTCCTCGCGTGGTCAAGTGTGCAGAGGAGGTCATTGACCATCTCCGCCGGATTGAGCTGCTCACGTACTTTGACTGCCGAAATATTCGGTCCATAGCGGTACTCAATCTAGAGCCGTTAAAAGATGGGTCTATTCTGATAAACGTTCAATCGCTTGCTTGATTGCATCAAACGCATCAACATCGTTCTTCGCAATTCGAAAGAGCGTCAATTCCACCATTTCGCCGAAATAACCTGCAGCATGTTTAGACCAATCTGCGCATTCCTCCAGGCCGATCAGCGCCCAAGCGAGGTCGTGCGTATAGCCGCAACAATGGCTTATCTTATCCCATAATTCCTTTAATCCGGGTTCGTGCAGTTTTTTCATGTCGCCAATCATGTCATAAACTGCGGCGTCGCCGCCGTCGCGGTATTTGCGGAATACCTCCGCGAAGTTATGACAGTTGAAGGTATGCCACATGGCATCGGCTACGCGCTTCATTCGTGCTTTCTTCTCTTCAAGGTCAGCATTAGCCAGACTGTCCGAGGTGTATAACCCCATTTTTTCGATATAGCTGGCCCAAAGATTTTCATTGATGTTGTACTCCATGACCTGCCGAATGCGCTTTAATCCATCTATCAGCGTATAGCGCGGTTCACTCTTATCACCGATTAGATAAAGAATATCAAGTTCATCGTAGGAGAGTGCACCTTGTGGTTTAACCTGCGCATGAGCGAAATCGGGGCAAATAAGCGCATCGCCATCATATCCGGTAATTACGCGGAAGCGGCTGCCGCCGGTTTTCACTTTTGTGATAACCGGTTTACCCGCGTCGATGGATGCGAAGATTTCATCTTTAAACATAGCGGGATCGGTCAGTCGGTGATATTCGTAACCAGCGAAGCCGAATAAAAATTCAACATTATTCTCCGTACCGCATCCATAAAAATCTGTTTCGCCGATCATCTTCTGCATCTCGGTCGGCTGGCCGTCAAAACGGCTGCGTAAGGAACTGCACCCGCACATGGTGTCAAATAAGAAAAAATAACTCTCCTGCAAGGCAACCGACCTCTCGCGGACAGCCTCTATGTTCTCAAGGAACATATATGTTGAGGCGAAGCAGTTGATAAAAGTTACCGAATCGAAGCCACTGAACGGAATGTTAAATGTTAATTCGTTTTTCATGGGTTCCTCCTTATCGATTTGTTCAGAATAAAAACTTCATCTTTCCTTTGGTTATCCCTATGCCACCACAATTCGCCGTTTTGTTGAACGATCCTGCCCGTTAGTTGAACAAAGACTGCTTGGGGCCGCTCCGCCGGGAATGACATCGAGTTCGCGCTGCATCATTGCGGCCGGCACGCTTGTGCTGCCTAGGATCGCTGCAGTCATCCCTGCCAACCGTCGGGAATGTGATTAAGTTTCTTGTCAATTTCGGAAATGGGATCAAGTTCTTGCCATTTGGTTTTGACAAGAGCTTGATCCCATAACTACAAAAAGCCGCGATAATGGTCTTACCCCCGTCAAGTAGACAGTGAAAAAAACGAACTATGCAACGGCCGTCTCCCGGTAATCAACTGGGGGACGGTTATTTAATTTTTTCTGAAATCTGTTGTAGTTGTAAAATGCGATGTATTCTTCAATCGCCGTGTAAAGCGACTCAGCCGTTTTGGGGCGAGTAAGATGAATTTTCTCTGTCTTCAGATGTGAAAAGAAAGATTCTATACAGGCGTTATCATGGCAATTTCCACGTCTGGAATGGCTCGCAATCATCCCATATTCCTCTAAGCGCTTGTTATAGTGATGGGTTGTGTATTGAAATCCTTGGTCTGAATGCAG
>NZ_FORE01000026.1:0-41029 GCF_900113915.1 Paenibacillus sp. UNC496MF
TTCCTCTAGACTTGCGAACTTCGTTTTAGGTCGACCTCTGAGGGATGAATGCTGTCCACGACCATCCTCTAATGAAACACCATTTTGGGATTTCTTAACCCAATCCAACACTTGAGCTTTACTACGAATATTCAATTGTTTCGCTACTTCGCGAGAGCTTACACCTGATTCATAAAGACGAATAGCCTCGCTTTTTAATTGTGCCGTGTATTGGAAAAATAGTTGTCCCTTTTTCGCCAAAAAAATCCCCTCCGATTGCAGCTTTTAAGTCCATTGTACCAATGGGCTTTTCTTCGCTGTCAACCATGAGGGGATATTACCACAACGACGGTCTTTAAACGAGCTGTAACGGATGTCATGCTTATACGGATGGTCATTATACGAATAATGGAGCGGCAGCATGCAGTAGTTCTGGCGCGCCGGTAATCGCCGCCTCCAGCGGCATCGGGGACTGAGTCGCTCCGGCGATGACATCCAGGAACACTCGATATATAAACTTCCATCCGGAATTTGATCGGCTTCATAACATGGACGAGTGTGCAAGGTACCCTGTAGCTTGAAATGCGGTGGCACATGTCTGCAATCAGTGATGCGTACAGACGAAGTTCTTTTAGCTCATTAGGCGAAAGGCTAGAAACGACAAGTTCATCCGCCAGAAGCGGTTCAATATAAGGAATGAGTTTTTCGGGTCTCCGGTCCACGCATCCATGTGCTAGCAGTTCATCTACATGAGGTACCATTTCATGTTGAATCTCATTGAACCTGCGAAGCATCCCTATTCGAGCCTCCACGGGGATATCGCGACTTAATCTGTCTCCGGCATCAGCCAGCAGCATCCATCCTTGTACAGGTTCAGACGTCATAACCTTCGGCACGCGGTCTGGGAATCGGCCTGCCATATAAGCCAGAAAATCAGGTTCCTGCGCGAATAGCGGTTGCTTGGCGTTTGTTTTGAAATAGATGATTCCTTGTGTGGTGGTTAGTTGAATCACACATGATAGGCTCCACCACTTTAACTGTTTTGGAGTTTCAGTCAGTTGTAAACCGAGCGCCCCAAGAGAAGTCTCGATCCAAGACATTGCTTTCGCATACCAGCCAATTTGCTCCCAAGGTCGTCGAAATTTCGGAATACTATCGTTAACTGCCTCTAGCAAGTAATTCTTAATAACTTCAGCGTGATACGGCTGCATGGATGGTAGATCCTCAGGGTCAAGCCATTGTGCGTTGTAATTAAGATCCTGATCCGAGGCATCCATGCGATCAAACTCGTAGAACGCTTCATTCCCACCTGTGGGACGATTAGTTTGAACCCATACGTATCGACAGGCGATGACGGGACATCCGAGAAGCTTTGTCATCTCTCGGGTTAACTTGTCTGGTGAGCAATCGGCTTGCCCTTGCAGCACGATTGTAGGCAAGTGCCAATCTTCATTCGCATGCTGCTTAATCGTCAGCAGTCGACCTGTGGAGGGATTACGTATTAGCCCGTGAATAAAGGACTCTACTTCATTTTCATTGGTACGATTCATTTATAGGTAGTTAACCTCCTATAAGCCGTTCTTACGTTATCAATCCCGCCATATGGCTATTGTTCTCATCGTTCATTTTCTTAAAAACATTTCACAAAACAGCTTTGAGGACTCCTAATTATATATGTCCTATTTACGATTCGGCAACTTGCCCAACTCTAGCCCGTATCCACGTAATTTCCTTCTTCCGTAGGAGCGCAATGAATAATAGGAGATCGACATAGCATTTCGTTCCCTTGCAAAGCCAGCCTCAGAAGGATATGAGAACTTGTATCCCGGGTCCACTTGACGCTTCCTTATACGAAGGTGGGAATGACAGCGGCATATGGCTGAAACCATAACAATAATAGGGCATACTCCAAGGTCAAATATTGACTTTGAAGTATGCCCCTTTTACTTTCAAGATATAGTTTTTTACCTACTTCAAGGAACGGGATAATTCAAATACACAACACAGAATTAAAGGTTTTTTTCAGGATCTCCTACGGTGCAGGCTGCTCTCTTGCACCGTTCGAATGCGACATTGTGGGATCGTACGGCTCGGTGAAGCAGCGCCTCCAATGTTCCGTAAAATGACCGTAAATATTCCGGTCGATGATATAGATCCCGGTACTCGCATGGACGTTCAACTGGTTGGGTATTGAAATATCCTCCCTGGCGGACTGTTAAGGCTGTGCATTGGATTCCTGGCGGTGCGATTGCTTTGCCTTGAATTCCCGTCTCCTGCGGTGAAGAATCGGCTCCGTGTACCCGTTCGGCTGGCTGCAGCCCTCGAAAACAAGCTCACAGGCGGCCTGAAAAGCGATGGATTTCTCAAAGTCCGCAGCCATCGGGCGGTAGGCGGGATCACCGGCGTTCTGCGCGTCTACGACGGTGGCCATCCGCTTCAGCGTAGCTACGATCTGCTCCCGCGAACAAATTCCGTGACGGAGCCAGTTGGCGATATGCTGGCTGGAAATTCGCAGCGTAGCTCTGTCCTCCATCAGGCCAACGTTATGGATGTCGGGTACTTTAGAGCACCCGATGCCCTGTTCGACCCAGCGGACGACGTATCCGAGGATCCCCTGCGCGTTGTTGTCCAGCTCCTGCGCGATTTCCGTCTCGCTCCACTCGGCATGCCGTGCCAGCGGAATGCTCAGAATGTCGTCTCGCCGGTCAACGAAGGAAGCCTTTAAGCAGTTCTGGACTGCCGTTACGTCCACCTCGTGGTAATGAAGCGCATGCAGCACGGCCGCGGTTGGGGACGGGACCCAGGCGGTGGTGGCACCGGCTTGGGGATGGCCGATCTTCTGCCTCAACATCTCCCTCATCAAATCCGGCATCGCCCACATCCCCTTGCCGATCTGGGCCCTTCCCTGAAGACCGCTGGCCAATCCGACGGCAACGTTTGATTGTTCATAGCTCTGCAGCCACTTCGACGTTTTCATCTCATGCTTCCGGATCACGGGGCCAGCTTCCATGGACGAATGGATCTCGTCGCCGGTGCGGTCCAGAAAGCCGGTATTGATGAAGACGACCCGTTCCTTCACGCTTCGGATGCAGGCTTTCAGATTCAGGGAAGTTCGGCGCTCTTCGTCCATGACCCCGATTTTGAGCGTGTGCCGTTCGAGGCCGAGCAGGTCCTCCACGCGTTCGAACAGCTCGCCCGCAAACGCGGCTTCTTCAGAGCCGTGCATCTTCGGCTTGACGATATAGACCGAGCCCTTGGGCGAATTGGTATACTTGCCGTTTCCGAGCAAATCGTGCTTGGCAATGAGAGCCGTAATGACGGCATCCATAATTCCCTCGTATACTTCCCGGCCGTCCTGGTCGAGTATCGCGGGGTTCGTCATCAAATGACCGACATTGCGGACGAACAGAAGCGATCTGCCACGGACGCTGAAAGTCTCACCCGTCAAAGAGGCATAGTCCCGGTCAGGATGGAGGGAACGTCTGACCGTTTTCCCGTCTTTCAGGAAGGTCGTATCCAAGTCTCCCTTCATCAGTCCCAGCCAGTTGCGGTAGACAAGCGCTTTGTCCTCCCCATCGACGGCGGTCACCGAATCTTCCGCATCCATAATCGTCGTCAGCGCCGCTTCCATCAGGATGTCTTTGATGCCAGCGTCATCGGTCCCGCCTACGGGATGAAGGCGGTCGATCTGGATTTCAAAATGCAGGCCGTGATTGCGCAAGAGCAGCGCGGACGGGCTTTCCGGCGTACCTTGATAGCCGATCAGCTTGCTGTTCTCCCGAAGTCGAGTCACGGCTCCGCTTCGCAGCTGTACCGCCAATTGGCCGTCCGAAACGGCATAGTTCACCGCGTCTGCGTGCGATCCCTGCGCGAGCGGAATCGTACGGTCCAGGAACGCCCGTGCGAACGCAATGACCTTACCGCCCCGCACGGCGTTGTAGTCGGAGGTTCGTTCCGCACCGTCTTCATCGCCGATTGCATCCGTGCCGTATAGTGCGTCGTACAGGCTGCCCCAGCGTGAGTTAGCCGCATTCAGCGCATACCGCGCGTTGTTGACGGGAACGACCAGCTGCGGTCCCGCCTGCAAGGCGATTTCGTCGTCGACGTTCGCCGTGGAAACTTGAACATCTTCGACGTCAGCTTCGAGATAGCCGATGCCCTGCAGAAACGATTTATAAGCCGCGAAATCAAAGCGATCACGATTCTCACGATGCCATTCATCCAGCTGTCGCTGCATCGCATCCCGACGTTCCAGCAATTCCGTGTTGCGGGGCGTCAAGTCATGGATCAGACGATCGAATCCGGACCAGAACGCATGGTTCTGAACACCGGTTCCCGGAAGCGCTTCCGTCTCCACGAATTCGTATAAGCGCCGATCTACCCGAAGACGATGCACGTTAACATAATGAGTCATGTTCCTTTCCTCCTTCATTGTCGTACTTTTGTTCATAATAATGAACAAGGTTCACAAAATATTTTATCACCCGCTCTCTGGTCGGTCAATTTAATCTTGCATGCATCCCGGCGGAAATTGACCGAATCAATCGGCAATGTTAGGATCAAATGAGTTCATAATATCGAACATCGCCCTGTGCGTAAGGAAGGTGAGTCATGGACCAGAAATATAACGTTCCCGCTCTGGATCGCGCCAATGCCGTGTTGAAGATGCTTTCGGAGCAGCCCTATACATGGAAGCTGTCCGATCTCTCCAAGCAGCTCGACATCAGCAAGAGCACGTTGTTTTCCCTGCTGCAGACCCTGGAACGCCTGCAATGGATTAGCCGCGACCGCCATGAGACCTATGCGATCGGAAGTGCCCTGGGGCAGCTGGGGGGAGCGTTCTTCCGTCAGTTCAATTTAACCGAAGATTTCAAGCGGCTGGCCGAGCCCGTCATGCTCAAGCTGAAAGAGTCGGTCCAGCTAGCAATGCTCGAAGGCGGCGACGTGCTGTATTTGGCCAAAGTGGCGGCCAGCAGCCCCGTACAGATGGTGTCGGGTCCCGGTGTTCGGTTCCCCGCCCATGCGACCGGTCTCGGCAAAGCCTTGATGTCTAATCTCGGCGAAGAGGAGATTCGGCAGCTGTTTCCGCAGGAGTTGCTTCCGAAACTCACGATGCACTCCATCGGCACGCGAGAGGCGCTTCTTCAGGAAATCCGCCAGGCAAACGAGAACGGCTATGCCACGGATATTCAGGAAGGCGTCATGGGGTTCTGCTGCGTGGCGGCTCCGATCCGCCGTCCCGACGGCACGTTGCTGGCGGCGGTAAGCTGCTCGATGCCTATCCATCATTGGGAAGGCAAGAAGGAAGACGCGACAAGGGAAATCATCGCGCTGGCCCGACGGCTTTCACCCGGCATTTAAATTCAATTGACGCGTCCATCCACCATGGACGCGTCTTTTTTCGCTTTACATGAGAGTTGATGATTGACATTCGGACTTCAATGACCGATGATAATTATGATATTTAGAACATTGTTCATTATAATGAACGAAAGGTGGAAGGACTAATGCGGTACGTTCGATTTACCATGGATCAGGAGTCAGAGTCGAGATTCGGGATCGTTGAAGGGAATTCCATTCTGGAGTGCAGAGGGGATCTATTCGACCAGCCTTCCCTTACCGGCAATTCGTTCTCCATGACGGACGTTATCCTGAAGGCGCCGCTTACCCCTCGGCACATTATCGGTATTGGCAAGAACTTTGCCGGGGAAGGCGAATCGAAGCCCAAGCCGCCCGAGCTGCCGATCTTTTTTTTTAAACCGCTTACCTCGGTGGTCGGCCCGAATGAGCCGATTCTGCTCCCCCGAGGCGCAGCTCAGGTGAAATATGAATCGGAGCTGGCGGTAATCATCGGGAAGACGGCAAGGAACATTGCACCTGAAGCGGCCGATGATTTCATCTTCGGCTGCACGGTGGCCAATGACGTCGGAGCGATCGACTATTTTCACCCGGAAGGCCACTGGACGATCGGCAAAGCCTTCGATACGTTCTGTCCGCTCGGGCCGGTGATCGTGACCGATTTCGATTATCGGCAGGCCCGTATCCATTCAAGGCTGAACGGTGAACAACGGCAGGACGCCGGCATGGAGTTAATTATTACGCCGATTGATCAGATGATTGCCGTCATCAGCCGGTTTATGACCTTGATGCCCGGCGACGTCATTCTGACGGGAACGCCTGCAGGCGCCGCGGTCATCCGTGATGGCGATATGGTCGACTGCCTCATCGATGGCATCGGCTGCCTCAGCAATCCGGTCCGGGAACGATCGGCCTAAAGCAGCTTAATCAAGGGAGGTCTACCGATGTCGATCAACACGACCATGATTTTTCGGATCCAAATGGACAAGAAAGCCATTACGTTCGGCGATGTCGTGTCAGTGGTCAACGCCGCCGGCGGGGATGTCGTCGCCGTCGATATGATCCGGGCAGGCAAGGAATCAACCGTTCGCGATATCACCGTCCAAATCAATGTCGATGCTCATGAGCGGCTGGAGGATCGCATCCGCCTGCTCCCGGGCATACAGATCATTCACGTTTCGGATAGCACGTTCCTCGCCCATCTCGGCGGCAAGATACAGGTCGTGCCCAAGACGCCGATCAAGAACCGTGAGGATCTGTCGAGAGTGTACACGCCGGGCGTCGCCCGCGTATGCATGGCGATTCATCAGGATCCGGCCAAGGCGTATACGCTGACCGCGAAGCGAAACACGGTGGCCGTCGTCACGGATGGCACCGCCGTTCTCGGTCTGGGCGACATCGGTCCCGAAGCGGCCATGCCGGTCATGGAAGGCAAGGCAATGCTGTTCAAGCAGTTCGCCGATGTGGACGCCTTCCCGATCTGCCTGCGCACGAAGAACCCGGATGAGATTGTCGGCATCATCAAAGCGATCTCGCCTACGTTCGGCGGCATCAATCTGGAGGACATCAGCTCGCCGCGCTGCTTCGAGATCGAGAGAAGGCTCAAGGAAGAGTTGGATATCCCCGTTTTCCACGACGACCAGCACGGTACGGCGGTCGTCATGCTCGCCGGACTGTTCAACGCGCTCCGGGTCGTCCGGAAATCGGCGGAAACGGTTCGCATCGTCGTCTGCGGAGTCGGCGCAGCCGGCGCAGCCTGCATCGAGATGCTGCTGGCGGCCGGATTACGCCACGTGACAGCGGTCGACCGCTGCGGCGCGCTCGTACCGGGAATCGAGTATGACAATCCGACGCTGAACCGGATTGCCGCGATCACGAATCCGGATCGTCTTATTGGATCTCTATCCGACGTCATTGAAGGGGCCGACGTCTTCATCGGCGTGTCCGGTCCCGGCGTCTTGAAGGCCGAAGATATCAAGCGCATGGCGCCCGATCCGATCGTCTTCGCCATGGCCAACCCGGAGCCCGAGATCGACCCCGAGCTTGCCGAGCCGCTGGTCCGCGTCCTCGCCACCGGAAGAAGCGATTATCCGAACCAAATCAACAATGTGCTTTGCTTCCCCGGCATCTTCCGCGGCGCGCTGGACTGCAGGGCAACCTGCATTAATGAAGAGATGAAGGTTGCCGCGGCACGCGCCATCGCCTCCATCGTCTCCGACGAGGAATTGAACGAGCAGTACATCATTCCCAGTATTTTTAACGAGAAAGTGGTGCAGGAAGTGCGCGATGCGGTCATCGCCGCCGCAATCGAGACCGGAACGGCGAAACGGCTGCCGCCCGAGTTTCAGAGCGCGGGGCCGGCTGGCATCGCCCCGGAAGACCGAAAGCTCGCCGTTCCACTGAACGGGAGCGCCGATTAGTTTGGGCAGGAAAGGAGATTTGACGATGAAGAACGAGCCGCTTCAGCAGGAAGCCGGGCAACCGGCCGCCACCAAAAATTTCATCATCGACTGCGATGTACACTGCATTCCCCAGCATCCGGAGCAGATCCGCAAGCATGTGCCCGCCGAGTGGCAGAACCGCTTCATGATGAGCAACCGCGATTTGTACTCCCACCCGATTTATGTGATCCGTACCGACTCTAGGCCGCCTTCCGGACTGCCTCCCGCCTCCGATCCGGATTTTCTGCGCAAGCAGCTGATCGACGAGTACGGCATGACTCATATCGTCATTATCCAGCGCCCGTTTACCAACCCGATTCCGAATCCCGCCTACGCCACCGTGCTGGCCAACGCCTTTAACGATTGGCTTTGCGAAACCTGGCTCGGGACCTACAACCACGACGGCGTCTTCAAAGGGTCGATCTGCGTATCCACGCAGGACGTATCCGGCGCGGTCAGGGAAATCGAACGGTTGGCCGGACACCCGCATCTGGTCCAGGTCGTGACGGATTCCGGATCTGCGGCAGCCTACGGACAAAGCCGGTTCGATCCGATTTACGAAGCCTGCCAGCGGCACGGCCTGCCGTTCGCCATGCATGCGGGAGCCGACGGCGTCGGGCTCAGCAATCTTCCCTCCAGCGGCTATCCGACGCATTACATGGAGTGGAGCGCCTGCCATCCGTTATCGTATCAGGCGCATCTCGTAAGCATGCTGGTCGAAGGCGTGTTCGAGCGATTCCCCCGTCTCAAGGTCGTCATGGTGGAGGGCGGCGTATCCTGGCTGCCGATGCTGCTGTGGCGGCAGGATACGCAGTACGAGCGCTTTCGCTCGGAAGTGCCTTGGCTGAAGCGGAAGCCGAGCGAGTATATCCGCGACCATGTACGGTTCACCTCGCAGCCGATCGAACGGCCCGACAAAGACAAGCACCTGCTGAAACTGCTTGATTTGATGGATGCCGAGCATATTCTGATGTTCTCGTCCGATTATCCGCATTGGGACTTCGACGATCCCAACTACGCGTTTCCGAAGCTGCCTGCTCTCATGCGGCAGCGGATTTTCTACGAGAATGCCAAAGAGCTATACGGGCTATAGTCCGAAACGAAAGGAAGCGTGCGGTATGCTTATTGATTGCGATGTGCATGTCTATCCTGCAAATCCCCAGGAAATCAAAGATTATCTGCAGCAGCCGTGGAAGCACCGCTTCGAGATTCGCAAGCAAATGTACTATAAGACGCCGTCCTCGCCGGATGGCCGCCCTGCGCCCGATCCGGCCGCGGCGTCGAAGCCGGAAGCGCTGAGGGAACATATTCGGAAGAATCGGCTCTCGCACGCCATTCTGATCGCCCTCCCCCACGCTTCCGCAAATCACGATCCCGATTTTGCCGCCGCCGTGGCCTCCGCTTACAATGATTGGCTGGCGGAGGTCTGGCTCGGCAGGCACAATGCCGACGGCGTATTCAAAGGGACGATCTGCATTTCCCATCAGGATCCGAAGCAGGCGGCGGCGGAGATCGATCGCTGGGCGGAGCATCCGCATTTTGTATAGGTGCTGATGGAATCCGGGGCGCGCGCGCCATTCGGCCAGCGGCAGTATTATCCCATCTACGAAGCCTGCTCTCGCCATAATCTCCCCTTGGTGATTCATCCGTCCGGCGAAAGCATGGGGGTCAACAAGCCGGTATGGCTCGGCTATCCGGTACACTATCTGGAATATTACACGGGCTTCAGCTTTGCGATGCAGTCCCACCTGACGAGCCTGCTGACCGAAGGGGTGTTCGAGCGATTCAAGAATCTGCGTCTGGTCATTGCCGAGGGCGGGGTTACCTGGTATCCCCCGATGATCTGGAGGCTCGACCAGATTTGGAAGGCGCTGCGGTCGGAAACGCCTTGGATGAAGCGTCTGCCGAGCGAATATGTGCGCGAGCATGTCCGGTTCACGACGCAGCCTCTGGAACGCGCCGCCCCCGACGGGGATCTGATCGAAGTGCTTGAGATGATGGACGCGCCGGATATGCTTATGTTCTCTTCCGATTATCCGGAGAGCGGTTTCGTGGACGTGGATGCCTCGATGCCGCCCTTGCCCGAGGCATGGCGGAGCCGCGTTTTTCATGATAACGCCAGACAGTGGTATGGCCTTTAATCATTGATGTGGAAAGGCGTGGGAACAAGATGGGAAAGCACGTCGTCTGCTCTTCCAAGGAGCTGCGGCCGGGAGAGCGCATGATCGTCGAGCTCGAGGGCAAGTCCATCGGCATTTTCAATATCAAAGACAACTACTACGCGGTGAAAAACGTATGTCCTCACCAATTCGCCCAATTGTGCACCGGCGAAGTCATGGGCGTCATGCTGCCTTCGGAGCCGCATGAATACAATTACGGCAAGGACGGAGAAATCATCCGGTGCCCGTGGCATGGCTGGGAATTCGACATCATCACCGGCAAGTCGGTCTTCGACCCCGGAAAGTGCCGGGTCAAGTCTTACGAGGTACAAGTGATGGCGTATTTGACGGAGGATGTCGCGAGGCTGGAGACGTATCCCGTCGAGGTGGAATCGGACTGGGTCGTCGTCGCGGTGTAAACCACGAGAAGACGGCCGGCGAGCGGAATGTCCGCTTGCCGGCCGTCTTTGTTTGCCCAGGAAACGTCTAATGCTGCCTCAGAACATAATAGGGCTGGTTCGCCAAACTGTTCCCGAAGCCCGGCGCGATCCATGCGTTCCTTCCGGGGCGGTCCGCCAGCTCGAAGAAATAGACGAGCGGATAGTCGGAGTCCGTATAGGAACCGGGAATCTCCGCTGCAAACCGCGTCCCTTTGCGGGTCATGTCAACGATGTTGTAACTTTCCCCCTGATTGGCTTTCCGGTAGTGCAACTGAACCTGCAAGTCTGTCATCGCTTCCTCGAGCTCGAGTGCAAGCTCGACCGTTTGGCCCCGGGTGAACGCTTCAGGCGCAGCATGCAGGAACGCCGGACAGCTTCCTTTTTTTCCGGATTCTAGTACGAATGCCGGCGCCTGCGACCCGGCGGACGGGTTGCCGCGGATACCGTCGTACAATGCAGCCATAGCCGACACATCGTCTTCGATGTCCTGCAGACGCCCCGCCCAATGTCCGCGCAAATGCGGAAAATAACCGAACGTAAGATCCTCGCGATAAACGTCTCCCGTCATCTCCGCTACCTTCGCCCATGCGTCCCTTGCCGATTCGTACCGCGACAGCGCTTGCCGAAGCAGCTCCGGGTTCTGCGTACGCTCAAACAACGCGTATGCCAGACCGGCGCGGAATTTGTCGGCAAAAAATACGCCGATGCCCGCCTGGACCGACACATCGATCGCCCATCTCCGGAACGCGGGCGCCTGCGGGTCGGGGACTTGGCGATTGGCTTCCTCCAATCGCCTCTCGGCCGTCTCCGCCAAATCCTGCAGCCAGTCCGCGACCTCAAGCGGCGAATATTTACCGCGCTGCTCGTCCTTGGGGAGATCGTCCGCGTATTCGTCAATGCCGTAGAAGAGTTCCGGGTCGAACGGGCTGATGGAACCGAAGGTTCTTGGGGGGGCCGTATCCATGTAAGGCGTCCGTTCATGTATGTTCACGATCGGCTGATTCACGTAGATCTCCGGCCAGTAAATGGCGTTCGCGGCAGCAAGGCCGTGCGCCGTGGTGATCAACGGCAGGATGCGGCTGGCATGGGCTAACGCTGCTTCGCAAGCCTCGGAAGCGGCGCCGAACTCGCTGCGCAGATACCGCCTCCAGGATTCGGGATTTTCATCCGGGTTATACAACAATCTGCCCCAGAGACGATACGTGTACATATACTTCTTCCATTCCTGGCCGGATAGCTGCAATGCATCGTCCGCATACGGTTCCCTGCCTCCTGCCGACCCGCTTCCCTTTCGCCCCTTGAACGAAAGCGGCTCGAAGAAATCGAAGCCAAGGCTATCGCAGAAGGTACCGCTTCGTCCCAGACCGGAAGCCAACTCCGGATCCCCCCATAGCAGCAGGCGCTGCGTACCCGGCCAAATGCGGTGAATAACGCCGTACGTGCGCTTTTCCTTCAGGTAATCGGCATAGCCGTAACGGGTGAAGCGGCGGTTGGTCGCCGTAATTGCCATCAGTCCGGTTCTCGCGCTGGTCAGATCCGGCTTCTCCGACTTCCGGATGTCGGTCTGATGGTAAGGCAGCCCCATGTGCTCGGCCCAGAATTTCGGCGAAATGGCAACCGGCATCCCCGTATTTGCGGCGAGCTCGAGCATTTCGTCGTCGACGCCCTTCGGATGCATATCGATTTCGATGTTGCGCCCTGCCGTCGCGATCCCTTCCATGGCGATCCGCCAAAATGAATGGTTCGGCTCCGGAATCCCGCCCTCGTAATGGACGCGGAGGGTGACGCCGTCAATCGCCGGGCATTCCTGCAGCAAAAGCCGGATGGCGTCACGGCAATAAGCCGCGTGGTTTTGTTCGGTGATTCCCTCAAACGTGTAGTTCATGTCCGGGCTGTCGAGATACTGATAGGCATGATTCCACAGTCCCAATTGAAAATGGATCGCTCTCCGTTTGCATGCCTCGCTAATATGTCGAAGCATTTCCAAATTCTTCTGCCTGTCCCGTTCGGAAAGCTCGGCAACCTTCACCTCGTATCCGGGGACCTGGACGAAGAACGGATAGGAAAAATTGAGAAAGTTATCGCGAACATTGGGATCGTGTCCGTAGTCGTACCCGATACCGAGCGCGAGATGGAAGCGATTGAACCGGTGCGTCGCGAGTTCGGACAAGTAGCTGTCCCAGAAGCTCTCGTCATAGAACCATGCGCTGTCCTCGAGCTCGTTGACGAAGGACCTCATGACGCTGCGGACCGGTGCGGAAGGTCTTTCGACGACAGTGCCGATTCCGCGAAGCTCGGCTATAGGTTTATCGGAATATCGGATACGGTCGGCAAGTTCCAGAACGGCGTAAACCAAACCTCTATCGTCCGCGCCCGCAATCGCCGCAAGCGGCTTTTCATTCCATTCGCCACCAACGATACAAAACGCCTCGGCCTCCGACCTAAACTCCACACCTGCCCGCTGCAGGATCTCACCCGCAAGCTTCGAGTCCGAACCGGCGATTACAAGAAATGCGTCGGCGGAAGGAATATCGTCGAGCAGGCCACCTTCAAGCACCTGGACGGACTGCCGTGCAAAGACTCTCGAAAGCTCCCTCGATGCCCAGACGACGGCCTCCCGTGATGCGATGGGATCCTGCGGATCCCGAATCATGGCTGCGCTAAATACCGGTGACGCATGTAAACCCGTTGCATCCATTTCTCTATTCCTGCCCTTCTGGATTGATTTTAGAGAAAATGGCATCCGGCGGCGTGGACATGCGTCTCCTCGCCCCGAATGCCCTTGTTAGGATATAACCGCGAACCGGCATTACTTCGTGGATTGATACCACTCGTTCGCTTCTTTCGTCAGCTGCTCTCCGCCGTCCTTGTACCAGCGCTGGACTTCGCTGTCGAACGTCTTGTCGATATCGATATCGCCCGCGATCGCTTTTACCACGTATTCTTTGATCCTCGTGTCCAAGAGCTCCGAATACTTCGCCTGCGAGGGCAGCACGATGCCGAGTTTGTTATTGTAGGAAGGAAACGCGTTAATGACGTCCATGGTTCGTTGATAACGTTGTTCGGCGCGAGGTCCGCCGATAACGCTGAAGAATGCCGAATTGGTGTTTTGTACCGGATTCAAGATCCAATCCCCGTATTTCTTATAGCCCGGATCGTACAGCGCATGCTTCGGCCAATCGGGATTCAGCAGCCGGCGACCCTGCGCGTCGCTTTTCCATTCCAAGCCGTCGATGCCGTAGCTCAGGTTCAGATAGGCTTCTTCGTCACTGGTGATATAATCGATAATCTGCAGCAGCTTAGCCAGTTTTTCCGGTTCCTTCGCCATCTGGGCACCGAAGATCATCGGACTGCCTTGGACGCCCGAGCTGTAGTATCCCTTGGCTCCGTTAGGCCCGCTGAATGGCGGCAAGTTAATGTAGATCGGCTGCGGTACCTCATCGTTAAAGTCCGTAAACACTTTGTTCGCGTACATCTTGTCCGGATCGCTCTTGTTGTCCTCGAAGAATTTCTGCCACTCCGGACTGTTCTTGACCCATCTGTAGTTAATATGGCCGTCATTATCCCACTGGCTGTCCTCGAAGCTGAGGTTATCCATGTAACCGATCTTGCCTTCGGCGAACTTGGTCGCCAAATCCTCCACGTCCGTGCTTCTGCCGTTGTCCGTTATGAATTCGGGAGAGATAAGCTCCATTTCATACCATTTATTCAGCCGCTTGAGCGCTTCCTTGACTTCCGGAGTCGTAAATCCGAATTGAAGCTTGTTATCCTTCTCCATCCAGATGAACGGGTTGGTACCGAATGCGCCGAAGATCGATTGGAACCAGACGTCGCCGCCGAAGGTGCTGGGATTGGACAGGGCATAGGTATCCTTCTTGCCGTCCTTGTCCGGATCGTCGTTTCGAAACCGGATGAACGCTTCCTCGAGCTCATCCAGCGTCTGGGGAACCTTGTCGATTCCAACGTTCTTCAGCCAATCCGCCCGGATGTTCGCGGTCCACGGCACTCCGCCTTTCGGGTTATACAGCGGAAGGGCCATGTTTTTGCCGTTCACTTGGGTGCTCTGGAACAGGCTCGCCTCTTTCAACTGGGGGTAGTAATGGGGCATGTTTTTCTCGATCATGTCCAGCGGGACTTCCGCTAGCAGCCCTTGGTTGGCGTACGCCGAAACGTCCGCCAGCGGGATGTAATACAGGAAGTCAGGAATGGTTCCGGTCGCGAACATGGTATTCAGCTGCTCTTTTCTCGTCGTGGTATCGAGCCGGACGAAATGAAGCTTCACATTGAACTTTTTCTCAAAATAGCGTTGGCCGAACGAACCGTCTTTTTCCGGCGCCACCAGCGGCTGCACGGTATATTCGAAGGTGGGCGTGTTCTTGAAGTATTCGGGCGTCTCCACCTTGGCCAGCGCTTCATCAATAATTGTATTGTCGGCCTCCAGGGAGAAGGGATCGTCACTGCCTCCGCCTCCGTCGCCGTTTTCGGCCGCGGCGTCCGTATTGGAGACCGCATCCGTCTGGCCGTCTCCGCCCCCCGCTGAATTGTTCCCGTTGTCGGAGCACCCTGAGAACAAGACAACGAACATGCAGACGGTCAAGAATGGGATGACTATCTTTTCTTTTTTGAGCATGCTTCCGCCTCCAAATACTCGTATTTAAATGCGTTCATTCGAACCTCCCCCGCTCACCTCCCCGCAAAATACGGGCTTTCAGCCTTTGACGGCCCCGATTACGACGCCTTTGACGAAGTATTTCTGGATGAACGGATAAATGCAGACAATGGGAATCATCGTGATCAGAATACCGGCGGCTTTGACGCTTTCGGCCGTAGGAACGCTGTCCATGTTGGCGAAGCCCATGGTTTCATTCATCAGCAATTGGCTCTGTTCAATGACAAGCTTCCGGATCAGCACCTGGATCACTTGTTTATCCATCGACTGCATATAAATCAGCGAGTCGAACCAGGAGTTCCAGTGAGCCACGGCAACCCACAAGCTGATCGTCGCGATGACGGGAGCGGATAAGGGCATGATGATCCGCGAGAAGATTCTCAGATCGCCGGCACCGTCCATTTTTGCGGACTCTTCCAAACTCTCGGGTACCGTCATGAAGAAATTGCGCAGGATGAGAATATAAAACGTGTTGTACAAAAACGGCGGCGCCAGTACGTACACCAGCGGGTTATTCAATAAGCCCAGGTTTTTGATCAGGATGAAGGTCGGAATCAACCCGCCGGAAAAAAACATGGTGAAAATAAAGTACATGGTCAGCGATTTTTTCATGGGGATTTTTTTGGAAAGCGCATAGGCGGCGAGCGACATCAATAATACGCCCGCAACGGTCCCGACCGCCGTTCTGCCCATCGTGTACAAGTAGCCGGTATAGATATATGAGGTCTTGAAGAATGCCTCATAGGCCTCCGTCGTAAACCCTTGCGGCCAGAGAAGCACGGTGGCGCTCGCCCCTCCGGATGCCAATCCTTCGCGCGTGCTGAGCGATAAGCAGGTCAGGTATATAATCGGGTAAAGAATCGAGACGCAGAACAAGGCAAGCACGGTGTAGTTTACGTAATCCATCCAAGTCATGCGGTTTCTGCCCGCGGCTGTCATATGCATCCTCCTACCATAAGCCGGTTTGGCCGAATCGGTTCGCCAGTCGATTGACGAGCAGCACAAGCGTCAGACCGATCGCATTCTTGAAGAGTCCCACGGCAGTGGAAAAGCTGTAATCCATTTGGACAAGCCCCAACCGGTACACGTAAGTATCGATAATATCGGCCACCTCGTATACTCTCGGGTTGTACAGGTTGAAGATTTGATCGAAGCCGGCGTTCATCAAATTACCTATATTGAAGATCATCATGATGATGATGACATTACTGATCGCAGGGAGGGTAACCCGCCAGATTTTCGTGAACCTGCCTGCCCCGTCGATGGTGGCCGCCTCATAGATTTGGGGATCCACGCCGGTAATCGCCGCCAAATAGATGATGGAGCCCCATCCGATGCTCTGCCAAATATCCGACAAGATGATGGTCGGCACGAACCAGTCCGGGTCTGCCAGAAAATAGATCTCCTTGCCGCCGAGCGCCTTGATGACATTATTCACCAGACCGCTCACCGGGGAAAGCAGCTCGATCATGAGGCTTCCGATGATGACCCAGGAAAGGAAGTGCGGGAGATAACTGATCGTTTGCACGATCCTCTTGAACTTCTCGTGGAACAATTCGTTAAGGGCAATGGCCAAAACGATGCCTGAGGCGGAAACGAAGATTAACTTGAGCCCGCTGATCACCAGCGTATTTCGGAGCACTCTGGTAAACTCGGGCGAGTTGAACATGCTGCTGAAATGGTCGAAGCCGACCCAAGGGCTCCCCAGTATACCATCCATGATTTGAAAATCCTTGAATGCGATCGTAATGCCGTACATCGGGATGTAATAAAAGACGAAATACCACACAACCGCCGGCAACAAAAACAGGAATAAAACCTTCGACTTCCGGCATTCCTTCATGAAAGCCCGAATTCTTGTTCGCGGAACCGAAGCTTCTTTTTCCCTCACGCCTTTTATGGGATGGAGCGAAGGGACTGCCACTTCATTTCCTCCTTTCAATATGAATGGTAGTTCAAACGGTCAGACATAAAGCACTACGACGTCTTCTTCAACGGATACTTTGTAGGTTTCGACGCTGTCCTGGACCGGCTCCACGGCGACATCGTACGTTTTCACAAGACATTTCTGGGGATCAAACAACGATTTTCCCGTTGTAACATCGAATTCCCATCCATGCCACGGGCAAGCCAAAACTTCTCCCTCCCGCCCGTAACGATACTGTCCCGGTTGGGAGGACAAGGTCGTACCGGTCACTCTCCCCAAACACAGCGGAGCGCCTTGATGCGGGCAGCTGTTACGCAAGGCATAGTAAGTGCCGTTCGCGTTGAACACGCCGATGGATCTACCGCCGACCTGCACGATTTTCCGCTGGCCGGTCTGCATCTCGGTCACTTTGCAGATCACGTAACGTTCCATTCGTCTGCTTTGCCCCTTCCCCTACAGGTTGTAGAATGCCTTTGCGTTCTCATAGAATATGCGCCGGTGAAGCGCTTCCGGCAGTTTGGGAAAGGCGCGGGTAGGCGAATCGAAATCCCAGTGCGGATAGTCGCTCGAGAACATTAATAGATTTTCGGCGTCCATCGCCTCTAACATCGAAAACAAATACTTGTCCTGATCCGGACGCTCGATGGGCTGGCTGGTCATGCGAATATGGTCCCGGAGATATTCGCTCGGGCGTTTCTCAAGCCAGGGCACCTCGTACCGCAGTCCCTTATACTCCGCGTCCAGCCGCCACATAAGCGGCGGAAGCCAGGTAACGCCGCCTTCCACGAGTACCACTTTGAATTTGGGATATTTAACAAACACGCCTTCAGTCAGAAAGCTGACGAGGTGCGCCTGAAACGCGAGAGACAGACACGTATGGAATTCAATATACCTCGTCGGATGGCCTGGTGTGGGCTGGTGATTGATGCCCATTCCGTCCGTTCCGGGATGGATCGCAAACGGGAAGCCGTATTTCTCGCAAGCTTCATAGATCGGGTAATAGTGCCGCTGACCGAAGGGTGCGCGGGCTCCCGAATCGGTCATCACCTGCACGAAGTGCGGGTGGCCCGCCCATCGCTCGATTTCCTTGGCGGCGCCGGCGGGATCCTGGGTCGCCACGTAGATGGAGCCTTTAAATACACCGTCGTGGTTGTACTTGCCGAGCCAGGTGTCGGCAAGCCAATCATTGTATGCGGCTGCAACGGCAGAGGCCATGTCCGGGTCCGGAAGGTTATTCAGCATGGCACGCGGCATGAGGATCGCGTATTCGATGCCATATTCGTCGATCAGCTGTTTTCTCAGAAAATCCGGATCCGTGCCGGCTGCTCCTCCGCCGGGAGGCGTCGCGTCCTTCCGGTTGCCCTGGATATTCCCGTATGCCCTGTTCAAGGGACGATACCAATCCCTCCAGGGCTGCGGCAGGTACTGATTTAATTCATCTCTGGACTTAGGGTAGACGTGTACATCGCAATCAATAATGCCGCGCTTCGGCCTTACCTCTTTCGCATCCACGGGTAATTCCTCCTCCGATTAGCCGCGTGACAGTGTTGGGCGACGACCGCGGCGGTTTTGTTTGATGACAGGATCACTCTTAATGTAAACGCCATCATTTCGGAGGAGCAATAAACATGTTTCCCTGCGGATACACCTTTCGTATAAACACCCGTAATTCCTTGGGCTATGCGCTCCTTCGTCGTTTGCCATTTCGGCGGATGTACAAATTGTGTATGAGCTAACCCGAGGTTCATTCCCTCACGCATTTCAAAGATGACCGGAACCGAGCGAAACGTTCCCCATTGACTTACTTTTGGAAATGTCAGAATATAAAGGTAAGAAAATTCGAACGGCGTTCATAATATAGAACAGACTGAAAGGTGATGAAAAAGAAGGAGTTACAACGCATGTACCCGCGTTGCACTCCTTCACGTCCGTTACGATTCAACGTAAGCGCTGGTATGCGGACCCAAGGACATTACGGCGACCGACGTCTCTTCCCCATCGTCCTTCGGTTCCTGCAATATTCTCAATGGGATTATCATACAGGTTGCCCCTGGTCGATAACAGGTATCCGATCATTCGCGCATTATCCTACCATCGTGCGCAGAGGCCATGATCGATTCAGTTTTACAAGCGCTTACATTTACGTTTCCATCTCATTTGGCAACCTTGGTTCACTACAATGACGGTGTGGTCCTGCACGATGATCGGCAAAGCTGCCCGTTCCGTACAACAGGCTGGTTTTCAACAACAATCACTATTCCATCAATGCACCATTTGTATCATCCGTACACCGCAACACGCTTGCATTGGCTCGGGTCATCTTCAAAGGGGGATGTATTCAGGGATGAAGAAAAAAAAGAGATGGTTTTACAGATCGTTATTCTCCTATCTTCCCATCTTCTTGATCGTAATCTCCGTACTGTTCGTCATTTTTATAACGGTGCTGAGCGAAAACGCAAAAGATTCCACACTGAAAGCAAATGAAGCGATTAGCGTCCAGATTGCCCAATCCGTAGACAATATGCTGAAGACAATCGACAAAGTAGCCATCAATCACATCATGACGGATGGAGCCGTTGCCAACTTTTATAACTCGAACGGTGTGTATTCCATTTATTCCGCGAATCAAATCTTGAACAGCATCATCTCCGGCCTGCCGGAAGTCGAATCGATCTATTTGGTCCGTTTTTCTGACGATCTGGTGCTATCCAACAATAAGTTTTTGGATTTGCAATCTTTTGCCGACCGGAACTTCATTGAGAGCCGGCGCAATAGCGAAGAAATCATGTACTGGTCCGGCAAGCGAAATTACACGAATCCGCTTCACCCTTATGCCAAGGAAGTCGTAACGTTAGCCCGGAAAGTGCCGCTTACGGGTATCAGCAAGGGACTTTTCGTCGTGAATATCCGTGTCGCCGCCATATCCGATATGGTCTCCCATATGTCAAACTCGAACGTGAACCGTATCGATTTGAAGGACAGACGCGGAGAGGTCATTTACAGTAATGCGAAAAGCGGTGCGGACACGCTTAAGGGAAGCGATAAATATTTGTCGCATTCCACCTTGTCCTACACAGGCTGGAGCATCGAAAGCGGCATCAACAAGGAATTTTCAACAGGCTTATTCTCCGATTTCCCCCTCCTCTGGGCTGTTTTAGGCCTGTTTACCATCGTCGCCGGTTCCCTGTTGATTATCCATGTCACTTTGATCAACTACAAACCGATCGAATCCATTATCGGACGAATTAATGAAAAGATCCTTCCCGCAAACTCCGAATTGCTGGGGAAGAGCGGACTGGATGAGATGCATTATATCTCGCTCGCCATTGAAAGACTGCTGCAAAACGAGAATGAGTATGAAAGCAAACAGAAAGAAAATCAAGCTATCATCCGAAAACACCTGTTTGTCGAATTGCTTGAAGGCGTGCAATATTTCCATATGAACGAATGCCAAAGAGATCTTAACCGCATCGGCATCAATTGGTCGTTCCGTTTCTTATCGTTACTTGTCCTTGAGATTGATAAGTACGCAGATTTTTGCTCCAACTACAGCGCGAAGGATCAATATCTCATGAAATTTGTTTTGCTTAACGTCGTTCAGGAAATGGCGGACAGCCAGGGAATCAATAGCTGGGCCGAATATGTAGACTCTTCGCGGCTTGGGATTATGGTTTTCGTGAATACATGCGAACATTCCGGCCAAGCGGAAGATTTGATTCTCTCCGTTTGTACGAATGCCTTAAGCTGGGCAAACAAAAATCTGAATTTTACGTTCACCATCGGATTCGGCGGCGTAACCAATCAAGCTGAAGCCATCCCCCGCCTCTACAAGAATGTCACCGAAACGCTCCAGTATAAATCCGTCTTGGGACGATCACGGGTGATTACCCGAAAGGATCTGCCTGAACAATCGCGATCAGATATTTTTCACTATGTTCAGATGGCTCGTTCGACAGCCCGATCTTACCGTTTCGGCGAAGCGAATTGGGAGCAAAGTTATCTGGATCTCATGGAGATGTTGAAAAAACATCTGCTCGGTATGGAAGACATCAAGAAAGTGCTTCAGTACCTGCTTTCATACCTAGATCGGGAAATGAATGAACTCCCTGAATCCCTCCAGGACCGCTGGAAGGAATCCGCTTCCCATGAATTACATTATTTTCTTGCTCATTTTGAATTGTTGGAGGAGTTTAAGGAGAACGCCATGCTGGTGTTACAGTCCACCTATCATCTCGTACTGTCCCAGAGGGAATGCAGTCAAAATCACGATTTGGTCCAGGATGTGAAAAGATATATCGAATCGAATTTTTCGAACCCGGATCTTTCCCTCAATCAGCTCAGCAACGAGTTCAAATTAAGCAATAGGTATCTAAGTAAACTCTTTAAAGACAGCTTCGGCGAGAAATTCATCGATTACCTGGTGAAACTCCGCGTGGAGCGGGCGAAGCAGCTACTTCTGGACACTAACGAACCTGTGCAAAATGTTGCCGTCAAGGTGGGCTATCTCCACCCGTTCTCTTTTATCCGCGTATTTAAGAAAATCGCCGGAACGACACCCGGTGATTTCCGGCGGTAACCGGCTCCGTGAAACGGTTACAGTTTCATCACGGGCTTTGTCGCCGGATATAAAGGACATTGAGCACCAGCTCGACCGCATTCTACATCCAACCCATTTCCACAAGCCTTTGCTGTGCCTCGCTTCAGGAAAAAGAAAACCAGCCTTACTAAGCAAGGCTGGTTTTCTTTTAATCGTAAGGAATCATACGCATTCCTCGAATTAGCATGTTTCCGGGTCAAGCCGCGACTTTTCCGTGAACATCCGGGATATCCCGGCTACCTTTATGCCGGAGCGTTCCGATGCCCAATGGTAGGCGACTCCTTGATGCTTCTATTTTGCCGGCTTCACCTTGAAATAAATTTGAAACGGTTCATAGCCGATATCCCGGATTCTCCTTAACGAAATCACCGGGTCCTGATTGACCGTTTTAAAAAAGTACCGCCAGCTTCCCCATTCGCGCTCATTTTCCATCTCAATCTCGGCCTCGACCTTTTCCTTTTCAACATACAGCATCCTCTCGTTCTCGCTTATCCCTGCGAGCACTTCGGGGCCGAAACGGAAGGCTCCTATGTCCTCGTCGTCCGGCAGCGGAATAAAGCGGATCCCGATCGGCAGGATGACGCTGACGATGTCGCCTTCCTCCCAGGTTCGGCGAACGGAATAGAATTGGCTGCTGTTTGCCGTCTTCCCCTGGAGGACACCGTTCACATAAATTGAGGCATCGGACACGATCCATTCCGGAATTCGGAAGCGCAGCGAAAACATGCTCCCCGCAGAGGCGCGCACGACAAAATCGTACTTCCGGTACCTAGGCATATTTTCGTGCATTGCGGTAATATCGCTAATCCCCTGATGCCCCGCTGTATTAGACGAGCTGAGCATGCTTCCGCTCATGCGATCCTGAGTCTGAACAATCCGTACGGCATCCCCGCCGATCTCCGCCGTCAATTCGGAATCAAAGTACTGTCCGACATAAATCCCGGCTTCATCCTGATAATACAGCCAACTGTTCCAGACTGCGTTTACTTGAACCATGGTACCGTGGCAGCAAAAGAAGCTGTCCTTTTCCTTGCTCCAGACCTTGCGCAATCCCGCCTTCATCGGCAGGAAGTACGTCAACAGCCCCGTCGCGGGATAGTCGTGCTTATCCCCGGCCAGGGAGTATTCCTGATAATAGGTTTGCGCCATGATGCCGTTATACAGATTGTATTCGATATATTGGGCGTAGCCGGGGTCGCCGGAATGCCGGAACAGAAAGTCCGCCAACCGAATCATGTTATAGACCGTACAATGCTCCTGATTCTTGTCCCCGAGCCGGGCCTTCATCTTCCCTCTTGGCATCCAGACCTCGCCGGCCGTCTGCCCTCCCGTAACCAGATATCCTCTCTCCGTGACGGCGCACTTCCAATAAGCCTCAACGATATCCATCCAGTGCGATTCGCCCGTCACTTCATACGCTTTGGCACAACCGAGCACCTCCGGGATTGTCGTATTCGCATGCATGTTCGTCAGCGGATCTTTTCCTTCGAGCAGCGGCTTGAAGAGTCTACTGCGATAGTAGCGCTCCAACAGCGCCTTGTATTTATCTTTGCCTGTGAGGCGCAGAAGATCCGCCCAGACCTCCAGCATTCCGCCGGTCTCAACGTCCAGAATATCGTCAAAGTGTTCTCTGGTAAATTGCCGGCTCCAGTCGGCAAACCAGTCCGCGAACGAATCCGCGATCTCCAGAGCCTGTTCGTTTCCCGTATACAGATAAGCGTCGACAAGTCCCATAAACAGCTTGTGCAAATTGTATTGGGGCGCCCAGACTTCTTTTCCTTCGGCTATCCAGTGCAAATATTTCTCAGGAATTGGTCCAGCCCACTTCCCGCCGTTGTCGCTCTGGCATTCAGCCAGTTCCCGAATAATGAGGTCCGCCTTCGCTTTCAATTCCGGATCCCCGGTCTGCTCATAGTGAAGTGCAGCCGCCGACAGCCAATGTCCGAGAAAATGGCCTCGCAGCTGACAGACCGGCGATTCCCACCCTCCATGCGCATCAGCAGGGATTCCCCTGCCCGAGTATCGGCCGGCCTCGAGCTTGTAGTTAAAGAGAAGATGATCGCTGTCCAGCATCATCAAATACGCCCTGTTCGCCGCTTCCCTGCGTTTTAGATCACCATCACGAACGCTGACTTGCTTGGCCTTCAATTGTTCCACTGCACGACGCCTCCCGTTTGTGTAATTCGGCCAGCCGCCGACTGGTTCGGGCATCCGGATATCGCGAAAGATCATATTGATCGTCTTTCCCGGCAAATCAAAGGGCTTTCTCTCCGTTTTTGGCTTCCAAGACTTCAAATTCCTTGCGATACTCGCGAATGACCCCGGACAGAATCCTTCTTTGCCCGGGCTCATCGTCGATAACCAATACACAAAGCACTATACTCTCCTCCTATTACGGATGTCTTGCAAGGCTATATTCACATCAACACTAAGCCCTCTTCCCTGTCAGTCGTAACGTCTTCAGGGTAATGAGGCGATGCATCGCCAATAAGCCCGTCCGTATAATAAGAATATCAAATTTTTACTTGGCCGCAGGTATGAGGGAAATATTGAATTTTAACCAAGGAAAGCAATAAATGGATAATGCAAGCAATTCCGGGCAAGGTAGTACCATCATCCCTTAACCACTGCCTAAGGAGATCTTTGTTATGAAATTCCGAAAATACCCGTCCGGCACGGGTACCGAAGCCGCTATTCGTACCCTTCATCAGCCTACCGACTACAATCATCCGATAAGCTCGAGCATGTCGACAAACGAACAACGGTTAAGAGCGATATTCCATGATTGCTCCGATGTTGTATTCCATAGCGCTCCAATGCCCATGCAGATCGAAACGCTTGCCATCTATATCATCGGTTTACCTGATACGAAACATCTCGATGAATTGATTTTGAATCAACTGGTCGCCGGTCATGCGCAGGCACAGTCGACGTCCGACCGTTTGGACGGCATAGGCTCTGTATTTCAAAAGAGGCTCGTTCCGGTCAGCATGTCCAGAAAGGTTACATTGATCTCTGAAGTCGTCGATGGCGTGTTGAAAGGCGAAGTCGTTTTTTTATTTGAAGGCGAATCCCATGGACTTGCCGCAAGCGTTCCTGGATCGGAAGGAAGAGCGATCGAAGATCCACCTTCGGAGCCGGTCATTCGAGGCCCTCGCGAAGGTTTCGTGGAAAGTTTAGTGACGAACACCAGCTTACTGCGCAAGCGGCTTCGGAGCGCTCATTTAAAAATCGAGACGTTCTCGATCGGCACGCTTTCGCATACGGAGGTCGCGCTCGTCTATTTGAAAGCCATTGCGGAGGAGGAACTGCTCCATGATGTTCGCAGCCGGCTTCAGCAGATTCAAATCGACGGAGTACTGGAGTCCGGGTATATCGAGGAATTCATAACGGATACCCCTTATTCGCCATTTCCCCAAATCCAGAATACCGAACGCCCCGATGTCGTAATCGGGAGTCTTCTTGAAGGCAAAGTAGCCGTTTTAACCGAGGGGACGCCTATTGCATTGGTGCTGCCGATGACCTTTTGGACCGGGTTGCAGGCAAGCGAGGATTATTACGAGCGATCGATGATTGCGACGCCCATTCGTTGGCTCCGCATCTTATTCATGTCCGTCTCCTTATTTCTGCCTTCCTTATACGTTTCCTTGGTCAGTTACGACCATCCGGCTCTGCCGACAAACCTCCTCCTTAGCATCGCGTCATCGCAGCGTCTCTCCCCTTTTCCCGCGATCATCGAGACGCTTCTGATGGAGATTACGTTTGAAGCCTTGCGCGAAGCGGGCGTCCGGCTCCCGAAAGGCGTCGGCTCTGCCGTTACCATCGTTGGCGGAATCGTCATTGGTCAAGCCGCGGTTCAGGCCGGTTTTATTTCGGCCCCGGTGGTGATTGTCGTAGCCACAACCGGAATCGCGTCGTTCATTATTCCCCGTTATAATTTCGGACTTGCGTTTCGCTTGTTACGATTCCCGCTGTTATTGCTGGCTGGTTTTATGGGCTTTTTTGGTTTAATGATCGGCATTCTCGCCATCATCATCCATTTGGCCGCGCTGCGTTCTTTCGGGTTGCCGTATCTATATCCGGTGGCACCGCTCTCGCCGGAAGGATTGAAGGACGTGTTCATTCGTAAAACGTGGTTCAACATGGGCACGCGGCCAAAGCCGGCCAACACGCAGAATCGCTTCAGAATGTCACCGGGGCAGCAGCCCGATTCTCGCAATCAAGGCGAATAAAACGCGGAGGTCGAGATGATGCCAACAGAGAAAATCTCCCAATGGCAATTTATGATCATTATGAGCGTTTCCGTACTAGGGACTGAAATCTTTAATATTGCGGCTTTTCCCGCGCAATTCTCCAAGCAGGACGCATGGTTGTCCATTCTGATAGCACCAGTCACAAGCATTTGGTGTATCTTGGTTTCGACTGCATTGGCCGCCCGTTACCCTAAAATGACGCTCATCGAGTACAGCAGATGCATTCTAGGGAAATGGTTCAGCCTATTCGTTGAAGCTTTTTATCTATGCCTGCTCTTTGTATACACGAGCGTGATCGCGAAAGTTATCGTGGATCTCATCTCCTTGATCTCTCACCCGCTCACCCCTCACGTCGTGCTTCTACTCATGCTGTTCGCCATTTGCGGGGCAGCGGCATGGTGCGGGATCGGCGTCATAGGCCGATGCGGCGAAATGATCTTTCCGATTATGGTCGTCATCGCTTCCTTGATCTTTCTGCTCACGATCCGCGACTGGAATGCGATCTATCTGCGCCCGGTCGCGGAAAATGGGCTGGTCTCCATCCTGCGGGGAGCCTCGGTGCCCAGCGGATGGCTGGGCGAGGTCATGCTCATCGCGTTCTTGATTCCCTTCATGAATCAACCTAAACGAGCGCGCAAGGCTTCCTTGTACACGACGGTCATCATTACGCTCTTTATGCTGAAAACGGTACTCGAATGCACGCTGGTCGAAGGCCCGCTCGTGTCAGAGTTTCCGTTCCCCTATGCCGCGGTAATTCGCTATATCAGTTTAGGCGATGTGCTGGAGAGGATTGATCCCGTTTTTCTGCCAATTTGGGTCTCCGTAGGCTTCTTGAAGTTGGCCACTTTTCTTTTTGTTACTTGTCTTTGCGTGAGTCGGATGTTTAAAGTCGAAAATCAACGCACATTATCCCTGCCCGTCATGCTGATCATTTTTATTGGCACGCTTTGGACGATGAAAAGCTCCTCCGGGATGGATGCGATTTTGCGGTTTTACTTCTATTCGTTTCCGATTGCCAGCTTTATTGGAGCCAATCTAATCCCGACGATGCTATTGGGCATTGATTGGATCCGTTCAAACCGGAGGATTGTATATGATGAATAGACACCTAATCGTCGTCTTGGTTATCGCAAGCTTACTCGCGACGACCGGCTGCTGGGATCGAAAAGAAGTAAAAGATTTGGCGATCGTTACCGCAACCGGTCTGGATCTCAATCCGGATGGCACCTTGACGCAAAGCGTCCAGATCGCGATTCCTTCACCGATGCAATCCAGTGGAGGCAGTAGCAATCAGAAATCATTTTTCGTCATTGGCGCAAAAGGAAAGACGCTGGCAGATACGCGACAACAATTGCAGCAAAAAATTCATCTCAAGCTGTACTATTCGCATCGAAGAGTCATCATCATCGGCGAACGGATGGCACGGCATGGACTCGACCACGTTTTTGACAGTTTTCATCGCGAAATCGATATGCGGATGAGGAATATGGTATTCGTTGCCAAAGGGTCAGATGCGGCTACGATCTTGAATTGTCCGGTAACGCTCGAATCCATTCCGGCAGATCAATTTCAAGATCTGCATATGCAGCCTTCCGGGATAGCATCAACGATCATGAATTTCGATGCGATTGCCGCATCAGAAGGAATCGAACCGGTCATGGGCGCTTTCGAGGTCAATCAAGAACAAGGGTCCACCCAATCTAGAGCGTCGGCTGCGACAATTTCCGGACCGCGCATTAAATTATACGGCGTCGGTATCTTCAATCATTTAAAGCTAGTCGGTTATTTTAATGATGACGAAACCCGCGCCCTGAAATGGGCTACGGCAAATATGATGGATGCTTATTTGACCACGTACGTCCCGCAAGGACACGGCAACGTCAGCGTGCATATTCTCTCGTCCAAACACAGCATTCGCCCCGAAATAATCGGCAAAAAGATCCGCATGCATATCTCTGTACAAAGCAATTGCGAGCTAATTGAAAACGGGACCGACCTGGATTACACTCAGCCCCTAAACGTACGGATGGTAAATGCGCTTCTCTCCGCTCAGGTTAATCGCGCCGTCGACTCTTCCGTCAAGAAGAGTCAGCAGCTTTATAAGGCCGATGTGTTCGGATTCGGGCGCATCCTTCATGCCACCCATCCTCGGGAGTGGAAACGACTAGCCTCTTCCTGGGAAGACCTCTATCCGCAAATCGACGTCTTAACTCATGCGAATGTATCCGTCATCGGAACGGGGTTCGCAAAGAGACCGCTGCATCGAAATGTTGAAACGAGAGAAGGCAAATAATGCAAATTCTAAACGTACTCTTATTTTTGGCACTGTTGTCTGCCGTAACTACCATTCAAGTCCGCAGGCTGTTCCGTAAACACGAGGTGACAGCGGGCGTCGCCTATCTTGGATTAATGTCCGTTGCAGCCGCGATGTACGCAGTTGTCATCTTGAGCAAGAAGTTTCCATTCAGTCCTTTGAGCCTTTTACAATTTCCATTCGAACATATTGGGAAGTATCTTATTGGTCCATAACATCCATAGCAGCGAACTGAGGATGTTCAAAACAATGGCAGAGCAGCTCCTGCACGCGCTGCAGCCCTCCGCCGCCGTCAGGTGCTTCTTCCCGTTTTCGTCCATAAAACTCAACCATCAAGCCTCTAACGGAATTAAAAACCGTTGTTTTATTTTCTAAGAGTAGGGACAAGTCTATGGTGTTGCAATAAAAGGTCTAGTCCGTCTGCAATATTATTTACAACGATATGGCTAGCCATTAAGGTTACCGTTGCGCATCCTTCTTTGCCAACAATTGCAATTGCCAGATCAGCTTGCCGGAACATTAACTCATCGTTGACACCGTTGCCCATAACTGCAACGCCTTTTGGAGAGAGATTACAAACATAACTGCGCTTTTTCTCTCGCTGGTCATCTTGACTAATAATCTGTAGTATTACAGGCAATCCGGCGCATTCTCTTGCTGCACTTCCATTACTATCCGCAGTTAATACATGGATCGTAAACAATTTCTCTAACTTTACAAGTCTTTCCCTTACACCCTGTTGCAGTTTTCCATCCAAAGCTATGGTTCCGTTAAAGTCTAATACTAGATGATGAATACGAATTTCTCTTTCTCCTGGGATGTGAATTTGCATAATACACTGCTCCTATGTATTCATGTAATTGTTACTCCACAGTCCTTGTACTCAGTGTAGCACGTGTATTCTAACTGCACAATTTTAACAACCGGCTGAGTTTATTTAATCCGGGCTTGGTTTTTCTCGCGCTTGACCAAGTAAATGACCCCGTTAAAGAATTCCACTTAACCATTAACGCATTTCCTGCGCTAGTATGCTCACATGGGCCATGTAACGTAGGTTTCGGAAATACTCCTGAATTTCTCCATCATAACCACCCTTGATTTTCGTACTTGGAAATATATTCTTCTTCTTTATTATGGCGTATTCGCGAAATGATCCACATCAATTACTGGTTCAAGCTCCCGAACGGGCAGAAAGGCCGCAGGAAGTTCGCTATCGTGATCGTTACAGCTCCAACAGCCTTCAACCATGAATTCAACCGGCTTGCTCACTCTTAATATCCGCACGTTCAGTTGCGAATCGAATAAAATGTGTTGAATAATTATGACGGTTGTTTAGTGTAATGCCACACTTTGAGGAGAGTTCACTTTTGACTTATCTACTAATCAATGGAATAGTATGGGATTTCGAAAAGATGGAACTGTATCACTTTAGACAGGCAGAGCTATTCGAACGCTTGAAATCGGCATCGGCTGCCGATCCGATTTTATGTAATGAGTATGCCGAGCAACAGTTTATGAATATGGCTTTGGCTTACCGATATAAAGCAATGGCAGCAAAACAATATCGCAACCCATTCGCAGCCGCTCATAGGTCGCTGTTAGATGATCTACGTAGAGGGGGTTATATTCTTTATACAAGGCACGGAGAAGCAACTGTAGGAGAAGATCAACCAAACTTGAATTTTCAGGATTGTATGACTCTACGAAATCTTTCCGACGAAGGAAGACGCCAAGCAATCGCCTACGGGGAGACAATTCGGAGATTACGCATACCCGTTTCCTTGCCGGTAGAAGCCAGTCCTTTTTGCAGGACGATCGAAACGGCAACGCTGGCATTTGGAGGAGAGAATGTACAAGTCGACGCGACCGGATACGATATATATAGGCTGAGCGGTAGCTTGAGTCCCGGTGAACAGTCAACTATATTAAATAAACTCGGAACGGTATTGGGAAAACAGCCGCCCCCGGGAAGAAATCAAATAATTATCGCTCACAGTTTTCCGGCAGGGGTTGGGTTGGGTCAAATTCCGAACCTTGGAACCGTTGTAGTGAAGCCAAACGGATTTGGTAACGGATATGATCTAGTCGACAAACTATCCCTGGAGGAACTGGGAGGCCTAGCCGACGAAAACCGATCATTATAGAACTTTGGCTCATTGATTGGCCGCTCTGGGCGGTCGCGCCGTGGCGACGATAATATGGATTCCCGAATCATAACACCGTTTAACAGCCTCGCAATTTCTAGACGATATGGAGTTGTCGCTGCCGAGCAATGTTCCGTCCAGATCTAATACAATTGCCTGTATGACCGACATCTGCATCTCTCCTCCAATTAATTCTTCCAATAATAAGCTAAGTCCAGGAAAGATGCTAGACTCATGATTGAATTAATCTGCCCGTTAGCGCAACGACGGCAGCCGATCGTTATAAGGCCGGCTGCCGTCGTGTCATAATTGAGCTATCGTGTCCCGTTAGCGCAATAAACTTTCTTGCGTGAAAAGAATTCGCTGGAGTAAGTCAACATAATCCAAACTGCGGGGTGTTGTTGTGTTGATTCTATGGACTGTACCACCAATAGCAAGTGGCGTAAGATTTTCGTGTAAGAGTCGTTCTTTGTTTTCATCTTGTTGAATCCATTCCAGATCACGATGTCCGATGTGTCGTTCTGTTGTCCCTATACGAGCAAGGAAACGCTCCAAGAGAACCTTTCCATCCCCGTTACACATGATTTGAAATGGCTCAAAATCGTAAGCCTCTTTCAATTTATGAAACTCTGCACTTCTTAGTTCCGGTCGACCAAAAAAACCTTCGATTATTAAGGACTTCCCGGCTGATAGTAATGAACTTGCGACTGAGTATAAGAGGGTAAACGTTGCAGGTGCTATCAACGGCGGACACCCATTCTCTTGACATTCTAAGGCATCGTACAGGGTCTCATATAGACCGTCTCGGGAGATTACTGGAAACCGCGCGTCTTTAGAAAGTCGCTTTGCTAAAGTTGTCTTTCCTGAGCCAGGAAGTCCATTGACGATAATTAACAATGGTTTTTCCAAGTCGTATGACCTCCAATAACATCATTCATCGATTTAAAACGCTCACACCAATATATCCATTGAGGAGCATACTTGTTTTCGTATACCTTTCCCCGGTCATTGAAAGAGCGACGTCTTACTCTGCAGCCGGAAAAGGAGCCCCCGGGAGGACCCCTTGCTTCCGATTGCGATTTAAACCTTCAGCCTTTGATGCCCGAAAGCGTTACGCCCTCGATAATATACCGCTGCCCGATGATATAGACGATGAGCACCGGTATAAGCGCGATCGCCGCTCCCGCCATCATCAGGGTCCAATCCGTCGCGTACATGCCCCGGTACAGGTTGAGCATCATCGGAACGGTGAACTTATCCGGGCTGTTGAGGAAAATCAACGGATTAAAGAAGTTGTTCCACATGCCGAGGAAGGTGAATATCCCCAGCGCCGATAAGGCCGGCTTGATCAAAGGCAGCATAATCCGCAAGTAAATCGTCCATCGGTTCGCCCCGTCCACGATAGCCGCCTCTTCCATCTCCTTGGGAATGCCTTTGAAGAACTGGCGTAGCAGAAACACCCCGAAGGCATTCAGCAAAGCAGAGGGAACAATGATCGACAGATGGGAATCCAGCCAGCCGATGTTCTTCATAATGAGATACAGCGGAATAATCGTAACCTGTCCGGGAACCATCATGGTGGCCAGAAACATCAGAAACAGCGGCTCGCGCATGGGAAAACGGATCTTGGCGAACGCATAAGCGGCCATGGAACAGGTTAGCAGCTGCGACAGAACGACGATCACATTAATATAGAAGCTGTTGAAGTATGCCCGGCCAAATGGCAGCGCCGTCAGAGAGTCCTTGAAGTTGGACCAGACGAAGGGGCTTGGAATCCACTTCGGCGGCACGATGAATACCTGCGATAAATCCTTCAACGCGCTAAGCACCATCCAGACGAAAGGGAGTGCCATTACGCAAGCCCCCAGAATCAGCACAAGATGGAGCGCCAGGGTGGAAATACGGATGCCTTTTAGCTGCATATCGCTGCTCCTCCTTACCGAATCTATTAGTCCTCGTAATGTACCCAGCGTTTGGATATGCCCATTTGAACCAGTGTCAGCGACAAGATGATCAGAAACAGGATTACCGCAGCCGCCGTGCTTTTGCCAAATGTAAAATCTACAAACGCGGTCTCGTAAATATGGAACACAATGGTATAGCTAGCCTTGGCCGGTCCTCCCGAGGTCATGACGAAGGACTGGTCGAATACCTGAAAGGAACCGATGATCGACATGATGGTGACAAAAAAGGTGGTCGGCGAAATCAAAGGAATGGTAATATGGCGCAGCTGCTGCCACTTGCTTGCTCCGTCAATCTGGGAAGCTTCATAATAGCTTGCCGATATGCCCTGCAGACCCGCAAGAAACAGCACCATATTGCCGCCAAGCCCCATCCAGATGCTGAGCATCGCGATGGACGGCATCACAAAACGCGTATCCGTCAGCCACATCGGCCCTTTGATCCCGAACCATTCCTTCAAATACAGATTGATGAGCCCAAAATCCGCGTTGAACAACCACATGAATACGACGGCTACCGCAACCGACATCGTGATGTTCGGCATGAAATAGATCAGCCGGTAGATCACCTTCCCCCTTACCCGGTTGAGCCCGATCGCGACGAGCAGAGCCAGCAAAATGCCGGTCGGCACCGTCAGCAAGGTGTAATAAAGCGTATTGACAATGGCGATCCGGAATTCTTCATCCTTGAATTGGGAGATAAAGTTATCCAATCCGACAAATGACCGCTCTCCGAAGCCATCCCATTTCATCAAACTCAGCACAAATGCCATAATGAGCGGAAGCAGCGAGAAACAGAGCAGCCCGACGAATTGCGGGAAAATGAAGAAGTATCCCCAGAAGCGGTCCGTTGTCTTGTTATTCAAGGGCTGCCGTTGCGGGCCGATTTCCGGGCTTATGGTGCCTGCTGCCTGTGCTTGCCTGGTATTCACATCCATCGTCATCCCAACTTTCTTTTGCTGGCCTTATTTCTTCTTATATTCGTCGATTTTTTTGTTGGCAAGATCCTGAATCTCCTGCATGGCCGTATCCAGATCCTCGTTTTTGAGCCATAGCGCTTCAAAGCGGGAATTAATGTCTGCGCTGAGTCCGGGAATGCCGGCTTCGGCAGGCGTCAGCGCATAGCCGACTTCCCGGGCATCGAGAAACAGCTTCGCATGCTCCGGCAGATTGCCTTCCAGCACGACATCGTCCGCTCCTTTGACGGACGGAACCGCGTTGCCGCCGCCCTTCAGGCGATAGATCTGGCCTTCTTTACTGACGAACTCCGTCAGGAACTTGTAGGATGCTTCTTTTTGCTTGGACGCTTTATTCAATACCATATAAGCAGTGGGGATACCGGCTGGCTCGATTTTGTTGCCTGTATTGGTCGGCCAGGTTACCACGTCATATTCGAGACTGGCATTTTTCTTGAACAGCGGGAGGTACCAGCGTCCGGCGCCGACAAATCCGACCTGATTGGACATGAACATGGCATCGCCGCCTTGACCTTTGGGAAGCGTACCGGAGAACGTAATATTTTTGGCCTTCACATTGTCATAGAGGAACTGGAAGGCTTCCTTTGCTTTGGGATCGGAGTTGCCGACATAGGCTCCGGACTCGTCATATACTTTACCGCCGTTTGCGGTTACCCAGCTGTGGGTGCTGTTCCAGGAATTATCCAGCACATAGCCGTATTTGCCGGTCGTGCGGATTTTCTCGGTCATCAGCTTGAATGCGTCCCACGTCCATTCGCCCTTCTCCTGAAGATCTGCAGGCATATCCGTGACGCCTGCATCCTTCAGCACCTTCTTGTTGTACCAGAGAACCATGGGATTACAGTCCACCATGATGCCGTAAATTTTGTTGTCGCGCTGCGCTGCGCCCCACAGTCCTTCGAAGTAATCCTCCTTCTTCAGCGTGCTGCCCGACACTTCCATCAAGGGTGTCAGCTCTTCAATGCTGCCATTCTCAATCAGCTTCACGATGAAGGCATCACCCGCATAAAAGATATCCGGCGCTTTGCCGCCCGTAAGCTGCGTGAGGATTTTCTGATCGTATTCGCCAGGGATCGGAATGAGCTCGGCTTCAATATCGGGATGCTTGGCGTTAAAATCCTTGGTAAATTCCTGAAATCTTGTCAATTCGCCAGGATTTCCCCATGTCGCCCAGGTAATTTTCACTTTCTCCCCTTTGGGCGGCGCTGTATTTCCCCCTTCGGTCTGACCTTCTTCATTGCCTGCCGCACAAGCCTGCAGCAGAATCGATAGAGTAAGAACAAGAGCCAGCAGCGACCATTTTTGCTTTTTCATTACGAATTCCTCCTTTAAATTGTCCACCCATGCCCCACCTCTACGAATGGAAGCGCTTTTAGTATAAAATACGAGATTTTTCAACAAAACGGCTTTTGTTCCGATCATGTGTCTTGTTTTCCGCTGTTTGCTTCTCCTCCCGGTTTATGGGGCTGTCCGTGATATTCGCCCGGCGAAAGCCCGACAATTTTCTTGAACTGCTTGCTGAAGTGCTTGACGTCGTTGAAGCCCGACTTTTCCGCGACCTCATAGACCCTCAGCGTTGACTCCGTGAGCAGCTCCTTGGCCCTGTTGACCCGCAGGGCAATCAGATAATCGATAAAGTTCTTCCCCGTCACCTTCTTGAACATTTCGCTGAAATAATTCCGGCTGACATTGACTTCATCCGCCACCTGCTGAAGGGAAATCGCCTCGGTAAAATGCTCCGTCATGAACTGCACCGCCTGCATCACAATCCGACCGTGAAGCGTGATGTCCGGAATTCCGGAGTCGTCCGGCACCGGCCTGCCGCTAAAGCAGGCCTCCACATGCTCCGCAATATCTGCCGCAAAATCAAGCTTGCTAAGCTTGCGAATATGATGCACCATCGCCGTATCGTTATGCTTGCTTAACGTGAGCAGGCTGAGCATCTGCTCGGCTTCAACAATGACCTGCTGCTTCGTCTTGAATTGGCGGCTCCAATGGCCGGTGATCCGCTTCAGCTGGAGCAAGGCTTCGCAATGATTCTCCACGGCCAGCGCTTCCTTGAGCAGATGCAAAATGTCGCCATGATCGGGAAGAGGCTGGCGAGCTGGCTGAGGCCTTTCCTCCGCCGTCACGATGCTGCCCGGACCGTAAAAGAATGTATCCTCGAGCGCCTGCTGCGCTTCTGCAAAAGCAGCCTGAAGTTCCCGCAGATCCCCATGCAGCCGGCTGATCCCAGCCGTATACACATCATCGGCCAGCTCCGCGCCCCGGACGGCTTGGCCGACAACCTCCTCCGCCCGCCCCGCCGACAATACCCGTTCGGGAATAACCGCTATCAGCAGATCCGGGTGGATTGCGGCGGCAGCGGGAGCTTCCAACCTTTCATACAAAAGGGTCTTCATGGATTCAATCCCCCGCCCCAGCCGGACTTCAGATTCCAGAGCATGCGGCTTGATGCCATGAACCTGAAGAACAGCCATGCCGTAACGATGCGGAGTATCCGTCAGATTCACGATCAGCGAAGCACAGGCCTCCTCATTGCCGCGAACGGCCTCAATCAACAGCTTCTCCAGCTCTTCCTGCTGTTCGGCAAGCTGTTTGTCCCGATACTTCTCGAGCAGCTCCCGATTCGCCTGCTCCTCCCGGAGCTGCACCCGCATCTGGTCGAGAATCGTCTTGAGCGAATTCGCGTTCAATGTCGGTTTCAAGATATAATCGGACGCGCCCAGCCTGATCCCTTCCCGCACATAATCGAAATCGCTATGGCAGCTGAGCAGCAGAACCTTGACCCAAGGACACAATTCCCGCGCCCGGCGCGTCAGCTCGAGTCCGTCCATCACCGGCATGGCGATATCCGTAATCAGAATATCCACTTCCCCGTTCTCGAGCCACTTCATCGCACGCATGCCGTTTGCGGCTTCGCCCACCAGCCGGTAGCCGTTTCCCTCCCAATCGAACGTCGCGCGAAGTCCGGCCCTGGCCATGAATTCATCGTCAACGAGCAGCACTCTGCACATATTTGTCCTCCTTTCTCCGCGAGAACGTAATCAGCACCGAAGTGCCTTCCCCTTCTGCGCTGGACACTTTTACCCCGTAGGCACTACCGTAATACAGCTTGACCGTTTGATCCACATGCCGCAGCCCGATGCTCGTCATCCCTTTCGTCGTACGCTCCTTGCTGCTGATCAGCAGCTGGCTGATCAGCTCCTTGTCCATGCCGACTCCGTCATCCTGGATCCGGATATGCAGATCCTCCCCCAGCTGCCGAACCTGGATGGCGATCGTCCCCTTCTCCTCCTTGGGAGCAATCCCGTGGAAGATGGCATTCTCCACGATCGGCTGCAGCAGCATGCGGGGGATCGGAACGTCGAGCAATTCTTCCGGACAGTCGGTATACAGCTCAATCTTGTTCTCGTACCGGTATTCCTGGATAATCATATATTTCTCCAGAAGCTCAAGCTCACCGCCGATGGTGCCGAACACGCCTCCCCGTTCCAGGCTCCCTTCCAGCAGCTGAACCAGCGTCGTAACGGCATTATCCACATCATTCGTGCGGTTGAGCTTGGCCATCCAGCGAATGGAGTTCAGCGTATTGTACAAGAAATGGGGATTGATCTGGTAGCGCAGTGCCCGGATTTCGGCCTTCTTCTTCTCCGATTCCTCTTTCGAGATACGCTCGATCAAGAGCGCGATCTGTCCGATCATTTTGTTGAAGCTGCGCCCCAGCTGGCCAATTTCGTTTCGTCCGATGTGACCGCTTCTGACCGTCAGATCCCCGGCTTCGCCCTTCTTCATCAGCCGGCTAAGGTTAACGAGCGGATTGCCGATTATGCGGATTCCGAATACCCCCATGCCGATAGCAAGCACGATGGCGCCCAACGCGATCCAAAGCGTAAAATTGCGGATGCTAGCGGAGTCTGCGGTCAGCTCCTTCAGCGGAACAACACCGACTACATGCCAGCCGTTATCCAGTTTCTCGGGAATAACCAGCGTTTTCTTCTTATCGCTATCCCGCATCTTCTCCGTCAGCTCGATCCTTGAGGCTTGTCCGTATTCCGCCGGGTCGGGGTGATAGAAATAACGGTTCTCGTCATTGGTCACATAGATATAGCCGGTATCTCCGAACTGCACGCGATCAAGCTCGTCAATGAGCAGATCGGCCATGATTTCATAGAACATCACGCCGATGATCTCCCCCGTCTCCCAGCTGCGGATGGCGCGGCCCAACCCGAATACGGGAAAGCCCGTTTCCGTTTTCTTCAGGTATGAGGTTTGCGAAATGCCGAACCAGACCGTATTGCCGTTCGCCTTCAGGATGGCTTCATACCAGTCCGAATCCCATTGATCGGGGACGGACATGAGAGAATCTCCGCTGAACACGGAGTTGTTGCGTTTTACATCGAAGATGTAGATGTCAAGAATTTCCGTGGAATTGATCATAATGGATGTTAGCAGCTCTTTGCTGTTCTTCACCATCTCATTGAGTTCGTAAGGGGTGACATCCGACTTTTGCTCCAATACTTCCTGAATGAGCTTGCTGTTGAGCACCATCATGGAGGAGTCGTCAAGCTTCTTGAAGAACAGATTCAGTTTATCGCTGACCTGCGTGATGGTAAGGGACGCGACCTTGCTAACCTGCTCCTCCACAATAGCCGAAGATTTGTTATAGGACAGGAAGCCCATCACAAGTACCGGAAGCGTCATGCCGATAAAACAAAACAAAAACAGCTGATTAACGATCGAATGCAGATGCCGAAATCGCATGAGGATGTATCCTTTCCAGTCAGATTTGATTATCCGCTTACAGCTTTGAGACTTTACCTCCCTTCTGTGAAAGCAAGGGTGCTCGGGACAAAATAAATCCCCTTACCACCTCATTGCTAATGATCGACCCCTTAAATTCGCCAATAGCCGGATTTCCCCTTCATTGGTTGCCATTTTCAGTAAAATAGGAAGAACAAGCTTCGCCGTCCTGAAGGGGGAACCCCCCTATCCGTACCGGGTAAAATTCATAAAAAAAGAAACAGGCTACTTTTCGGTACTCCTGTTTCTTATTCGAAATCGATTCTGCCTGGATCAAGCCGGTCATCCTACCGGCAGCGAGTATGCCGCTTCCCAGATTCCTCCCAAACGCCGCTTAAACTTAAAAAACGGCTTCTCGCGTTAGGCGAAAAGCCGTTTGTGCTAAGCTGGCGCGTCTGTTAATTAAAACTGCCCGTTACTTCAAGGATTAAGAGCAACTGCCGGCGGCAAACTGCTCGATGCGTTCAACTATCGTGTCCCGTTAGCTCCATGAACATTAGCTATTTCTCGAGAATTACTAATGAATAAACAGCGGCACCGCATTCGCCTCCATGGTTTTAGGGCCACCCTAGAGGGATGGCCCTTTCGTTGCACGAATTTCACAGCGCGTCTATAAAGGTAAAGACACTTTTAAAAAGTCGTATAACGTCAACGGAGGTCGCCCGATCAGGTCCGCTAAAGCGTTACTCGTTTGCGCAAAGTCCCCGTTACGGCTGGCACGGAATAAACCCAAGGTGATGGCAATGCGCGCTTCCGGAAAACCTTGTGCTGTCAGATGCGCCCGGTACGCTTCGTCCGTTACGACCTTACGATAGATAGGCCGGCCGATGATATCCGATACCATCGCCGCAACCCCCTCCATATCAATCGCTTTAGAGGCCGTTAGATTCGGAGAGGGTCCATCCCAGTTCTTCTCGGTTAAGATCACTGCCGTAGCTTGGGCCAAATCCGAGTGCGTTGTCCAGGCAATCGGACCGTCCTCGGGAACAATCAACTCGCCCGTGTTGACGGCATCGCCTATTAATCCAACTAATGAAGAGGCATAAAAACCGTTGCGAAGAGACGTGTGGCGCATACCCGACTCTTTAAGCAAATCTTCTGTCGCTCCATGGTGAACCATAGGCGGAAAATACGACGTCGAAGAAGAGCCCATATGACTCGTGTATAGAACCCGTGCGGCGCCGGATTTCTTTGCTGTTTCAATCGCGGTTTGGTGCTGACGGATCCCCGCGTCTCCCAACATACCGGTTGAGACAAAGAGAACTTGTGACGCGCCTTCAAAAGCATTCAGCAAGCTCTCCGCCTCAATGAAATCGCCATGACGAACACGTACGCCGCGCTCCTTTAAATCCTGCGCCTGGCTCACATCCCGAACACTGACACCAATCTGCGCAGCCGGGAGGCGTTTAAGCAGCTGCTCGACCACGCCCCTGCCTAACCTGCCATTCGCTCCAGTAACGATCAGCATGTTACTCTCACCCTTTCTTCTCGGTAAAAAATTTGCTAACGATACGGATTTGTGTAACCATATATCGCATAAGTAAAAGATAAAGGGTTGGAGACCGGTCAACAATCAGCAAAAGGCCGGTTTCGTTGCGTTCCCAACACATTCGCCGTTTTGTTTGTTTTTGAGATCCGAAGAAAGAGTGGTATAGCATGCCGGTAAATCCTAGCGATCTCCGTGTAAAGAGAACCCGCCAGTTGTTTATGCAAGCCTTTAACGATTTGCTTGACGAGAAGAGAAACATCTATTCCATCTCCGTTCACGACATTGCGAATCGAGCGGCTGTCAACCGCGCCACCTTCTATGCCCATTATGAAGACAAATTCGCGTTTCTCGCTTATTGGATGACCGAGAAGTTTCAACTTATTCTCCAAAAAAGACTGCCGGATGATGCCGCCTTCAGTCCGGATAATTTGTATATCCTTGTTCAGACCGTCTTTCAATTTCTAGTACGATTTCGACAGTACCTCACGCCGGGGGACAAGCAATTTGAGCCGCTGCTGGAGAACGCCATGCAAAAGGAATTGTATCGTCTCCTGCTCCAATGGTTAATATCGGGGCCTAAACGGAACGGCTTGCAAGAAAATCGGGAAGCCACGGCTCTTGTGGTCAGTTGGGGCATATTCGGGTCGGCCCTGCAGTGGAGCAGGGAGATTCAAACTCGCACGATCGAGTCAATGGTAGGAGAGGTAATTGAAGTTGTAACGGTTAATTTAAGCGCTTTTTGGGAGCAAGGAACCGGATGAGCTACGGGCGCGTTGTGGGCGATAGGCGGCGCCGGTGGTTCGTCAGCCGCCCCGGATTGCCCGGACCGTTGTCGCGGATCGACAGCAGCATCCGGCCGTCTTCCCACTTGCCCTCGATCAGTCACCCCTGCCAACCGTCGGGAATGAGATTAAGTTCTTGTCAATTTCGGAAACGGGATCAAGTTCTTGTCATTTGGTTTTGACGAGAACTTGATCCCATAACTACAAAAAGCCGCGAATATCGCGGCCTTTACGATTACCTCGCCGAACGCTACCGCTTCCTTGCAGCTGCCCATCTTTTACCCCGTGTCGCGCCCATATTCCCTGAACCAATTGAAAGAATTCCAATGCCTCTTTGCTCGGGGAAGGCGATTTGGTGTAAAAGTTTCTACCATGACGGCCTATGTTAAATTCGAATGTTGAGTTTGGAACAAAGAAAACCCGCCCTTTTTGAAAAGGCGGTAAAATTGTCTCTTTTGTACTGCTATTTCATTCCGACTACAGCGGCGAACGCTTGAACGGCGGCATTGGCCACTTCCATGTCTTGCTCCATGGTGCCTCCGGCGACGCCGATACCGCCGACGGTCATGCCTTCGTGAACGAGTGGGATACCGCCTCCCAAGACGGTGACTGTCCCTTGGTTTGTCGTGTTGACCCCATAGTGTTGACCGCCGGGAAGCGCCGACTGGGCTAAGTTAGCCGTGGGCATTTGCATGGCTACGCTCGTCCAGGCCTTCCCCTTGGAGATTTCGATCCC
>NZ_FORE01000024.1:0-61842 GCF_900113915.1 Paenibacillus sp. UNC496MF
CCCAATTTAGTAAGACCCCTTGAAGACGACGAGGTAGATAGGTTCGAGGTGGAAGCGCAGCAATGCGTGGAGCTGACGAATACTAATCGGTCGAGGGCTTATCCAAGGTACATCGCTTCAGCTAAGCAAGACCTTCGCAAAGGTTCGTATCCAGTTTTCAGGGTGGCAAGCTCTGAGCAAGAATCGCGTTTCCGTTAGCGGAAGACGCCCGTTTGGTGGCGATGGCGGAGGGGAACCACGCGTACCCATCCCGAACACGACCGTTAAGCCCTCCAGCGCCGATGGTACTTGGACCGCAGGGTCCTGGGAGAGTAGGACGTTGCCAAGCACGATGAACCGACTGCATAAGCAGTCGGTTTTTTGTTGTTTAACAATCTTTTCTATGCGGGTAATCATATTGTGGCTGTAAGCCAGAAGCGGTTCGGAATGTTGTGGATATGCCTCCTCTCCGCGTATAAATGAACTGAATCCGCCCAAAGCTAGTAAGGTCAGGGCAATCATTCGATTGCAGGAACCCGCTTGACCTTTTGGGAAAATTGCGTATAATAAAATTAAGGTCAAAGAAAGTCAAAGTCAATTTGACTAAATACTTCGAGAATTATGATTTCTTGACCGAAGGGTTTTGGGCAATTTAGGGAGGTTGGCGAAATGCGCAACATTTCCGATCTCATCGAGCAGTACCTGAAGCATATGCTAAAGGAAAGCCCCGGCGGTGCGGTTGAACTGCAGCGCAATGACTTGGCGGACCGCTTCTCCTGCGTGCCGTCCCAGATCAATTACGTGATCAGCACCCGCTTTACGCTGGAGAAAGGCTATTTCGTCGAAAGCAAGCGCGGCGGCGGCGGCTACATCCGCATTCAACGCGTGGAGCTGCCTACGCTGTCCGCCCTCCAGGAACATCTCGCGCAAACGATCGGCGAGCAAGTGGACCAGGATACGGCGGAAGGGGTTATTTATCAGCTGGAGGAAGGCAAGCACATCACCCGCAGGGAAGCGAACTTGCTTCGGGCGGCGATGTCGCGCGACTCCCTGGCCGTGAAGCTCCCGCTGCGCGACGAAATCCGGGCCCGGCTGCTCCGGGCGATGCTGGTCACGCTGCTCATGAAGTAGGCTGCGCAGCCTTGCAAGAGGAGGGATAGTGCGGAATGCTTTGTCAGGAATGCGAGAAGAAGCCGGCTACGCTTCATTTTACGAAAATCGTGAACGGGGAGAAGACGGAGTTCCATATTTGCGAATCTTGCGCGCGTGAACGGGGCGAGGGAATTCCCGGCACGGCCAACGGATTCTCCATCCACAGCTTGTTGTCCGGCCTGCTCGACTTCGAGCAGAGCGGTGGCGGGGTGAACGGCATCGGCGCCAAGCAGGCCCAACAGCTCCGCTGCGACAACTGCGGATTAACGTATACGCAATTCAGTAAAATGGGCCGGTTCGGCTGCAGCAACTGCTACGCTCAATTCGGCAGCAAGCTGGACCCGATCTTGAAAAGGGTGCATGGCAACACCACGCATGTCGGCAAAATTCCAAAGCGGGCCGGCGTGAAAATCCAGGTGAAGCGCGAGATCGAAGAACTTCGGCGCGATTTGCAGACGCGGATCGAGCAGGAGGATTTCGAAAACGCGGCCAAAGTCCGAGACCGGATTCGCGAGCTGGAACGCGATTCGGCCGACGCAGAGGAAAGGCATGGGTAGGAAGGTGATTCGAAGTGTCGAAGCGGTCTTATGTCGATGAAGCGCTGAGCGATTGGATGAGGGGCAACGGTCCCGACTCGGACGTCGTCATCAGCAGCCGAATTCGCATCGCCCGCAACTTGTCGGGACATCCGTTTCCGATGCTGGCTACCAAGCAGCAGGCGCAGGGCGTGATGGAGAAGCTCACCGCCGTGGCCAAGAACGGCAAGCTTCGGGAAATCGGCGATTTCGAGACGATCGAACTTTCGCAGCTCAGCGAGCTGGAACGAAGGGTGCTCGTCGAGAAGCATTTGATCAGCCCGAACTTGGCCAACGAGTCGCGCAGCGGCGCGGTGATGCTCAGCGAGAACGAAGCCGTCAGCATCATGGTGAACGAAGAGGATCATTTGCGGATCCAGTGTTTGTACCCGGGATTCCAAGTCAAGGAAGCTTGGGGACTGGCCAGCCGCATTGACGATATTTTTGAAGAAGCAACCGATTACGCGTTCGACGAACGCAGGGGGTACTTAACGAGCTGTCCGACCAACGTCGGAACGGGCATTCGCTCTTCGGTGATGATGCATCTGCCGGGGCTGGTGCTGACGCAGCAAATCAACCGCATCCTGTCGGCGATCACGCAAGTGGGGCTGGCGGTCCGGGGGATTTACGGCGAAGGCAGCGAAGCGACGGGCAACCTGTTTCAGATCTCGAATCAAATTACGCTCGGCCAGTCCGAGGGGGAAATCATCGAGAACTTGCACAACGTCGTCCGCCAAATCATCGAGCACGAACGGGCGGCGCGGCAGCGTCTGCTTGAGGAATCCCGCATTCGGCTCGAGGATCGCGTAAGGCGTTCGTACGGCATCCTGTCCCATGCGATGGTCATGGACTCCAAGGAAGCGTCGCAGCGGTTGTCGGACGTGCGGCTCGGCATCGACTTGGGTTTGATTCCGGACGTTACGCCGCAAGCGATGAACGAAATGATGGTATTAACGCAACCGGGCTTTCTGCAGCAGGTGTTTCATGAGAAAATGTCGCCTGAGCTGCGGGACGTCCGGCGTGCGGAACTTATACGCAAGCAGTTGAATTCTTGTCAATCCGATCATGGGGGTGTGTGAACATGATGTTTGGAAGATTTACCGAACGCGCGCAGAAGGTGCTCGCATTGGCGCAGGAAGAAGCGGTTCGTCTCGGCCATAACAATATCGGGACGGAGCATATCTTGCTCGGCCTGAACCGGGAAGGCGAAGGCATTGCCGCCAAGGCGCTGATCGGGCTCGGACTGAGTCTGGAGAAAATTCAGGACGAAGTCGAAACGCTCATCGGCCGCGGCCAGGAGCAGCCTACCAATATCGCGTACACGCCGCGCGCGAAAAAGGTCATCGAGCTGTCGATGGACGAAGCGCGCAAGTTGGGTCACACGTACGTCGGGACGGAGCATATTTTGCTCGGCCTGATTCGCGAAGGCGAGGGCGTCGCGGCCCGCGTCCTCAATAATCTCGGCATCAGCTTGAACAAGGCGCGCCAGCAAGTACTGCAGCTGCTCGGCAGCAGCGAAGCGGTGTCCAGCAATCACGGGGCGCCGTCCAATGTCAGCACGCCGACGCTGGATGGACTCGCGCGCGATTTGACGGCCTATGCCAAAGACGGCAATCTGGATCCGGTCATCGGCCGGAGCAAAGAAATCGAGCGCGTCATTCAGGTGCTCAGCCGCAGAACGAAAAACAATCCGGTCTTGATCGGGGAGCCCGGCGTCGGTAAAACGGCCATCGCCGAAGGTCTCGCCCAGAAGATCATCGCCGGCGAAATTCCCGAGACGCTTCGCGATAAGCGCGTCATGACGCTCGATATGGGCTCCGTCGTCGCCGGCACGAAGTACCGCGGCGAGTTCGAAGACCGTTTGAAAAAAATCATGGACGAAATTCGTCAAGCCGGCAACATCGTGCTCTTCATCGACGAGCTGCATACGCTGATCGGCGCAGGCGGCGCGGAAGGCGCGATCGATGCCTCCAACATCCTGAAGCCGGCGCTTGCCCGCGGCGAGCTGCAGTGCATCGGGGCGACGACCCTGGACGAATACCGCAAATACATCGAGAAGGACGCCGCTTTGGAACGCCGCTTCCAACCGATTACGGTCGACCAGCCGACGCCGGAAGAAGCGATTCAAATCCTGCACGGCCTTCGCGACCGCTACGAAGCGCATCACCGGGTCAAAATCACGGATGAAGCCATCGAGCAAGCCGTGAAATTGTCGGACCGTTATATCACGGACCGCTTCCTCCCGGACAAAGCGATCGACTTGATCGACGAGGCGAGCTCCAAAGTAAGATTGAAATCGTACACGGTACCGCCGAATCTCAAACAGCTGGAGAACCGTTTGGAGGACATCCGCAAGGAGAAGGACTCCGCCGTTCAAAGCCAAGAGTTCGAGAAAGCGGCCGCGCTCCGCGATACGGAACAGAAGATCCGCGAGGAGCTCGACGTCACGAAGAACCAATGGAAAGAAAAGCAGGGCCGTACGGATTCCGAAGTGACGCCGGAAGACATCGCGCAAGTGGTGGCGAGCTGGACCGGCATCCCGGTATCGAAGCTGGCCGAAGAAGAGACGCAGCGTCTGCTGAAGATGGAAGACATTCTGCATGACCGCGTCATCGGCCAAAGCGAGGCCGTCAAAGCGGTATCCCGCGCCATCCGCAGAGCCCGTGCCGGCTTGAAGGATCCGAAGCGCCCGATGGGCTCGTTCATCTTCCTCGGCCCGACCGGGGTCGGCAAAACCGAGCTCGCCCGCGCGCTTGCGGAAGCGATGTTCGGCGACGAGAACGCGGTCATCCGCATCGACATGTCGGAGTACATGGAGAAGCACTCCACGTCCCGGCTGGTCGGGGCGCCTCCGGGCTACGTGGGCTACGAAGAGGGCGGCCAGCTGACGGAGAAAGTCCGCCGCAAGCCGTACTCGGTCGTCCTGCTCGACGAGATCGAGAAAGCCCATCCGGAAGTGTTCAACATCCTGCTGCAAGTGCTGGAAGACGGCCGCCTGACGGATTCCAAGGGCCGCGTCGTCGACTTCCGCAATACGCTGATCATCATGACGTCGAACGTCGGCGCGGATCAAATCAAGCGCAATTCCTCGCTCGGCTTCACGGCCGCCCAGGATGCGGGCCGCGATTTCAACATCATGAAGGAGAAGGTGCTGGCGGAGCTGAAGAAAAGCTTCCGTCCGGAGTTCCTGAACCGGATCGACGAAACGATCGTGTTCCACTCGCTGGAGCAAGAGCATATCGCGCAAATCGTGACGCTCATGTCCGATGAGCTGCGCAAACGGCTGCGCGAACAAGAAGTCGATTTCACGCTCACGGACGCCGCGAAGGCGTTCCTGGCGAAGGAAGGCTTCGATCCGCAGTACGGCGCGCGTCCGCTGCGCAGAGCGATCCAGAAGCATATCGAGGATCGGCTGTCCGAGGATCTGCTGCTCGGCAAGATCGCCAAGGGCCATACGCTCATCATCGACGAGAAGGACGGCGAGTTGACGGTCACGCATGCCGACAGCGCGCCCGCGACGGAAGAACCGGCTACGAAATAAAACGTTCGGCGAATACCCCTTGCTTCCCGCCCCGGCGGGGGCGAGGGGTATTTTTTAGCGTAATTTTAGGTTTAATCGCACCGCTAGAAATGGTAAACTTTTAATGATACGTCTTTTGCATAAGGAGCCGCTCATGGCAAAACTTAAAACCAAGTTCGCATGCACCGAATGCGGCAACGAATCGCCCAAATGGATGGGCAAATGCCCCGGCTGCGGGCAGTGGAACACGATGGTGGAAGAGAAGGAAACGGTGGTCAAGACGCAAGGAATGGGCTCGACGCTCATTCAGACGAAAGAAAAGCCGCGACCTATCATACATATAGAAAGTGGTCAAGAGAAGCGCATCGAGACGTCCAACCAAGAACTCAACCGCGTACTCGGCGGCGGCGTCGTGCCGGGCTCGCTCATTCTCGTGGGCGGGGATCCCGGGATCGGGAAATCGACGCTGCTGCTGCAAACGTCGCATGCGCTGGCTTCCAAAAAGCTGAAGGTGCTGTACATCTCCGGCGAGGAGTCCGTCCGCCAGACGCGGCTTCGCGCCGACCGCCTCGGCGCGTTGTCGGATACGCTGTACGTGCTCTGCGAAACGAACATGGAGCAGATCAACGACGCGATCGAGTCGGTGAATCCGGATTTTCTCGTCATCGACTCCATCCAGACCGTGTACGACCCGCAGGTGCAGTCCGCGCCGGGGAGCGTCTCGCAGGTAAGGGAGTGCACGGCGCATTTCATGCGGGTGGCGAAGATCAAAGGCATCGCGACGGTGCTCGTCGGCCACGTCACGAAGGAAGGCGCCATCGCCGGTCCGCGGATGCTCGAGCACATGGTGGACTGCGTGCTTTATTTCGAAGGCGAGCGGCATCATACATACCGGCTGCTCCGGGCGGTGAAGAACCGGTTCGGGTCCACGAACGAGATCGGCATCTTCGAAATGGTCGAGGACGGGCTGCGGGAAGTCAACAATCCGTCCGAGCTGTTCTTGTCCGAGCGGCCGATGGGCGTGTCGGGCTCGACCGTCGTGGCGAGCATGGAGGGCACGCGGCCGGTTCTCGTCGAGATGCAGGCGCTCGTGGCGACGACGAACTTCCCCTCGCCGCGACGGATGGCGACAGGCATTGACCACAACCGCATGACCTTGATCGTCGCGGTGCTGGAGAAGCGGATGGGCATGTTCCTCCAGACGCAGGACGCGTATTTGAACGTCGCCGGCGGCATCCGCCTGGATGAGCCGGCGGTCGACCTGGCCGCGGCGGTCAGCATCGCGTCGAGTTTCCGGGACGCGCCGACGAGGCCGTTCGACGTGTTTTTCGGCGAAATCGGGCTGACGGGCGAAGTGCGCGCGGTTTCGCGCGCGGAGCAGCGGGTGAAAGAAGCACAGAAGCTCGGCTTCAAACGCGTGATCATGCCGAAGAAGAGCTTGAAGGGGTGGACTCCGCCCAAAGGAATCGAAATCATCGGCGTCGAGACGGTCGCAGAAGCGCTGTCCGCGGCATTCGGATAAAGGGGGGAAACGATGTGAAAGAGACGAACCAGGCCGAAATGGTCAATCAGCTGCTTCAGATGGTCGCGCCCGGCATGCCGTTCCGCGAAGGGCTCGACAATGTCCTGCGGGCGAAGACGGGGGCGCTCATCGTGGTCGGCTACAGTCCGGAAGTGATGGAAGTGGTCGACGGCGGATTTTCCATCAACTGCGACTTCTCCCCGAACTATCTGTACGAGCTGGCCAAGATGGACGGCGCCATCATTCTGAGCGAGGACCGCAAACGGATCTTGTACGCTAACACGCAGCTCATTCCGGACAGCTCGATTTCGTCCAGCGAGACGGGGATTCGGCACCGGACGGCGGAGCGCGTGGCCAAGCAGACGGGCAAGCTGGTCGTGTCCATCTCGCAGCGGCGAAACGTCATTACGCTGTACCAGGGCCAGTTCCGGTACTCCTTGAAGGAAATGGGCGTCATCCTGACGAAAGCCAACCAGGCGATTCAGACGCTCGAGAAATATAAAGCGGTGCTCGGCCAATCTTTCACGAACCTGTCGGCGCTGGAGTTCGAGGAAATGGTTACGCTGCAGGAAGTGGCGCACGTCATCAAGCGCGTCGAGATGGTCATCCGCGTCAAAATGGAAATCAAGCGCTACGTGAACGAGCTCGGCACGGAAGGCCGGCTGATCAGCATGCAGATGGATGAACTGGTCGGCGGCGTGGAGGAGGAGGCGTGGTTCCTGCTGAAGGATTACGCCAAGGATCCCAATGAAGACCGCGTGAAGGACATTCGCACGAATATCCGCAAGCTCACGTCCGAAGAACTCCTCGACCTGCCGCAAATCCTGAAAACCTTGGGCTACGGCGGCATCAACGCGTCTGCCGAGGAGATGGTCGCTCCCCGGGGATACCGCTTGCTCAGCCGCATCCCGCGCCTGCCGGCGGGCATCATCAGCAACCTGGTCGAAAAGTTCGGGACGCTGCCGCACGTGCTCATGGCCACGATCGAAGAATTGGACGCCGTGGACGGGATCGGAGAGGTACGCGCGAGGGCGATCAAGGAAGGCTTGAAGCGGATTCAAGAGCAGATGTTCATTGACAGACAAATTTAAATCCCATACAATGGGGGAATGCAGCCAGAAGCTGGGTACAACTTACAATTCACGCCTTGCCGCTGATGAAGCTTCGATTTCGAAGCTTTTTCACAAGATTGCCCTTCATTACTGCGACGGTCGGTTTTGGGGCATAGTAAAGATGAGGTGGAGCAAATGATCACGAAGTCGATACCGAGTCTTTTTACGGTGGCGAATTTGTTTTTAGGCATTATTGCCGTTATATTGGTCTTTCCGGATAACGCCAAGCCGGAATTGGCCGCGATGATGGTCATCATCGCCATGCTGATGGACGGCGTCGACGGGCGGGTAGCTCGGGCGCTGAACGCGCAAAGCGAATTCGGCAAAGAATTGGACTCTCTCTCGGACGTCATATCCTTCGGGGTGGCTCCGGCGTTCATTATGTATAGCGTGGCCTTCCAAGAACTGAATCCGGCTCCGGCTTGGATCATCACGGCGCTGTTCCCGATTTGCGGAGCGCTCCGGCTGGCCCGGTTCAACGTGGTGTCCGGCATGCCGGGCTACTTCATTGGCCTGCCGATTCCGGCGGCCGGCGGCGTATTGGCCACGTTGGCCTTGTTCCACAAAGACATCGCGCTGTCCGTTCTGATGGCGAGCACGCTCGTGCTGTCGTTCCTGATGGTCAGCACGATTCGCTATCCGAATTTCAAGAAGCTGGGCATTCCGAAGAACGCGATTTGGGTCGTCCCCATCATCGTCGTGATCGCGGTCGGCCTGGGCATTCTGTTTCCGCACCACTTGTCCAAAATCATTTTCGTGCCGCTCGTGCTCTACGCGCTGTACGGCCTAAAAAAAAACGTTGATCGCCGTCTCCCGAATAAAAAGCGGAAACGCCGGCTCGAGAATCAGCTTCCAGAAGAAGCCGCGGTCAACGGGGAACACAGCGCCTAACCCGGGCGAACAAAAGAAGACCGCCTGATTTCTCCTTCGGGAGAAACCAGGCGGTCTTTCGTCGTTTCCGGCCGACCGCGAACGGTTCGGCCGGCAGATGAGTTCGCGCTCTACGTTAAATTAAACAGGCCCAGCGTGCTGCACTTGTCGGATTCGCGCTCGATGACGTCGTCCAGCTTGATGTCGAGCAGATTGGCCATGGCCGACATATAGAAGAGGTTGCGGCCCAGTTCGTTCTGGATGGCTTCTTTGCAGTGCTCGCAAAGCTCGCCGGAGATGTGGTGGTGCAGCTTGCGTTTGGCCTTCTCCAGGTTAAAATCGTCTTCGTACGACTGCTTGCGGGCATTGAGCTCGATGCACCCGCATTCGGTGACGGCTTTGGCGACGGCGCGATTCACGGAAGCGCCGGATTGACCGTATTTGGACAAAACGTCCAGCAAGCTTCGATGACGCAGCAGCAGTTCGGATACTTGCTGCTGGAATTGCTCCAACGTTGGTGCGATCATCGTATCCACCTCATTTCAGGAATGGGTTGCTTTGGTACCATTATAAGCCTCTCGGGGGATCATTTCAAAACGGATTTCCGCATTTTGTCCCGTCCGGAAGGCAAGTTAATAATTTCTAATGCATTCCCCGCCTCCGCGCGATTAACGTGACAGAAATTGGAACATAATTGGTAGTGGAGGTGGATTTATATGATGAAACGAATGATTCAAGGAATCGGGCTATGGTTTGGCGGCGTCATGGGGGCGCAGCTATTCGGCTCCGTGAACGGCGGTCTAAGCTGGGCGGCGCCCGCGAACGGCATTATGCAGCATTCGGGAAGCTATTACATGAGCGTGGGCATCGGCGCGGCCTGCGGCTTGGCGCTCGCGACGATGATGGCGGGGCCGCTCGCCAAATGGATCGAGCAGGGCGCGGACAAGGCGTCCGCCATGCCGACGGGCGAGCTGTTCTCGGGCGGCGCGGGGCTGCTCGGCGGCCTGGCGCTCGCGGCGCTGCTGTACCCGGCGCTCTCCGGGCTCGAAGGCACGTGGCTGCTCATTCCGGTGGCGCTGACGGCCTTCCTCGGCTACGCCGGGATGCGGATCGGCCTGAACAAGCGCGAGGAGTTGGCGCAGACCATCGCGGCGATCGCGGAGCGCACCTCGAAACCGTTGAAAGCAGAAGAAGAGAGCACGTACGAGGAGCATAAGATTCTCGATACGAGCGTCATCATCGACGGCCGGATCGCGGATATTTGCAAGACGGGTTTTATCGAAGGCACGCTGGTCATTCCGGAATTCGTGCTGGAAGAGCTGCAGCACATCGCCGACTCGTCGGATCTGCTCAAGCGCAACCGCGGACGCCGCGGGCTCGACATTTTGAACAAGATTCAGAAAGAGCTGGACGTCAAGGTACTCATCTATGAGGGCGACATGGAAGACGGCGAAGTGGACAGCAAGCTCGTGAAGCTGGCCAAGGCGCTGCACGGCAAAGTCGTCACGAACGACTTCAACCTGAACAAGGTGTGCGAGCTGCAGGGCGTGTCCGTGCTGAACATCAACGATCTCGCCAATGCCGTGAAGCCGGTCGTGCTGCCCGGCGAAGAAATCGTCGTCCAGGTCATCAAGGACGGCAAGGAGCACGGCCAAGGCGTCGCTTATCTGGACGACGGCACGATGATCGTCGTCGAGGGCGGCCGGGACTATATCGGCACGACGATGGAAGTGCTGGTCACGAGCGTGCTGCAGACGTCCGCGGGCCGAATGATTTTCGCAAAGCCGAAGCTGTTGGAAAAAGCGCTGTAACGCGGTATGATGGTATACGAATGATGTCCGGGCGAAGCGCCTGGCGGTTCTCCGGGACATCGAAGTTTACGGCGGGGCGGTAGAGGCATGGCGGAAGCAAAGGCAACATGGGGCGTCGTCGTCGTGGCGGCGGGCCGCGGCACCCGGATGGGGACGCCCGAGAGCAAGCAGTATCTGCTGCTGCGGGACAAGCCCATCCTGGTCCATACGCTGGAGACGTTCCAGGCGATGGACGAAATCGCGGAGATCGCGCTGGTCGTCGGACGGCCGGATATCGAACGCTGCGAAGCGTTCGCCGACGCGTACGGCCTGCATAAAATCTCCTCCGTCCTGGAGGGCGGCGGCGAGCGTCAGCATTCCGTGCGGCGGGGGCTGGCGGCGCTGGGCGGCGAGGTCAATTGGGTCATGGTGCACGACGGCGTCCGGCCGTTCGTCGCGCCGGAGGCCGTGCGGCGATGCATGGCGAAGGCGATGGCGACGGAGGCCGCGGTGCTGGCCGTGCCCGTGAAAGATACGATCAAGCAAGTGAACGAAGACGGCGTCATCACCGCGACACCCGAACGGCGAAGCTTGTGGGCGATACAAACGCCGCAGGCTTTTCGCCGTTCTTTGCTGGAACGGGGGCTGCGCAAGGCCGAGGAGGACCGGTTCGTCGGCACCGACGATGCGATGGCGGTCGAGCGGCTCGGCGTGCCGGTCTCGGTCGCCGAAGGGGATTACACGAACATTAAAATCACGACGCCGGACGATTTGCCGTACGCGGAATTTCTGCTGGCAAGCCGTTCGCGGGAGAGAGGGACGGACGTATGATTCGAGTGGGGCAAGGATTCGACGTGCATCAGCTGGTGGAGGGACGCCCGTGCATCATCGGAGGCGTGACGATTCCGTACGAACGGGGGCTGCTCGGCCATTCCGACGCCGACGTGCTGCTGCACGCCATCAGCGACGCGGTGCTGGGCGCGCTCGGCCTCGGCGACATCGGCAAGCATTTTCCGGACACGGATCCGGCGTTCAAGGACGCGGACAGCCTGAAGCTGCTGCGTCACGTGTGGGGGCTCGCGAAGGAGCGGGGCTACAAGCTCGGCAACGTCGACGCGACGATCATCGCGCAGAAGCCGAAGATGGCGCCGTACATCCCGCAAATGGCCGACGTCATCGCGGGCGCGCTCGAAGCGGAAGAGAGCGGCCAGGTCAACGTCAAAGCGACGACGACGGAGCAGCTCGGTTTCGCCGGCCGGGGCGAAGGGATCGCCGCGCAAGCGGTTGTCTGCCTCGCGAAAGTTATGCTATGATTCAGCAATACAAAGCGATGACGGGAGGAATCGAGAGGTCATGAGCGATCAAATCAGGGTGCGCTATGCGCCGTCGCCGACGGGGCATCTGCATATCGGGAATGCCCGGACGGCCTTATTCAATTATTTATTCGCCCGCAATCTCGGCGGGAAATTCATTATTCGGATCGAAGACACCGACGTGAAGCGGAACATCGCGGGCGGCGAGGAGAGCCAATTGACGTATTTGAAATGGCTCGGCATCACGTGGGACGAGAGCGTCGATATCGGCGGCGGCTACGGCCCGTATCGCCAGACGGAACGGCTCGACATCTACGAGAAGTACTGGCAGGACCTGATCGACCGCGGACTCGCCTACAAATGCTACTGCACGGAAGAAGAGCTGGAGCAGGAGCGGGAAGAGCAGACGGCGCGCGGCGAGATGCCGCGTTATTCCGGCAAGCACCGCAGTCTGACGGCGGAGCAGCAGGCGGCCTATGAGGCGGAAGGCCGGATCCCGAGCATTCGTTTCCGCGTGCCCGAAGGCAAGACCTACACGTTCAACGACATGGTCAAAGGCGAAATCAGCTTCGAGTCCGACGGCATCGGCGACTTCGTCATCGTGAAGAAAGACGGCATTCCGACCTATAACTTCGCCGTGGCGCTGGACGATCACTTGATGGCCATCAGCCACGTGCTGCGCGGGGAGGACCATATCTCCAACACGCCGCGCCAGCTCATGATCTACGAAGCGTTCGGCTGGGAGCCGCCGGCGTTCGCCCACATGACGCTGATCGTCAGCGAGAGCCGCAAGAAGCTGAGCAAGCGCGACGAGTCCATCATTCAGTTCATCGAGCAGTACGACAAGCTCGGGTATTTGCCGGAGGCGCTGTTCAATTTCATCGCGCTGCTCGGGTGGTCGCCGGAGGGCGAGCAGGAGATGTTCACGCAGGACGAACTCATCGCGGCGTTCACGGCGAGCCGGCTGAGCAAGAGTCCGGCGTTGTTCGATACGAACAAGCTGGCCTGGATGAACAACGAATACATGAAGAAGACGGAACTGTCCCGCGTCGTGGACCTGTGCTTGCCGCACCTGGCGGCCGCGGGCCGCGTCACCGGCATGCTGTCCGAGAGCCAGCGCGCGTGGGTGAACGATCTGGTCGCGCTGTATCAGGATAAGCTGCGCTCCGCTTCCGAGATCGTGCCGCTCACGGAGCTGTTCTTCCTGCCGGAGCCCGCGGACGAAGAGGACGCGGCGGCCGTGCTGGGCGAGGAGCAAGTGCCGGCCGTGCTTGGCGCCTTCCTGGAGCAGGTCAAGGCGCTGGAAGAGTTCTCTGTCGACGGCGTGAAGGCCGCGATCAAGACGGTGCAGACCTCGACGGGCTTCAAGGGCAAGCAGCTGTTCATGCCGATCCGCGCGGCGCTGACGGGCCAGACCCATGGTCCCGACCTGAATGCGACCATCGTCCTGCTAGGCCGGACGAAGGTGGAGGAGCGGCTCGCGGCCCGTCTGGGCTGAACCGGCGCTACCAAAGCCCGCAAGGCGCACGGCCACTTGTCAGTTTCGGGACGGTGGGCTATACTTGAAGTAGTTATTCGCAGCTCGAACCCATCGCCCTTTAGATGCATAAGGCAAGGAACAGGATCGTGCATTTCAATCGAAAATTCCAGAGATGGCGACCTTTCGCACGGAGCCGCGCATTGGGGCGCTTCCCGCGATCGGCTGGAAGTCGCCGATTTTCGGAAATGGACGTTGCGCCTGGGAGCCGCGTCTTCGAACTGCCGCCGGCAGGGTGGAAGACGACGCCTTCGTCCCCGTTACGGACGAACCGAGATCGCGCATGCCCGGCTGTACCTTGGCGGCGCGAAGCAGAGTGGAACCGCGTAGGAGTACGCCTCTGCAGCCCGTTTTGGGCTGCGGGGGCGTTTTTGTTTACCTTTTTCGGCTAGGGGAGAGAGCTTGTCGTCCAGGCGAGATAGAGAGGGGGGCTTGACCTTGCTGCGTTCGATGAAATCCGATATCCAGGCGGTGCTGGAGAACGATCCCGCCGCGAGGAACATTTTCGAGGTCGTCTTCACGTATTCGGGGCTGCACGCCATCTGGGCTCATCGGATCGCGCACGCCTTTTTCAAACGCAAGTGGTTTACGCTAGCGCGGATTATTTCGCAAACGAGCCGGTTCTTCACCGGCATCGAGATCCATCCCGGCGCCCGGATCGGCGAGCGGCTGTTCATCGACCACGGCATGGGCGTCGTCATCGGGGAGACGTGCGAAATCGGCGATAACGTCATCATCTACCAAGGCGTCACGCTCGGCGGAACGGGAAAAGAGAAAGGCAAGCGCCATCCGACGATCGGCAATAACGTGGTCATCGCGTCCGGCGCGAAGGTTCTAGGCTCCTTCAAGGTTGGAGACAATGTGAACATCGGCGCGAATTCCGTCGTGCTTCGGGAAGTGCCGGAGAGCAGCACGGTCGTCGGCATCCCGGGACGGATCGTCAAGCGCAACGGCGCCCGCGTCAGCGACCGGCTCGATCATGCCCAGCTGCCGGACCCCGTGGTCGAGATGCTGCGCGCGATGCAGAAGGAAGTGGCGGAGCTGCGAACGGAGCTCGAGCGCGAGCGGCGCGACAAGCAGGAACGGCTCGAGCGGCTGGAATCGGAGCTGCGCGAACGGCCGGAAAAACATAAACACGCAGTAGCTGGAGGAGAAACGAGAACATGACGTTGCGGATTTATAATACGATGACGCGCGAGAAAGAAGATTTCAAGACCCTGACTCCGGGTAAAGTGAACATGTACGTCTGCGGACCGACGGTCTATGATTATATCCACATCGGAAACGCGCGGCCGGCGATCTTTTTCGACGTCGTGCGCCGGTACCTGGAATCGATCGGCTACGACGTGCATTACGTCGTCAACTTTACCGACGTCGACGATAAGCTGATCCGCAAGGCGGAGCAGCTGGGCACGACGGTGCCGGACGTGGCCGAGCGGTTCATCGCCGCCTTCAAGGAAAACATCGAAGGTCTCGGCATCCGCAAAGCGTCGTTCAACCCGCGGGTAACCGAGAACATTCCGGAGATCATCACGTTCATCTCCGAGCTCGTCGCCGAAGGGCATGCGTACGAGAACGGCGGCGACGTGTTCTTCCGCACGAGCAGCTTCCCCGACTACGGCAAGCTGTCGCACCAGATCCTGGAGGAGCTGCAGCTGGGGATCCGGATCGGCGTCGACGAGCGCAAGGAGAACGGGCAGGATTTCGTCCTCTGGAAAGCGGCGAAGCCCGGCGAGATCAAATGGGAGAGCCCATGGGGACCGGGGCGGCCGGGCTGGCATATCGAATGTTCCGCGATGGCGCGCAAATATTTGGGCGACACGCTCGACATCCACGGCGGCGGCCACGACCTGCAGTTCCCGCACCACGAGTGCGAAATCGCGCAGTCCGAAGCATTGACGGGCAAGCCGCTCGCCAACTACTGGATGCATAACGGCTTCATCAACATCAACAACGAGAAAATGTCCAAGTCGCTCGGCAACGGGATTACGGTACAGGAGCTGCTCAGCCGGTTCAAGCCGGCGGTCATCCGGTATTTCATGCTGTCCGGCCATTACCGGAGCCCGCTGAACTTCAACGACGAGACGATGGAGCAGGCGCAGAACAGCATCGAGCGCATCGCCAACTCCGTCTCGAACCTAAAGCATCGGCTGGAAACGGCGGTAAGCCCGGCGGGCGAAGAGTTGGTTGCGCTGAAGGCGCGCATAACGGAGATCAAGGCGCGGTTTAACGCCAAGATGGACGACGATTTCAACACGCCGGACGCGATCACCGCTCTGTTCGACCTCGTCAGCGAAGCGAACCAGCTGCTGCAGCGCCCGGTCGTGTCGCCGGAGTCGGTGCGGGTGCTGCTGGAGGCGTTCGAATCGTTCGACCGCGTGCTCGGGTTGCTCGGCGCCGACGAAGAGCTGCTGGACGCGGAGATCGACGCGCTGATCGTGGAGCGCGCGGAGGCGCGCGCCGCGAAGAACTGGAAGCGGGCGGACGAGATCCGGGACCTGCTTGCGGCGCAAGGGATTGTCCTGGAAGACACGCCCCAGGGCATCCGCTGGAAGCGCAAATGACGGGCGGTCCATCGGAAGGGCCGCATCTCTGGTTTCACGAGCCGACGAAGCCGATCGACCTCGTGAACCCGATCGTCCTCGCGTATATCGGCGATGCGGTCTATGAAGTGTTGGTGCGGCAGTACCTGATCTCGCTGCCCAACCATCGGCCGCACCACTTGCACCGGGAGGCGACGAAGTTCGTATCGGCGAAGGCGCAGTTTCACATTTTGGAGAAATGGCGGCCGCATTTGACGGAAGCGGAGGCGGACATCGTGCGGCGGGGACGGAACGCGAAGTCCGGCACGATGCCGAAGAACGCGGACCCCGCTCACTATAAACAAGCGACGGCGCTGGAATGCCTCGTCGGCTACCTCTATTACGGCAAGCAGGTCGAACGTCTGCGCGAGCTGATGGCGATCGCTTTCGGCGAAACGGACGAAGCGGCGGACGGCGGCACAACGAAGGAGAATCAAGATGCGCGAGCATGAAGAACAAACGCAGGAATGGATTGCGGGCAGGCATCCCGTCATGGAGGCGCTGCGCTCCGGACGGGAAATCAATAAGATCTGGGTTACCGAGCAGGCGCAGAAGAGCGCCCAGCCGCTCATGCTGGAGGCGAAGAAGGCGGGGCTGATCGTTCAGATCGTCGACAAGCGCAAGCTGGACCAGCTGGTCGAGGGCGCGAACCATCAAGGGATCGTCGCCCAGGCCGCGGCCTACCGGTATTTCGAAGTGGAGGAGCTGATCGCGCGGGCGAAGGAGAGCGGCGAGTTGCCGTTCTTCCTGCTGCTCGACGAAATCGAGGATCCGCATAACCTCGGCTCGATCCTGCGGACGGCGGAATGCACCGGCGTGCACGGCGTCGTCATTCCGAAGCGGCGGTCCGCGTCGCTGACGGCGACGGTCGCCAAGACGTCGGCCGGCGCCGTGGAGTACGTGCCGGTCGCGCGGGTCACGAACATGGCGCAGACGATCGACAAGCTGAAGGAAGCGGGCGTGTGGATCGCGGGCGCGGACGTCGGCGCGGAGCGGGACGTGTTCGCGTCGGGCATGAAATTCGACATGCCGCTCGCCGTCGTGATCGGCAATGAGGCCAAGGGCATCGGCCGCCTCATCCGCGAGAAGTGCGATTTTCTGATCAAGCTTCCGATGCACGGCCAGTTGAACTCCCTGAACGCGTCCGTCGCGGCCGGCGTGCTGATGTACGAAGTGCTGCGGCAGCGTCTCGGCCTCGGCAAGTAACCGTGAAGCGGCGCGACGACGTCCTGCTCGTGGACGGGTACAACATGATCGGGGCTTGGCCCGAGCTGGCCGCCCTGCGGGACAAGGAGTTGGAGGACGCGCGCGACCGGCTGCTCGAGATGCTGGCGGACTATCAAGGTTTCACTGGAATGACGGTTATCGTCGTTTTCGACGCGCATCAGGTGCCGGGCGTCGGTTCGACGTTCAAGCAGCACAGGCTGACGGTCGTGTATACGAAGGAGAAGGAAACCGCGGATGCCTGCATCGAGCGGCTGGCCTCGGACCTTGCCATGCGAAGCCGTAACATCCACGTGGCGACGTCGGATCTGGTGGAGCAGCACGTGGCGTTCGGCAAAGGTGCGCTGCGCATCTCCGCCCGCGAGCTGCTGATCGAAATCAAGCAGAACCGCAAGGCGATCGAGCAGAGAGTCGTCGAGCAGCGGAGCAAAGTCCGCAACGAGCTCGACGGGAACTTGAGCATGGACGTGCGCATGAAACTCGAGAAGCTTCGCAGGGGAAAAAGTTAATGTTAACCTTGTGTTAAATTCGGGTAATCATAAGTGACGCAAGAACCTGTTTTTTAGGCGTGATATCCCAAATTTGCTAGATAAATAGCGGGATCTCGGCATGATCGTCATTGACGGTTCAAGGTTACGTAATGTATACTGAGTCTATGTTTCTGAACGGAGATTGCTGCTAGAAGCGGTTTCGCCGGTTTTGGCGAACACGATCTGCCGATTGCGCGCTGCGGGCCGGTTAATCATTGCGCTGCTGAAGTTACGGGGCATTCATGCCTTTCGAGCCGGAGGGATTGTTCGTGAGCATCGACCTCAGAGAATGGAAAACGCTGGACTATGACTGCAAAACGGACGAGGACGTTGTCGATCTGGTTCGCGACGGCGACGGCGAAGCATTGGAGTATTTGATTAATCGGTATAAGAACTTTGTCCGGGCCAAAGCGCGTTCCTATTTTCTCATCGGGGCCGATCGCGAAGACATCGTCCAAGAAGGCATGATCGGGCTGTATAAAGCGATCCGGGACTTCAAGGGAGACAAGCTGGCATCGTTCAAAGCCTTTGCCGAGCTGTGCATCACGCGACAGATCATCACGGCCATCAAGACGGCCACGCGGCAGAAGCATATTCCGCTCAATTCGTACGTTTCGCTGGACAAGCCCATTTACGATGAAGACTCCGACCGCACGCTGCTCGACGTCATCTGCGGAACGCGGGTGTCGGACCCGGAAGAGCTGATCATCAACCAGGAAGAGTTCGTCGGCTTGGAAGACAAGATGTCCGAGATCCTGAGCGACCTTGAGCGCAAGGTGCTGATGCTCTACTTGGACGGGAAGTCGTATCAGGAAATCGCCGTCGACTTGGATCGTCACGTGAAGTCCATCGACAACGCGCTCCAGCGCGTGAAGCGAAAGCTCGAGCGATACTTGGAAGTCCGGAATATCGGGATTTAACGCGTTAGCCAAGAGCCGACTGAGGCTCTTTTTTTATTTAATGGGAAGGCCTTTCGGGGTTTGAAACCTTTGTCCGGTGACGATACTGGATAAGACGAAGAAGGAAATTTTTCGTTTCTTTGCGCTGCTGCCTCGTGCCGAAATGGACGTTTGCCAAGCTGATAGAGAGGCGCCGCGGAACGTGATCCAACGCATGAAGTCCGACAGTTTGCGAGTTTCGCCTCGCGCGCTGCCGGGTTGTCCGGAGGAGGAAACCGGCCATCGCTGCCAGTACAAGGCACGGTTGTTTCGCCTTGACACTCCCTATTGCTTGTGATAAAGTGTTTTGGTAGCCCTAAATAGGTCTTTTTTTATTATGGGTCAATCAGGCTAGTTTCACATACAGCGCTTAAACCTTTATCTATGTTTAGTTTGGGAGGTGTCGACAATGCGGGTAATTATTACGTTGGCTTGCACGAACTGCAAACAAAGAAACTATGCTTCCAGCAAGAACAAACGGAATCACCCTGACCGTATCGAGATGAAGAAGTTTTGCAAGTATTGTAACGAGCATACTCCTCATCGCGAAACCCGATAGGTCACTTTGGAGGTGTGGACGTGGCATTTTTAGCTAAGCTGAAGCAGAGCTTCGGATCGACGTTTTCCTTCTTCACCGACAGCTTCGCTGAATTGAAGAAAGTCCGGTGGCCAAGCCGCAAGGAATTGACAAGCTATTCCCTCGTGGTGTTTTTCACGATTATAGCGGTGACAATTTATTTTTGGGTGCTTGACATCGGAATTTCCGCATTGGTCGAACTGATTGTTTAAGAAGGGGCCAAGGGTGGCTTGTTATGGAAATGATGGAGAAAAGATGGTACGTTGTACACACCTACTCGGGTTATGAGAACAAAGTGAAAGCGAACCTCGAGAAACGCGTTGAATCGATGGGCATGGAGGACAAAATCTTCCGCGTGCTCGTTCCGATGGAGGAAGAAGTGGTAGACAAGGACGGCAAGAAAAAAACCGTCATGCGTAAAGTTTACCCCGGCTACGTCCTCGTCGAAATGATTCAAACCGATGATTCTTGGTATGTCGTTCGCAACACTCCGGGCGTAACCGGATTCGTCGGTTCAACGGGCTCAGGTTCAAAACCTACTCCGCTTTTGCCTGATGAAGTGGATCAGATTTTGAAACATATGGGCATGGAAGAGCCGAAGCCGAAAATCGAATTCGATTTGAAGGAAACGGTGCGTGTCAAAGTCGGGCCATTCGCTAATTTTGTCGGCACGGTGGAAGAAATTCTTCTCGACAAGAGCAAGCTGAAGGTTCATGTCAACATGTTCGGCAGGGAAACGCCGGTTGAGCTGGATTACGGCCAAGTGGAGAAGGTATAATAAGCCTGGTTTCCTACGCTTAAGCATGTGATTACTACGGCAAGGAGGTGTTCACAATGGCAAAGAAGGTCATCAAGTTGGTCAAACTGCAAGTTCCAGCAGGCAAAGCGAATCCGGCTCCGCCGATCGGTCCGGCCCTGGGTCAAGCAGGCGTTAACATCATGGCGTTCTGTAAAGAGTTCAACGCTCGTACGGCTGATCAAGCGGGTCTCATCATTCCGGTTGTCATCACGGTATTCGAGGACCGTTCGTTCACGTTCGAAACGAAAACGCCGCCGGCAGCAGTTCTTCTTCGCGTCGCCGCTAAGATCGCTAAAGGTTCCGGCGAACCGAACAAGAAGAAAGTCGCTACGGTTAAACGTTCCGTCGTTCGCGAAATCGCGGAACAAAAAATGCCCGACCTCAACGCGGCTTCGGTCGAAGCAGCAATGCGCATGGTTGAAGGTACGGCGCGCAGCATGGGCGTCATCGTCGAAGACTAATTTTCGGCACGCGCGCATGTTTTAGACACGCTAGAGTGCGTTGTCTGTCCGGCGGAACGTCTCGTTCGGCCGGGTGGGAGGGACTCCGGAGTGCCGGAGGATTTCCGTTATTACCACACAAGGAGGAGATTTTCACATGGCTAAACACGGCAAGAAATATCAAGAAGCCCTCAAGGTGATTGACGCCGAAGCTACGTACGAGTCGTTCGACGCGATCGAACTCGTGAAGAAAGCCGCTACCGCAAAGTTCGACGAAACCGTCGAAGTTGCCGTGCGTCTGGGCGTAGACCCTAAGAAGCAAGACCAGGCCGTCCGCGGCGTCGTAGTACTCCCGCACGGTACGGGTAAAACGAAGCGCGTTCTCGTTTTCGCGAAAGGCGACAAAGCCAAAGAAGCGGAAGCAGCAGGCGCGGATTATGTCGGCGACGCTGACGTAATCGCGAAAATCCAACAAGGCTGGTTCGAGTTCGACGTTTGCGTCGCGACTCCGGACATGATGGCCGAAGTTGGTAAACTCGGCCGTATCCTCGGCGGTAAAGGCCTTATGCCTAACCCTAAAGCGGGTACCGTAACGTTCGACGTTACGAAAGCCGTCCAAGAAATCAAGGCCGGTAAGATTGAATACCGTCTTGATCGCGCAGGTCAAATCCATGCGCCGATCGGCAAAGTTTCGTTCGACTCCGAGAAGCTGAACGAAAACCTGAAGACGCTGATCGACGCGCTGAACCGTGCTAAGCCGGCTGCGGCAAAAGGGGTTTACCTGAAAGGCATTTCCGTTTCTTCGACGATGGGACCAGGCGCTCGTCTGAACGCCGCTTCGTTCCGCTAAGCGATTTACGGAAATTTTAGAATCGAATATGCATACCGAAGACAGTAGGTGCCGGTTGGCTTAATTTCCTACCGAGGTGTTATGATAAACGTGTTTGTACGCCCACCCATCGGGTGTGCGGGTAACGGACCATCATGGCCTTCGCACTGTCTGCGGGGGCCTTTCTCATGCATCGCGGGGAAGGAATCCGCTGCAACATCGGGATGTCGACAACATAACGGGAGGTGTACATTTTGGCAAACGCAAAAATCATTCAAGGTAAAGAGCAGGCCGTCGCGGAAATCACGACGAAGCTTCGCGAGAGCTCCAGCACGGTCGTAGCCGATTACCGCGGTCTTAACGTTGCGCAAGTAACGGAACTGCGTAAACAACTGCGCGAAGCTAACGTCGAGTTCCAAGTTCTGAAAAACTCGCTCGTTCGCCGTGCGACTGCAAATGCGGAACTGAGTGAGCTGGATGCCGTTCTGGCCGGCCCTACGGCTGTCGCGTTCAGCAAGGACGACGCAGTTGCACCAGCCAAAATCCTGGCTGACTTCGCTAAGAAGAACGACGCTCTGAAACTGAAGGGCGGCGTCGTGGAAGGTCAAGTATTCAGCGCGGAACAAATCAAAGCGTTGGCGGATCTGCCGTCCCGCGAAGGTTTGCTCTCCATGCTCCTCAGCGTGCTCCAAGCGCCTATGCGCAACTTCGCCCTTGCGGTTAAAGCCGTCGCGGAGAAGCAAGAAGCTTAATTACGGCTCCGGCAAGCCGGAGGATCGCTATACCCAACTTAAAACAAATTATTGGAGGTTTATCTCATGAGCAAAGAGCAAATCTTGGAAGCCATTAAAGGCATGAACGTTCTTGAACTGAACGACCTGGTTAAAGCAATCGAAGAAGAATTCGGCGTAACGGCTGCAGCTCCTGTAGCATTCGCAGGCGGCGCGGCAGCTGCCGTTGTCGAAGAGCAATCCGAATTCGACGTCATCCTGAACAACGCCGGCGCTTCCAAAATCAACGTTATCAAAGTCGTTCGCGAAATCACGGGTCTCGGCCTGAAAGAAGCGAAAGACCTTGTTGACGGCGCTCCTAAACCGATCAAAGAAAAAGTATCCAAAGAGGATGCTGAAGCTGTTAAAGAAAAACTCGAAGCAGCTGGCGCTTCCGTAGAAGTGAAGTAATCACCGCTTATCGGCGGCAAACCCCTTGGAGCGATTGCTTCAAGGGGTTTCCTTATGAGAACGGCAAGCCGGCGAACCAGGAGGAGTAGCATGTCGGAGCATTACTATACGCAGTCGCCAGGCACGAAGCATGACCGTCAGCAGCTCGAAACCGTGCTGCGCGGCCATAAGTTGCGGTTCTTGACGGACGCCGGCGTCTTCTCGAAGACGGGCATCGATTTCGGCAGCCGGGTTTTGATCGAAACGGTGGAGCTCGGCGAACGGGACCGGATACTGGATGTCGGATGCGGCTATGGGCCTATGGGCATTACGGCGGCAAAGCTGGCACCGGCCGGCCAAGTGACGATGATCGACATCAACGAGCGCGCGGTTGCGCTTGCGAACGAGAATATCAGGCTAAACGGCATTTCGAATGCGGCCGCCATGCAAAGCGATCTGTTCGAGCGCGTGCTTGACCGGACGTTCGATGCGATCATTACCAATCCGCCGATTCGGGCAGGCAAAGAGGTCGTGCACCGGATTTTCGAAGAGGGAGCCGCATTGCTGAATCCGGGAGGGTCCATGTGGGTCGTCATTCAGAAGAAGCAGGGGGCGCCATCCGCGGAAGCGAAGCTAGAAGCCGTATTCGGGAACGTGGAAGAGGTTACGAAAGAAAAAGGGTACCGCATCTACAGGGCGCGCAAAGAACAATAGGCAGCTAGAATCATTTGTTGACTCGCAAGCGCTGATGTGGTATCATTATAAAATGTCAGCATTAAAATGGGCGCAATGTCTTTAGCCGACTAAAATGTCAAGCGCTATTTTAAACGTATAAAAGTAGCGAATTTGACGTATAATGTTTACATTTTGGGTCAAAATTACTTGATATGAGACTTTTACGGGTTGTGGTGTGCGTAGAAGGCTGACTGTCAGAAACATGCTCTTTTTTCGAATTTTCGATAAGGGCTTTTCTTTATTGAATCAGAATTTGCCTGCTGCACGTTCTGGTTACAGCAATGTTTGTGTATACACGGTCATTGTTCACTTTCTGTGAAGCAGACATGAGGGGTGAGGTTAAGTTGGCAGGACAACTTGTTCAGTATGGGCGTCGCACGCGTAGAAGCTATGCCCGCATCCGCGAGGTGCTCGAAGTTCCGAACCTGATTGAAATCCAACAAAAATCGTACGAGAAGTTTTTGGAGAAGGACTTGCTTGAGCTTTTCCAGGACATCTCGCCGATTCAGGATTTTACGGGCAATTTGATGCTGGAGTTCATCGACTACTCGCTTGGCGAGCCGAAGTATTCCGTGGACGAGTCGAAAGAACGCGACGTAACGTACGCAGCTCCGCTGCGCGTGAAGGTTCGGCTCATTAACAAGGAAACCGGCGAAGTTAAAGAGCAAGAAGTGTTCATGGGCGACTTCCCGCTGATGACCGAAACGGGCACGTTCATCATCAACGGGGCGGAGCGCGTTATCGTCAGCCAATTGGTACGTTCACCTAGCGTTTACTTTAGCACGAAAGTGGACAAAAACGGCAAGAAAAATTATACGGCGACGGTGATTCCGAACCGCGGGGCCTGGCTCGAGCTGGAAACCGACGCGAAGGACATCATCTACGTCCGGATCGACCGCACGCGTAAAATTCCGGTCACGGTATTGCTTCGCGCGCTCGGATTCGGGACGGACGCCGAAATTTTGGATTTGCTGGGGCATGACGAGTATATCCGGAACACGCTCGATAAAGACAATACCGATTCCACCGAAAAAGCGCTTATCGAAATTTACGAAAGACTTCGTCCGGGCGAGCCGCCGACATTGGATAACGCGAAGAGCCTCCTGGTCGCGCGTTTCTTCGATCCGAAGCGCTACGATCTGGCGAACGTCGGCCGCTATAAAATCAATAAGAAGCTGCATATCAAGAACCGTTTGTTCAACCAGCGTTTGGCCGAGACGCTCTTCGATCCGAGCACGGGCGAAATTTTGGCCGAAGCCGGCCAAATGATCGACCGCCGCTTGCTGGATGAGCTGATTCCTTACTTGGAGAACAACGTCGGTTTTAAGACGTACCATGTGGCGAACGGCGTTCTGGATGCGGATAGTATACCTCTGCAAACCGTCAGCGTATTCTCGCCGCTGGACGAGAACAAGGTCATTAAGGTCATCGCCAACGGCATGATCGACAAAACGGTTAAACACATCACGCCTGCGGACATCATCGCTTCCATCAATTACTTCATCGATCTGCTTCATGGCGTGGGCAGCACGGACGACATCGATCACCTGGGCAACCGTCGTCTGCGTTCCGTCGGCGAGCTGCTGCAGAACCAGTTCCGCATCGGCCTTTCCCGGATGGAGCGCGTCGTTCGCGAGCGGATGTCCATTCAGGACGCCAACGCGATTACGCCGCAGGCGCTCATCAACATTCGTCCGGTTATCGCGTCGATCAAGGAGTTCTTCGGGTCGTCCCAATTGTCGCAGTTCATGGACCAGACGAATCCGCTTGCCGAACTGACGCACAAGCGCCGTCTTTCCGCGCTCGGACCGGGCGGCTTGACGCGCGAGCGCGCGGGCTTCGAGGTCCGCGACGTGCATAATTCCCATTACGGCCGGATGTGCCCGATTGAAACGCCGGAGGGTCCGAACATCGGGTTGATCAACTCTTTGTCGACCTTCGCCCGCATCAACGAGTACGGCTTCATCGAGGCGCCATATCGTTGGGTCGATCCGAAGACGGGCATCGTCACGGAGCAAATCGCGTACCTGACGGCCGACGAGGAAGACAACTACGTTATCGCGCAAGCAAACGCGCAACTGAACGAGGAGGGCAAGTTCGTAGAGGACGCCGTCATCGTTCGGTACAATAAGCAAGCCGACAACATTTTGACGATGCCGACCGAACGCGTCGACTACATGGATGTTTCTCCGAAACAGGTCGTGTCCGTCGCGACGGCGCTGATTCCGTTCCTCGAGAACGACGACTCCAACCGTGCGCTCATGGGATCCAACATGCAGCGGCAAGCGGTGCCGCTTCTGATTCCGAAGGCGCCGCTCGTCGGCACGGGCATGGAGCACAAGTCCGCAAAGGATTCCGGCGTGTGCATCGTCTCCAAATACGACGGCGTCATCGAGCGCGTGTCCGCCAACGAAATTTGGCTGCGCCGCGTCGAGACGGTCGACGGCAAGCCGGTCACCGGCGACTTGGTGAAGCATAAACTGCACAAGTTCATGCGTTCCAACCAAGGCACATGCATCAATCAACGCCCGATTTGCCAAAAGGGCGATATCGTGAAAAAGGGAGACATTCTCGCGGACGGTCCTTCCACGGAAATGGGCGAGCTCGCGCTCGGGCGCAACGTCGTCGTCGCGTTCATGACCTGGGAAGGCTACAACTACGAGGATGCGATCCTGCTGAGCGAGAAGCTCGTGAAAGAGGACGTCTATACTTCGATTCACATCGAGGAATACGAATCCGAAGCGCGGGATACGAAGCTCGGACCGGAAGAAATCACGCGCGACATTCCGAACGTGGGCGAAGAAGCGCTCCGCAACCTGGATGAGCGCGGCATCATTCGCGTCGGCGCCGAGATCAGCGCAGGGGACATTCTCGTCGGCAAAGTAACGCCCAAAGGGGTTACGGAACTGACGGCGGAAGAACGCCTGCTGCACGCGATCTTCGGCGAGAAGGCGCGCGAAGTGCGCGACACGAGCCTGCGCGTTCCGCACGGCACCGACGGTATCGTCGTGGACGTGAAAGTGTTCACCCGCGAGAACGGCGACGAACTGCCGCCGGGCGTCAACCAACTGGTTCGCGCCTACATCGCGCAAAAACGGAAAATTTCCGAAGGCGACAAGATGGCGGGACGCCACGGCAACAAAGGGGTTATCGCCCGCATCTTGCCGGAAGAAGATATGCCGTTCCTGCCGGACGGCACGCCGGTCGAGGTCGTTCTCAATCCGCTGGGCGTGCCGTCCCGGATGAACATCGGTCAGGTGCTTGAAGTCCACTTGGGCATGGCGTGCAAACGTCTCGGCATCCACGCCGCGACGCCGGTCTTCGACGGCGCGCGCGAGAACGACGTATTCGACACCATGGAAGAGTCGAGCATGCAGCGCAACGGCAAGACGATCCTGTATGACGGCCGCTCCGGCGAGCCGTTCGAACGGGAAGTCACCGTCGGCGTCATGTACATGATCAAGCTGGCGCACATGGTCGACGATAAAATCCATGCCCGTTCCACGGGTCCATACTCGCTCGTTACGCAGCAGCCACTGGGCGGTAAAGCCCAATTCGGCGGCCAGCGCTTCGGGGAGATGGAGGTTTGGGCCCTTGAGGCCTACGGCGCGGCTTATACGCTGCAAGAAATTTTGACCGTGAAATCCGACGATGTCGTCGGCCGCGTCAAAACGTACGAGTCCATCGTGAAGGGCGAGAATGTGCCGGAGCCGGGCGTGCCGGAGTCGTTCAAGGTTTTGATCAAAGAACTTCAAAGCTTGGGCATGGACGTCAAGATCCTGACCGAGAACGAGGAAGAGATCGAAATGAAAGAGATCGACGACGACGAGGACGGCACTTCGGATAAGCTCAACCTGAATTTGGAAGGCGCGGAGGTCGGCGTGGAGTAGCAGCTTCCACAGCCTTGGAATAGAGAATGCCGATTCGTCCCACGGGCGAATCAAGCCGGGGAGCGCCTTCGCGGGCACGAACCGGCTGCACGGCATTCGACGCAGCAAGAATTAAGTGAACCATGACGAAGGAGGGTTGCTCCTTGTTGGACGTGAACAACTTCGAGTATATGAAGATCGGATTGGCTTCCCCGGATAAAATCCGATCGTGGTCCCGCGGAGAAGTAAAGAAACCGGAAACGATTAACTACCGGACGCTGAAACCGGAGAAGGAAGGCCTGTTCTGCGAAAAGATTTTCGGGCCGACCAAAGACTGGGAGTGCCATTGCGGCAAATACAAGCGCGTCCGTTATAAAGGGGTCGTTTGCGACCGCTGCGGCGTCGAAGTCACGCGCGCGAAAGTGCGCCGCGAACGGATGGGCCACATCGAGCTGGCGGCTCCCGTATCGCATATTTGGTACTTCAAAGGCATCCCGAGCCGCATGGGCCTGGCACTCGACATGTCGCCCCGCTCGCTGGAAGAGATCATTTATTTCGCATCCTATGTCGTAACCGATCCAGGGGATACGCCGCTGGAGAAGAAACAGCTGCTGTCCGAGAAAGAATACCGCAGCTACCGCGAGAAGTACGGCTACGGCTTCCAAGCGGGCATGGGCGCAGAAGCGGTCAAGAAGCTGCTCCAAGATATCGACGTGGAGCGCGAGCTCGAAACGCTGAAGGAAGACCTTCGCACGGCGCAAGGCCAACGCCGCAACCGCGCGATCAAGCGTCTTGAAGTCATCGAGGCGTTCCGCAACTCCGGCAACATGCCGGAATGGATGATCCTCGACGTGCTGCCGGTCATTCCGCCGGAGCTTCGTCCAATGGTGCAGCTGGACGGCGGACGTTTCGCGACGTCCGACTTGAACGACCTGTACCGCCGCGTCATCAACCGCAACAACCGTCTGAAACGTCTGCTCGACCTTGGCGCGCCGGATATCATCGTGCAGAACGAGAAGCGGATGCTGCAGGAAGCGGTCGACGCGCTGATCGACAACGGCCGCCGCGGCCGTCCGGTAACGGGCCCTGGCAACCGTCCGTTGAAATCGCTCAGCCACATGCTGAAGGGCAAACAAGGCCGGTTCCGTCAGAACCTGCTCGGCAAACGGGTCGACTATTCCGGCCGTTCCGTTATCGTCGTCGGACCGAGCCTGAAAATGTTCCAATGCGGCCTGCCGAAAGAAATGGCGCTGGAACTGTTCAAGCCGTTCGTCATGAAAGAGCTGGTCAACAAAAACCTGGCTCATAATATCAAGAGCGCGAAACGCAAAGTCGAACGCGTCAGCCCGGAAGTTTGGGACGTGCTCGAGGAAGTCATCAAGGAGCACCCGGTTCTGCTGAACCGTGCTCCGACGCTTCACCGTCTCGGCATCCAAGCGTTCGAGCCGATTCTGGTCGAAGGCCGCGCAATCAAGCTTCACCCGCTCGTATGTACCGCGTACAACGCGGACTTCGACGGCGACCAAATGGCCGTTCACGTACCGCTTTCCGCCGAGGCGCAAGCCGAAGCGCGCCTGCTCATGCTGGCGTCGGGCAACATTCTGAACCCGAAAGACGGCAAGCCGGTCGTAACGCCTTCGCAGGATATGGTCCTCGGCAGCTTCTACCTGACGATGGACAACAAAGACGGCAAGGGCAGCGGATCCGTGTTCGCGACGGTCAACGAAGCGATCTCGGCTTACCAACGCGGCATCGTGTCGCTGCATGCGCGGATCTTTATCCCCGTTAAGGTTCTGAAGAAGTCGTCCTTTACGGACGCGCAGCAAAAAGCGCTGATTTGCACGACGGTCGGCAAAGTGATTTTCAACGAGATTTTCCCGAGCGACTTCCCGTTCATCAACGAACCGACGAAGGTAAACCTGCTTCAAGGTACACCTGAGAAGTACTTCGTTCATGAAAAGGGCGCGGATTTGGTTGCCTTCTTGGAGGGCATCGCCCAAATCGGCGGCGTCGGCAAAGAGTACCTCGGCTTGATCATTGCGGAATGCTTCCGTCAATATCATACGACCCGTACTTCCGTCATGCTTGATGCCATTAAACAGCTCGGATTTACGTATTCCACGCGCGCGGGCATCACGGTTGCCGTTGCGGACGTTGTCGTTCCGGCGGAGAAACAAGACATTCTGCGCGAGTCCGAAGATAAAGTTAAGGTCGTTACGAATCAATACCGCCGCGGTTTGATCACGAACGAAGAACGGTATGACCGCGTTATCGAGATCTGGAGCAAAACGAAGGATCAAATCACGGATATCCTCATGAAATCGATGGACCGCTACAACTCCATCATGCTCATGGTCGATTCCAAGGCGCGGGGCAACAAATCGCAAATCACGCAGCTCGGCGGCATGCGCGGTCTGATGGCGAACCCGTCCGGCCGGATCATCGAATTGCCGATCAAATCGAACTTCCGTGAAGGCCTGACGGTCCTCGAGTACTTCATCTCGACGCACGGCGCCCGTAAAGGTCTCGCCGATACGGCGCTTCGTACGGCCGATTCGGGTTACCTGACCCGTCGTCTGGTCGACGTCGCGCAGGACGTTATCGTTCGCGAGGACGACTGCGGCACGGACAAAGGGTTCATGGTCAGCAAGATCCAAGACGGCAAAGAGGTCATCGAGGATCTGTACGACCGTATCGAAGGCCGCTACTCGTTCGAGACGGTGCGTCATCCGCAAACGGGCGAAGTCATCCTTCAGCGCAACGAGCTGATCGACTCGAACAAGGCGGAAGCGATCGTCGCGGCCGGCGTCGAAAAACTGCAAATCCGCTCCGTGCTTAGCTGCCGCGCGCGTCATGGCGTATGTAAAATCTGCTACGGCCGCAACCTGGCGACGGGCAAATTCGTCGAGATCGGCGAAGCGGTCGGCATTATCGCCGCGCAATCGATCGGCGAGCCGGGCACGCAGCTCACAATGCGTACGTTCCATACCGGCGGCGTTGCCGGCGACGATATCACGCAGGGTTTGCCGCGTATCCAAGAGCTGTTCGAAGCGCGGAATCCGAAAGGCCAAGCGATCATTTCCGAAATCGACGGCGTCATCAAAGACATCCGCGAGACGAAAGATCGCCGCGAAATCGAAGTTCAAGGCGAGGCGGAATCGAAAACGTATGCGGTCAGCTTCGGCTCCCGTATCCGCGTAGTCAAAGGCAAGCAAATCGAAGCCGGCGACGAGCTGACGGACGGTTCCATCGACCCGAAAGATATGCTCCGGATCAAAGGGATTCGCGGCGTGCAGAACTATATTCTGCAGGAAGTTCAGCGCGTTTACCGGAACCGAGGGGTAGAAATCAACGACAAGCACATCGAAGTCATGGTCAAGCAAATGCTGCGTAAGATCCGGATCGTCGAAGCCGGCGACACGACGCTGCTCCCGGGCGCCTTCGTCGACATCCACGAGTACGAAGCAGCCAACCGCGAAGCGATCCTGTCCGGCCAAGAGCCGGCCGTCGCCAAGCCGGTCCTGCTCGGGATTACAAAAGCGTCGCTCGAGACCGATTCCTTCTTGTCCGCCGCTTCGTTCCAAGAGACGACTCGCGTCTTGACCGATGCCGCGATCAAAGGAAAGGTCGACCAATTGCTCGGCCTGAAAGAGAATGTCATCATCGGCAAGCTGATTCCGGCGGGAACGGGCATGCAGCGCTACAGAAGCGTGCACGTCGCCGGCATGGACGACGAGCAGCTCGAAGAGCAGCTTGAAGCCGAGACGGTGCCCGTAGAGTCTTAAGTCAAGGCAAAAGCGCATAAAAGTGCCGGGGGAAGAGCGAGAAGGGGCAGTCTCGAGGAGGCCGTCGCCCTGATCGCTCTTCGCTCCGTTACGGGGCGCGCCGGTTTACTTTATTTTCATGCAAATCTGGGGCTTGGAAGCTTGACATAGCCTTAGGCTAAATGCTAATATGTCGTAGTGTGCCTAATCGCACGACCTCTGCACTTGTCAGTTTGATTGACTTGGAAGGATGGTTATTATGCGATTCGTTATAGGTAGTAAGCAAACGATGAAGATGGTAGAGCAGCGCAAAGCCAATCTCGTCTACGTTGCGCAAGATGCAGATCCGCGGCTGAAGAACAATATTGTTCGGCTTTGCGAGACGGCGGGCGTGCCGATTACCTGGTCGGAGTCGATGAAGAGCCTTGGGGAAACCTGCGGCATTGAAGTCGGAGCGGCCATGGCGGCGGTAATCCCCGAAATCGAATAAGAACATGCTGTTTTTACCGACCCGCAAGGGAAAGTAAAAACTTTCGTTTGTTCCTTTATGAACCGCCTGGATCTGTGGGCTTAACAAAGCCGATATGTCTTGAGAGCATTACTATGTGAGGAAGGGGGAAGCAACATGCCAACAATTAACCAGCTGGTACGTAAAGGCCGTGAAGCGAAAGTCGTTAAATCGAAATCGCCGGCTTTGCAAAGAGGTTTCAATGCACTGAAACGTGAAGAAACAAACCTGAGCTCGCCTCAAAAACGCGGGGTTTGCACACGTGTAGGTACGATGACGCCGAAAAAACCTAACTCCGCCCTGCGGAAATATGCGCGTGTTCGTCTGACGAACCGCGTTGAGGTAACGGCCTACATCGGCGGCATTGGCCACAACCTGCAAGAGCACAGCGTCGTATTGGTTCGCGGCGGCCGGGTAAAAGACCTTCCGGGCGTACGTTACCACATCGTTCGCGGCGCGCTTGACACTGCAGGCGTGAACAATCGTAAGCAAGCTCGTTCCAAGTACGGTACGAAGCGTCCTAAAGTTAAAAAATAATGAAGGTCCGGCCGGCAACGGTTAACTTCATCCTAAATTGTCAAACTAGAAGAAAGGGGGACTTCCAATGCCACGCAAAGGTCCTGTAACCAAGCGCGATGTATTGCCAGATCCGCTGTACAACAGCAAGCTCGTGACGCGCTTGATCAACCGCATCATGATCGACGGCAAACGCGGTGTTGCTCAAACGATTCTGTATGATGCGTTCACGCTCATCAACGAACGTACGGGCAAAGAACCGATGGAAGTTTTTGAAGCAGCTATTAAGAACATCATGCCGGTGCTCGAAGTTAAAGCACGCCGTGTAGGCGGCTCGAACTATCAAGTGCCGATCGAAGTCAAGCCTGAGCGCCGTACGTCGCTTGGTCTACGTTGGCTCGTGAACTATTCGCGCAACCGCGGTGAGAAGACGATGGAAGAGCGTCTGGCGGCTGAGATTATCGATGCTTCCAACAACACTGGTTCATCCGTTAAAAAACGCGAAGATACGCACAAAATGGCTGAAGCGAACAAAGCATTCGCTCACTATCGTTGGTAGTATCCGCATAATCGAAAGGAGATCGAATTATGGCAAGAGAGTTCTCCTTGAAAAATACGCGTAATATCGGGATTATGGCGCATATTGACGCTGGCAAGACGACCACGACGGAACGGATCCTGTTCTATACGGGCCGTACCCACAAAATCGGCGAGGTGCACGAAGGTGCAGCGACGATGGACTGGATGGAGCAGGAACAAGAGCGCGGGATCACGATTACGTCCGCAGCTACGACCGCTCAATGGAATGGTCACCGCATCAATATTATCGACACCCCGGGGCACGTTGACTTCACGGTAGAAGTCGAACGCTCCCTGCGCGTATTGGACGGGGCCGTTGGTGTTTTCAGTGCGAAAGAGGGCGTTGAGCCACAATCCGAAACCGTTTGGCGTCAAGCCGACCGTTACGGCGTTCCGCGGATTGCGTATGTCAACAAGATGGACATTATCGGCGCGGACTTCCTTAACGTAGTTAACGATATGCGCCTGCGCCTTCAAGCAAACGCGGTAGCGATTCAACTTCCGATCGGCGCAGAGAACGACTTCGTGGGCGTAATCGACCTCGTTGAACGAGTCGCTTACAAATACAAAGACGATCTGGGCAAAGAGCCGGAAAAGATTGAAATCCCTGCCGAGTATGCGGACAAAGTGGAAGAACTCCGCATGGAGCTTGTCGAGAAAGTCGCTGAGCTTGACGAAGAGCTCACGATGAAGTACCTCGAAGGCGAAGAATTGTCCGTGGAAGAAATCAAAGCAGCGCTCCGCAAAGGCGTTTGCGATGTTAAAATCTTCCCGGTCATCTGCGGTTCCTCTTACCGTAACAAAGGCGTTCAATTGATGCTCGATGCCGTTGTCGACTACCTGCCTGCTCCAATCGACGTTCCGGATATCAAGGGTCACCTTGAAGACGGCACGGAGACGACTCGCAAATCGGCCGACGACCAGCCGTTCGCGGCACTGGCATTCAAAATCATGACTGACCCGTTCGTGGGGAAACTGACGTTCTTCCGCGTATACTCCGGCGTCCTGAACTCCGGCTCGTACGTCGTGAACGCAACGAAAGGCAAGCGCGAACGGATCGGCCGTATCCTTCAAATGCACGCCAACAGCCGTCAAGAAATCAGCGAAGTTTACTCCGGTGATATCGCGGCTGCGGTAGGCTTGAAAGATACGACAACCGGCGATACGCTTTGCGACGAGAAGAACCCGGTTATCCTGGAGTCCATGAACTTCCCTGAGCCGGTTATCCAGCTCGCGGTTGAACCGAAGACGAAAGCTGACCAAGACAAAATGGGTATCGCGCTGCAAAAGCTGGCAGAGGAAGATCCTACGTTCCGTGCGCACACGGACGAAGAGACCGGCCAAACCATTATCGCAGGTATGGGCGAGCTTCACCTTGAGATCCTCGTTGACCGTATGCTTCGTGAATTCAAAGTCGAAACGAACGTTGGTAAGCCGCAGGTTGCTTATCGCGAAACGTTCAAGACGGCTGCGAAGGTCGAAGGCAAATTCGTTCGTCAGTCCGGCGGACGCGGTCAATTCGGTCATTGCTGGGTTGAATTCATTCCGCTCGAGCCAGGAGAAGGTTTTATCTTCGAAAATAAAACCGTCGGCGGCTCGATTCCGCGTGAATACATTGCCCCAGTTCAAGCAGGTATCGAAGAATCGATGAAAAACGGTGTCCTCGCGGGCTTCCCGATGGTTGACATCAAAGCAATCGTATTCGACGGTTCCTACCATGACGTCGACTCCTCCGAAATGGCGTTCAAAATCGCCGGATCGATGGCGCTTAAAGCAGCGAAGGACAAGTGTAATCCTGTGTTGCTTGAGCCAATCATGAAGGTAGAAGTCAGCGTTCCTGAAGAGTACATGGGCGACGTAATGGGTATGCTGAGCTCCCGCCGCGGTCGTATCGAAGGTTCGGACACGCGCCATGGCGCGTTGATCGTTCGTGCGAAGGTACCTCTGGCAGAGATGTTCGGTTACTCCACGGTTCTTCGTTCCGGTACGCAGGGTCGCGGCGTATTCTCCATGGAGCTCTCTCACTATGAAGAAGTACCGCGCTCGATCTCGGAAGAAATCGTTGCAAAATCCAAAGGCAACGCCTAATCGGGAACCTTTGAGCCATCCGCGTGGAATAAGTTGTACCTTGGCCGGATGATGGACGTCCATATGGCGTTCATCCGGCCGATCACATAATCTTCTATATATTGAGGAGGAAGAGTTCAATGGCTAAGGCTAAATTTGAACGTAATAAACCGCACGTTAACATCGGAACTATCGGTCACGTCGACCACGGTAAAACGACGCTGACTGCAGCGATCACGACTGTACTTTCCAAGCGTTATGGCGGTGCTGCCGTAGCGTTCGACCAAATCGACAAAGCGCCGGAAGAGCGCGAGCGCGGTATCACGATCTCGACCGCACACGTTGAGTACGAGACGCCTAACCGTCACTACGCTCACGTTGACTGCCCAGGCCACGCCGACTATGTTAAAAACATGATCACCGGCGCAGCGCAAATGGACGGCGCAATCCTGGTTGTATCCGCAGCTGACGGCCCAATGCCGCAAACGCGCGAGCACATCCTGCTGTCCCGCCAAGTAGGCGTACCATACATCGTCGTATTCCTGAACAAATGCGACATGGTTGAAGACGAAGAGCTCCTGGAACTCGTTGAAATGGAAGTTCGCGACCTGCTCAGCGAATACGAATTCCCAGGCGACGACACGCCGATCATCCGCGGTGCAGCTCGTGAAGCGCTGCAAAACCCGGACGGTCCTTGGGCCGACAAAATCGTCGAGCTGTTCGAACAAGTCGACACGTACATCCCGACTCCGCAACGCGATACGGACAAACCGTTCCTGATGCCAGTCGAGGACGTATTCACGATCACGGGCCGCGGTACGGTTGCAACGGGTCGTGTAGAGCGTGGCGTCGTAAAAGTCTCCGACGAGATCGAAATCATCGGTCTGGTTGAAGAAACGCGCAAATCCGTCGTAACGGGCGTTGAAATGTTCCGCAAACTGCTTGACTCCGCTCAAGCTGGCGACAACATCGGCGCGCTGCTTCGCGGCGTTGACCGTAAAGACATCGAGCGCGGCCAAGTCCTGGCAAAGCCAGGTTCCGTTAAACCGCACACGAACTTCACGGCTCAAATTTACGTCCTGACAAAAGAAGAAGGCGGACGTCACAAGCCTTTCTTCACGGGCTACCGTCCTCAGTTCTACTTCCGTACGACTGACGTAACGGGTATCATCTCCCTGCCAGAAGGCACGGAAATGGTTATGCCTGGCGACAACATCACGGTAACGGTTGAGCTGATCGCTCCAATCGCCCTCGAAGACGGCACTCGCTTCGCTATTCGCGAAGGCGGCCGTACGGTAGGCGCTGGCGCAGTAGCATCCATCCAAAAGTAAGCGGCCTGCTGCGAAAGCTGCGGCTTGCGAAAACCCTCACTTCGGTGAGGGTTTTTTTATTTCCCCTGCGAGAAACAGTTTTCACAGTATTTGAGGTTTGCGGTGAAGGCGTTTTTTCTTTAATAATAATGAAGATGTTTCTGATGCGGCGAAATGGGCAACACCGATAAGACGGAAGCTTCGCACAAAGCGGGGGAATTTGGTCGTGGATCGACATAACACTCCATTTGAGAAAAGCATCGAGAAAACCAGGTTTTTGTTGCATTTGCCTACGGGCTTAGGTATAATAGTGAAGTTGGTCTGTGACGTTGCGATGATGCGAGAGGTTGCCGACACACACGGCTCCTTTGCCATGAGGGGCGTGTCGGGTTTTCTCGCGGAGTATGTCCGATACTAAATTGGGCGATAGAAGGAGGGACTTATAATGGCTAAGCAAAAGATTCGTATTCGCTTGAAAGCATACGATCACAGAATTCTGGATCAGTCCGCAGAGAAGATTGTTGAAACTGCGAAACGTTCCGGTGCAGGCGTGTCTGGGCCGATTCCGCTTCCGACCGAGAAGCAAATCATCACCATTCTGCGTGCCGTACACAAGTACAAGGATTCTCGTGAACAATTCGAAATGCGCACACACAAGCGTTTGATCGACATTGTGAACCCAACGCCGCAAACGGTTGATGCGCTCATGCGTCTTGATCTGCCGTCCGGTGTAGATATCGAAATCAAGCTGTAAGATCTCAATGTGGAAGGGAAATGAGGTGTCAACATGAAGGGTATCTTAGGTAAAAAACTTGGGATGACGCAAGTCTTTACTGCAGACGGTAACGTAGTTCCCGTAACGGTTATCGAAGCAGGTCCTTGTGTTGTTTTGCAGAAGAAAGACCAAGAAAACGATGGGTACGTATCCATCCAAGTCGGTTTCTCCGACAAAAAGGAAAACAGAGCGAACAAGCCGGAAACCGGCCACGCTAAAAAAGCCAACACGGCTCCTAAGCGCTACATTCGTGAATTCCGCGGCGTAAACGACGGGGAATATGAAGTTGGCCAGGAAATCAAGGCCGACCTCTTCGCGGCTGGCGAATTCGTTGACGTAACGGCTACGTCCAAAGGTAAAGGTTTCACGGGTACGATCAAACGTTGGAACCAAAGCCGCGGACCGATGGCGCACGGCTCGCGTTACCACCGCGGTCCTGGTTCAATGGGTTCCATCCAAGCGAACCGCGTACCGAAAGGCAAGCACTTGCCTGGTCACATGGGCGGCGAAACGGTTACGATTCAAAACCTTGAAATCGTTCGCGTCGACGTTGAACGTAATGTACTGCTGGTTAAAGGCTCCGTACCAGGCGCTAAAAACAGCTTTGTAAAAGTTAAAACTACGGTGAAGAAATAATCGCTAAAGAAAGGAGGAACATGAAATGCCGAAAGTAGCACTTTACAGCGTGAACGGTTCGCAAGTCGGCGAGATCGAATTGTCCGAAGCGGTATTCGGTATCGAGCCGAACGTTCACGTCGTTCACAGCGCCGTATTGCTTCAGCAAGCCGCTGAACGCAGAGGCACGCACAAAACGAAGGGCCGCTCCGAAGTACGAGGCGGCGGTCGCAAGCCTTGGAAACAAAAAGGCACGGGACGCGCGCGTCAAGGCTCCATCCGCGCTCCGCAATGGGTTGGCGGCGGTACGGTATTCGGACCGACTCCACGCAGCTACAGCTTCAAACTTCCTAAAAAGGTTCGTCGCTTGGCTATTAAATCCGCACTGTCTTCCAAGGTGATCGACAACGAAATCATCGTTTTGGATCAACTGGCGTTCGCGCAGCCGAAGACGAAGGAATTCGCCGCAGTCTTGAATAACCTGAAAGTGGCTCGCAAAGCACTGGTGGTTACGGCGAACTACGAAGATAACGTTGCGCTCTCCGCCCGCAATCTTCCGAACGTGAAGTTCGTTGCGGCCGATGGCATCAATGTTCTGGACGTCGTGAAATACGACCAGCTGATCATCACGAAGGAAGCGGTCGAAAAAGTACAGGAGGTGCTTGCGTAATGAAAAATCCACGCGATATTATCAAGCGCCCGATCATTACGGAACAAACGAGCGACTTCATGGCGAACAAACGCTATGTGTTCGAAGTTGATCTCCGTGCCAACAAGACGGAAATCAAGCTCGCGATCCAAGAGATCTTCAAAGTCAAAGTAACGAGCGTGAACACGCTGCGCATGCCGGCGAAACCGAAGCGTTACGGACGCCACAGCGGATATACGTCCGAGTGGAAAAAAGCGATCGTTCAACTGAGCGCTGACAGCAACGAGCTTGAATTTTTCGAAAGTGTTTAATCCGCGTTCGGGCCGTAGGGCTAACGCGAATTAAACGAGATATCGGTTAAGGAGGGAATCGAAGTGCCAGTTAAGAAGTATAAACCGACTTCTCCTGCGCGCCGTGCCATGTCGGTCTCGACGTTCGAAGAGATTACGACAAGCACCCCGGAGAAATCGCTTCTTGCGCCGCTTTTCAAAAAAGCCGGCCGTAACAACCAAGGCAAAATTACGGTTCGCCATCACGGTGGCGGCCATAAACGCAAATACCGGATTATCGACTTCAAGCGTAACAAGGACGGTATTTCGGGCAACGTCGCGTCGATCGAATACGATCCGAACCGTACGTCCAACATCGCGCTGATCCACTACGTGGATGGCGAGAAAGCCTACATCATCGCTCCAAAAGGCCTGAAAGTCGGAGACAAAATCGTATCCGGTCCGCAAGCGGACATCAAGATCGGCAACGCACTGCCGCTCGAGAACATTCCGGTCGGTACGGTTATCCACAACATCGAGCTGAAACCTGGCAAAGGCGGACAATTGGTTCGCGCTGCGGGTACGGAAGCTCAACTGCTTGGTAAAGAAGAACAGTACGTAACGATTCGCTTGACGTCCGGCGAAGTTCGTCGTATCCTGAAAACTTGCCGTGCAACGATCGGCTCCGTAGGCAACGAAGATCACGAACTCGTGAAAATCGGTAAAGCCGGCCGCTCCCGTTGGATGGGCAAGCGTCCGGAAGTTCGCGGCGTCGTCATGAACCCGAACGATCACCCGCACGGCGGTGGCGAAGGCCGCGCTCCAATCGGTCGCAAATCGCCAATGTCCCCATGGGGCAAACCGACGCTTGGCTTCAAAACGCGCAAGAAGAAAAAAGCTTCCAGCCAATACATCGTACGTCGTCGTACGAAATAATAGGCGCCTTGGCGTCATCCGCGTGACGCGCAGCGTCGCGTAACGCCAGCGTGAAGGGAGGATCATCCATGGGTCGCAGTTTGAAAAAGGGGCCGTTCATCGACGGTTACCTGCTGAAGAAAGTTGAAGTTCTGAACGAATCGAACAAAAAGACGGTCGTTAAGACTTGGTCGCGCCGTTCGACGATTTTCCCGCAATTCATCGGTCACACGTTCGCTGTTTACGACGGCAAGAAACACGTGCCGGTGTACGTAACGGAAGATATGGTCGGCCACAAACTCGGCGAGTTCGCGCCGACGCGTTCGTATAAAGGCCACGGCAACGACGACAAGAAAACGGGCCGTCGTTAGACGACGGATTTGCATGAAGTTATGATCGAGAGGAGGTTCATCCATGCCAGAAGCAAAAGCATTCGCTAACCATGTCCGCATTGCTCCTCGCAAAGCGCAGCTGGTGGTGGACTTGATTCGCGGCAAGCAAGTCGGCGAAGCGATCGCAATTCTGCGACACACGCCGAAATCGGCTTCCCCAATCGTCGAGAAGCTGCTGAACTCTGCTATCGCCAACGCAGAGCACAACTTCCAACTGGACGTGAACAAACTTGTGATTTCGCAAGTGTTCGTCAACCAAGGTCCAACCATGAAACGTTTCCGTCCGCGCGCCATGGGCCGCGCTAGCCGGATTAACAAGAGAACCAGCCACATTACTTTGGTGGTATCCGAAAAATAAGGAGGGACAACGTGTGGGACAAAAAGTAAATCCGGTCGGTCTGCGTATCGGCGTTATCCGTGATTGGGAGTCCAAATGGTACGCCGGCAAAGACTTCGGCGATCTGCTTATGGAAGACGTCAAAATCCGTGAGCACCTCAAGAACAAATTGAAGGATGCGGCTGTTTCCAAGTTCGAAATCGAACGCGCAGCAAACCGCGTCAACGTTACGATTCATACGGCTAAGCCTGGTATGGTTATTGGCAAAGGCGGTTCCGAGGTCGAAAACCTGCGTTCCGAGCTGTCCAAAATCTCCAAAGGCAAAAAAGTCCACATCAACATTTCCGAGATCAAAAATCCGGAACTGGATGCCGTTCTTGTGGCGGAAAGCATCGCGCAGCAACTCGAGCGTCGGATCTCGTTCCGCCGCGCAATGAAACAATCCATCCAACGCACGATCCGCGCTGGCGCGAAAGGCATCAAAACATCCGTTAGCGGACGTTTGGGCGGCGCCGAGATCGCTCGTCAGGAAGGCTACAGCGAAGGTACGGTTCCTCTTCATACGCTGCGTGCAGACATTGACTACGGAACAGCGGAAGCTCATACGACTTACGGCCGTATCGGCGTAAAAGTATGGATCTATCGCGGCGAAATCCTTCCGACGAAGAAGAAAGCTCCACAGGAAGGAGGCAACTAATCATGTTGGTCCCAAAACGCGTCAAACACCGTAAACAACAACGCGGTCACATGAAAGGTCGCGCGAAAGGCGGCGCTGAAGTCGCATTCGGCGAATACGGCCTCCAAGCGCTTGAGCCTTCGTGGGTGACGAACCGTCAAATCGAAGCAGCGCGTATCGCGATGACACGTTACATCAAACGTGGCGGTAAAGTATGGATCAAGATTTTCCCTGATAAGCCGATCACGCAAAAACCTCTCGAAGTCCGGATGGGTAGCGGTAAAGGTAACGTCGAGAAGTGGGTTGCAGTCGTAAAACCAGGTAAAATCATGTTCGAACTTGCCGGCGTTTCGGAAGAAATCGCACGTGAAGCTATGCGTCTTGCCGCACATAAACTGCCTGTTAAAACGAAGTTCGTGAAACGCGAAGAAGTGGGTGGTGAAGCAAATGAAAGCTAATGAATTCCGCAACCTTACCTCTGTTGAACTCGAACAGAAAGTCGCTGGCTTCAAAGAAGAGCTATTCAACCTTCGTTTTCAATTGGCTACCGGTCAATTGGAAAACCCAACTCGTATCCGCGACGTGCGCAAGGATATAGCTCGTGCCAAAACCGTTCTTCGTGAAAGAGAACTCGGAATCAGCGGCTAAGCCGCGGTCGTCCGTGACGAATAACGAATGCGTGGAAGGAGGATGAACATGAGCGAACGTAATGCCCGCAAAGTTCAAATCGGTAAAGTCGTGAGCGACAAAATGGACAAAACGATCGTTGTCGCGATCGAAACGTACAAGAAACACGACCTGTACCACAAACGGATTAAGTACACGAAGAAATTCAAGGCTCATGACGAGAACAACCAAGCGAAAATCGGCGATATCGTCAAAGTCATGGAAACTCGCCCGTTATCGAAAGACAAACGGTTCCGCCTGGTCGAAATCGTTGAAGCTGCTGTGATTCTGTAAAAATGAGTTATTAAGCATTTTTCCGAAAGGAGGACGTTGAAATGATTCAACCATTTACACGTTTGGCCGTTGCCGACAATTCCGGCGCGAAAGAACTGATGTGCATCCGCGTACTGGGCGGCACGGGACGTCGCGTAGGCCATATCGGTGATCTGATCGTTTGCTCCGTCAAACAAGCAACACCCGGTGGCGTTGTCAAAAAGGGTGACGTAGTCAAAGCGGTAATCGTGCGTACGAAGCGCGCCGTTCGCCGTAAAGACGGTTCCTACATCGCATTCGACGAGAATGCAGCCGTAATCGTGAAAGAAGACAAGAGCCCGCGCGGCACGCGTATCTTCGGACCAGTGGCGCGCGAACTTCGCGACCGCGACTTCATGAAGATCGTATCGCTTGCTCCGGAAGTTATCTAATAAAGACTTTGCGCATTCGGCGCAAGCACGCAGGAGGTGTAACTCATGCCACGGTTGAAAAAAGTGTTGGAGTCCCACAACAATAAATTGCACGTGAAGAAAGACGACACGGTAATGGTCATTACGGGCAAAGACAAAGGCAAGAAAGGTCGCGTCATCGCCGCGTATCCGCGCCAAAACCGCGTACTTATCGAAGGTGTCAACATGGTGAAGAAGCATTCGCGCCCTTCCCAAGCGAACCCGCAAGGCGGCATCATCGAGCAAGAAGCGCCGATTCACGTGTCCAACGTCATGCACATCGATCCGAAGAGCGGAAAAGTAACGCGGATCGGCTACAAAGTGCTTGATAACGGCAAAAAAGTCCGGATCGCGAAAAAATCCGGCGAAGTAATCGACTAATCGACCGATACGGAAAGGAGGTCCACGTTACATGGCAGCAAGAATGAAAGACCGTTTCTTGAATGAAATCACTCCTGCTCTGATGCAGAAGTTCAGCTATTCGACGGTTATGCAAGTACCGAAGATCGAAAAAGTCGTCATCAACATGGGTGTCGGCGAAGCCGTCTCCAACTCCAAAGTACTGGATGCAGCGGTTGAAGACATGCGTCTGATCTCGGGTCAAAAACCGGTTGTTACGCGCTCGAAGAAATCGATTGCCGGTTTCAAACTTCGCGAGAACATGCCGATCGGGGTAAAAGTAACGCTGCGCGGCGAGCGCATGTACTACTTCCTGGATAAACTGTTCAATGTCACTCTCCCACGCGTACGCGACTTCCGCGGCGTATCGAACAAAGCGTTCGACGGTCGTGGTAACTACACGCTCGGCTTGAAAGAGCAGCTGATCTTCCCGGAGATCGAGTACGATAAAGTAGATAAAGTACGCGGTATGGACGTCGTCATCGTCACGACGGCAAAATCGGACGAAGAAGCTCGTGAACTGCTGACCCAACTGGGCATGCCGTTTACGAAGTAATCCACAGGAGGTGTAATACCAAGTGGCAAAAACTTCGATGAAGGTTAAGCAGCAACGTGCTCCTAAATTCAAAGTGCAGGCTTACACACGCTGCGAACGTTGCGGCCGTCCGCATTCCGTTTTGCAAAAGTTCAAAATTTGCCGGATTTGTTTCCGTGAATTAGCATACAAAGGCCAGATTCCTGGCGTTAAAAAAGCAAGCTGGTAATCAGCCTAGTTCGGGAAGGAGGTTTACACAATGGTTATGTCTGATCCGATCGCAGATATGCTTACTCGCATCCGTAACGCAAACGTTGTGCGTCACGAGACAGTCGAAATGCCTGCTTCGAAAGTAAAGAAGCAAATCGCTGAAATTCTGAAACGCGAGGGCTTCATTCGTGATGCTGAGTATATCGAAGACAACAAACAAGGGATTATCCGTATCTTCTTGAAGTACGGCCCGAACCAAGAGCGTGTAATCACGGGGCTGAAACGCATCAGCAAACCGGGTCTGCGCGTTTACACGAAGAGCACGGAAGTGCCTCGCGTTCTTGGCGGCTTGGGAATGGCGATCATTTCCACGTCGAAAGGCGTTATGACCGATAAAGAAGCTCGCCAACAGAAATCCGGCGGCGAAGTCGTCTGCTACGTTTGGTAATTAACCGTCACAACGATTGGAGGTGTAACAATGTCTCGTATTGGCCGTAAACCGATCCAAGTTCCAGGTGGCGTAAACATCGACTTGGACAACAGCTTCATCACCGTTAAAGGACCGAAAGGTACACTGAGCCGCGAACTCCACAAGGACATGAAAGTGGTTGTAGCGGACAGCGTTATCACCATCGAACGTCCTTCCGACAATAAATTGCATCGTTCCCTGCACGGCACAACTCGCAGCGTCATCGCTAACATGGTTAGCGGCGTGACCGAAGGTTTCGCAAAGAACCTCGAGCTCGTAGGCGTTGGTTACCGTGCAAACAAAACTGGCGAGAAGATCGTCCTCAACGTCGGTTACTCGCACCCGGTTGAAATCGTGCCTGAGAACGGAATCGAATTCGAAGTTCCGTCCAACACGAAAATCATCGTTAAAGGCATCGACAAAGAACTCGTCGGCGCAACCGCAGCAAAAATCCGCTCCGTTCGCGAGCCAGAGCCGTATAAAGGCAAAGGCATCAAGTACGAAGGCGAGCGCATCCTTCGCAAAGAAGGTAAAGCCGGTAAGAAAAAATAAGCAGCCGCTTAGGGCTGCTTGACCGAATAGCTTAGAGACAGCAGAAAGGAGTGTACGACGAATGATTACAAAAGGCGATAAAAACAAATCGCGTCTGAAGCGTCACCTTCGCGTTCGTAAGAAAGTCAACGGTACGACGCAGCGTCCGCGCCTGTCCGTATTCCGTTCCTCCAAACACATCTATGCTCAACTGATCGACGATGTTCAAGGCGTAACGGTAGCAGCGGCTTCGACGCTCGACAAAGAGCTCGCAGGTCAAGTGACGAACGGCGGCAACATCGAAGCGGCTCGCAAAATCGGCGAACTGATCGCGGTTCGCGCGAAAGCGAAAGGCGTAGAACAGATTGTATTTGACCGTGGCGGATACTTGTACCATGGCAGAATTCAAGCATTGGCCGACGCAGCTCGCGAAGCAGGCCTCGAATTTTAATCAAGATTCTTATGAAGGAGGTAAATCGACTTGCGTATTGATCCAAACTCGTTGGAACTCACCGAGAAGGTAGTTCAAATCAACCGCGTTGCGAAAGTAGTAAAGGGCGGACGCCGTTTCAGCTTCAGCGCGCTGGTAGTCGTAGGCGACGGTAAAGGATACGTTGGCGCAGGGATCGGTAAAGCGGGCGAAGTACCTGATGCGATTCGCAAAGGTATCGAAGACGCGAAGAAAAACCTGATCCACGTACCACTCGTGAAAACGACCATTCCACACCAAGTTCTTGGTCACTTCGGCGCTGGCCGCGTTCTCTTGAAACCAGCTTCCGAAGGTACCGGAGTTATCGCTGGCGGCCCTGTCCGCGCGGTGCTCGAGCTTGCAGGCGTGGGCGACATTCTGACCAAATCGCTCGGTTCCTCGAACTCCATGAACATGGTCAACGCGACACTGGAAGGACTGTCCCGTCTGAAACGTGCCGAAGACGTTGCTAAGCTTCGTGGCAAAACCGTAAAAGAGCTTTTGGGCTAAGGAGGAGAATACGATGGCAAAATTGCAAATCACCCTCGTTCGCAGCCTGATCGGACGTAACGAGAAGCAGCGTGCGACTGTTGCTACGCTTGGTCTTCGCAAGATTCGTCAATCGGTTGTCCACAACGACAGCCCGGCAATCCGCGGCATGGTCAATAGTGTCAGCCACCTGGTTAAGGTAGAAGAAGTACAAGCGTAATTAAGCCCTTCAGGGCACGCAATACACGAAAGGCTCTCCGGGCGCACGAGCGCTTCGGGAGCAATGCAAAACTTAAGGAGGTGCAACGATCCGATGAAATTGCATGATCTCAAACCAGCTCCGGGTTCCCGTAAAGAGGGATTTCGCGTTGGACGCGGTATCGGCAGCGGCAACGGTAAAACTGCGGGTCGCGGTCACAAAGGTCAAAATGCTCGTTCCGGTGGCGGCGTTCGTCCTGGATTCGAGGGCGGTCAGAACCCACTGTACCGTCGTTTGCCTAAACGCGGCTTCAACAACCCGTTCCGTAAAGAGTATGCGATTGTGAACATCGATGAGTTGAACAGCTTCGCAGCAGGCACGGAAGTAACGCCGGAATTGCTGATGGAGCAAGGTATCGTCAAAAACCCACAAAGCGGCATCAAAGTGCTGGGTAACGGCGACATCACGGTTCAACTCACGGTGAAAGCAAACAAGTTCTCTCAATCTGCGGTAGAGAAAATCCAAGCTGCCGGTGGTAAAACCGAGGTGATCTAATGTTTAAGACCGTGTCTAACATTTGGAAAGTGGAAGATCTCCGAAAGCGGATCTTGTTCACGCTGTTCATCTTGTTGGTTTACCGCATCGGTTCCTTCATTCCGGTTCCGGGCGTCAATAAGGATGTTTTCACCCAAACGGACCAGGCCGGTTCCGAATTGTTCGGTTTGCTTAATACGTTCTCGGGCGGGGCGTTGTTCCAGTTCTCGATCTTCGCGATCGGGATCATGCCGTACATCACCTCCTCGATCATCGTACAGCTGCTGTCGATGGACGTCATTCCGAAATTCGCCGAATGGGCGAAGGAAGGCGAGAACGGCAAACGCAAACTGGCGCAAATCACCCGTTACGGTACGATCGTGCTTGGCTTGGTCCAAGGCTTCGGTACCGCAATCGGCTTTAACCGGCAGTATCAGTACGATATGATTCCTGGCGCAACCGTTACGGATTACATCATGATCGCGATCATCCTGACGGCGGGAACGGCCTTCCTCATGTGGCTCGGTGAGCAGATCACGGAGAGAGGGATCGGCAACGGGATTTCCGTCCTGATCTTTGCCGGTATCGTAGCCAGACTTCCGGCACATGTCCGCTCCATCTACTCGCAAGAGTTTGTAGACGCGGGCGACGCGCTTTTCCTGGCGATCATCAAAGTAGTCGCAATCGTAATTGCGGTCGCGGCGATCATCGTGGGCGTTATCTTCGTCCAGCAGGGAATTCGCAAAATTCCGGTTCAATACGCGAAGCGCGTCGTTGGACGGAAAATGTACGGCGGACAATCGACCCACATTCCGCTGAAAGTAAACGGAGCAGGCGTTATCCCGGTCATCTTCGCGGTATCGCTGCTAATGTTCCCGGTTACGATCGCGAACTTCTGGTCGACGCGTCCTTGGGCGCAATGGATTCAGACGCATATGTACTACGACAAGCCCCTTGGCATGGTGTTGTACGTCATCTTGATCATTGCGTTCACATTCTTCTACACGTTCGTGCAAATCAATCCGGTGCAGATGGCCGATCAAATGAAGAAGAACGGCGGTTACATCCCGGGCGTTCGCCCAGGCAAACCGACTTCGTCTTACATTACGCGCGTCATGTCTCGGATCACGCTCAGCGGAGCGATTTTCCTGTCGCTCATCTCGATCCTGCCGGTGTTCTTCGGTACGCTCGCGGATTTGCCTCGTGACGTGAAACTGGGCGGCACCTCGCTCTTGATCGTCATCGGCGTCGCGCTGGATACGATGAAGCAAATCGAGACGCAGCTGATCAAGCGCCACTACAAAGGGTTTATCAATAAATAACACTAGGTTCGCAAGCGGGATTCCGAGCATCTTGCACGGTGACGGAACCCGGCCGAGCCTATTATGTTTAAAGCGAGGAACACGCTAATGAACATTTTATTCATGGGCCCTCCAGGAGCCGGAAAAGGCACGCAGGCCGAGCGGATCGTCGATACGTTCAAGATTCCGCATATCTCGACCGGCGATGCTTTTCGTTTGGCAATGAAGCAAGGCACGCCCCTCGGTCAGAAGGCGAAACAGTTCGTGGATCAAGGTCTCTTGGTTCCGGACGAAATCACGAACGGCATCGTTCGCGAGCGCCTGCAGCTCGAGGATTGCAAGGAAGGCTTCCTGCTCGACGGTTTTCCGCGCACGCTGCAGCAAGCAGAAGCACTGGACGGAATGCTGGCTGAAATGGGACGCAGCATCGATCACGTCGTGAACCTGAAGGTTGATCGCGGTCTCCTGCTTGCGCGTCTGACCGGTCGTCGCATTTGCAAAACCTGCGGCTCCACGTACCATGTCATGTTCAACCCGCCGAAGCAGGAAGGCGTCTGCGATAAATGCGGCGGCGAGCTGTATCAGCGGTCAGACGATACGGAAGCGAAGGTAGGCACGCGTCTCGACGAATACATCTCCAAGACGGCTCCCCTGCTTGAGTACTATGCAAGCAAAGGCGTTTTGCGCGAAGTGGACGGCGAGAAAGAAATCGACGAAGTCACGGCGGACATCGTAAATTGCTTGCGGGGAACTGCGGAATGATCGTATGCAAGTCCGAAGCGGAATTGCAATATATGAGAGAAGCTGGACGAATTGTAGCGGATACGCATCGCTTGCTGAAGGAAGCGATACGCCCGGGCGTGACGACCAAGGAATTGGACGAAATCGCTGAAACGTACATTCGGAGCCAGGACGCTTCACCTTCTTTTAAAGGGTACAATCAGTTTCCTGCCAGCATTTGCGCTTCTGTGAACAATGAGCTGGTACACGGCATTCCGGGTTCGCGCAAGCTGAACGATGGCGACATCATCAGCATCGATATCGGAGCGCAGTATAAAGGGTATCACGGCGATTCGGCGTGGACCTACGGCGTCGGCCGAATTAGTGACGAGGCCCAGCGGCTGCTCGACATTACAGAACGGTCGCTCTATGCGGGACTCGCACTCGTGAAACCGGATGAACGCTTGTTTACCATCTCGCATGCGATTCAACAAGTTATCGAAGCTGCCGGCTTCTCCGTCGTTCGCGAATATTGCGGTCATGGGATCGGAACCGAGCTCCATGAAGACCCGCAGATCCCGAATTACGGTTTACCGGGCCGCGGACCGCGCCTGAAACCGGGCATGGTGCTGGCGATCGAGCCGATGGTCAACATCGGCGAGCGGTACGTGCGCACACTGACGGACAATTGGACAGTCGTTACCGAAGATCAATCATGGTGTGCTCACTTCGAGCATACGGTGGCTGTAACGGCGGATGGCTGTGAAATTTTAACCCGAACCGGGGAGCAGGCAGGTTGAGAGCGCTTGGAGAATAAGCCGGAGATTGGCCGAGTCGTTAAGGTGCTGCGGGGAAAAGACGAAGGCTCATACGCCGTGATCGTCCAGGTGCTGGACGAACGTCTCGTACTTGTAGCGGACGGAGACAAACGTCGCTTCGATCAATCGAAAAAGAAGAACATTCTGCATCTCGAGATGCAGCCGGTCGTCAGTCACGAAGTGGTTGACAGCATGCGGGAAACCGGCCGTGTTACAAATGCGAAGTTGCGTTTCGCCATACAGAAGGCAGTGCAAGGGAAAGGAGAATGACTATGGCCAAAGAAGACGTCATTGAAGTCGAAGGTACGGTCATCGAACCACTACCTAACGCCATGTTCAGGGTTGAACTGGAGAACGGACACCAAATTCTCGCCCACGTATCGGGTAAGCTCAGAATGCACTTCATCCGCATTCTGACAGGAGATAAAGTCGTGATTCAGCTATCGCCTTACGATTTGTCCAGAGGACGCATTACCTATCGGAAGTAGGGGCTTCGGCGCCTGCCCACGAAAGATATCGGGAGGTAATCACAATGAAGGTTAGACCTTCGGTCAAGCCGATTTGCGAAAAGTGCAAAGTCATTCGCCGCAAAGGGAATGTCATGGTTATTTGCGAAAATCCGAAACACAAACAAAAACAAGGATAAAGGAGGGATATCTGTAGATGGCACGTATTGCTGGTGTAGACTTACCGCGTGATAAACGCGTTGTCATCGCGCTGACGTACATCTTCGGTATTGGCAGAACGACCGCCAATAAAATCCTGAGCACGACCGGTATTAGCGAAAATACCCGTGTTCGTGATCTGACGGAGGACGAAGTCAGCAAGCTGCGCGAAACGATCGACAAGAGCGTTAAGGTGGAGGGCGACCTGCGCCGTGAAATTTCCCTTAACATCAAGCGTCTGATCGAGATCGGATGCTATCGTGGCGTGCGTCACCGCCGCGGCCTGCCGGTTCGCGGTCAACGGACGAAAACCAATGCTCGTACGCGTAAAGGTCCGCGTCGGACCGTGGCGAACAAGAAGAAATAATAAGGGGGGATAACCGAAATGGCAAAACCAAAGAAAGTGGTTCGTACAAAACGCCGTGACCGTAAAAACATCGACTCCGGCGTCGCGCACATCCGCTCGACGTTCAACAACACGATCGTAACGATTACCGATCCGCACGGCAACGCGATTTCTTGGGCAAGCTCGGGTAACCTCGGCTTCAAAGGTTCCCGTAAGAGCACGCCTTACGCAGCGCAAATGGCTGCCGAGTCCGCAGCGAAAGCCGCAATGGAACACGGCATGAAGACGGTCGAAGTCATGGTTAAAGGCCCAGGCGCCGGCCGTGAAGCGGCAATCCGCTCGCTGCAAGCCGCAGGCCTGGAAGTCAACCTCATTAAAGACGTAACGCCGGTTCCGCATAACGGATGCCGCCCGCCTAAACGTCGTCGCGTATAGTTTCCAAACTTTGTGGTATCAAATTACTGCAACTTGTGAATAATGGTTGTGAAGGTTTGCCATACTACATGATTTGACTGCATACGCGATAATGGTAACGGAGCGACGTTTTGAGGGAGGGTACTATTAGTGATTGAGATCGAAAAGCCGAAAATCGAATCCGTAGAGTTGAACGAGGATGGCACATACGGACGTTTCGTTGTTGAACCGCTGGAACGCGGGTATGGTGCGACGCTCGGGAATTCCCTTCGGAGAATCCTGCTGTCGTCGCTACCCGGCGCAGCCGTAACTTCCGTTCAGATCGACGGCGTACTTCACGAGTTCTCTACGGTTCCAGGTGTGATGGAAGACGTGACGGAAATCATCCTGAACCTCAAAGGCCTTTCGCTGAAGATTCATTCCGACGAAGAGAAGGTCTTGGAGATCGACGCGGAGGGTGAAGGCAACGTTACGGCTGGCGATATTCGCGCGGACAGCGATGTCGAGATTTTAAGCCCAGATCTTCATATCGCGACGCTGGCCTCCGGTGCACGGCTCCATATGCGGGTATTTGCGAATCGCGGACGCGGTTATGTGCAAGCAGATCGCAACAAACGGGAAGATCAGCCGATCGGCGTGATCCCCGTGGATTCGATCTACACACCGATTACCCGTGTTAACTACACGGTTGAGAACACTCGGGTTGGTCAAGTGACGAACTACGACAAACTCACACTTGAAGTTTGGACCGACGGAAGCATTCGTCCGGAAGAGGCGGTTAGCCTCGGCGCCAAAATTTTGACGGAGCATCTCGACCTGTTCGTCGGTCTGACCGACGAAGCGAAAGATGCCGAGATCATGGTGGAAAAAGAAGAAGACAAGAAAGAGAAAGTACTCGAGATGACGATCGAAGAGCTCGACCTCTCGGTGCGTTCTTATAACTGTCTGAAACGTGCGGGGATTAATACCGTTCAAGAGCTGATCACGAAAACGGAAGAAGACATGATGAAAGTCCGCAACCTCGGACGCAAGTCTTTGGAAGAAGTTCAGGAGAAGCTGGAAGAACTCGGTCTTGGCCTTCGCATGGAGGAATAGAACGCAGCACAGACTAAGGTCGTCAGACTGTTTTAAGGAGGGGAATTTCGATGGCATATTCCAAACTGAGCCGTGACGCTAGCTCCCGGAAAGCACTGTTCCGCGATCTCGTCACCGACTTGTTCTTGTATGAGCGTATCCAAACGACGGAGGCGAAAGCGAAAGAGCTTCGTCCGATCGCGGAGAAGCTGATCACGCTGGCGAAACGCGGCGATCTGCACGCACGTCGCCAAGTGGCAGCTTTCGTGCGTCGCGAGTCCGTTGCAGCAGGTGAGCAGGATGCAATCCAAAAATTGTTCTCCGAGCTTGCTACCCGTTATTCGGAACGTCCGGGCGGATATACGCGCATTATGAAGCTGGGTCCTCGTCGCGGTGACGCGGCGCCAATGGTTTACTTGGAACTGGTAGATCGCGCGTAGCAAACGAAGGGTGGACCTTGCGGCCACCTTTTTTTGTTGCCCGCGAGGGACGTTCGGCGCTGGGGAGGGGATGACATGCGCAACATTCGAATGACGATCAGCTATGACGGAACGACGTATTACGGCTTCCAAACGCAGCCGAAGGGCAATACCGTACAGGATGTGTTGGAAGAGGCGATACGCGTTCTGACGGGCGAGGAAGCCAGCATAACGGCTTCCGGACGGACGGATGCGGGCGTGCATGCCCGCGCGCAGGTGATCAACTTCGAAACCGCCTCCCCCATCCCGGTCGAGCGTTGGGCGCTTGCCCTGAACTCCAGGCTGCCGGACGACATCGTCGTGCTGCAGGCGGAAGAAGTGCCGCTTAACTTTCACGCCTCCTACCACGCCAAACGGAAAACGTATCGCTACGGCATCGATACGACCAAGTTCGGCGACGTGTTCGAACGGCGGTATCGGTTGCATGTTCCGCTGCCGCTGCGGCTCGAAGAGATGCGGCGCGCGATCGCGCATCTGAAGGGGAAGCACGACTTCACTTCGTTCGCCTCGACGAGATCGGCGAAGTCTTCGCATGTACGGACCATCCTGGATGCGCGGATCGAGGCAAGCGAAGGGAAGCTGGATATTTTCCTGACCGGGGATGGATTCTTGTACAATATGGTCCGGATCGTCGTCGGAACGTTAATGTGGGTCGGCGAAGGCAAACTGACCGCCGAGGACGTCAAGCGGATCCTGGAGGCAAAGGAAAGATCGGCTGCAGGGCCGACGGCGATGGCGCATGGGTTAATGCTGTGGGAGGTTCATTACGACGATTAACAATTTTTCACGGCTGGACGCCGTCTCCAACCAAGAAATAGCTTGCACTTGCTAGGTCATTGTAGTAGAATATAACTTGTGCTTTCTTAGTGGCTCTCCCACAGCCCCGGCTAAGAATGGCCGCAAATGCAGTGCTAACCTAAGGAATTGAAACCGGTAAAACGGTCTTGAAACGTGATACATGAACAATGATGGTTTGAAATGAAGAGGGAGGATCTTCCATGCGCACTACCTATATGGCTAAGCCAAATGAAGTTGAACGCAAATGGTACGTCATCGACGCAGCAGGCAAAACGCTTGGTCGTCTGGCGAGCGAAGCCGCTAGCATCATCCGCGGCAAACACAAACCGCAATTTACTCCGCATGTGGACACGGGCGATTTCGTCGTGATCATCAATGCCGAGAAAATTCACCTGACCGGCAAAAAACTGCAAAACAAAATGTACTACCGCCACTCCTTGTATGCAGGCGGCTTGAAAGTGACTCCTGCGCAAGACATGATCAAGAACAAACCGGAGCAAGTGCTGGAGCAAGCAATCCACGGTATGCTGCCGAAAAACCGTCTGGGCGACAAAATGAAGCTGAAGCTGAAAGTGTACGCCGGCGCAGAACACCCACATCAAGCACAAAATCCAGAAGTTTACGAACTTCGCGGGTAAATAGAGGGAGGACAGTTTCATGGCACAAGTTCAATACTATGGAACCGGTCGTCGTAAACACTCCGTAGCACGTGTACGTCTCGTGCCGGGTGAAGGACGAATCATTATCAACAAACGTGATCTGAATGATTACTTCGGTCTGGAAACGCTGAAGCTGATCGTTAAACAACCGCTTGCGCTGACTGAAACGGCAAGCAAATACGACATCATCGTCATCGCTAACGGCGGCGGCATCTCCGGTCAAGCCGGCGCGATCCGTCACGGGATCTCCCGCGCGCTGCTGAAAGCAGATCCGGAATTCCGTCCGGCGCTGAAGCGTGCAGGTTTCCTGACGCGTGACCCGCGTATGAAGGAACGGAAAAAATACGGCTTGAAAGCCGCTCGTCGCGCACCACAATTCTCGAAACGTTAATCTTTACATCAAAATGCCTTTCCTGCTCTGCGGGGAAGGCATTTTTTTTATGAAAATGGCGTAATTCGGACATTGAACATTATGCCTAGTGGACGTATAATCTAATGTAGATAAAATTACTTGGAATTCGCATAACGGAGGGACTCATCCATGAACCTTTTCGAAAAAGAAGCGTTAATTAAGCAAAAGGAAGTTGAGCTTGAAACCGCGACCCCGCAAGACATTTTGAAATTCGCGGTCGAGACGTTCCCGAACCTTACGTTCGCCTGCAGTTTCGGCGCGGAAGATGTCGTTCTGGTGGATATGCTGCAAAAAATCAGTCCGAAAACGGACATTTTCTACCTCGACACGGATTTCCATTTTAAAGAGACCTACGAAACCCGAGATAAAATGGCCGAAATTTACGGGCTTGAATTCGTACAGGTTAAACCGGCCATCACGCCGGAAGAACAGGCGGCGCAATTCGGCGAAGAGCTGTGGAAATCCAACGCGAACGAATGCTGCAATATTCGCAAAGTTCAGCCGCTGACGCAGATCTTGTCCAAGTACGAAGCATGGATCACAGGCATCCGCCGCGATCAAGCGCCGACGCGCGCCAACGCGAAGAAAATCGAATACGATACGAAATTCGGACTGGTCAAATTCAATCCGATCGCGGACTGGACGTCCGAGGACGTGTGGAACTACATCCGCGAGAACAACGTGTACTACAACCCGCTGCACGACAACAACTATCCGAGCATCGGCTGCGAGTACTGCACGCGCCAGGTCATGCCGGGCGAAGATCCGCGTGCCGGACGTTGGGCAGGCCAAGAGAAGACGGAATGCGGATTGCATAAATAAACCGGCGCCAATCCGGCAACAACCGGGCACCCGAATAAATCTTAGGAGGCACTTGCATACCATGACCAGCATCAAACCGCATGGCGGCATACTCGTCAACCGAATCGCGACCGGAGCCGAACGCGAAACCTTGCTTTCCGAAGCGGCATCGCTTTCCAGCATCATCGTCAATACGTGGACCATTTCCGACCTGGATCTCATCGGCGTCGGCGCGTTCTCCCCGCTGACGGGCTTTATGAACGAGGAAGATTACCGCTCGGTCGTAGAACGCATGCGCCTGGCGAACGGCACAGTATGGAGCATACCGATCACGCTGGCCGTCGAAGAAGCGAAGGCCTCGGAACTTTCCGTCGGACAGCGCGCCGCGCTTGTCGGCGAAGACGGCATCGTCTACGCCACGATCGATATCGCGAGTATCTATAGCGTGGATCAGAAGCACGAAGCGGTCAACGTCTTCAAGACCGATGATCTGGCGCACCCGGGCGTCGCGAAGCTGTTTGCGCGTCCTTCCACCTACGTGGGCGGCTCCATCACGGTACTGAACCGTCCGGTGCCGGAGAAATTCAACGAGTTTTATTTCGAACCGGCCGAGACGCGCCGCATCTTCGCGGAGAAGGGCTGGCGCACGGTCGTTGGTTTCCAAACGCGCAACCCGGTTCACCGCGCGCACGAGTACATTCAGAAATGCGCCATGGAAATCGTTGACGCGCTTTTTCTGAACCCGCTGGTCGGCGAGACCAAGTCCGACGACGTACCGGCGAACGTGCGCATGAAGAGCTACATCGCGCTGCTCGAGAACTACTATCCGGCCGATCGCACGTTCCTGGGCGTCTTCCCGGCCGCTATGCGCTATGCGGGGCCGCGCGAAGCGATTTTCCACGCCATGGTTCGCAAAAACTACGGCTGCACGCACTTCATCGTCGGACGCGACCACGCGGGCGTCGGCGACTACTACGGCACGTACGAAGCCCAGGAGCTGCTCCGTTCGTTTCCGATTGAGGAGCTCGGCATCATGCCGCTGTATTTCGAACACAGCTTCTTCTGCACGAAGTGCGGCAACATGGCCTCGAGCAAGACTTGCCCGCACGGCAAGGAAGATCATCTGACGCTGTCCGGCACGAAGGTCCGCGCGCTGCTGCGCGACGGCGTCTGCCCGCCGCCGGAGTTCTCGCGACCGGAGGTCGCCAAAATTTTGATCGAGGGCATGTCCGGCCAGCCGGTCTAATTCCCCTCGGGATGTCCGCATAAGTAGCCGCCTCGTCCCATAGGATGATAAAGAAGCAGGACAGCCTCCTGCGCGAATCATCGGATGGAGATTGGGGTGGCTTTTTGCATGCGCGGAGTTCGAAATCGGTTTGTGGTATGGATCTCGTACCGGGGGGCCGTCCGGGTCGGCCTTGGCCTTGCGGCGGTGCTGCTGACGATCGTCTTGCTGACGCAAGAGGTGCCTGCCACGCGGACGTGGACGTACTGGACGCTGCCGCTTTCCGGCAAGGTTATTGCGATCGATGCGGGGCACGGCGGAGTGGACGGCGGGGCGGTCAGCAAGCAAGGGCTGGTGGAGAAGGATTTGAACCTTGCGATAGCGCTGCAGCTCCGGGATTTTCTGCAGCAAGCCGGTGCCATCGTCGTCATGACGCGGGAAGGGGACTACGATCTCGCGAATGAAGGCACGGCCAAGATCAGCAAGCGCAAGACGGAGGATCTCATCCAGCGCGCCCAATTCGTGAAAGACAAGCATGCCTCGCTGCTGCTTAGCATTCACATGAACAGCATTCCTTCGCCGAAGTGGTCGGGGGCGCAGACGTTCTTCTACCCGAATCAGCCGGAGAACGCGGTACTGGCCTCCCTCATTCAAGACGAAATTCGCCGCAATCTCGGCAACACGGAGCGGCTGGCCGCCACGGTCAATTCGATCTACCTGCTGAAAGCGATGGATAAGGTGCCGAGCGCGCTGGTGGAGGTTGGATTTCTGTCCAATCCCGGCGAAGCGCGGCGGCTGGCGGACGCGAACTACCAGAAACAGGTCGCGGCGTCGATTTATCAAGGCGTGCTGCGGTATACGGCGGGGGAAAAATGGGGCACGGGTACGCCGGGCGCCGCCGCCGGCGACGCGGAAGGCGGAGCCAAGACCGTCCGTTAACTCCGCTTGGAACGGTGGGGCCGTCTTGCTATAATGGATGGAGCCAGTAAGCCAGGGACAAGAGGAGCGATTCTACCATGATTACCCGCGAAGAAGCATTGAAGGCCGCCGAGTCTGCGGCGGCCGCATATAGCGCGGAAGGAGCCATTGCCTTCCGCGATGTCGTCGTGAAGGACCGGAACGTATCGATGACGGTCCTGGGAGGGGCCGCGAGCGCGGAGCGCGCGCTGGAAGCCGCGTTGCGCGACGCGCTCGTCGCCGCCGGCGCCGAAACCGTGCACTTCCGGTTTCGGTCCGGCGAAGCCGCCCCGGCGGGCGCGCAAGGCGCTGCACCCGCCGCGGGCGCTGCCGGCGGCGCGAGCGAGGCTGCGCCGACGAAGGGCCAGGGCCCCGTACGCGGCCACGGGGCCGGGCTCGAGCACCCGCTGCTCGCAGCAGGCAGCGGGGTGCAGTTCATTGCCGTCGCCAGCGGCAAGGGCGGCGTCGGCAAGTCCACGGTGACCGTGAACCTCGCGGTCGCCTTGGCCCGCAGGGGCAAAAGAGTCGGCATCATCGACGCCGACATTTACGGCTTCAGCGTACCGGACATGATGGGGATCGAGGAACGCCCGCAAATCGTGAACGAGCGGGTCATTCCCATCGAGAAATTCGGCGTGCGCGTCATGTCCATGGGCTTTTTCGTCGAGGACAACGCGCCGATCGTTTGGCGCGGCCCGATGCTGGGCAAGATGCTGCGCAACTTCTTTGCCGAGATCGAGTGGGGCGAGCTGGATTACCTGCTGCTCGACCTGCCGCCGGGCACGGGCGATATCGCCTTGGACGTGCACCAGCTGATTCCGCAGAGCAAAGAAATCATCGTCACCACGCCGCACGCGACCGCCGCGTTCGTCGCGGCTCGCGCGGGTGCCATGGCCATCAAGACGGAGCATGAAATACTCGGCGTCGTGGAAAACATGTCGTACTACATCAACAAAGACGGCGAGCAAGATTACGTCTTCGGCCGCGGGGGCGGGGCAAGGCTGGCGGAATCGCTGAATGCCGAACTGCTTGCGCAAATACCGCTCGGAGCGCCGGAAAACCATATTTCGGAGCCGGATTTTTCGCCTTCGGTATATAAGGAAGACACCGCAACGGGCCGCCTTTACTTGGAAGTGGCCGACCGCGTCATCGCCAAATGCGAAGCATGACGATACGGACATGAAAAAAGCCAACATCGCTCACGGAGTGAGGATGTTGGCTTTCCTTATTGATGGCGCACTGTGGATGCTTCAACCTGCAATCGAATCGTCAACCGCCGCCTTGCTCGCCCATACCGCCATCGCCTTGGTCGCCGCCACCGCCGCCTTGATCGCCTTGGTCGCCGCCTCCGCCTTCTTTCTGTTTCTGAACCTTCTCGTCCGGCTTCGGTTTAAGCTCTTCCTGGACCGCCTTTTTGAGCAGATCGAGAATTTCGAGCCGGTACAGCGGACTTTGCATCGATTCCTGCATGATCGTCATGACCTGTTTACGGTATTGGGTGCTTTGCAGCACGTCCAAAATCATTTTGTCCATTTCGGGGGTCTTCATCGCTTGAATCATGTCGCGTTGGTAGCTGGGGTCCTTCAGTAGATCCTTATGGATCTGTTTGTTCTGCTTGTTGACCGCCTTCGCGAATTCGCCGGCAAACCGCGGATCCGTCATGAGCTTTTCGATGACTTTATTGTAATCCGGAGAAACGAGCGTTTCTTTGACCGCCATCCGGACCTGCTCTTGATCTTGAACCGAGAGCAGCCGTGCCCCCAGGCCGGTGTTGCCGGTGGTGGAGCTAGCCGATTCTTGAAGCGCCTTTTGCGCGTCTTCCGTTTTCAAAATATCGATAACCATCGACTTCATGTCTTTGTAGCTCATCGGTTCGCTCGATGCACTCGACGGCTCGGAACCGCAGCTCGAAAGCATGGAGGAAATAATTATAGCGGCACCCACCAACAGGATACGCTTGCGCATGTTGTCCCTTATCTCCCTTCTGGAATTGCGACATTGTCTTGGGTGTAGTATGCGACAATGTTCAAGGGATTATCATGGACCCGGCGTAGCTTTTTGCGGCGGACATGGTAAAATGGAAAAGACCAAGCATCCGCGGCTTGAAAAGCGAGGATTCATGCGGATGTAACGGATCTGACTTCCACGAGAAGCAGTAGTCAGTTCTGAAACGCGGTGAAAAGGCACGATGCGGGGTTCGAACCTCGCGATAAGTGGAAGCGGTTGACTTTGCAGATGCCTTCACCACGCTCAATAAACGCATGGGATCAATAATGCCTTCCATAAAACCAAGGAGCGCTTCCGAAGCAAGTTTTGTTTTAGGGAGTTAAGCATTACCATGCATTCAACAAAATTAAGTAACGCTTCCGAAGCAAGTTTTTGCATCACGTGGTTTAGACATGGAAGCTATTCACGAAGAACACGCAAGATGCTTCGCAAAAACTTAAGTAACGCTTCCGAAGCAAGTTTTGTTTAGCGAGTTAAGCATTTCCAGGCATTCAACAAAACTTTTAGGAGACATGATCGTGAATTTACGCAAATGGTTTTTCTTGTTTTGGAGCACGGCGGTGGTGGGGGGCGTCGTATCCGCCGTGGTCGGTACCATCATGCAAGTGGTTGACCCCGATTTTGGCATACTCGGCTTGAAGGCGACGGGATTCAACCTGATGACGATGGCGCTCGTGGGACTCCTATTCGGCGTGTTCAGCCAAATGGGCTTTTTTTCGTACCTGACGCTTAATTACATCGCGCTCGGCGTGCTTCGCAAAGGGTACTTGTGGAACGCGCTGCAGGCGTATACATCATTGTTTGCGCTTGGCGGCGTCGGCTACATGCTGTTCCAAAACCGCGGCGAGCTGGGCAACGGTTGGATTTTTTGGGTGCTTCCGCTCGCGCTCCTGCTGGCTTCCTGGGGAGTGGCCTACACAAAGGCGAAGCAAACCAATCATACGGCCTTTATCCCCACGATGTTCCTGTTGATCGTCGTCACGCTGCTGGAGGCTTGGCAGGCGCTGCAGAGCAACGTCTCGGCGATGACCTTCATGGTCATTCCTATGTTCGTGTGCAACGCTTACCAAATCCTATGGCTGCACCGCCTGCTGCGCAAAGAACAAACGACCGGCTCCGCATCGTCGTCCAATGCGAAGCCGGTCGCGTAGCGCCAACCGGGCCTATTCTTCCGCGGAAGCGTCGAGCTGCTCGAACATCGCGGTTTTATCCTGTACCGTCTTGCCTTGCAGCTCCGTTTGCGAAATCAATTCCGATACCGTCACGAACTCGTAGCCTTTGGCGCGCAGCTGGTCGATGATGGCGGGAAGGGCTTCGTGCGTCTGTTTGACGGAATCGCTGGCATGCATCAGAATAATATCGCCGGGGTGCGCCTTCGAGACGACGCGGTTCACGATTTTATCCGTTCCGATGTTCATCCAGTCCTGCGAGTCGGTATCCCATTGAATGACCTTGTAATTCATTTGCTCGGCGATGCGAAGGACGCGCTTATCGAAGTCGCCGTTCGGCAGCCGGATCAGAGTCGGCGTTTTGCCGGTCGCCTGGGTCAGAATCGTCTGAGCGGTTTCGATTTGCGTACGGATTTCTTCATCGGTGTATGTGCTATAATTGCCGTGCTTGTGACCGTGGCTGCCGATTTCGTAACCGGCGTCGACGATTTTTTTCACGATATCGGGATGCGTCTGGGTCCACGGGGAAGAGAGGAAGAACGTGACGTTTTTGACGCCTTTCTGCTGCAGCACGTCGAGAATCGGTTCGGCGCGCTTCTCGCCCCAGCTGATGTCGAAGGTGAGGGCAACCACCTTTTTGTCCGTCGGAACGCTGTAAATCGCCGCCGGCTGATCTTCCGCGAAGACCGTAATGTTGTCTTTCTCCGCGTAGATGACCCCCGCCGCGAAAATAATTCCGACCGTCATCAGGAAGTATCGTTTCAGTCGTTTACCGTTCATGACGTAAAACATATTCATATGCGGATCGGCACTCCTCTCTTAAGGCTTGTATTAGTACAATCTATGCTCGTACCCTCAAGTTATTCGTTCTAGCGCCAAAATAGCCCGATCGAGGTGAGATCCAATGTTCGCTCCAGCGGAAATTTTTCGCCATTTGAAAACGATGCGCCATTACCTTGCCTTCAGCACGGTGTTTTTGCTCGCCGGCATGGTTGTCGGGGCCACCAATCCCGGGTTGGACAGCTTTATGCAAAGCCAAATGAGCGGGTTGAAGAACGTCGCCCAAACGATAGACGCCAGCAGCCATCCCACCTTGTTTTTCATGGGGTTTATTTTTTTGAATAACGCGATTAAAGCCATATTCGTCATGTATCTGGGGGCGTTGTTCGGCATCGTGCCCATTGTGTTTCTCGCGATTAACGGCATGCTGATCGGCTATTTGATCCATCGCACGGCGGAACAGGGGGGCGGCGATATGGTGTTTACGGTCGTCGTGAAAGGCTTGCTTCCGCACGGGATCATCGAATTGGCCGCGATCGTAATCGCCTGCGCCTACGGCTTGCGGTTCGGCAAACTGACGCTTCAGGGCGTCGGGACCGTTTTTAAGCGGACAAGCGGGTGGGGGAGGCAGTTCGAACAATTTCTGCAGCGAACCGTTCCGGTAATTGTCTTAATCGTCGTGATGCTGATCGTAGCGGCCATTGTTGAAAGCACGGTAACGGTTTGGTTGCTGGGGGAGTAATAAATTTTCCAATTTCTGTGCATACCATTAAAGCGGCGTTTATCGCGACATGCGATGAACGCTGTTTTTGGTATCAGGGAAAGCGCACCGCCATCCCTTCACTGACTGACGGGACGGCTTGCCGAATCTTCGTAACGAAGGGCGGCAGCGGCTAACCCGTGGGCCGATGTTTGGCCGAATAAGCAAAGGGGGCCGCCAGACGGTTATGCTCGGAATACTGTTCAACGACAAAGAATGCAAAGAGCTCGATTACGTACTACGCAAGGAACTTGACGAAATGCTGCTCGATTTGAACGATTCCCGGCTGGACGGAGATATTAAGACCGCTATTGCCAAACGCTACAGAGTGATTTTCAGGATGTTCGCCCGAATCGCCTCTCCGAAAGAACTGTCCCGCTATGTGCTTAACATGAGAATTTATCGCTAATTTCGGTCTATACACATGTGCATAAATTTTTTCTTCAAACCCCTTGCATTGTTTATAAAGCCTGTGATATATTAATCAAGTCGCCGCTGAGACATGGGCGAACGAGCGAGAAACATTTGTTCCTTGAAAACTGAACAATGAGCGACCTGTCAAAAGGTTTGAACAAGCAAGTCAGCGATGAGCTAACAAGCCATCCTGAAACTGATTGGCTTCGGCTGATCGCTTTTATGGAGAGTTTGATCCTGGCTCAGGACGAACGCTGGCGGCGTGCCTAATACATGCAAGTCGAGCGGAGTTATTCCTTCGGGGATAGCTTAGCGGCGGACGGGTGAGTAACACGTAGGCAACCTGCCTGCAAGACCGGGATAACATTCGGAAACGAATGCTAATACCGGATACG
>NZ_FORE01000008.1:0-428395 GCF_900113915.1 Paenibacillus sp. UNC496MF
GTCCCTATCTGTCGTGGGCGCAGGAAATTTGAGAGGAGCTGTCCTTAGTACGAGAGGACCGGGATGGACGCACCGCTGGTGTACCAGTTGTTCCGCCAGGAGCACCGCTGGGTAGCCAAGTGCGGACGGGATAAGCGCTGAAAGCATCTAAGCGTGAAGCCCCCCTCAAGATGAGATTTCCCAATTTAGTAAGACCCCTTGAAGACGACGAGGTAGATAGGTTCGAGGTGGAAGCGCAGCAATGCGTGGAGCTGACGAATACTAATCGGTCGAGGGCTTATCCAAGGTACATCGCTTCAGCTAAGCAAGACCTTCGCAAAGGTTCGTATCCAGTTTTCAGGGTGGCAAATACCTGAATTGAATATTGTTCCCTGATAGCTCAGTTGGTAGAGCACTCGACTGTTAATCGAGTTGTCACAGGTTCGAGTCCTGTTCGGGGAGCCATTAATGGAGAGCTGTCCGAGTGGTCGAAGGAGCACGATTGGAAATCGTGTATACGTTAACCGCGTATCGAGGGTTCGAATCCCTCGCTCTCCGCCAGATAAGGCCCGTTGGTCAAGGGGTTAAGACACCTCCCTTTCACGGAGGTAACAGGGGTTCGAATCCCCTACGGGTCACCATTTTCTCCAAAATTATTCAAAAAGACTTGCATTGAGCATGACTGATAAGCTATAGTATTACTTGTCGCTCAAATGCGGAGGCTTAGCTCAGCTGGGAGAGCATCTGCCTTACAAGCAGAGGGTCGGGGGTTCGATCCCCTCAGCCTCCACCATAATAGTAACATTAATAATGACGCGGGGTGGAGCAGCTCGGTAGCTCGTCGGGCTCATAACCCGAAGGCCGCAGGTTCAAATCCTGCCCCCGCAACCAATTTACCTTCGGTTCACTACCGAGGACTAGCCTATAATGTGGAGCCGTGGTGTAGAGGCCTAACATGCCTGCCTGTCACGCAGGAGACCGCGGGTTCGAATCCCGTCGGCTCCGCCATTATAACCATGTCAGGCTCGGTAGCTCAGTTGGTAGAGCAGAGGACTGAAAATCCTCGTGTCGGCGGTTCGATTCCGTCCCGAGCCACCATTCAGACAAGCTATGAATGAACGACGCATCAATTGCCGGTGTAGCTCAATTGGTAGAGCAACTGACTTGTAATCAGTAGGTTGGGGGTTCAAGTCCTCTCGCCGGCACCATTCTTGGAGGATTAGCGAAGTGGCCAAACGCGGGAGACTGTAAATCTCTTCCTTCCAGGTTCGGTGGTTCGAATCCATCATCCTCCACCACTTAATTATTTAGGGGCATAGTTTAAAGGTAGAACAGCGGTCTCCAAAACCGTTAGTGTGGGTTCAATTCCTGCTGCCCCTGCCAATTTCATAAGTTGTATGGCGATCGTGGCGAAGGGGTTAACGCACCGGTTTGTGGATCCGGCATTCGTGGGTTCAAGTCCCATCGGTCGCCCCATTTCAACTTAAAATTCATAAATGTTGGGGATTAGCCAAGCGGTAAGGCAACGGACTTTGACTCCGTCATGCCTAGGTTCGAATCCTAGATCCCCAGCCATTTTATGCGGAAGTGGCTCAGCGGTAGAGCATCGCCTTGCCAAGGCGAGGGTCGCGGGTTCGATTCCCGTCTTCCGCTCCATTTTTATGTGGCGCCATAGCCAAGTGGTAAGGCAGAGCTCTGCAAAAGCTTTACCCCCAGTTCGAGTCTGGGTGGCGCCTCCACCATTTTTTTTATTTTGTGCCCTTAGCTCAGCTGGATAGAGCGTTTGACTACGAATCAAAAGGTCAGGAGTTCGAATCTCTTAGGGCACGCCATCAATAAGCCGGTGTGGCGGAATGGCAGACGCGCGCGACTCAAAATCGTGAGGGAAACCGTGGAGGTTCGAGTCCTCTCACCGGCACCAACTTGTGAAACCAAAACGCTTTAAAATAAACGTTGATCGGTCTATGCCGGTCAACGTTTTTGTTTTATCTTTAGATGGCTGCGTGCGACAGGCTTTACTGACCCTTCATAAGATGTTGCTATTCGGCGCTTTCCTTTTCTTGTAAAATGAAGAGGAACTCGATAATATCGTCAAGGGAGCGCGCGTAGGTGCAAGCAGAAGCGACTGCAAGTCAAACCGATGAAACATATCAAGCCTGCCCGTCATGCAGCAGGCGCATCCCGGCGCATGTGCACTATCGATCCTGGTGCGAATGCGGATGGAATTTGGAGCCGTCAGACCAGGACGCGTCCCAAGGTCGTATTGAGGCGACGTACCTCAAGCTTGGCCAGCGTATGGGCAAGAAATTGCTGCAAGACATGATACAGGATTCGGATGCGCAGGAGAAGTTATTTAGAGACAGGCTGCTGACGAATCTGTTCGCGGGGCTCGTCCATGCCGTGACGGCGGCTTTATTCATTGGCTGTTGGTACTTGATCGTCAAGTGCATTCAGGGTATTACTTCTTTTATTTGCTCGCTGCGGTGGTGGCGGCTTGATCCTGGACCATCGGTTTAATGCTTCGTATGCGCAAGCGGGCTGGCGCATGAAGCGCTACATAACGCTCGGGTTGCCGTTGTTTGGGATTTTGGATTGTGAAGAAAGGATCGCCCTGATCGGGCATGAGATCGCGCACGGGGTCAATCGCGATGCGCGTCGCTCTTTCTTCACGTTATCCGCTTACCGTACGCTGATTCGATGGCATGACCTATTGCATCCTCAAGATTCGTTAATCTTGGAACGAAACTGGGCGGTATTCCTTTCAAAAAACGTACTTAAGCTGCTATCCTACATTCCGCTGTACATGGCCGTCGGTTTCATTCACCTTTATTATTACGAATCGCAGCGAGCAGAATATTTGGCGGATGCGTTGAGCGCGGAGATGAGCGGCACCGAAGCGATGATGCGTCTTAATGACAAGCTGTACGGCGAACTGACGTTCAGTATGGCGCTGCAGCGGCATGTGCTTAATGGGCAGCAAGGCAGCTTTTTCGATGCCTATAAAGCGATTGCGCTAGCGATGCCTGAACGCGAACGAGAACGAATTCGCCGAGTGGAGCTGCTGGAAGGCTCCAGACTCGATTATACGCATCCCCCGGGCGCCTACCGGATTCAGTTTCTGCAGCGGCATTATCGGCCGTCGGCTAAAGTCGTCCTAACCGACGAGCGGCCGGAACGGATCGAGGCCGAGCTCAAAAAAGCGGAGCCTCGGATCGAAGCGAGGATGATTTAGGATTTTCAGGCATCGCTCTACTAAGCCTTCATAACCTCTGCCTGTGAAACGGATCGTCTCACGGGCTTTTTTTATAGGATTTGCAAAGGGCGGCCAGCCTATGCGAAACAGCGGACCTGGCGGGTTTCTCGAGTCGTAGACGCGTTCGGTCTAAGTGTCTGCGAGCACCCCGCCTGAGGTCTAGGGTCAAATACCGTCGCGGGTCCGTTTTGGGAAATCCGAAAAGAACCTAAAATAAGGACATAAGCAAGAAACGAAACATCCGCAAGGCCAAAACGTAAAGCAAGTAAAAGCGAAAAACGAAAGGCGGTGACAAAACATGGGGAAAAATGCACTGGGCGCATTCCTGGTCGTCATTGGCGGTTTGATGGTGATGAAGTTTCTCGGCATTCACCTGGGCTGGATCGTCGGCCTGCTGATGCCGTTCATCCTGATCGGCCTCGGCGTGGTCGGCGTTCGCAACAACAGCAAGGTGATCGGTTCGATCCTGATCGTCGTCGGCGGTCTGATGCTGCTGCCGAAGCTCTTCGGCCTGCTCTCGCTGCTGATCGCGATCGGCTTGATCGTGTGGGGCGTGGCAATGTTCAAAAATCGCGAGAAACGCGTCTAGGCAATCGGCACTAATCGTCATTGAACGTTCGGAACGAAGGAGGATCAGGCAATGAGCATTATGCGGAGAGTAAGGGACATGACGGTCGCGACGCTGAACGAGCGGTTGGAGAAAGCCGAAGATCCCGTCAAGCTGATCGACCAGTTTCTCTGGTCGACGCGGGAAGAGATCATTCAGGCCGAGAAGCTGTATCAGCAAGTGAACGGCCACGGCAATCATTTGAAGGCCCAGTGGCTGCAAGCGGAGCAATTGAAGGAGAAACGCGAGCAGCAAGCGATCATCGCCCTTAAAGCGGGCGAAGAGCACGTCGCCCGCATCGCGCTGATGGAGAAAGCATCGAGCGAAGAGCGCGCCGCGCAATACGGGGAACTTTACGAGCAAGCGGCGCAGAACGTCAGAGAGCTGGAAGAGCAGCTCCGGGAGCTGCGCAGCGAATATCAGAGCGTGTACGACAAGCGGGAGTATTTCGCGGCACGGATGGAGTCGCTCCGTCTGCAGCAGCGGCTGAATGAACGCTATGCGCAGGGCGGCGTGTTCAACAACGCGCCGGGTCAGCAGTCGGCCGGCATCTTCCGTCGGCTCGACGACCGCCTGAACGATATGGAACTCGAAGCGCGCAGTCTGCGCGACCTCCGCAAAGCCGGACAGGAATGGGTGAGCGGAGCAGGACAAACGCTGCAATCCAGCATTGAACGCGAAATGGAGCAATTGAAGCGGAAACTGCAGCAGGAAGGATGGAAATCGCAATGAAGAAGCTGTATCGATCGCGACGCGACAAGAAGCTGTTCGGCCTCTGCGGCGGGCTCGCCGAGATGCTGAACGTGGATGCGACGCTCGTTCGGATTCTCCTGATCGTCGTCACGGTCTTTACGAGCGGCGCATTGATTCTGGTATACGTTTTGGCCGGTCTGGTCGTACCGAAAAATCCTTACGATTTCGGCGGCGGATACGGTCCCGGCCCCGGCGGATTCGGCGGCGGCTGGAACAACAACCATCACAACGGCCATTTCGGCGGCAATCACTTCGGCGGGCACAACAATTACGGCCAACAAGGCAGCACGTACGGCAATTCGTACGACGGCGCATCCGGACCGAGCTGGCAAAAGCCGCCCGCTCAAACGCAGGCGACCCCGCCTTCCAATATCGATGCCATGATGGAAGACCTGGAGAAACGCGCATTGAAGAAGGAAATCGAAGAGCTCCGCGCAAAACTGGCTAAACACGAGAAGGGAGATGTTTAACAATGAGTATTTTCAAACGGATGAAAGACATGACGAAAGCGTCCATTCACGAACTGCTCGATAAAATGGAAGATCCGGTCGTCATGTTGAACCAATACCTGCGCGACATGGAGGCCGAGATCCACGCGGCGGAACTGACGGTCGCGAAGCAAATGGCCAACGAGCGCCGCATGCTGCAGCGGTTGGAAGAGGCGACGAGAGGCGGCGCGGACCGCGAGGCGAAAGCCGAGACGGCGCTTCGTTCGGGACAGGAAGAGCTGGCGCGCAAGCTGCTGGAAGAGAAGCTTTTCTTCGACCAGAAGACGGTCGAATTCACGGAGCTGCACGCGAATGCCAAAGCGCAAGCCGAAGAACTGATGGGTCAGCTGCACGGCATGAAAGACGAGTACTACCAGCTCCGCAACAAGCGCAACGAGCTCGCCGCCCGCGCCCAAATGGCGAAGGCGAAGAAGCAAATGGCGCAAGTCACCGCGGTGCACACGATCGAAAGCGGCAACGCGTCGCGCGGCTTCGGCCGGATGGAAGAGAAGATCATGCAAATGGAAGCGGAAGCGGACGTCATGCGCGTGCCTTACAACTCCTACAACCGCCCGGCATCGGCGGCACCGGTCGATCCTTCGAAGCAACTGAAGGTGGAAGAGCAGCTGCAGGCGCTCAAAAACCGGCTGAACCCGCCGTCCGCCGAATAACGCGGGCACGAATACGTCCATGCGATATGCCTTGGTCGATGCGCTTCACCGGCATCGGCCACTGGCATGTTTTCGCGCGTTCATACATAGGGAGGAGGAACGGCCATGAGCGAACGAACGCCCGAACCGGAACGCGGAGAGGCGCAAGAACAGAACGATATGCTCACCGCGCCCGTCAAGCGGAGCGAAACGCCGGTCGGATTTCGGGGCCAAGGGCCGGATCCGCGAATCCCGGCTGAAGCGAAACGCAAAAACGCGGCGGAAACCGTGCTTTGGCTGTTCGTGATTTTGGGCATAAGCGTGCTGGTGCTCCAGGGCACCGGATACGTGAAGCTGTTCGCGCTGCAAAGCAAGGCGGCCTTGATCGGATTATCGGTCATCGCGGCTGCGCTCGTGCTCGCGGCGGTGTATAGTTATCTACAGGGGATGAAGCTCCGCGCGGCGCTGAAACGGCTGGCCGAGCAGCAGCGGCGCAAACGCCAGCGCGTGACGCTCCCGGCGGAAGTCAGCGAAGACGATGCCGAAGAAACGCTGTCCGCGGAAGACGAGGCGTGGACGGAGCAAGTCCGGTTCACGGCGGTCATCGAAGAGCGGCAGCGTCTCGCGCGCGAGCTGCACGATGCCGTCAGCCAGCAGCTGTTCGCCATCTCCATGACGGCGACGGCGGTCAGCCGCACGCTCGAGAAGGACTGGGAACGCGCCAAGCGGCAGGTCCAGCTCATCGAGGAGATGGCGTCCGTGGCGCAGTCGGAAATGCGCGCGCTGCTGCTGCATCTGCGGCCGGTCCACCTGGACGGCAAGCATCTCAGCCAAGCGCTGCACGGACTCGTGGACGAGCTGAAGCAGAAGGTACCGATGGCGATTACGCTGGAGGCCGACGTGGCCGTGAAGCTCGGGGCGGAAGCGGAGGATCATTTGTTCCGGATCGCCCAAGAGGCGCTGTCCAACTCGCTGCGGCATTCCAAAGCGGACCAGCTGAACATTTATTTGCAACAAGCGGGGGCGTACGTGCGGTTGACGGTGCAGGACAACGGCGTCGGGTTCCACGCCGAGGAGAAGAAGCAGACGTCGTACGGCTTGCTCACGATGGAAGAGCGGGTAAACGAACTGGGCGGCTCCATGAAGCTCATCACGTCGCCGGGCAACGGAGTCGTCATCGATATTTGGGTGCCGTCGGCAGCACCGGATGGAGGAGGAATTTCACCGAATGGAAGCGATCGAACGAATGGACAGCATCGAGCAGCCTATTAAGGTCTTGTTGGTCGACGATCACGAAATGGTGCGGATCGGTCTGGCGGCCGTGCTGAATACGGAGGAAGGCATCGAAGTCGTCGGGGAAGCAAGCAACGGCCAAGAGGGCATTCGCCTCGCGCAGGCGTACCGGCCGGACGTCGTGCTGATGGATCTCGTCATGGAAGGCATGGACGGCGTAGAGACGACCCGGCGGCTGCTGGAGCTGTATCCGGACTGCAAAGTCATCGTGCTCACCAGCTACCTGGACGACGGGAAAATGTATCCGGTCATCGAGGCGGGCGCGTTCAGCTACCTGCTGAAAACGTCGCGCGCGAACGAAATCGCCGAAGCGATCCGCGCCGCGTCCCGCGGGCAATCCGTGCTGGAGTCGCAGGTGGCGGCGAAGATGATGAACCGGTTCCGCCAGCCGAAGCCGGACAACGCGAAGCCGCTGCACGACCAGCTGACCGAGCGCGAAATGGACGTGCTCAAGTGCGTGGGCCGCGGCTTGTCCAACCAGGAAATCGCGGATGAGCTGTACATCGGCATCAAGACGGTCAAGTTCCACGTGACGAATATTTTCGCGAAACTGGGCGTGGAAGACCGGACGCAGGCGGCGATTTACGCGCACAAGCACGGATTGGCGGAGTAAGGAAGGCTGCGGGTTGCGGCAAAAGCAGGCGGTGGTAAAGCGCATGGGGTTGCGGCGATAGCAGGCTGCAACCGAGAGATCGCGCGGCAGGAAAGGGCCCGAAAGGAGCGCACGGACGAACGTGAGCTGTTTTCGGGCCCTTTTTAGCGTTCGCGGGCAGGGATTCGCGCGAAGACGGCTTGCGCGATGGCGTCGTCCTCCGCGAGGTCGTAGACGGGGACGGCGATCGCCGGCTTCAGGGCGGCGGCTTCCGGCCAGACGACGGCCAGCAGCGAGTTCGCGAGCCTGAGCAGCTCCCTGTCCTCCGGCGATCGCAGCAGGATAAGCTTGGGATGCTCGGCCTGCTTGAAGCCTTCGACCAGCACGACGTCCAAATGCCGCATATGCGCGAGGAGCACGGACAGCGGTTCGGGGCCTTTGCTGAGGATCGCGCTGCCGGACGAGGAACTGATCGCGGTCATGTCGGCGCCGGCGGCCTGATGCTCCCACGTGTCCGTGCCCGGCCGGTCCATGTCGAAGTCGTGGGCGTCGTGCTTGACGGTGCCGACGCGATAGCCCGCATGCTTGAGGCGGGCGACAAGCTTGGCGGTCAGCGTTGTTTTGCCGCTGTTCTTGTATCCGACGAGCTGGAGCACGAACGGGATGCGGTCCGCCGGCGTCCGGTCGGGAAAACGGTCGAGCATGCGCGGCTCTCCTTTCTAGAACGATGAGACTGGCCGGTTTGCGGGAAGGTTGATAAAGCGTATCCACGGCCCGGCCGGATTCTGCTACAATGATAAGAACATGATAAGCACCCGTGACGATCGTGTAAAGGACCGGGCCGAAGTCGAGGGATGAGCCGCGTTCGGAACGGCTCGAGAGCCGGCACGGGCAGGGAATGACGGAAACGAAAAAGTCGGATGGACGCAGGGCGTGTTGCGTTCGGAACGGCTCGAGAGCCGGCACGGGCAGGGAATGACGGAAACGAAAAAGTCGGACGGTCGGATGGACGCAGGGCGTGACGCGTTCGGATCGTCGGCGGTATGGGAAGCGAATGAACGAAAATCGTCGGGCGGATGGACGCAGCGGAGGTCGCATGAACGAGAGGCAGGAGGAGGCGCGGTTTCGCAGGCGCGCCGTGAAAGTAGACGACGCGATGGAGATGGTCATCGCGGCGGCCGTCCCGGGGCGGCGGGAAAACGTGCCGCTGTGGGAGGCCGGGGGCCGGCGGCTGGCGGAGTCGGCGGCCGCGACGACGGACTGGCCGCCTTTCGCGCGGGCCGGACTGGACGGATTCGCCGTCCGCAGCGCGGATACGGCGCTAGCGTCGCCGGGCTCGCCGGCGACGCTGCGCGTCGTCGCCGCCGTCGCCGCCGGCGAGCTCGCCTCGGCGGAGGTGGCGCCGGGCACGGCCGTCCGCATCATGACGGGCGGCGCGGTGCCCTCGGGGGCGGACGCCGTCGTCATGCTGGAGCAGACGGCGGACGCCCGCCTGGACGGGCAAGCGGCGGTGCGGGTGAAGAGCGCCGCCCGGCCCGGCCAGAACGTCGCGCCGCGGGGCGAGGAGTTCCGCCGCGGAAGCGTGTTTGCGGGGCCGGGCGAGCTGCTGCGGCCGGGCCATGTGGCGCTGCTCGGCACGTTCGGCTATGCCGGCGTGCCGGTGTACGCGCGGCCGCGCGTCGCGGTGCTCGCGACCGGCGCGGAGCTGCTGCCCGTGGAGGCGCCGCTTGCGCCGGGGCGCATCCGCGACAGCAACAGCGCGATGGTCGCCGCGCTGATCGGGCAAAGCGGCGGCGTGCCGGTCATGCTCGGCCGCGTGCCGGACGAGCATGAGGCGGCGGCGCGGGCCGTCGCGGACGCGCTGGCGCGGTGCGACATGCTGATCACGACCGGCGGCGTGTCGGTCGGGGATTACGACGTCATGGCGACGCTGCTTCGCGGCATCGGGATCGGGGAGGCGGCGGCTGACGGAGAAGCGCGGCAGCCTCAGCTGTCGCCGCAGCTGCCGCCGGATAGCCGGCTGCTGTTCAACAAAGCCGCGATGCGCCCGGGCGCGCCGACGTCGGCCGCGATTGTCTCCGGCAAGCTGCTCCTCGCCTTGTCGGGCAATCCCGGCGCCTGCTTCGTCGGCTTCGAGCTGTTCGCGCGGCCCGCGATCGCCCGCCTGCAAGGGGCATCGCCGGAGCAGGCGCGGCCGAAGCAGGCGACGGCCAGGCTCGTCGGCGGCTTCGCGAAAGGAAGCCCGCACGAGCGATTCGTGCGGGCGCGACTCTACGCCAAGAACGGCGTGCTGTACGCCGACCCGCTCGCGTTCGGCAAATCGAGCATGCTGGCGTCCCTTCCCTCCGCCGACGGGCTGATCCGCCTGAAACCGGGCGCTTCGGGTGCCGCGGAAGGCGAGATCGTCGACGTCATCCTGCTGTGACGCTACAGCGCGGCATCGACGCGAAAGCCGCTTAACCCCGACGGCGTCCGCGGCGCGGCGTCGGCGCCATATTGGGCAAAGGCTAGAAACAAGCCGCCGTTCAGATCGAGCAGCGCGTCGAGCGGCCGACACCGCCACCCGTCGATCTCGTCCGCCAGCGCGGCGGCGAAACCGCCCGGCCCGGCGATGCGCCGCAGGCTCTCCGCCATCTCCGAGGCGCCGAACGCCGCGCGCAGCTCGGCTTCGTCCACCCGCCACGCGCCGGCGGACGAGCGCCGGAATCCGGCTGCTCCGGCGCCGGCCTGCGCCAGGGCGTCATCGATCCGCCGCATCGGCTCCGGACGAAGGGCGCCGCCGGCGCGGACGTGCAGCTCGCGCAGCGCGTTGGCGCCGGCGGCCACCCGGCGCAGCCGTTCCGCCAGCGGCGCGAGGTCGCGCTCGACCCGGACGTCGACGCGGGAGCCGAAGACCGCCGCCTGCTCGAGGTCCAGGACGGCGCCCAGGCGCGGCAGCGGCACCGCATTGGAGCCCGAGACCGTCGCGGCGCCGCCGTCGATCGCATAGACGGCATCGGAAGCGGGCCGCGCGATCCGGCCGATGCCGAGCGCGTTGACGAGGCTGCTTCCCGGCTCGTCCGACGGTTCGAACGCGTTCGCCGTTCCGGTCGCCGAAGCGGCCAGCGCCAGGCGGACGAAGCCGTCCAGCGGAGCTTCCTGCACGGCGGACGCGACGCCTGTGTCTGCGGCATGGACGGCATCGCGCAAGCGCAGGATGACGTCCGCGTTCGTATCGCCGAGCAGGACCTCGATCGTTAACGGGGCATCCTCCTGGACCCCCCCGCGGCGGATGCGCAGGCCATGCTGGCCGGGACGGACCACGGAAGGCGCGTCCGCGACAAGGTCGAACCCCAGGTTCAACTGGGGCCGCGCGACGGAATGGATGCGCACCTCGAAGCGGCCGGTCGCCGCGCCGGGCTCGGCCCGGCCGACGGCCGCGCCTTCCGCGGCGACGATCCGCCGCGAATCCGGCCGCGGCGGAAACCGCTGCGTCAGCGCCTCAAGCGCCGCGCGGAGCTCCCCGGCTTCGCGCAGCCACGCGGCGGCATGCTCGGCGGCCGCGCGCAGCGCCGCGCCGGCGCCGCGCGGCAAAGAAGCCGGCAAGTCCAAGAGACCGGCCGGCTTTACGCGTTTGACCGACGCGGCACGGCCCCCTTCTTTTCCGCGGTAAGGATAGCCTTCCTCCCATGCATGCGGATACATCGCGTATCGTTCCAACGGATAAATCGGCTCGTCATTCGGGCGAACGGCCTCGCTGACGGGCGAAACGGCGTAAGGCATGACCACGGACATCGCCTCCGGCTAAGGATTGTGCTATGCTAAACATAGCAGATTACACGGCAATAACACTAGACGCATACGAGAATTTTCTCCTCAGCTACGAGATCGATTCGAGCCGTTCCGCATAAGCCTCCCGGCTTGACCGCATGATCCATATTGTTTCAAGACGCATGTCCCCAACACAGGCGCGAGCGGAAACGGACAAGCCATCCCCGTGCGAATGCCCGAGTCCGCGGCGGCAGGCTCGGGCGGCGCGAGGGTCGTTTAGATGAGCAGGAACAGGAAGGCGAGCGCGGCCAAATCGAACGCGAGCACATCGCCGCCGAAACCAAAGCCTCCGTACCAGTCGCCGTAGTAGCCGTATGGGTCGTAAGGGTAATAGGCCTGCGTCTGCGCTGCGCCCGTCGTCTTGGATTCGGCAGCCGCGGCGGCTTTCCCCTTTTTCTGCTTCTTGCTCTTTTGATTCGTCACCTTGCCTTTGTGGAGTCCCGAGGTCGCCTGTCCGCCGAGGCTGCCTTGGCCGTCGGCAGTCGCGGGACGCTCGTTCAGCACGATGCGCCCTTCGTGGCAGCGGCTCAGGATGCCGTAATGGCGCTGTCCTTCGTTCGTCACTACGCAGACGGGCATACCGCAAAAGCGTTTGATGTTCTCCTCGTGAAGCGGATAAATTTGTTCCATCGCTTAGTTGACACCTCCCCTAAGTAGACCTGTGACAGTGTATTCACCCAGAGGCGGTTGCGTATGGATATTTACCCAAATCGCCCCGCAAAGAACGGGCGCAAGGAGTGAATCACCGATGGCAGAAGGGTCCATGACGCCGGTCCCCATCCGGAAAACGAAGCGCGGGCGGCGCCCGCAAATCGGCGTGCTTGCCGCGCTTCTCGTGCTCGCCGCTGCCGCCGCGTGGGCGATCCTGCGGGGAAACGGCGGCGGCGGCGGCGCGTCCGCCGGGCCGCTGCGCGCGGATTTCGAAACGGTGTGGCGCTGGAGCGACGCGGCATACGCCGGCGGCGCGGGCGGCGCCGCATGGTCGTTTCGCTGGGACGGGGCTGCGGACCTCAAGGCGGCGAACGACTTCGCCTCGGCGCTGGGCTTCAAGCTGAGCGGCCGCTTGAACGCGGACGGGGGGCCGGTCGACGTCGTGGCGTCCGATCCCCACTACAAGCTGACGCTGTGGGTGCGCTCGCAGCCGGCGAAGGACGGAGCGCGCCAGGGCGAACCCCGGTATGACGTGGTGCTGCTGCTGGATGCGGCGGGGCAAACGGAACGGAGCGTCATCAGCGCGGGGCTCGCCAAAGTGGAGAAGGCGATGCGGGCAGCGTCGGACTTGAAGCTGCGCGGCGGGTTCACCGTCAAGGGCCGGCCCGCGGCGGAGGGAGCGGGCGCGCGCGTCGCGAAAGCGGCGGAAGCCGAGGAAACGGAAGCCTACGACGACGGGAATACCAGCAGCTTGACGTACTACAGCGGGGCGCTCGGAAGCCGGGTGCTCAGCGGTTCGAAGCCCGTGAACCTGCAGATCGCGGAGTCGCGCGGCACGCCGCGGACGGGGGCGGAATTAATTATCGGCGTTCCGCTCATAACCGGGGATTATACGATGCAAGCTAAGTGAGCGCTCCCCAAGGGGCACGGGGGTTTTTCGCCCGGGACGAATAGCTTCTCCAAGCCCGTTATGCTACACTACATTAAAACGACGCGTGTCAGCGGTGCCAAAAAAATACATAGAAAGAATTGAGGGACATGACCGACGTGAGCAAACACGATTCCATCGCCGCCGAAGGTGCGGTATATTATTTGTTCGGCGCGACCGGCGACCTGGCGCGCCGCAAGCTGTTTCCCGCGCTGTTCAGCCTGTATAAGGAAGGCAAGCTGGCCGAAGACTTCGCCGTCGTCGGCCTTGCCCGCCGTCCGCGCACGAACGAGCAGTTCCGCGCGGACCTGCTGGAGTCGATCGGCGAATTTTGCCGGTACAAAGCGGACGATTCGCAGCAGTGGGAGCGATTCGCCTCGCATTTCGTTTACATGTCGCTGGACATCAACAACGTCGACGGCTTCCGCGAGCTGGCCCGCCTGACGGCGGATCTGGACGCCAAGTTCGACATTCCGGGCAACCGCCTGTTCTATTTGGCGCTCGCGCCCGAGCTGTTCGGACCGGTGTCGTTCAACCTGCGCGACGGCGGCATGCTGGAGTCCAAGGGCTGGAACCGGCTCGTCATCGAGAAGCCGTTCGGCTACGACCTGGAATCGGCGCGCAAGCTGAACGCGCAGCTGAGCCAGGTGTTCAAGGAAGAGGAGATCTACCGGATCGACCATTATCTGGGCAAGGAAATGGTGCAGAACATCCAGGTGCTGCGATTCGCCAACGCCTTCTTCGAGCCGCTCTGGAACAACCAGCATATCGCCAACGTGCAGATCACGCTGTCCGAGACGGTCGGCGTCGAGGAGCGCGGCGGCTATTACGACAAGTCCGGCGCCCTGCGCGACATGGTGCAGAACCATATGATGCAGATGCTGGCGATGATCGCCATGGAGCCGCCGAGCCGGCTGCATCCGGAGGATCTCCGCGACGAGAAGGTCAAGGCGCTTCGCTCGCTGCGTCCGTTCGCATCGGCGGAGGAAGTGAAGGCGAACGTCATCCGCGGCCAGTACGCCGGCGGCGAGCTGAACGGCAAGCCGCTCAGCGGTTACCGCGAGGAGGATTCCGTGAATCCGCAGTCGGAGACCGAGACGTATTTCGCGGCGCGCGTCCACCTGGACAATTTCCGCTGGGCGGGCGTGCCGTTCTACATCCGGACGGGCAAGCGGCTCCCGGTCAAGACGACCGAGGTCGTCGTCGAGTTCAAAAACGTGCCGGACAACATCCTGTTCGCGCAGCGTCACGACCTGGCGCCGAACCTGCTGGTCATCCGCGTGAATCCGATGGAAGGCATCTACATTAAAATCAACGCGAAGAAGCCCGGCGTCGACAACGTCGTGCAGCCGGTATCGATGGAATTCTGCCAAAGCTGCATGATCGGCATCAACACGCCGGAAGCGTACGAACGCCTGCTTCACGACGCGGGACGCGGGGAATCGACGTACTTCACCCGTTGGGACGAGGTGGCGGAGGCTTGGGCGTTCGTGGACCGCATCGCCGAAGCGTGGCGCGGCAACAGCCCGGCGCTCGAATTGTATCCCGCGGGCTCGTGGGGACCGGCGCGCGTCGAGCAGCTGCTGGCCGAGGACGGCTTCCATTGGTGGCCGGTCAACGGACAGGCGGAGGATAACGTCATCTGGATCTCCGGCGGGCCGAAATGAACCGGCCGTCGTCTTGCGCGGCGATGAGCCCCGGAGGATGCGGCGATGTTTAGGATTTACGATATCTCGATGACGATCGAGCCGGCGATGCCGGTGTACAAAAACAAAGAATCGAAAATGCCGAAGATCACGAACGTAGCCTGCCACGAAGGCGGCGAGGCCGTCTATCAATCCCGGCTGGATCTGGACGCGCACGCCGGCACGCACGTGGATGCGCCGCTGCATATGCTGAAGGACGGCGACGCGATCGAGACGATCGGCCTGGAGCCGCTCGTGGGCATGGCCCGCGTGGCGGACCTGACGCATTGCGCGGAAGCCGTCACGCGGGACGACCTGGAGCCGCTCGGGCTGCAGCGCAACGATTGGGTGCTGATGAAGACGCGTAATTCTTATGCGGACGCGTTCGAGCCGGACTTCGCGTACTTGCGGGAGGACGGAGCGCAGTACCTGATCGAGCTCGGCGTCCGCGGCATCGGCACGGACGCGCTGGGCATCGAGCGGGGCCAAATCGGGTATCCGACGCACCGCGCGCTGTTCCGCAACAACATCGTGGTCGTGGAAGGCTTGCGCCTGAGGGACGTCGCGACCGGCAGCTACTTCATGGTCGTCGCGCCGCTCAAGCTGGCCGGCGTCGAAGCGGCGCCGGCGCGGGGGTTTCTGATCGGCGGCATTTAAAGGGACGAAGGGAACAGACATGAGCAAAACGATTACGGACGAAATCAAGCAGGAAGTCGAGAAACGGCGCACGTTCGCCATCATTTCTCACCCCGATGCGGGGAAAACGACGCTGACGGAGAAGCTGCTCCTGTTCGGGGGCGCGATTCGCGAAGCGGGTTCCGTCAAGGCGCGCAAAGCGAGCCGCCACGCGACGAGCGACTGGATGGAGATCGAGAAGCAGCGCGGCATCTCCGTCACGTCGTCCGTCATGCAGTTCGATTACAGCGGACACCGGGTCAACATTTTGGACACCCCGGGCCACCAAGACTTCAGCGAAGACACCTACCGGACGCTGACGGCCGCGGACAGCGCGGTCATGCTGATCGACGTCGCGAAGGGCGTCGAGGCACAGACGATCAAGCTGTTCCAGGTGTGCAGCAAGCGCGGCATACCGATCTTCACGTTCATCAACAAGCTGGACCGCGAAGGCCAGAATCCGTTCGAGCTGATGGAAGAGCTCGAGCGCGTGCTCGGCATCCGGGCGGTTCCGATGAACTGGCCGATCGGCATGGGCCGCGAGCTGTGCGGCGTCTACGACCGGATGAAGAACCAGGTCGAGCTGTTCCGGGGCAACGACCATTCCACGATCGAGGTGCAGAAGGTCGAGGACTACCATGATCCGCATATTCGCGAGATGGCCGGCGATTATCTGACCGATCAGCTGATCGCGGATCTGGAGCTGCTGGACGTGGCCGGCGACCAGTTCGACTACGAGAAGGTGCGCGCGGGCGAGCTGACGCCGCTCTTCTTCGGCAGCGCCGTCAACAATTTCGGCGTGCAGACGTTCCTCGAGAACTTCCTGCAGCTGGCGCCGGCGCCGACGCCGCGCCAAAGCACGTCGGGACCGGTCGATCCGATGAGCGAGAAGTTCACCGGCTACGTATTCAAGATCCAGGCGAACATGAACCCGGCGCACCGCGACCGGATCGCGTTCCTGCGCATCTGCTCCGGCCGCTTCGAGCGCGGCATGAGCGTGCGCCACGTGCGCAACGGCAAGGACATCAAGCTGTCGCAGCCGCAGCAGTTTCTGGCCCAGGACCGGGATATCGTCGAGAACGCGTATCCGGGCGACATCATCGGCCTGTTCGATCCCGGCATCTTCCGGATCGGCGATTCGCTCGCGCAGGGCGGAAACATCGTGTTCGACGAGCTGCCGACGTTCTCGCCGGAGCTGTTCGCGAAGGTGACCGTCAAGAACGCGCTGAAGCATAAGCAATACCAGAAGGGCATCGACCAGCTGACGGAGGAAGGCACCGTGCAGGTGTTCCAGTCCACCGGCAACTTCGACGAGACGATTCTCGGCGTCGTCGGCCAGCTGCAGTTCGAGGTGTTCGAGCATCGCATGCGTTCGGAATACGGCGTCGACATCATGCTGCACCGGATGCCGTTCCAATTCGCGCGCTGGATCGTCGACGAGAAGATCGATCCGTCCAAGTACCGGATCAACTCGACGCTCGTGAAAGACAAGAAGGACAATTACGTCGCGCTGTTCGAGAACGAATACGCGATGCGCACCGCCATGGAGAAGAACCCCACCTCCAAGTTTTTGGAGATGGCGCCCTAATAACCAAGCAGGCCCCGCGTCCGGCGAAGTCGGATGACGGGGCTTTTTTCGCTGCGCCGGGCCGAATGGCCGACAAATAAGGGACGAGAGCGCCAGTCCGAAAGGCTTGCCGTTCTTTTCCGCGATTCGACGCGATTCGCCGTTGACAACCGGGTGCCGCCGTGAGAGAATGTACGCGTGTACATTCTAGATGATGCAGAACGGGAGCGAGGACCTATCCGTAAAAAAGTCGCTGAGCTTGCCGGCGTTTCGGAGGCGACGGTTTCGCGCGTGCTTAGCGGCGTCGGGTCGGTCAAGCAGGAAACGGCGAAACGGGTGCTGGAGGCGGCGGAGCGGCTGAATTACGTGCCGAGCGCGCTCGCGCAGCGGTTTGCGCTGCGCAAAAGCGGCAATCTGGGCGTCATTCTGCCGATGCTGGCGAAGGTCAACCTGTTCTCGACGTATTATTTCTCCGAAGTGCTGAGCGGGATCGGGATCGCCGCCAAGCGGCGCGGGTACGATCTGCTGCTGCTGTTCCGCGAGCCGGAGGAGCCGCGGGATTACGCCAACCTGTTCCGGACGCAGAAGATCGACGCCTGCATCCTCATCGGGGCGCAGGACGTGCCGTCCGAGCGCGAGGCGCTGGCGGAGCTGAAGGAAGGGAACCATCCCTTCTGCCTCGTCAATCAGCGGTTCGGCGGCGAAGCCTACAATTCCGTGGATGCCGACCAAGGCGCGGGCCTGCGCGAAGCGGTTCGCCATCTCCTGGCGCGGGGACGCCGGCAGATCGGGTTCCTGAACGGGCCGGCGGTCTATTCCAACAGCCGGGACCGGCTGGACGCGTACCGGGAGGCGCTGGCGGAAGCCGGTGCGGCGTACGAGCCCGAGCGGGTGCTGCTCGGCAACTACAGCCGCAAGACCGGTTACCTGCAAGCGAAAGCGGTTGCAGACCTCGTGCGGGCGGGCCGGCTGGACGCCGTGATCGCCGCGAACGACCGGATGGCGATCGGGCTCCTGCAGGGCTTGAAGGAGCTCGGCATCCGCGTCGGCGACGAGCTCGCGCTGATCGGCTGCGACGATTCCGACGTCGTGCGCATGACGGACCCGCCGCTGTCCTCGATTCGCGTGCCGTTCTTCGACATCGGCCGCGAAGCCGCCGAGCGGCTGCTCGACGCCGTCGCGAACCCCGCGGACGCCGCTCCGTTCGACGTCAAGCTGCCCGTCGAGCTGATTGAACGCGCTTCCTCCATGCCCGACGGCACGACCTGAACTGAAGATTGTTCCAGCTATTCTATTCAACCCAATCATGCGGAGAGGTGGAATCGTACGATGAGCAGCATTCGAGTAGGGATGATCGGTTACAAATTCATGGGGAAGGCGCATAGCAACGCCTATCGCGCGCTGCCGATGTTTTTCCCGGACGTGAAGCGTCCGCAGATGGTCGCGATTTGCGGCCGCGACGCCGCGGGGGTGGAGCAGTCCCGCGCGCAGTTCGGCTGGGAGAGCGCCGAGACCGACTGGCGCAGCCTGGTCGTCCGCGACGACATCGACGTCGTCGACATCAACGCGCCGAGCGACGCGCATAAGGAAATCGCGATCGCCGCGGCGAAGGCGGGCAAGCATATTTTCTGCGAGAAACCGCTGGCGCTGAACTTGGCGGACTCCGTCGAGATGCTGAACGCCGCCGAGAAAGCCGGCGTCAAGCACATGGTCGGCTTCAATTACCGCTTCGCGCCGGCCGTCCAGCTGGCGAAGAAGCTAATTGCGGAAGGCCGCATCGGCAAGATATTTCACTTCCGCGGCTTCTTCCTGCAGGATTGGATCGTCGATCCGGAATTCCCGCTCGTCTGGCGCCTGCAGAAGGATATCGCAGGCTCCGGCGCCCACGGCGACCTGGGCGCGCACGTCATCGACATGGCCCGGTTCCTCGTCGGCGAATTCCATGAAGTCATCGGCATGAGCGAAACGTTCGTCAAGGAGCGTCCGCTGCTGACGGCGACGACCGGCGGCCTCACCGCGAAAGGCGACAAGGGCGCGCCGAAGGGCGAAGTGACGGTCGACGACGCGACGCTGTTCCTCGCGCGCTTCGACAACGGCGCCCTCGGCAGCATCGAAGCGACGCGCTTCGCGCCGGGCCACCGCTGCACGAACTCGTTCGAGATCAACGGCAGCAAAGGCAGCATCAAGTTCGACTTCGAGCGGGTGAACGAGCTGCAAGTGTTCTTCTCCGACGACGCCGACGACGTGCAGGGCTTCCGCCGCGTGCTGGCGACGGACGGCGCCCACGCGTACAGCCAAAACTGGTGGCCGCCGGGCCACACGATCGGCTACGAGCACACGTTCACGCACGAGATGGTCGAGTTCATGAACGCGATCGCGGAAGACCGCCAGCCGGTGCCGAACTTCGCGGACGGCGTGGAATGCCAAGCGGTGCTCGAAGCGGTCGACAAGTCGATCGAGGAACGCCGTTGGGTCGCGATTTCGGAGCTGCGCTGAGCCGCCGTTTCGGGCGGGCCGAAGGTTATCGAAGAGCAAACGGCGCTGGGACGCAGACGGCCATAGCGGGCTTAGACCGCATTTGAATACGCGACAGAGGAAGGATTTTGGACGATGAAAAAAGCGCTTATCGTATGGGGCGGATGGGACGGCCATCAGCCGAAGGAAGTCGGGGAAATTTTCGCGGGCCTGCTGCGCGAGGAAGGGTTCGACGTGACGGTGTCGGGCACGCTGGACGCGTTCGCGGACAAGGAACTGATGGCGAGCCAGGACTTGATCGTGCCGGTATGGACGATGGGACAGATCACGCAGGAGCAGCTGCGTCCGCTGCTGGATGCGGTGCAAGCGGGCTGCGGCATCGCCGGCTGCCACGGCGGCATGGGCGATTCGTTCCGCAACGAGACGGACTTTCAGTACATGGTCGGCGGCCAATGGGTGGCGCATCCGGGCAACGACGGCGTCCGCTACGACGTTAACATGACCGACGAGAACGATCCATTGACGAGCGGCATCGGCGACTTCGAGGTCGTCTCCGAGCAGTACTACATGCATGTTGACCCAGCGGTGAAGGTCCATGCGACGACCAACTTCGGCGACGTCAAAATGCCGGTCGTCTGGACGAAAACCTGGGGCCAGGGGCGCGTCTACTACAACTCGCTCGGCCATCAGGCGAACATCGTCGCCATGCCGCAGACGCTCGAGCTCATGCGCCGCGGCTTTCTGTGGGCGGCACGCTGAACGAACGATTATCATAAGGATTCCAGCAGGGAGGCATATTACCCATGAAGCCAGTTAAAGTCGGCATTATCGGCTGCGGCAACATCAGCCGGATTTATTTCGCGAATTTGAAGAAATATCCCGAGGTCGAGCTCGTCGCGGCGGCCGACATCGACATCGAGCGCGCGAAGGAGCGCGCGGCGGAATACGGCGTGCCGAACGCGTATACGGTCGAGCAGCTGCTCGCGGATCCCGAGATCGAAATCGTCGTCAACCTGACGATTCCGAAGGCGCACGCCTCCGTCTGCCTGCAGGCGCTCGAAGCGGGCAAGCACGTCTACGTCGAGAAGCCGATCGTCGTGACGCGAGAGGAAGGCAAGCAGGTGCTGGAGCTGGCGGCCGCCAAAGGCCTCCGCGTCGCGAGCGCGCCGGAAACGTTCCTCGGCGGCGGCATTCAAACCTGCCGCAAGCTGATCGACGACGGCGCGATCGGCCAGCCGGTATCGGCGACGGGCTTCATGATCGGCGGCGGCCACGAGAGCTGGCACCCGGATCCGGAGTTCTACTACGAAATCGGCGGCGGCCCGATGTTCGACATGGGGCCGTACTACTTGACGGCGTTCGTGACGCTGTTCGGCCCGATCGAACGCGTGACGGGCTCCGCGCGGATCTCGTATCCGGAGCGGACGATCACGAGCGAGAAGAAGCGCGGCAAAACGATCGTCGTCGAGACGCCGACGAACATCAGCGGCGTGCTGGATTTCGAGAACGGCCTGATCGCCACGCTGATCACGAGCTTCGACGCCAAAGGGGGCACGTCCCTGCCGAACATCGAGGTGCACGGCAGCGCCGGCTCGCTCCTCGTGCCGGATCCGAACGGCTTTGGCGGTACTGTCAAGCTGCGCCGGGCGGGCGGCGACTGGGAGGAGATCGAGCTGACGCACGGATATACGGACAATAACCGCGGCATCGGCGTCGCCGATATGGCGCGCGCGATCCGCGAAGGCGGCCCGCACCGCGCGAACGGCGAGATGGCGTACCACGTGCTCGAGGCCATGCACGGCATTCACGACGCGTCCCGCGACGGCAAGCATTACGTCATGGAAAGCACGTGCTCGCGTCCGGAGCCGATGCCGGCGCTGGAGAAGCAGTCCAACTGACGGCCGGCGCCGCGCATGCGGCGACGATGACGAAGGAAGACCGAAGGAAGACAGCCCGTCCGTCATGGCGGGCTGTTACGCGTACCGGGCCGCGACCGGCAGCCGCGCAAAGCGGAACGGAAGAAGCGCAGCGTCACGGAACAGCAGGTTGAACCGCGAACCAACACGATAAGGCCGCGCCGGCAACGGCGACCACCTCGTCCGGAGCGGCAAAAAAAGGGAGCATGCGACGAATGAAGCCAGTGAAAGTAGGCGTTGTCGGCTGCGGCAACATCAGCCAGATTTACTTTGCGAATCTTAAAAAATATCCCGAAATCGACCTTGTCGCGGCCGCCGATATCGACCTGGAGCGCGCGAAGATGCGGGCCGAGGAATTCGGCCTGGCCAAGGCGTACACGGTCGACGAGCTGATGTCCGATCCCGAGATCGAGATCGTCGTCAACCTGACCTTCCCGAAGGCGCACGCCACGGTCTGCCTGCAGGCGCTGGAAGCGGGCAAGCACGTCTACGTCGAGAAGCCGCTCGCCGTGACCCGCGAGGAAGGCCGCAAGGTGCTGGAGCTGGCGAAGGCGAAAGGGCTTCGCGTCGCGAGCGCGCCGGAGACGTTCCTCGGCGGCGGCATCCAGACCTGCCGCAAGCTGATCGACGACGGCGCGATCGGGCAGCCGATCTCGGTATCCGGCTTCATGATGGGCGGCGGGCCGGAAGGCTGGCACCCGGATCCGGAATTTTTTTATGAAGTCGGCGGCGGCCCGATGTTCGATATGGGGCCGTACTATCTCACCGCGTTCATCACGCTGCTGGGACCGATCCGGCGCGTGACGGGCTCGGCCGTCATCTCGTACCCGGAGCGGACGATCACGAGCGAGAAGAAGCACGGCAAAGTGATGAAGGTGGAGACGCCGACGCACATCGCGGGCGTCCTCGACTTCGCGAGCGGCGCCGTCGGCACGCTGATCACGAGCTTCGACGCGAAGGCCGGCACGTCGCTGCCGAACATCGAAGTCCACGGCAGCGCGGGCTCCCTGCTCGTGCCGGACCCGAACATGTTCGGCGGCACCGTGAAGCTGCGCCGAGTGGGCGGCGAGTGGGAAGAGATCGCGCTCACCCACGGCAACACGGACAACAACCGCGGCATCGGCGTCGCCGACATGGCGCGCGCGATCCGCGAAGGCGGCCCGCACCGGGCGAACGGCGCGATGGCGTTCCACGTGCTCGAAGCGATGCACGGCTTCCACGACGCGTCCCGCGACGGCAAGCACTACGTCATGGAAAGCACCTGCGAGCGTCCCGAAGCGATGCCGGCGCTGGAGGGCTCGACGACGGTCTGACGGCAGCGCGACGATAGGCGGGATACCTGCCGGCTCGCCGGCTTCGCGGCAACTAAACAGCCTGCCCCTACAACGGGGCAGGCTGTTATCGTTATCGGCGCTCGGCAGCGGCGCTTCTAATCGCGCCGCACATGAAACCCGCCGGGGCCGGGCACCTTGTAAGCAAGCCAAACCGAACGCTCGCGGCGTCCGCCGTCAGCTCGGACTCGGGTTCGCCCCGGTCGCCCGGTTCAGGTGGTTGTACAGCAGCTCCACCATCCGGTTTTGCTCCGGCGCCTTGCTGTTTTGCCAGATCATTTCGAACAACACGCCGAGGCCGGGAAGCGCCCGTTCGTCGCTGTTGATGGAGCTTTCGATCACGTCGGTCAATTCCGCGCCGGATTTGTTTTGCACGCGTTGCACGATAGCCTGCCGCAAATCAAGATTGTTCAAGCCTATCCCTCCATCACTTGAATTCCCGTTTAATATCTCCTTCGCGCGTGCAATTCATGCCGGACTGACGCGGCCCGCCATTCGGTTATCGCCGGCAGGTATGTTATAATAAGTTAACTTTACATCGCGCGCGGGAGGGTTGCGGATTGGCGAAGAAGCAATACGCCGTCATCGGCATGGGGAGATTCGGGTCCAGCGTGGCGCACGAGCTGTCCGAGCTGGGCTTCGAGGTGCTGGCCATCGACGTCAGCGAGCAGAAGATCCAGGAGGTGTCGAGCTGGGTGACCCACGCGGTCTCGGTCGACACGACGGACGAGGAAGCGCTGCGGGCGCTCGGGCTCCGCAATTTCGACGTCGTGGTCGTCGCCATCGGCGAGGATATCCAGGCGAGCATCCTGACGACCATCATCCTGAAGGAGCTCGGCGTGGCGAAGGTCATCGTGAAAGCCCAAAACGAGCTGCACGGCAAGGTGCTGAACAAAATCGGCGCGGACAAGGTCGTGTTCCCCGAACGGGACATGGGGCTGCGGGTCGCGCATCACCTCCTGTCGCCGAACGTCTTGGAATACATCGAGCTGTCCAGCGATTACGGCATCGTGGAAATGAAAGCACCGGACTTCATGGTCGGCCTCAATTTGCTGCAGCTCGAGATCCGGGCTCGTTACAACTGCAACGTCCTCGCCATCAAGCGCGGGACGGAAATGAACGTCGCGCCGTCGGCGGAGGACGCCATTCGGGCGGGGGACGTGCTCGTCATCGTCGGCCGGACCGAGGACGTGGCCGAACTCGAGATTTCGTATGCGGAAGGCTGAGGGGAACGTGCGGAATTCAATGAATCGAACGACAAGCATTACGTCGCTGCAAAACGAAAAAGTGAAAGCGATGGCCGCCTTGCTGGACAAGAAGCATCGGGACCGGAGCGGGCGTTTCCTGATCGAAGGCGTTCATCTCGTGCTGGAGGCGCTGCAGGCGGGAGCGGACGTGGAGACGATCGTCATCGACGCCGAACGCGGCGTGCCCACCGAGCTCCGGGCGCCGCTCGGACAGGCCGGCTGCGAGCTGATCGAAGCGACGCCGGCGATCATGGCGAAGTGCACCGGCACGGATTCGCCGCCGCCCGTCTTCGGCATCGTGGCCAAGCCCCGCGCCGACGCTTCGGCGCTCTACCGTCCGGACTCGCTCGTCGTCGTCCTTGATGGCGTGCGCGATCCCGGCAACGCGGGCACGATCATCCGCAGCGCGGACGCCGTCGGCGCGGACGCGGTCGTGCTCGGCCGCGGGAGCGTCGATCTGTATAACCCGAAGACGGTGCGCTCGACGATGGGCTCGCTGTTTCATCTGCCCGTGGTGGAAGGCGACTTGGCCGAGCTGCTGCCGGAAGCCAAGACGCGCGGGATTCATCTGGTCGGCACGAGCCTGCAGGCGACCGCGACGTGCTATAGCTACGACTGGCGGGGGCCGACCTGGCTGCTGCTCGGCAGCGAATCCACCGGCTTGTCGGACGAGGCGCTCGCCATGGTGGACACGCGCATGATCATTCCGATGCACGGCCGGTCGGAGTCGCTGAACGTCGCGATGGCGTCAACGGTGCTGCTGTACGAAGCGCTGCGGCAGCGGCGGTATGCAAGGTAAGGATTGGAACGCGGTATAAAGAAAGGCGACCAACGCTATCGTTATCGTTGGTCGCCTTTTTTTGCCGTCCTGGATAGGAAAGCGATTATCGGCCCGCCTCGTCCTGCTTTTCCGCCTCGAAATCGCTCAGGCTTTCCTTGCGCCGCTCGTTCTTGGCTTCGATGATTCGCTTCTCGTCCGCGCTGATTTCGCCGGCGTGTTCATCCAGGTAGCTCTCCGCTTCGCGCATGTTCGCTTGCGTATGCTCGATATGCTGCTGCAGATGAACCTCGTTATCCGCGCGGTTATCCGGTTTTGCCATGCCGCATCCTCCTCCCGCCCCATTCTGCCGAACCTGCTCTATCATGTCCGGAAGCGGGCCGGGCTATTCCGCGAGAGCCGTGTCAGTGACACGCCGCCAAACCGCGGCAGAGCCCGGGGAATCGGTAGTTTTACCATAGATTTTGGAGGATTACCATATGTAAGTGCTTTCAGGTTTTCTTTATAATGATGGAGGACATGCGCGGAAGCTGTCCGATTCAGTCGCGAAGGGGGAGGTTTCCGGTTAGGGCGCCCGAATGCGAACGGGCGGAACTGGCACCGTGTCAGACAGAGGGGAAAGACGCATGACGCAAGACAAGGACAACGATGGATGCAGGGAGGTAATGAAATGAGAAACAAGCGCGGATGGAGCCGGAATCGCCGGTCCATGGCGTTATTGCTCACGTTTTCCATGCTTATATCGGCTTTTGTCGGCTTCGGCTTTCCACGATCGGTTCAGGCTGCGGACAGCGACGCCGATCGGATCACGTCGGTCCTCTCGCCGGCGTATCGCTCGGACATCACGGAGGATACCGTCACGATCGAATTCTACAATAAGCTCGGCACGACCGCGAAGGTCTATTCGCAGAAACAGCCGGGCGACTTGAACAATACCGCCAACGGCACGAAGGAGCTGGTCGGCGAAGTCACGCTCGCGGACGGGCACGGAAGCGTGGACTTCCCGGCGTCCGAGTACCCGTACGGCCCGATTTCCGTGCGCATTCAGGTGTTCCAGAACGGCACCGAGCTCGACAACGCCTACCTGCAGCTGAACAACAAGGCCGGCGTGCAGTGGCGGAACGGGCTGGACAACGCCCCGGCCAACCCGGTCACGAGCGGCATGGACGTCGTCTATACGGACGACTTCAAGACAATGCCGACGATCAACAAGTCCGGCATCGGCGCTACATACGCGTCGGCGAAGGTCGACGAAGCGCGCGGCGGCATGTTCGGCTGGGCGGCGTTCGAGGATTACGACGGCGCGTACAATCCGTTCTCGATCGCCGACAACGAATTCATGCAGCTGACGACGACGTACCACCCGACGGGCTACGTCCGCAACGATTATTGGAAGCAGAAGGTCAGCACCGGCTACCTGTCCTCCATGAACCAGGCGGGCGGCGGCTTCCATACGGAGGGCGGCCGGAACCAATATTTCGAGGCGCGCATGTTCTTCGGGCCGAACCCGGGCATGTGGCCGGCGTTCTGGACGCTGACGGCCAACGGCTACGTCCAGAATCCGGACCTGGCGAACCAGCCGAGCGACGAGCTCGACATCCTCGAAGGCTATATGGGGACGCCGCAGGGCTATCAGATCGCGTGGCATCCGTGGGGCTACGACAAGCCGGCGGCGGCGGACTACGACGCCAGCAAGCTCGGCGGCGGCTACAAGGTCGACCTCGATACCCCGGCGTTCAACAACATCAACCTGGCGATGGGCTTCCATACGCTCGGCGTGTACGTCACGAAGGACTGGACGTACTACTACTGCGACAACATCGAAGTCACGCGTCATAAAACGCTGCCGTTCAGCTGGCAGTACGGCAATTATTTCATCCTGAACGCGGCGGTGTCCGATCATTACGGCATCGACGGCAACGCGGCGGATCCGTTCGAGAACTTCGACGTGCCGGGCGGCTTCACGCGCTACGGCAACGAAAGCGACACGTACGTCGACTGGGTCCGCGTGTACCAGGACGCGCCGGACGCGGTGCGGTTCGAGAGCGATGCGTCCGTGAAGGCGCTCTCCGGCGACGTCGTGCGCGTCAACGTGAGCCGCAACGACGCGGCGGCCGCGCTGTCGGGCGCGTACCATGTCGATGCGCCGAACGGCTGGAAAATCATGAGCGGCGGCCAGTTCGTCGACATGAACGGCACGTACAACGCCGCGTTCGCGGCGGGCTCGGCAAACGACACGCTGACGTTCCTCGTGCCGGGCGACTACACCGAGACGTCCAACATTACGATTACGCCGGTGGCAAGCGACGATACGTCCTACGCGCCGATCGTCGTCAGCGCGACGGCGACGGGGGCGGAAGGCGAACTGATCCGCGTCGACGCGACGACGTACCCGTACCGCAATACGACCGGGGGCGATCAAGGATCGTGGGCTTCTTACGATCCGGGCACGAATTCCGAGACGTATTTCAATTTCATCGACGGCGGCTGGTGGCGGGACGGCTGGAGCTGGATGTACGTGAACGAGAACGCGTCGACCGCCATGGAGTTCAAGTTCAACGGCACGACGATCGGGCTCGACATGACGAAGTGCAGCGAGTGCGGCGAAGGCGACATTTACTTGGACGGCCAGCTGCAGCAGCATATCGACACGAACGCCCCGGCCGATCAGACCGTTCGAATCTTCGAGAAGAGCGGGCTCGCGGACGGCGACCATACGCTCAAAATCACGGGCGCGAACAGTTCGGTCACGCGGTACTTGCGGATCGCCGGCTTCGAATTCCGTCATTTCGAGGATCCGAACATGCCGAAGTTCTGGAGCGAGGATACGTTCTTCAAGGCAGGCGGGGGCGACGAAATCGCCGTGAACATCAGCCGCAACGGCGCGGCGGGCACGCGCTTCGGCACGTATGAGCTGACGTTCCCGACGAGCGGCTGGCAAGTAAAGGCGGGCGGCGAATGGCAGACGGCGACGAGCCAGTCGTTCTCGACCAACCACTACACGGACACCCTTCAATTCAAGGTGCCGGCGAATTACGCGAGCAAGGACGGTAAAATCATAATTACGCCGACGATCAGCGACGGCACGTATCCGCCGATCAAGGTGACCGTGCAGGCGCCGGATGCGCCGGAAGCGCCGCCGATCACGGGCAGCGGCGAGATCCGCACCGTCGATTCGGCGACGTATCCGTACGTGACGTCCACGGGCGGGACGGACGGCGCGTGGACGTCGTTCGATCACAGTTCGCAGCCGAACGATTACTTCGCGTTCAACGGCAACTGGTGGAAAGACAGCTGGGCGTGGATGTACATCACGGCCGGCACGAACCAAGACCTGACGTTCGCCTTCGAAGGCGACGCCGTCGGGCTGTATGCCCGCTATATCGACGGCGGCAGCTCGTTCGACGTGTACATCGACGACGTCAAGCAAGGCTCGGTCGACACGAACGGCAGCAGCGGCAAGCGCCGCGTATTCAGCAAGAGCGGCCTTCCGGCCGGGAATCATACGCTCAAGCTGGTCGTCACGAAGCCCGGCGGCTCCATCGTGCTGGAAGGCTTCGAGTACGATTACGTGAAGTCGAACGAAGTCCAGACGATCCGCGTCGATTCGTCGACGTACCCGTACGTCGGCAAGACGGACGGAACGGCCCCGGCTCCGACCAGCGGTCCGTGGACGAACTTCGATCCGTCGACCCAAGGCAAGGCGTATTTCACGACGACCGGCGGCTGGTGGAACGATTCCTGGGGTTGGATGTACGACAACGCCGGCAATAACGGCGACGTGACCGCGTTCACGTTCGACGGCACCGCCGTGTCGGTGTTCATGCGCACCTACAGCAAGGGCGGCCTGCTGGACGTCTATCTGGACGGCGCGTTCCAGTCGACGATCGATTCCAGAAGCGACGCGGAGACGAACAACGCGAAGGTGTTCGAGAAGACCGGCCTGCGCGGCGGCGAGCATAAGCTCGAGCTGAAGGTCAAGAGCGAGAGCGGGCGGGAAGCCGTCGTCATCTCCGGCTTCGAATACGTGCACGACCCGAGCGCGGCCGTTCCGGGCTTCGCCGCGCCGGCATCGGTCGACGTCGTGCAGGGCGAGAACGCCAGCATTACCATTGCCCGCGACGAGTTGGCGCAGGAGCTGGCCGGCACGTACGAAGTGACGTTCCCGGACGAGGACTGGTCCGTCGTGTCCGGCGGCAGCTTCACGGCCGGAAGCGCGAGCGACACGATCGTCGTCAGCGTCCCGGCCGACTACGCGCTGCCGAACGGCCAAATCAAAATCGCGCCGATCGCGGACGGCGTCAAGTACGCGGCGCAGACGGTCTCCGTCGTGGCGCCGAAGATCGCGCTGCCGAATCTGGTGACGCTGCAGTCGCCGGCGTACCGCGCCGACATCGACGGCGAGACGACGCTGAACTTCAGCGCGAAGGGCGGCTACGCCAAGGCGGCGGCCTACATGCTGCATCAGCCGGACGCCCAGCACGCGGACGCCTCCGGGTATATCGTCAAGCTCGGCGACGTGACGCTGGACGCCGACGGCAAGGGCTCGATCGCGTTCGATGCCGATCAATTCCCGCACGGCCCGGTCGCCGTGAAGGTGACGGCGACGAAGGCGGACGGCACGACGGCCATCGAAGACTACTTCCAGTTCTACAACGCGGGCGGCGCCGATTGGAACATGGGCCTGGACAACGCGCCGATGCCGGCGCAATTGGCCGGCTTGGACATGGACGTGACGTTCCAGGACGATTACAAGACGATGCCGACGATCTCCAAGACGGGGAAGGACGGCCAAGGCAACCGCACGACCTACGCCTCGCACAAGCCGGACTATAAGGATTACGGAAACGCCTTGTTCGCGGACCGCGGCGGCGCGTACGATCCGTTCCGGCAGGTCGAGGATTACTTGAAGATCAAGACGACGTATTACGAGGACCCGCTTCCGTCAAGCGTAGACGGTTACCAGCGCCATTACACGACGGGCTTCCTGAGCTCCGTGGGCGACGACGGCGTCGGCTTCCGCACGAAAGGCTACGCGGACCAATATTTCGAAGCGCGCTTCTTCGTCGGCGCCAACCCGAATCAATGGCCGGCATTCTGGACGCTGACCGGGGTGAACGACGAGGCGACCGACGAGCTCGACATCATCGAAGCGTACCCGCCGAACGTCTCGGGCTACTCGATCGCGACCCATCCGTGGGGCTACGACAACCTCGACGGCGGCGGCAAGGCCGTCAACACGGTCGATCTGGTCGGCAGCGACGCCGGCAACATTTCGATGGGCTTCCATACGTACGGCGTGCTGATCCAAGAAGACTACACGACGTACTACTTCGACAACAAAGAGGTGTATAAGCAGAAGACGCTGCCGCTCTCGTGGCGCAAGGGAAGCTACTTCCTGATCAACAACGCCATGACCCAGAGCGACGCGTTCCCGCCGGGCTACGGCTTCGAGCGCTACGGCGACCAATCCGACATGTACATCGACTGGGTGCGCGTATACGAGCATCCGCAAAGCAGCTCGGACGTCGTTTTCGATACGGCGGCCTTCAGTCCGGTGAACGTCACGCCGGGCGAAGACCTGAGCGTGGACATCCATCGCGTGACCGACGGCGCGAAAGCGCTGAGCGGCACCTATCAGGTCGACATGCCGGAAGGCTGGACGGTCGTCGCCGGCGGCACGTTCGCGGCGGGCGCGTCGAAAGACACGCTGGTGCTGCACGTCCCGGACAATTACGCGAAGTACGTCTACGAGCTGAAAATCACGCCGGTCGGCTCGAACGGCACGCCCTACAAGACGATGACCGTGCAAACGAAAAACACGGACGATTCGCTCGGCGTGGAGATCTATCCGGCGCAAAACGCGGATAAGACCGGCTGGGACGTCAAAGTCGCGCTGACCAACAAGAACGATTCCGGCAGCATTGCCGGCGGCACCGTGCAGGTTGAAGAACCGGCAGCCGTCGCGGCCAGCTACGGCTTCGGCGACATCGCCGGCGGCGCGACGCAATACGTGACGATTCCGGCTTCGATGCTGTCGCCTGACAGCCGCACGCACTTCGCGTTCCGCGTCACGAACGCGGACGGCTACGACCGTACCTTCGCGAAGGACATCACCGACTTGACGGCGACGCGGGTCGATCCGGAGCATCCGATCGCCGTGAACGGCGCGATCGATCCCGATCAATGGGCCGGTTCGCAGGCCATTCATCTGGGCGAGGGGCAATCGACGTCGACCGACGGCAAACCGTACAGCGCAAGCGACCGGTCGGCCGACCAATACGTGAAGTGGGACGACGATTATCTCTATCTGGCCGTTCAAGTGACCGACGACGTGCACAGCATGGCGTCCGACAACGTCTACGACTCGTGGGGCTCGGACAGCCTGCAGGTGTCGTTCGACCCGGAACGCCCGGGCCGCACGGCCTCGAGCGACAGCCACCCGCGCTTCATCGCGTCGCTGAACGCGGCGACGGGCGTATCCGCGCTCGGCGTCGAGACCTGGGGACCGGTCACGACCGGCAATGTGGATGACATCCCGTACAAATTCACCCGCGACGAAGCGCATCACCTGACGAATTACGTGATCGCGTTCCCGTGGAGCAGCCTGCTGACCGACGCCCGCAAGCCGGCGACGGCGGATTTGACCGATCTCGGCATCTCGGTGCTCGTGAACGACAACGACGGCGGCGGCCGCGAAGGCTGGCTGGCCTACATGGACGGCATCTCGAGCGGCAAGGATCCGCTGAAGTTCGGCGACTTGATCCTGTCGTCCGAGTCGTCGCTGCAGGCGACTCCGGCCGACAAGACGGCCCCCGTAACGGATATGACGGCGGTTCCTTCCGAACCGGACGGGCAGAACGGCTGGTATGTGCACCCTGTCGAGCTGCAGTTGACCGCTTCGGACGATAGGTCGGGCGTCGCACAAACGGAATACAGCGTTGACGGAGGGGCGACCTGGCTGCCTTATGACGGGCCGATCGCGCTTCACGAAGACGCGTCGACCACGATCCGTTACCGCTCGACCGATGCCGCGGGCAATCTCGAAGCGGCCAAAGAAAGCCTTATCCAATTGGATATGACGGCGCCGGCCGTGACCGCTTCGGTTCATGATGGAGAAGCGTTCACGGACGACCAAACGATCAAACCGGAAATCGTCGTCTCGGATGCGGTTTCCGGCGTGGACGCGAGCAAAACGGTCGTGACGCTGGACGGCGCGCGGCTTCAGTCCGGTGAAACGGTGGAGCTGAGCGGGCTGGCGCTCGGAACCCACGTCTTGGTTGCGGAGGCAAGCGACAATGCGGGGAATGCCGGTACGCTGACGGTTCATTTCCAAACGACGGCAACGATCGATTCCTTGCGCGCCCTGGTGGACGGATTCAGGGCGGACGGATCGATCGACAACGGCGGTATCGCGAACAGTTTGTCGAAGAAGCTTGAGAAGGGGAACTTGGACAGCTTCGTAAACGAGGTGAGCGCGCAGAGCGGGAAGCATATATCAAACGAGGCGGCGGCATGTCTGCTTCGGGACGCCGCTTTCCTCATCCGGCAGCAGCAGTAAGTCGAATCGCTCGAAAAGGAGCCGGCGTCGTCGCCGGTTCCTTTTTTTACGTCCGGGAGATGCGACGACCGAATCGCCGGCGGGCTCGGCCTCCTCGGATGTATAGGCCAGCCGCGATCGCCAAGACGGCGCTCCGTTCAGCCTTCCGACCGCGCCTTGACGGAGCGCGCGTATTCCGAAGGCGACATGCCGGTCGCTCGCTTGAAGTCGCGCGAGAAATAATGAAGACTGCCGTACCCCAGCTGGGCCGCGATCTCCGTCAGGTTGTACTGCTTCTCGCGAATCAAGGTTTTCGCCTCCGCGATGCGCAGCTGCTTGAAGAACTCCATCGCGCCCGTGCCGACGCGGGATTGGAAGAGCTCCTTCAACCGGGTCCTGCCCACGTGCGCGGCCCGGCACAGCCGGTCGAGGGTCAGATGGTCGGCCAGATGCTCCTTCATGTAGGCGACGACGCGTTCCAGCAGCTGCTGGTCGGCGTTGTCTTTCTGGGTATAGGTCGGCTTGAGCGCGTCCGGCTCCGGCGCCGTCTCCCCGCGCAGCAGCAGGATCAGCAGCGTTTCCAGATACGACTTCATCAGCTGCTGCCCGCCGAACGGGGCATCGGGGCGCGGCGTCAGCCGATGGAAGAGCGGGTCGTCGAAGGGCGGGGCGAACGCGCCGAAGCCCTCCTTCAGGACGAGCGCCAGCAGCTCCCGTTCCCGCTTGCCGAGGTCCGTGACCCGCTCCTCGAATCCGGCCATGGCGTCCGACGGGCATGCGAACGAGATGACGACGAGGTTCGGCGGCTTGTGCCGCTCCGCGACCCGGACCGTATGGAACTCCCCGGGCTTGTGGAAGATCATCTCCCCTTCCGAGAGCTGGACGGTCCGGTCGTCGGCGCGGACCTCGACCTCGCCCTTGTCGACGTACAGCAGCTCCCAAAAATCATGCGCTTCGCCCTCGAAGACGTAGCCCTTGGCATATTCGAAATAGTGAAAGGAATACAGCTTCGCGATCGTGATCGATTGTTGCAGCGCGACCGAAGTGAATTCCATGGCGCGTCATCCTTTCGTCCGGCGGGGTTGTCTTCCGTTTGTCTTCTTCTCATTTTACCATAGCGCGCTAACCGGACGCGGTGCAAATAATCCGGCCGAATGGCTAAATCCAGCCCGCCGCCGCTTTCCTATAATGAGAGTCAAGACGGAACGGAAGGGAGCAGGACGATGAAAAAAGGCATCAACGTATGGTCGTTCGGGGAAGGCGCGACGATTGCCGAGTGCATGGCGATCGCCAAGGACGCCGGCTTCGAAGGGATCGAGCTGTCGCTGGACGAGACGGGGCCGCTCAGCTTGGCGAGCGGCAATCGGGAGATCGAGGACGTGCGCAAGCAGGCGGAGGACGCCGGCATCGCGCTGACGAGCCTGGCGAGCGGCCTCTATTGGAGCTATTCGATGACGAGCGCGAAGCGGGAGACGCGGGAGAAGGCGAAGGATATCGCCAAGAGGCAGCTGGAGGCCGCGGCCATCCTCGGCGTGGATACGATTCTGGTCATTCCCGGGGCGGTCGGCGTCGATTTTATTCCGGGCAGCGAAGTGGTGCCGTACGACCGCGCTTACGAGTACGCGCTCGAGGCGGTGACGGAGCTGGCGGGCTCGGCGGAAGCGGCGGGCGTGTCCATCGGGATCGAGAACGTATGGAACAAGTTCCTGCTGTCCCCGCTCGAGATGCGGCAGTTCATCGATTCGGCGGGATCCGCGCACGTCGGCGCGTACTTCGACGTGGGCAACGTCGTGTACGCCGGCTACCCGGAGCATTGGATCCGCATTCTGGGGCCGCGGATCAAGAAGGTGCATTTCAAGGATTACCGGCGCGAAAGCGGCGGGCTGTCCGGGTTCGTCGACCTGCTCGCCGGGGACGTGAACTATCCGGAAGTCGTACGCGCCTTGGAAGAGATCGGGTACGACGGCTACGTGATCGGCGAGATGATCCCGCCGTATACGCACCACGCCAAGCAAATCATTTATAATACGTCCGCCTCGATGAGCGCGATTTTGGGAAGGAGCTAGACCGCATGCTGAACATCGGATTAATCGGCCTCGGCTTCATGGGCAGAACGCATTTGGACAACTATTTGCGCCTGGAAAAGGAGGGCGTGCCGATTCGCGTGACCGCGATTTGCGACATCGATCCGGACAAGCTGGAAGGGCGCGCCACGGGCGGGAACATCGACACGTCTTCCGGCGAGGCGGCGGATTTCGGCCGGTTCCGCAAGTACGGCTCCGTGGAGGAGATGCTGCGCGAGGAACGGCTGGACGCGGTGGACATCGCGCTGCCGACGTACCTGCACAAGGATACGGCCGTTCGGTGCCTGGAAGCGGGCCTTCACGTGCTGTGCGAGAAGCCGATGGCGCCGAGCGCGGCGGATTGCGAGGCGATGATCCAAGCCGCCGAGGCGAGCGGCAAGCAGCTGATGATCGGCCAATGTCTCCGCTTCTGGCCGGCGTACGAATACTTGAAGGACATCGTGGACCGGAAGCCGTTCGGGCGCGTGACGAGCGCGTCGTTCTTCCGGGGCAGCGGCACGCCGACGTGGGGACCGTGGCTGCTGGAGCGGGACAAGAGCGGCGGCGCCCTGCTCGACATGCACGTGCACGATACCGACGTCGTGAACTGGCTGTTCGGCGTGCCCGACGCGGTCTCCTGCCAGGCGCTGAACGTCATCCCGGGTTCGGGATACGACATCGTGTCGACGAACTACCGGTACGGCGACGGCAAAGTCGTGAACGCGCAGGTCGACTGGACGCTGCAGGGCGATTTCGGCTTCGAGATGAGCTACCGGGTGAATTTCGAAGGCGGCAATCTGCTCTTCCGGGGCGGCGCCGTGCGGGTCAACCCGAACGCGGGAGCCGGGTACGACGCCGAGCTCCCCGAAGATCAGGGCTACTATTTCGAGCTGAAATATTTCGCGGAAACGCTGATCGCGGGGCGGGCGCTCGCCGCCGCGACGCCGCGGAGCACGCAGGAGACGATCCGGATCATCGAGGCCGAGATCGCGTCCGCCTCCGCGTCCGGCGAGTGGGCAGCCGTGCGGCGCTGACCGTCTTGCAGGCGCGGGCGCGGATTCGCCGGGAGGGCGACCGCCGCGCGCGGCCATATCATAGGTAAGCGGAACGGGCGGAGGCATGCCTCCGTCCGTTTCGTCGTGTTCGCCTGCGCGCGGGGCCGCTTCCGGTCTTGGGCGCGGCGCGCGAAAGGCGCTTCGGGGCCGGCTGCCGGCCATCCGAAGCGCCTTTTCGACATGGGATGTGCTTTGCGGCAATTATACCTGACAAGGCAATAACATATCCTCCGTTTGCGCAAATGATACATATATTTGCGCTTCGAAATCATAGACGCGCGTAACCGTATACATTGCCGAATAAACTGGAATAGTAGCGTTTTCGCGTCTAAATTGCGGAAATGCGTTGTTTTCATTATATTTGCGGCAAATATCGCGATATATTTTAGCCAAAAACGGTTGACATTATCCTAAAATTGCATTAAGATCTTATCAAGTCCTTACCTGTGTTATATTAACTGACATTGAAGGCGAATTGCCGCAAATACGAGACAACGGAGTGTGCGCGAATGGGAAAGTTACGAATGGGATTCATCGGCGTCGGCGACATGGGCTCGCATCATTGCATCGGCTTCGATCTGTTGGACGGCGTCGAGGTCAAGTATATCTGCGACATGAACGAAGCGAACGTGGCCCGCACGCTGGCCGAGCTGAAGCACGGCCGACCGGCCGTTTGCGCGGACTACCGCGAGCTGCTGGATAAGGACGACCTCGACGCGGTCGTCGTCAGCGTGCCGAACTACAAGCACCGGGAAGTGGCGGTCGCGTTCCTGGAGGCCGGCAAGCACGTCTTCCTGGAGAAGCCCGTGGCCCATACGCTCGCGGATTGCGACGCGATCCTCGAGGCGGCGGCCAAGCACGAACAGGTCCTGCAGATCGGCCTCGTCTACCGGTACTCGAACTTATACCGCCGCATGGCGAAGGAAGTGGGGAACGGCCGGCTGGGCGGCGTGAAGCTGATGTGGTGCAAGGAGTTCCGCGATCCGTTCCCGCCGGCGGACTGGTTCTACGATAAGGACAAGTCGGGCGGCGCCATCGTCGAGAAGGATTGCCATCATTTCGATATTTTCAATTGGATGATCGGAGCGAATCCCGTCCGCGTCTTCGCCTCCGGAGGGCAGCACGTCATGAAGCGGGGCGAGCGGAATCTCATCACCAACTCGTACACCCACTACCCGGCGAAGACGATCGTCGATACGTCGATCGTCGACCACGCCTTCATCACCATCGATTACGACAACGGGAGCAAGGCGAATCTCGGCCTGTGCATGTACTTGAAGCCGAAGAACCTGATGGGCGAAGGGCTCGAGATCGGCCTCATCGGCGATAACGGCGGACAGATGGTCGCGAGGAACGACAAGGTCATCGACATCGCGGGCGGGGCCGATTCTACAAGAGAACGTCTGGACATGGACGTGACCTCGGATTCGATTCTGGGCGGCCACACGGGCGGACAGACCCAGCGCATCGAATTCGTCCGCTGCATCGCGGAAGGCGAGCGGCCGTTCGCGTCCGGGGAGGTGGGGCGCAGCGCGCTGCTGATCGCCCTGGCGGCGGAGAAATCCATCGCGGAAGAGCGGTACGTGTATTTGGAGGAGCTAGCCAAGTAAGGGGTGTTCGGGATGAATCGCCTGAGGAGATACGACACGCTGTTGTTTTTCTTGTTCATTATGCCTTGGATCGTCGGCTTCATCGCCTTTTTCCTGATTCCGTTCGGGACGTCCTTCTTCTACGCGTTCACGGACGCGAGGCTGCCGGGCGCGGTCGACTACCGTTTCGTCGGCTTCGCTAATTTCGTACATATGGCCGGCGACGCGATCTTCATGAAGAGTTTGTTCAACACGCTTTATTTCGTGGCGATCGGCGTGCCGGTCGTGACGGCGGGCATGCTGTTGCTGGCGCTGCTGCTGAATCTCAACGTCAAGGGCATCGCCGTGTTCCGCACGTTCTACTACTTGCCGACGCTCGTGCCGATCGTGGCGACGGTCATCATCTGGCGGCTCGTGTTCAACTCGGAATTCGGCATTCTGAACGCCGGCCTCGGCCTGCTCGGCATCGGCAAGACCGATTGGTTGGGCGGCGAGCACACGATCAAGCCGGTCATCATTCTGCTGCAGGTCTGGATATCCGGCAGCGGCGTGCTGATCTTCCTGGCGGCGCTGAAGAACGTGCCGGGCCATCTGTACGAAGCCGCCGAGATCGACGGGGCGGGCAGGCTGCGCCGGTTCTTCGCCATCACGCTTCCGATGATCAGCCCGTCGATTCTGTTCGTCGTGATCATCCAGACGATGTACAACTTTCAGATGTTCACGGAGGCGCTGCTGCTCTCCAAGGGCGGACCGAATTACGCGTCGTACACCTTCGTCTACAACATCTACAAGTCGTCCTTCACGGATCTGAAGTTCAGCATGGCGATGTCGCAGTCCATCTTCCTGTTCGCCGTCATCGCGCTGGTGACCTTCGTGCTCATGAAAGCGTCGAACCGGTTTGTGTACTACGAAGGCGAGAGATAGGGGGAAGAACCGAATGAACGGCAGACGAAAGAGCGGCGCCGCAAGCACCGCCTTGAAATACTTCTTGTTAAGCGCGGTTTTCCTGCTCTTCGCGGGGCCGCTGGCCTGGATGCTCTCGACCATGATGAAGACGAAGGCGGAAACCTACAAAGCGCCGCCGTCGCTGCTGCCGGAATCGTTGAATGTCGACGCGTTCCACCGGTTGTTCGCCATTCAGCCGCTCATGTGGAAGTGGATCCAGAATTCGTTCTCGATCTCGATCCTCGTCGCGGCTGGCGCGGTGATCTCGAGCTCGATCGTGGCTTACGGCTTCTCGCGGTTTCAGACGAAGTACCGGGACCGGCTGTTTCCGATCGTGCTGGTGACGCTGATGATTCCGCCGTCCATCATGATGATTCCGTCCTACGTCCTGTTCGTGAAGCTGGGGTGGATCGATACGTGGCTGCCGCTGATCGTGCCGGCCTGGCTCGGGGGCGCGTACTACATTTTCTTGTTCCGGCAATTCTTCTTGACGATTCCGCAGGAGCTGGACGAGGCGACCTACCTCGACGGCGGCAACCGGTGGACGGTATACGCCCGCGTGGTCATGCCCTTGTCCAAGCCGATCATCATCACGACGGTCATCTTCGCGTTCGTGAATTCCTGGCTCGATTTTCTCGGGCCGTTCCTCTATATCAAGAACAGCGAGCTGTTCACGCTCAGCGTGGGCCTGCAGCTGCTCATCGGCCAGACCAGCCAGGATTTCCCGGCGCTTGCCGCCGGAGCGTTCATCAGCATCATCCCGATCGGCCTGCTGTATTTCTTCGCGCAGCGTTACATCGTAGAGGGGGTCGTGCTCACGGGCTCGAAAGGCTGACGCAAGGCAAGACCGGGTTCCCGGGAAGCAATCATCGTTTGGATCATCGGTTTGATCATTGTTTTTACTATGGGGCAAAGGGGAACTGACGAAGATGAAGAGCATGCGCAAATGGCGGTTCGGCACGACGGTCTTGACGCTGACGGCGGCGCTCGCGCTGGCGGGCTGCGGTCAATCCGGCGGCAACGGGGACGGGGAAAGCCCGGCGGCGAACGCGGACGCGGGCAACGGCGGCGGGAACGCCGCGACCGCGGAGAAGGAGACGATCACGTACTCGCAGTGGGGGACCGCGGAGGAGCTGCAGCGCACGCAGGAGCTGCTGGACAAGTTCATGGCCGCCAATCCGAACATGACCGTCAAGCTCGAAGGCAAGGACTGGGGGAGCTACTGGGACGGCCTGACGGCGAACGCCGCGGGCGGCACGCTGCCGGACGTGTTCAAGACCAGCTACGCGTATATCGAGAAGTACGGCCAGCTCGGCATTTTCAAGGAACTGGACGGCTTGCTCGCGCAGAACGGCTTCGATCTGAACATTATCGACAAGAGCTTGCTCGGGCTGCACCAGTATCAAGGCAAACAGGTATCCTTGCCGATCGACGCCAACGTCATCGTCTGGTACTACAATAAGGCGTTGTTCGCCGATCCGAAGACGAATCCGAAAGGCGCGGCCGTGCCGACGCTCGAGCCGACCTGGGACGAAATCGTGGACATCGCGGCCAAGATGACGCTCGACAAGAACGGGAAGAGCGCGGGGGATCCCGGCTTCGATCCGAAAAACATCGTGCAATGGGGCTTGTCCCTATCGCCCGGCTCCTCGATGGACTGGTTCCTGGAGCCCGAGCTGTGGTCGAACGGCGCGAAGCTCGTGAACGAGGACGACTCGCTCGCCCTCGATACGCCGGAGGCGCAGGAAGTGCTGAACTTCTTCATCGACCTGACGAAGAACAAGAAGATCAATACGACCCCGGCGCAGATCGAAGGGCTCGGCGGCGACGTGAACCTGACGCTGACGACCGGCAAAGTCGCCATGAACCCGGGAGGCAGCTGGAATACGACCAACTATAAGGAAGCGAAGGTCGATTACGGCATCTCCTACCTGCCGAAATTCAAGACGAACCAAACGGTCGTGCAGCCGGCGGGACTCGCGATCAGCGCGAGCACGAAGCACGAAGCGGCGGCTTACAAGCTGCTCGCGTGGCTGGCCGGCCCGGAGGGCGAGACGGAGCTGGCGAAGCAGGGCTACTCGATCCCGGCGAACAAAGCCGCGGCGGACGCGTACGTGCAAACCGTCGGCGAAGCGAACAAAATCTTCCTCGACGCCCAGAAGTACGGCATCGTGTCGCCGTTCACGGCGAAGAAGACCGACCTCGTCTGGACGTACGGGGAGCAGGCGCTGAAGCTGCCGCTGTCCGGCGACGGCGACCTGCAGGCGGCGATCAAGGATTTGGCTTCGAAAATGCAATAGGGCGGCCATACCGGAGGAAACGTCCGGACGCCATGAACGGCGAGCGAGGGGATGCCCTCGCTCGTTCGTCGTTTTCCGCCGCGGTAGCCGGGCGGAGATCGGCAAACGGCAAGCAGCGGCCGGCAAGCGCAAGCAGCGGCCGGATCCGCGTCGGCGCCGCTCCGCCGGCGGTTGACTTCCTCCCGCAGGACCGATACAATGAATTTGCCGCAAATTTGTGCGCTGCGGAACAAAATTGCCCCAACAACGTGACTGACCGGATTCGGTACTGTGGAGAGGAAGAAACGATGGCAAAACTGAAAGATATCGCGGAACGCGTAGGCGTCTCGATCTCGACGGTATCGCGGGTCATGAAGAACGACGCGAACCGCTCCGTCAGCGACGAGACGCGCCGGAAAATATGGGAGACCGCCGAAGCGCTCGGCTACACGGCGACGCGCCCGTCGAAAACCAAAAAGCAGGAGCCGACGCACGCCTTCCGCATCGGATGCGTCGTCGCGATGCCGCAGAATAAATACAACAATCCGTATTTCTCGGTCATCCTGGAAGGCATCGAGAAGACGCTTGCCGAAGCGGGCATGCGGCTCGAATTCGTCAGCAGCATCGAGAAGCACGCCGACATCGAGAACCTGAAGTCGCTCGTCAAGGAGAACCGCGTCGACGGCATGCTCGTGGTCGAACGCATCGACGGGGAAGCCTACCAGTGGATCAAGGCCAACGTGCGGACCGTCGTCGGGGTGGACATCGCGGACAACGACATTCCGATGGTCAGCTACGACCGCGCCGCGGCGGCGAAGGAGGCGGTCGCCTACCTGATCGGACAGGGCCACCGGAGCATCGCCTACATCGGAGGCGCGGAGTTTCACGATGATTTTCGCGGCGAACGGCGTTATCGGGGCTATCGGAGCGCGATGGAAGAGGCGGGCCTGACGGTCGACGACGATTGGGTCATCGACGTGAAATGGGACGTCTCGCTGAGCTACGAGCTGACGAGGAAGGCCTTCGAGACGAGCGGGCGCGCGCCGACCGCGATTTTTGCCGCAAGCGACATGATGGCCATTGCCGCGATGCGGGCCGCGACGGAACGCGGGCTGCGCATTCCGCAGGACATCGCCTTCTTCGGCGTGGACAATATCGAGATCTCGGAGTTCACCTCCCCGCCGCTGTCGACCATTCACGTGCCGAAGCTGGAAATGGGCATGTTCGCGGCGAAGCTGCTGCTGGACTACTTGGAGCATCAATACGCCATTCCCGTTAAAATGATCATTCCTTATCAAATGATGCTTCGGCATTCGACGAACGGCAAACCGGCGCGGCCGTAAGCCGGTTTCGCCTCCGGGGGCGCGCCCGCAAACGCGCAGGCGAACAACAAAGACGGCACGACGCCCACGGGCGCCGTACCGTCTTTGTTGTTTTTTTTCGTATCCGCGCGGGAAGCGGGGGTCAAGCCGGCGGTCCCGCGTACCCGAGCTTCAGCGAGACGCCGTGCGCGGCCTCCTTGACCAAGCGGATCCGCTCGGCCAGGCCGTCCTCGCCGAACCGCACCTCGGGGCCGGCGATGCTGAGGCCGGCGACCATTTTCCCCGTATGGTCGAATATCGGGGCGCTCAGCTCCGCCGTGTAGTTCTCCAGCTCGGACCGGCTGAACGCGTAACCGTGCGCGCGCGCCTCCTCCAGCGCCTCGCGCAGCTTCGGCTTGCTGACGATCGTCCCGAGCCCGATCGCTTCCGGCTCGACCTCGTCCAAGTACGCGTCCCGTTCATCGGCCGGCATGAACGCGAGCAGGATCCGGGACGACGCGCCGGCGTAAAGCGGGGCGCGCCGGCCCATCTTGGTGAACAGCCGGACGGGATGGTCGGTGTCCAGCTTCTCGATGTACATCGAGGAATCGCCGTCGCGCACCGCCAAATGGACGGCCTCGCCGATAGCGTCCCGCAGCCGCCGCATCTCCGCCGCGGCCACGCCGCGGATGTCGAGCCGCTCGGCGACGAGGTTGCCGAACTGCAGGAACAGCAGGCCGAGCGAATACAGCCCTTCCTCGTCCTTGTGCAGCAGCCCCATGTCCGTCAGCGACCCGATCATGCGGTGGACCGACGATTTGGGAATGCCGGACAGGCGGATCATATCGTTCATGCTCAGCTTCGTATGCGTAAGAAAGAGATTCAAGAGATCCATGGAGCGGATCACGGTTTTGTTCTTGTTCTGCACGGTTGCCTCCCCGGATAGCCGCTTCGAGCGGCGATGCCCGCCACGCTGCAAGGCATGTCCAAACCAGTATACTCCGAATGGCGGATACTTGAAAATGCGCTTTCATTTTCCATGGCGGTTATTTTCGGCGTTCCCCTTGATTTTTGTCGAATCCCGACTATAATTATCGTATATATTGGGTTTGAAATTCGGGATTGTTGTACCGAATTTCGGGATTAATTATAACAGGGCGTTGATATCATGCGCAAGACGAAAGAAACGGCAAAAGAAGACGCGATAGAGAAGGCAATAGAAGCGGGAATAGAAACATTGGTAGAGACGGAAATAGAGACGGAAATAGAGACGGGATTAGAAACGATGATAGAAGCGGGAAACAAAACGGAAAACGATTCCTATGCCCGCTATGGCGCCGTCCGGGCGAAGCTGTTCCCGCTCGGCGACAGCGCCGTCGCGGTGCAGTTCGGCGAAACGATCGATCTCGAGACGCACGAACGGGTGCGGCAGTTGGCGGATTACCTCGAGCGTCATCCGTTCGAAGGCATGGTCGAGTACGTGCCGGCCTTCTTGTCGGTCACGGTGTATTACGAGCCCTTCGCGCTGCTGGCGGCCCGCGGCGGCTTCGACGATTCCGGCGCGGACGCGGATCCGTACGGGCTCGCGGCCCGGCTGCTGGCCGGCATCCTCGCCAAGCTGGGCGGCGCGGAGAAGCGGCCGGCGCGCATCGTGGACATTCCCGTCTGCTACGGCGGCGACCTCGGACCCGATCTTGCGGAGGTCGCCGCGCAGCACGGGCTGACCGAGCAGGACGTGATCGACATTCACGCCTCGGCCGACTACCTCGTCTACATGCTGGGCTTCGCGCCGGGCTTCGCCTATCTGGGCGGATTGCCCGCGCGCATCGCGACGCCGCGACGGACGACGCCGCGCCTGTCGATCCCAGCCGGCACCGTCGGCATCGCCGGCGACCAGACGGGCGTGTACCCGATCGTGACGCCCGGGGGCTGGCAGCTGATCGGCAAGACGCCGCTGCCGCTGTTCCTGCCCGAGGCCATGCCGCCGACGCTGCTGAAGGCCGGCGATCTCGTGCGGTTCCGCCCGATCTCCCGGGCGGAGTTCGACCGGTTGGAGGTGGAGCGGACATGAGTCTCGCGATCTTGAAGCCGGGGCTGCTGACGACGGTTCAGGACTTGGGCCGCCACGGCGCGCAGAAGTACGGCGTCATCGTCGGCGGCGCCATGGACGCTTTCGCGCTCCGCGTCGCCAATCTGCTGGTCGGCAACGCGGAGCACGACGCCGGGCTGGAGATCACGATGATCGGTCCGGAAATTTATTTCTCGGAGGCGGCGCTGATCGCCGTCTGCGGGGGCGACCTCGCGCCCGAGCTGGACGGGCGCGAGATCCCCGCGTGGCGGACCGTCTACGCGCCGGAGGGAAGCCGGCTGCGGTTCGGGCCGGCGCGGCTCGGCTGCCGCGCCTACCTGGCGGTCGCCGGCGGCCTCGACGTCCCCGAGCGGATGGGCAGCCGGTCCACGTATTTGCGCGCGGGCATCGGCGGCCACGAGGGCCGCGCGCTGCGCAAGGGGGACCGGCTCCCCGTCGGCGCGCGCTCGCCCGGCAGCCTCGCGCTGGCGGGGCTGCTCGCCCGCGAGGGACAGGACGAAGCCGCGGTCAGCGGCTGGTCCGTCGCGTCCGAGCTGCGGCCGGCTTATGCCGCGCAGCCGACGATCCGGGCCGTCGCCGGCCGGGAGCTGGCGCTGTTCGACGACGAGAGCCGGGGCCGGTTCTTCGGCGAAGCCTTCGCGGTGAAGACCGAATCCGACCGGATGGGCTACCGCCTCGCGGGCGAAGCCTTGCGGTTGAAGGAGAAGCGGGAAATGATCTCCTCCGCGGTGACGTTCGGCACGGTCCAGGTGCCGCCCGACGGCCAGCCGATCGTGCTCATGGCGGACCGGCAGACGACCGGCGGCTACCCCAAGATCGCCCAGGCGGCTTCGGTGGATCTGCCGCTGCTGGCCCAGACCCCGCTCGGCGGAAAGGTCCGGTTCGAAGAAATCGCTCTGGCGGAAGCGCAGCGGCAGTACCTGCTCCGGGAGAAGGGCATCCGCGCGCTGCGCGGCGGGCTCGAGCAGCTGCAGACTAACAGGAACGGGAAGGTGAACGCGCATGGCGAATGACAAAGCCCCGAAGCTGTCCATTCGGGAGTTGGCGGTGGAATATCGGTCGAAGGGGCGGCGGACCCTCGCGCTCGAAGGCGTGAATCTCGACGTCAAGGACGGCGAGTTCGTCTCCGTCGTCGGCCCGAGCGGCTGCGGCAAGTCCACGCTGCTGAAGGTGGTCTCCGGCTTGCTCGAGCCGGCGGAGGGGGGCGCTTATATCGACGGGGAACCGGTGAGCGGCGTGCCGGACGGCGTCGGCATGGTATTCCAGAACGACGCCCTGCTTCCGTGGAAGACGGTGCTTCAGAACATCCGGCTGCCGCTTGCCATTAAGGGCCTGCCCGAACGCGAGCAGGTGCGGGAAGCGAACCGCCTGCTGCAGGTGGTCGGCTTGGAGGGCTTCGCGGGCTTTTACCCGAAGCAGCTGTCCGGGGGCATGCGGAAGCGGGTCGCCCTGGCGCGCACCTTCGCCTATGATCCCGACATCTACTTGATGGACGAGCCGTTCGGTCCGCTCGACGCCCAGACCCGGGTCAAGATCGGCGAGCAGTTCCTGCATATGTGGGAGGCGGTCGGCAAGAGCGTGCTGTTCATCACGCACGACATCGAGGAAGCGATCGCGCTCTCGGACCGGGTTATCGTCATGTCGCCGCGGCCGGGCCGCATCAAGGCCGAGTTCGACATCCGGCTGCCCCGGCCGCGCCCGTTCTACGACATTCGGTTCGAGCCGGCGTTCAAGGAGCTGCAGAAGGAAATATGGGCGCAAATGGCGGATGCCGGCGCGGGAGGTGTCGGCTGATGGCGAGTCAAGCGAAAGGCAAGACCGGCGCCGCGTCGTTCCGGGGGCGCGAATATTCCCGGACGTCCGTCTGGCTGGGCCGGATCGCCGTGTTCATCGTGCTGACGGGCCTGTGGGAAGTGCTGTCCGGCCGGGCGTTCAACGCCTTCTGGCTGAGCAAGCCTTCGCTCATCGCGGGCCGGATCGTCGAGATGCTCGGAGACGGGGACCTGTGGTTCCACATGAGCGCGACGCTCACGGAAGCGGTCGCCGGGCTCGTCATCGGAATGGTCGGGGGCACGCTGCTCGGCATCGGCCTCGCGTTCAGCGGCATTTTCGAACGGTGGATTTATCCGTACATGATGGCGATCTACAGCCTGCCGCGCGTGTCGCTGGCGCCGCTCTTCATCGTCTGGTTCGGGATCGGCCAGTCGTCGAAAATCCTGATGGTCGTGGCGATGGTCATCTTCGTCGCGTTTTATAACGCCTTCGAGGGGATTCGCAACATCGACAAGGACCTGATGGACATGATGAGCACTTACAAGGCCAAGTGGCCGCATAAGCTGCGGTGGGTGGTGCTGCCGTCGATTACCGTCTGGATTCTGACGAGCGTCCGGCTCAACATCGGCATGGCGCTGATTGGCTCGGTCATCGCCGAGCTCGTCGGCTCCAACCGGGGACTCGGCTACTACATCACGTATTCGTCCAACATGCTGGATACGACGGGCATCTTCACCGGCCTCGTGCTCATCATGATCATCGCCGTCGCCTTGGAGCAGCTCGTGCTGCTGCTGGAGCGGTGGCTGCTGCGGTACCGGTAGGCGCATCCGGCCTGCCCGGATGAACGAACGGCGGCGATCGTTTGCTCATCGTTACCAAGCTGTACAAGCCATACCCGGCGCTTGCTTCAACCCGACAACGGGAGCGGCCTGATTTGCCCTTATTTCAAGGTATCCCGAGGAGGACGTATCCATGAAAAGAATGAAATTTATCGCGTTCGCGCTTCTGCTGCTCTCGTTGACGGCGCTGGCCGCCTGCGGCAACTCGAATTCGGAGACGCCCGCGAACGGCGGAACGAACGCCGGCGCGAATGCCGGGAACGGCTCGTCCGACACCCAAGAAGCGCCCGCGGGCGGCTCGATCCGCCTCGGCCTGGTCGGCGGCGGCATGACGCCGATGGTCGCCCAAGTGGGCATCAGCGACGGGTCGTACGAGAAAGCCGGCATCAAGATCGAAGAGAAAGACTTCACCGCGGGCGCGGACATGGTGCAGGCGCTCGTCGGCGGCAGCCTCGACGTCGTGCTCGGTTCCTACGAACACGTGCTGCGGCAGCAGCAGAACGGGCTGGGCGTCAAGGCGTACGGCGAGATTTTCAACGGCGTCGGCTATTCGCTGATCGTCAAGAAGGACGCGCCGTACCAGTCGCTGAAGGATTTGAAGGGCAAGACGCTGGCGGTGACCAAGGTCGGCAGCCTTTCCGACACCGGCCTGCGCGAAGGGCTGAAGCAGGAAGGGCTCGATCCGGAGAAGGACGTGCACCTGATCAACGGCGGCAGCGGCGCGACGATGCTGGCGGCGATCGAGAGCGGCCAGGCGGCGGGCGGCATGGTGTCCGAGCCGACGATCTCGCAGATGCTCGCGTCCGGCGACTACCGGGTGCTGTACGATCCGCCGTTCGATTTCGCGGGCATCGTCATCATGGCCAAGACGGACTGGGTGGCGAAGCACCAAGACCTGATGAAGCAGTTCCTGCAGGTGACCGCCGACGTCAACGAGCAAGCGCATCAGAATCCGGCCGGCGCGGTCGCCGCGATGCAGAAGATTTTCGATAAAATTCCGCAGGACGTGATGAAGACGGCCGTGAACAACCAGCTGGGCAAAGTGCCGGACGGCCTCCAGGTGACCAAGGACGGCGCCGATTACGTGCAGAAGACGCAGCTGGATCAAGGCATTCTGAAGAAGGAAATCGCATTCGAGGACGCGGTGGACTTGTCGCTGCTGCCCCACTAACGAACAGGAGATGATCGCATGGCCCAGGATTTGAGAACGTACCTCCGCCAGCTGGCGGCGTTCGACGAACGCGCCGTCCGGCTCGTGGACAAGGAGGTCGACCCGCGGTTCGGCATTACCGCCTACGCCGCGGCGCTGGCGGAGAAGAACGATTATCCCGCGCTGCTCTTCGACCGGGTGAAAGGCTCGGAATTCGCCTGCGTGTCCAATCTGCTGACCGACTACGGCCGCATCGCGCTGTACTTGGGCTGCGAGGTGCCGGACATTCCCCGGGTGTACGGGGAGAAGCTGAAGAAGCCGATCGATCCGGTCGTCGTGCCCCGGGAGCGGGCGAAGGTCAAGGAAAACGTCATCGAAGCGCAGGACGTCGACCTGGCCAAGCTGCCGATTCCCGTGCATAACGAGATGGACGGCGGCCCGTACCTGTCGGCGGGCGTCATGATCATCCGCGATCCCGATTCCGGCCTGATCAACGCGGGCATCTACCGTCACCAGATCTTCAACAAGACGGACATGGGCGTCTGGTTCCTCGGGGCCCATCACGGCGGGCTGATCTACAAGAAATACAAGAAGATGGGCAAGCCCGCGCCGATCGCCATCGCCCTCGGCCATCATCCCGGCTTCGTGATGGGCTCGGTCTCCCGGGTTCAAGGCATCGGCGGGGAGTACGAAGCGGCCGGCGCGCTGATGGGCGAGGCGCTGGAGCTGGTCCAGGCGGAGACGTCGGACCTGCTCGTGCCCGCGCATGCGGAGCTGATCCTGGAGGGCGAGATTTTGCCCGACGAGGATCACGTCGAAGGGCCGTTCGGGGAATGGCCGGGGCATTACTTGGGCGGCGGCTCGGTGCCGACGATCCGCATCACCCGCATCACCCACCGGAATCATGCGATTTTCCAAGATATCGTGGCGTCCAGCCGGGAGCATCTCGTCGTCGGCGGCGTGCCGCGCTCCGGCAGCATCTACCAGACGGTCAAGCAGGCGGTGCCGAGCCTGAAGACGGTGCACGTGCCGTTCTACGCGCGGATGCACTGCTACATCTCGCTGCATAAGGAGCGGGAAGCGGACGTGAAGAAGGCGGCGTTCGCCGCGCTCAACACCGAGCAGGAGAATTTGCGTCACATCGTCGTGGTGGACGACGACATCGACGTGTTCAAGGGCGAGGAAGTGGCTTGGGCGATCGGCACGCGCTTCGACGCGGAGCGCGATCTGCTGGTCATTCCGCGGTGGAACGGGCCGGGCGGCCTGCTGCCGACGAACTGGGAGTACAACGCGGAGGGCAAGAACACCCCGCGGATGTCCAGCGCCGCCATCGTCGACGCCACCAAGCCGGCGCCGCCGGTCGTCTTCCCGAAACGCGCGGTCGTGCCGCGGGAGTTCGTGGAGCTTGCCGATCTGCAAGCGCTGCGCGAGCCGGGCGACGCCGAGCGCGGCAAGTGGCTGGCGCCGTAACCGGGATCGGCCCGCGGGCCGCGTCCGCGCGGTCCTTCGGGCCGGCGGGCGCGGCCGCTTGGCTTGTCCGGCCTGTCGGATGGGGGCGTGAACCGGCCGGGCCGGACGGGCAGCAGTCCATAATGGCGATCGATAGTGATGGTCGATAGAGACAATCGGTAGAGACAGTCGATAGTGACGATCGATAGAAACGGGCCGAAAGAGCCTGCGGAATCGAAGGTTAATTTGGAAGGTTAAGCGTAAACCCGAAACGAGCGGTGAACGGAACGAATAGATGGACTCAACACGCAACGGGAGGGCGAACAACATGAAAACCGTGGATTTGAACTGCGACCTGGGCGAAAGCTTCGGCGCCTACAAGCTGGGAAGGGACGAGGATATTCTCGGCTTCGTGACCTCGGCCAACGTCGCCTGCGGCTTCCACGCCGGCGATCCGGCGACGATGCGCCGGACGGTGCGGCTCGCGCTCGACAAGGGCGTCGCGATCGGCGCCCATCCGGGGCTGCAGGACCTGATCGGCTTCGGCCGCCGGGACATGGACATCAGCCCGGAGGAAGCCTACGATCTGGTCGTCTACCAGATCGGCGCGCTCTGGGGCTTCGTGCGCGCCGAAGGGGCCGCGCTGCAGCACGTGAAAGCGCACGGCTCCCTGTACAATATGGCGGCCCGCGACGAGCGGCTCGCGCTGGCGATCGCCGAAGCGGTCTACCGCGTCGATCCGTCGCTCGTGCTGTACGGCCTTGCCGGCAGCAAGCTGATCGAGGCGGGCCGGCGGATCGGGCTGCGGACGGCAAGCGAGGTGTTCTCCGACCGGACGTACCAGGCCGACGGCTCGCTCACGCCGAGACGGCAGCCGGATTCCGTCATCACGGACGACGACCGCGCGCTCGCCCAGGTCATCCGGATGGCGGCCGAGGGCAAGGTCCGCGCGCAGCAGGGCGTGGACATCGCCATTCAGGCCGACACGATCTGCGTGCACGGGGACGGCGTGCGCGCCGTGGAGTTCGCCGGCAAGATCCGCGCGGCGCTAAGCGAAGCCGGGATCGCCGTGCAGCCGGTCGGCGCGACGTTGGCGTCGGGCGCTTCGGATTAAGCAGAGAGGAGCGGCGCGCATGGAAACCTTGCAAGTGCAGACGGACGTTCTCATTATCGGAGCCGGCGCGGCCGGCATGATGGCCGCGAGAGCCGCGGCCGACGAAGGGGCGAGCGTGCTGCTGGCCGACAAAAGCTTGATCGGCCGGGGCGGGGCCACGATCCTCGCCCAGATGACCGTCGCGGTGGCGCTCGGCGAAGCCGAGGCGGACGACCCGGACGTTCATTTCGAAGATACGATGAAGGGCAGCCGGGGGCTGGCCGACCCGCGGATCGTGCGGGCGATCGTGGACCGCGGGCCGGAGGTCATCCTGGAAGCGGAAGGCTACGGTGTCAAATGGGCGCGGACGCCGGACGGCAAGCGTTCGCAGGCGTTCGCGCCGGGGCATTCCCGCGCCCGCTGCGTGTACGTGGATATTTTGAACACGGGCGGCGCGACCGTGAACGGGCTGAAGCGGGCCATCTGGAAGGATGAGCGCATTAGCCGGCTCAAGAACGTCATGATGACCAAGATCGTCGTCGAGGAAGGCCGGGCCGTCGGGGCCGTCGGGTTCGAGCTGGAGACGCTGCGGCCCGTCGCCGTCACGGCCGGCTCGATTATACTGGCGACCGGCGGGCTGACGGAGGTGTACGCGCGCAACAGCGCGTCCGCGAACATGACGGGGGACGGCTTCGTCCTGGCGGCGGAGGCGGGCGCCGAGCTGCGGGACATGGAGATGGTGCAGTTCTTCCCCATCGCCCATCTGTTCCCGCCGCTCGTCGGCATCGACCCCATCATGTGGGATCCGTTCCGCTACAAGCTGGGCGGGCGCCTGCTGAACGGGGAGCAGGAGGAGTTCATGCACCGCTATAACGGCGAGGTAGCGGGCAAATATACGGCGGCGCGCGACCAGACGACGCTCGCGATCTTCCGCGAGGTGGAGGCCGGGCGCGGCACGCCGCACGGCGGCGCGTACCTCGACTTCCGCATGGTGCCGGAGGACAAGCTGAAGGAAGCGTTCGGGCCGGTCATCGACATCCTGCGGAATCAAGGCGTGGACCTGACCCAGGATATGGTCGAGGTGGCGCCGATGGCGCACTTCATGCTCGGCGGCGTGCGCGTGGACGAAGGCATGCGCACCCGCGTGCCGGGGCTGCTGGCGTCGGGCGAGCTGATCTACGGCATGCACGGCGCCAACCGGCTGTCGGGCAACGCGATCACCGAGGCGCTCGTCAGCGGGCGGATCGCCGGCGAGACGGCGGCCCGGGATCGCGGCCTTGCGGAGGGGCCGTCGACGGCGGCGGACCGCAAGGCGTCGGTGCTTCGCGCGCTGGAGGCGGAGCTGCCTCGGCTGGAAGCGTTCTGGCATCCGGCGGACGTCGAGCGCGACAGTGCCTCGCTGCAGGCGTTCAAGCGAAAGCTGCAGCGGATCATGTGGGACGGCGCGGGGCCGCTCCGGACGGAAGCGGGGCTGACGGCCGCGCTGGCCGAGGTGCGCGCGCTTCGCGGCGAGCTGGAGGCGATCGCGCTGGCGAAGCCGTCGGCGTTCGCCCTGTCGCGGGTCGAGAAGCTGGAGGCCGCGAACATGCTGAAGGTCGGGGAAGCCGTCATCTTAGGCGCGATCGAACGGCGCGAATCTCGCGGGGCGCACGTGCGCCTCGATTACGAGGAGACGCTGGAGAACGCCGGAGGGTTCAGCTTGTCGCTGGACGACCGCGGAGAATGGCTGCTTGCGCAAGCGAAGCATGACGAATAAGCGCGGTTTATCGAAGCGTTGTTGATAGATGCGGCAAGACGAGAAGCGGCGCAACGCCGATAGACAGCGTTAAGCGGATAAACGGAGCTAGGCTGACAGACGAAGGAGGAATGCGGCATGTCCACCGTGAAGCTGCGGGTGACCCGCGGCGAGGCCGGCTCGGAGCCGGCCGTCGCGTCGTACGAGGTTCCTTACCGGGACGGGATGAGCTTGCTGGACGCGATCTTCTGGATCCGCGAGCACGAGGATCCTTCCTTGGCGGTGCGGTATTCGTGCCGCTCGGCCAACGCGTGCAAGGAGTGCTCGGCCATCGTGGACGGCAAGGCCGGCTTCCTGTGCAGCATTCGCGCGCAGGCCGGCAGCGAGGTGCGCGTCGAGCCGCTGACCGGGCGGCCGTGGATCAAGGATCTGGCGACTTCGCTCGACTAGCGGAGGGCGCCGGTCAGCCGGTGAATCGATACGATAAACGGAAGGAGCCGACCGAGGATGACGGAACCTGTACTGACGATGGCGATGTCGGAAAGCGACCGGACGCAGAAGCTGCTGTCCGGCGCCCGCCGCCTGCCCGGCTTCGGGCTGGAGGCGCGGCACGAGACGATCGAGCAAATTTTCATCGAGCAAATTTCCAACGCGGCGTACGATATTTCGGAGCTGTCGCTGGCTTCGTATTTGATCGCCAAGGGGGGCGGAGACGAGCGGCTGACGGCCGTTCCCGTCTTCCTCTCCCGCGCGTTCCGGCACAACGCGATCTACGTGCGCGCGGACAGCCCGTGGCGTCATCCGTCCGAGCTGAAGGGGCGGCGCTTCGGCTTTCCCGAATACCAAATGACGGCCGCCGTGTGGGTCAGAGGCCTGTTCCGGGAGGAATGGGGCATCGGCACGGACGACATGGAGTGGTTCACGTTCCGGCCGGAGCGGGTGCCGGTGGACATCCCGGCGATGCTGGCCGAGGGCGATCTCTTCGAAGCGCTGCTCGAGGGCCGCGTGGACGCCGTGATGTCGGCCCGCCGCCCGCCGGCGAAGGTTTTCCCGGCGTCGGGCGATGGCGGCGCGATCCGCCGGCTGATGCCGGACGTCTGGGACGAGGAGCGGGCCTACTACGGCCGCACGGGCATCTTCCCGATCATGCACCTCGTCTCGCTGAAGGCGGATACCGTTCGCCGGTATCCGGAGCTGCCGCGGCAATTGTACGACCTGATGCTGGGCGTCAAGAACGACGGCGTCGCGGCGCTGTTGGAGACGATCAAGAACCAGACGTCGGATCCGTGGCTCTGGGAATCGGTCGAGCGCTCGGCGCGGCTGACGGACGGCGACTTATGGCCGTACGGGGTCGCCGCGAATTGGCCGCAGATCGTCAAGTTCATGGGGTATTTGCGCGCGGACGGCCTGCTGAAGCGGGAGCTGGCCTTGGAAGAGGTCTTCCACCCGTCGGTGCTGCATACGTGATACGCGCCAGGCAGGCGGCGCCGATCGCCTGGCGGGGATCGGCCCGCCGCCATATTTTTTTCGGATAGGAGTAGGTACACGATGAGCGCATCCCAACAATCGGAAACGCAGCTTTGGGCGGCCGAGGAGCCGCAGAACCATCCGGACAGTCCGCTGTCCAAGGCGTTCGCCCAGCCGCTGATGCTCGGCTTGTTCCTGCCGCTGCAGACGGGCGGCTGGTCCCAATCGACGCTGCCTCGGGGAACCGACTGGACGTTCGATTATAACGCGCGGCTGACGCAGCAGGCGGAGCGGCTTGGCTTCGACATCGCCTTCGGGCTGTCGCAATGGCTGCCGAAGGGCGGCTTCGGCGGGGAAACCGGCTACCGGGAAAACTTCCTCGACCCGTTCGTGTCCGCGGTCGCGCTGGCGTCGGTGACGAGCCGGATTCTGCTGATGGGGACGATCCACGTGCTGTACGGGCCGTGGCATCCGATGCATCTGGCGCGGTTCCTGGCGACGGCCGACCATATCTCGCAAGGGCGCTTCGGCGCGAACATCGTCACGGGCTACGCGGAGAACGAGCCGCGCATGTTCGGCATGAGCCGGGCCGACCACGACCGGCGCTATGCGCAGTCGGCGGAGTTCACCCGCATCTGCAACGCGCTGTGGGCCGGCGTCGACAACTTGACGTATCAAGGCGAATTCTACTCGCTCGAGAACGCGTACGTCTCGCCGCGCCCGAAATACGGCCGGCCCGTCCTGGCGACGGCCTCGGGCTCGCCCGCGGGCTTCGATTACGCGTCCCGGTACTCGGACGTTGTCTTCGTCTCCAGCCCGGCCGGCGAGCAGCTTGCGGACGCGCTGCCGAAGCTGCCCGCGCACGTCGCGACGGTCAAGAACGCCGCGGCCGCGCGCAACCGCCAGGTAAGGGTCATCATCAACCCGACGATCGTCGTGCGTCCGACGCGCGAAGAAGCGTTCGCCTATTACCGGGCGATCATGGACCACGCCGACCTCGGCGCGATCGGCAACTTCTCCGCGCGCCACGCCGCCGGGGACAGCCAGTCCTGGCTGGAGCATTCGGCGCGGGGCCGCGCCGTCGGCGGGCATCTGCACATCGTCGGCTCGCCGGAGGACGTGGCGGAGCAGCTGAAGCAGCTCCACGCGACCGGCATCGACGGCATCCAGATCACTTTCTACGATTACGAGCCGGAGCTGGCCTACTTCGGCGAGAGCGTCATCCCGCTGCTTGAGCAGGCGGGGCTGCGGCTGCCGATCGAACCGGTGGTCTGACCCGGCTGTTAACAACTTGAAATGGAAGAACCGAAATGGAAGAACCGAAATGAAAGAACCCCTCTTGTCCCGGACAAGAGGGGTTTTCCATTGTTGCGAGCGGCGTCGCGGTCGAGGCCGGTTGCTCACGGCTTCTCGACGATCGCCACCGTGCACCGGGAAATGCAGACGAGCTTGCCGGCTTCGTCTGCGATTCGGATATCCCATACCATCGTCTTGCGCCCCCGGTGAAGCGGGGTCGCCTCGGCGATGAGACGGCCGTCCGTCTTCGGGCGCAGGTGGTTCGCGTTAATTTCCAGCCCGACCGCCGCGTATCGCGACAGGTCGATGTTGAGCTCGGACGCGATGGACGCCGCGGTCTCGGCGAGCAGCACGGAGACGCCGCCGTGCAGGATGCCCGCGGGCTGAAGGACTTTCGGAACGACGGGCATCTCGAGCACGACGCGGTCCAGGGACAGTTCGGCGAACGAAATGCCCATCAGCCCGATGACGGAGTTCGCGGCTTTCTCCTTCATCCGCTCGGCGAACGCCTCGTAGGTCATTCGATGCGCGTCGAGGACTTCCTGCGCGATGATCATATTGCGGATCCCTCCTTCGGTTAGGCTTGTTCCAGGATTACTTCATCGTATGGAGGGGACGCGGGGTTCATGACGGGGGGCGGGGAAATTTCGAAGCGGTTGTTCGAGTTGAGTCCGATTAGGCGTGAGCGCTATAATAATCCAAGGCAAAACGTTCGATTTTGCAGCCCAAGGAGGGAGCGTCCATGAGAACCGCCAAAGTCGTCAAGGCGCCGAGAGAGCTCGCGGCGGCGCCGATCAGCCGCAGCCAGCTGAAGCTGAACGGGCTGACCGTCATCGAATCGTGCACGTATACGGAAGGGCTGACGGGCGAGCTGTTCTTGGAGCATCATCTGCTGCTCTTCGTGCTGAAGGGCAACTACACCGTCCGCCACGGCAGCCAATCCTACGTCGTGCGGGAGAACGAAATGGTGCTGCTGCAGAAGGCCATCGTCGTCGAATACGAGAAGCATGGCGAGCCGGGCGCCGACTATTTGCTCGATTATATGATGTTCTTCCTCCACGACGAGCTCATCCGCGAATTCGTGAAGCTGGCCGACCTGAAGTCCCGCCCCGCCGAAGCGGTGCCCGTCTCGGTCAAGGCCGCGTCCGACCGGCTGATCGGCTACGCCGCGTCGCTCAAGCCGCTCTTCCGGGAACCGGAACGCGTCGACAACGGCCTCGTCAAAATCAAGCTGCTCGAGCTGCTGTTCGACGTGGCGGCCTCCGACGAGCGGTTCCTCTTCCAGTTCGCGCAGCTCAAGCGGAAAGGGAAACGGAACATTGCGGAGGTCGTCGAGGAGAATCTGTTCAACCCGGTGACGCTGAGTGACCTGGCGTATTTGTCCGGCATGGGGCTCTCGACGTTCAAGCGCGAATTCAGCGATATGTACAATACGTCGCCGCTGCAGTGGATTCGCGGCCGCCGCTTGGACAAGGCGAGGGAGCTGCTGCTCCATTCGCCGATGTCGGTGACGGACGTCTGCTTCGCGACGGGCTTCGAGAACGCGGCGCATTTCTCCAAGGCGTTCAAGGAAAGGTACGGCGTCTCCCCGTCCTGGTTCAAGCAGCGGTCGCGCCAGCTGCACGCCTGACGGCATCGTTCGTCTCCCCCTTCAATCCGGGGAGCCGAATTCACAAGCCGGCCGGGCCGCACAGCGAAGCCGCGACGGCACAACTCCGGTATTGTTAAATCATCGGCAAGGCAGGGCGGCGGCATCAAGCCGAAGGCGAATGGCCGAGCGCGTTTCTGCAAACCGTAAAATAACGCGAAGCTCGCGCTTCATCCTGCAGGCCGATAACCTAACTTACGGAGGAGAGACGAATTCATGCATACAAATCATCAAAAGGTATGGTTCATTACGGGCGCGGCGCGGGGCTTCGGGTTCGAGATCGCGAAAACGGTGCTCGCGTCGGGCGACAAGGTCGTCGCGACGGTGCGCAGCCAACCGGAAAAGCTAGCCGCCCAGCTGAATCATCCGGAAAACCTGTTCGTCACCCAGCTCGACATTACCGACGAAGAACAGGCGCGCAAAGCGGCAGGCGAGGCCGTGGCGCATTTCGGCCGCATCGACGTGCTCGTCAATAACGCCGGCTCCGGCTTGCTGAGCGCCGTCGAGGAAGCGACGGCGAACGAAGTGCGGCGGAATTTCGAAATCAACGTCTTCGGCGTCCTGAACGTCATTCGGGCCGTGCTGCCCTATATGCGGGAACGCCGTTCGGGCCATGTCATCAACATCTCGTCCGTCGGCGGGCTCAGCGGCTATACCGGCTGGGGCGTCTACGGCGCGGCCAAATTCGCGGTGGAAGGCTTGACGGAAGCGATGGCGCTCGAATTGGCGCCGCTCGGCATCCATGCGACGGTCGTCGCGCCGGGCTTCTTCCGGACGGACTTCCTCGACGCCTCGTCCCTGAGCCGCTCCGAGCGCGTCATCGACGATTACGCCGCCACGGTCGGCGAGATGCGCAGCTTCGCCACGCAGGCGAACCATCAGCAGCCGGGCGACCCGGCCAAGCTCGGCCAAGCCTTCGTCCGTCTGGCGAACGCCGAGAAGCCGCCCGTCCACCTGCTGCTCGGGAACGACACGCTGGCCCGGTACCGCGAGAAGACCGCGTCGCTCGAGACGGATATCCGGGAATGGCAGGACGTCGTCACGTCGACCGACCACGACGACGCGCGGGCGTAACGGAAACGCGGCCGCAGGCGTGCTGGAGCTAGTGTGCCTCGGAGCGAACGATTCCATCAGCGAGGTCCGGATGCAAACGAGACGACAGCACCGACCCGAGGCCGCGACGGCCTCGGGTCTTTTTTGCGGACGCGGCGGGTGCAGCGGCAGGAACGGCTTCGCAGGCCAAGAAGCAGGTAAGCATCGAACCGACAGGGGGACACACGGGATGACGACGGAATCATTCGAAAACGGGGAGGCCGGCCGGGTCGCTTGCGATCCGCGGTCGCCGTGGCAGGTGCGGGTGCGTCCCGGCGACGTACGCCTGGCGGACGGAAGGATCGTCCGCATCGACGAAGAGCGGACGCTCGCGATTCGTCCCGGCGGCCGGCGGGCCTACCGCAGCCAGCGGTATGCGATTGCGGGCGAAGGGCGGCAATCGCCCTGCTTCTGGAACGGCGAGGACATCCGCGGCAGCGGCGGCATGCCGTATCAGCGCATGGTGCCGGGCACGCTCCGCGTCTTCGACGAGACGCGGAGCGTCCGGTACGAGCCCGACGCGGATTACGTCTACGACTATTATTGGGGAACGGTCAAGCGGCATCCCGAGGGCCGGATTCGTCCGGACGAGCCGCTCCTGCTCGACTACGACGTCTGGCTGTGCCGCTACGACGCGATCGTGCTGCGCGCGGACGGCGGGCTCGAGGTCGCCGAGGGCGAAGAAGAGGCGCCGGAATCCCGCGAGCTGCTGCTGCCGGATCCGCCCGCCGTGAAGGACGGCATCGTCTTGGCGCACGTATTCACCGGCTGGGGCGAAGCTTCGCTCCATGACGGGGCGGTCGAGGTGTCGCGGGCGGAGGGAGACCCGGCCGGCGCGCTGCCCGCGGTGACCGGGCGGTATTTGGACGCGACGCCGCGCGCGTATAGGGTCGAAGTGGTATCGCTATCGCCGGAAGACGGCACGATCGGCATCTCCATGGCGGCGGAAGGAATCGACTACGGGCTCGACGTCCCGTTGACGGAAACGACGCTGCGCTGGTCGGCGCCGATAACGGTCGTCCGGGGCGCGTCCGTGCCGCTCGCGATTCCGAGCGCTTACGGCCATGCGGTCGATTGGGGGCTGTCGATCGGCTTCGACGGCCTGCCCCTCGACGCAGCCTTAATCGGCGCGCGCTTCCGAATCGCGGCCCGGCCGCATTCGGTGCTGAACCTGGCGTCGTCGTCCGCGGCGCCAAGCGTCGAAGAGGCGATTCCCGTGCTCAACCGGAATGCGCTCGACCCCTTCCGCCGCAAGTTGGCGGAAGGCCGGTCCGCGCGCGTCGCGTTCTTCGGCGAGAGCACGACGCGTTCCGGCCATTGGCCGTACCGGCTCATGCGGGCCTTGCGGGACGCGCGGCCCGGAGCGCCGCTCTATTCCTCGAACGTCGCCGTCGGCGGCGAAAGCTCGATCCGCGGCGCGCGGCGCTACGAGCAGGACGTGCGCGGCACGGCCCCCGATCTCGTCGTACTGGAGTACATGCTGAACGATTCCGGCGCCGAAACCGGCCGGGCGGAGCCGGCGATCCGGGGTATTTTGACCCGGCTGCGCCGCGACGGGATTCCGTGCCTGATCGTCACGAACAACGGCATGAATCCGCTCTTCTGCGGATCCATGCGCGCCGTGGAAGCTTCGCATGCGCTGTACCGCCGAATGGCCGAGGAATTCGGGTGCGCGTTCGTCGGCGGCTTCCTTTATTTCGAGCGGCTGCACGAATACGGCGAATATTTTCTGACCGCGCTGAAGGGCAACATGGTCAACCATCCGTACGGCAACGTCGATCCCGACTGGGGACGTTTCGACGAGGCGCTCGGCCGCGGGGTGATTCGGGCCGTCCTGCCGTGACGGGACGCGCCCGCGCCTCCGCAAGAGTAAATCCCGTCTTTCCGCCGTCGTAGCGCCGTCATCCGGCCATTTTCCCGCAACATCACGCATCCATCCCGTATTTCGCCGTCTTCCGGTCTTTCTGCAGTCATTTTGCGTCTTCCGGCCGTCTTCCTCCGTCTTGCCGCAGCCATCCGCCGTCATCCCGCCGTTCCCAAGGCCGTCCCGGCGCTTCCTGAGGCAGGCCTAGGGCGTCCCTTCCCGCCTCGAGCCTGCCTCCAACCCCTCGCCCGGCCGCGGGAAAAACATAGGAATACCTCGGTTTTTGGAGCTTTACCGTATTTTGCCGCGAAAATCGCCTTGTTACAATGAAAGGGACATCCGAATGGAGGCGAATTCATGTTAGCCGTAGATTACGTCAACCCCATGATCGGCACGATCGGCCACCTGCTGACGTCGACCGCGCCCGTCGTTTCGCTGCCGCACGGCATGATGAAGCTGGCGCCGATTACGACCCCGGGCATCGCCGATAAGTATTTGGCGGACCGGATATTCGGCTTCCCTGCCGGCTGCGGCTATCTGCTGCCCGTGCGCGACCTCGCGGCCGCGGAGCCGTCCGGCCGCTCGTCGAGGTACGACCACGACCTGGAAACCGCGGCCCCGTATGCTTACAAGGTGCTGCTGGAGGACGAAGACATCGAGGCGGAAATGACGGTATCCCATCAATCCGCGCATTACCGGTTCCGCTACGCGAGCCGGCCGGAGGCGGGGCTGATCGTCGGCTATCCCGCGGGCGGCAGCTTCCGGCGGCTGTCGGACCGCGCGGTGCGCTTCGGCGGCACGGTCGCCGGCGTGCCCCACTTCACGCAGCTCGAATTCTCGCAGCCGGTGGAGCTCGTCCGGACGTGGGCGTCGGAGCGCCAGGCGGGCTGCGTGCTGCGCGCGGCGGCCGGCGCCGGCGTGCTCGAGGTTCGCGCCAGCATCTCGCACATCGACGGGGAGCAGGCGGAACGCAACCTGCGGCGCGAACTGGCGGGCTGCTCCTTCGAAGAGACGCGGCTGACCGCCCGGGAGACCTGGCAGCGCGCGCTCGGCCGGCTCGGGGTGACCGGCGGCACCGAGGAGCAGAAGACGATTTTCTATACGTCCCTGTACCGCTCGCTGTTGAACATGAGCAGCATCACGGAGGACGGCCGCTACTACAGCGCCTACGACGGCCGGATCCACGACAGCGAGGGCCGCGACTTCTACGTGGCGGACAACATCTGGGACACGTACCGCTGCCTGCACCCGCTTCAGCTGCTGCTGGATCCCGAACGCAAGCAGGACATGATCCAGTCCTACGTGCGCATGTACGAGCAAAGCGGCTGGCTGCCGCAGTTTCCGTTCGTGCAGGGGGACCTGCCGGTCATGACGGGCAACCATACCGCGGCGCTCATCTATGACGTCTACAACAAAGGGTACCGGAACTTCGACGCGGCCAAAGCGTTCGAGGCGATGAAGGTCAACGCGACGCAAATCACGATGCTGCCGTGGGTGCACGGCCCGCTGACGGAGCTGGACCGCGTCTACCTGGAGCAAGGTTTCTACCCCGCGCTGCGCCACGGCGAGACCGAGCGGGTGCCCGAGGTGCACGGCTTCGAGCGGCGGCAGTCCGTCGCCGTGACGCTGGAGCACGCCTACGACGACTGGTGCGTCGCGCAGATGGCGCAATCGCTCGGCCAAGAAGAGGACTACGCCGCGTTCGCGAAACGCGGACAGAACTACCGCAACGTGTACAACGAAGCGAACGGCTTCATGTCGCCGAAATCGGCCGACGGCGAGTGGGTCGAGCCGTTCGATCCGAAGTACGGGGGCGGCCTCGGCGGCCGGGATTATTTCTCGGAATGCAACGCCTGGATCTACAGCTTCCACGTTCAGCATGACATCGAAGGCCTGATCGCGCTGATGGGCGGTCCGGAGCAATTCGAGGCGCGGCTCGATGCGCTGTTCGAGGAGCAATACGACGGCTCCAAGTACCGGTTCCTCGGGCAGTTCCCCGACGCGACCGGCCTGATCGGCCAATACTGCCAGGGCAACGAGCCGGCGTTCCATATTCCCTACCTGTACAACTACACGCCTTCGCCATGGAAGGCGCAGCGCCGCCTGCGGGACATCATGAAGCTGTGGTACCAGGCGACGCCGACGGGCATCTGCGGCGACGAGGATAACGGCGCGATGTCGTCGTGGTACGTGTTCAGCGCGATGGGGCTGTACCCGATCTGCCCGGGCAAGGCGATCTACGAGATCGGCAGCCCGCTCTTCGAGAAGACGGAGCTGGCCCTGCCCGGCGGCGGGACGTTTACGATCCGGGCGGAAGGCGTATCGGCCCGCAACAAGTATATCCAGTCCGCGGACATCGACGGCCGTCCGCTCGAGGAGCCCCGCATCCGCCACGAGGACATCGCCGCGGGCGCTGCGCTGACGCTGCGCATGGGCGAGCGGCCGAACAAAGCGTGGGGCACGGGCGTCCGTTACGCCGGCCAAACGGACAAGGCTTGACCCTTTCATATCATGCTCCGTGCCGGGAGCAGCCGGCGGCGTCGACGACGCCGCCGATTGGCATCCGTATGGCAGTAAACGGTTACAATCCAAGCGGGAGGCGATCTGCATGTACCGGCTGTTGATTGTTGACGACGAGAAAGTCATCCGCGACGGCTTGTCGGCCTGGGATTGGGAGCGCTGCGGCATCGAGGTCGCCGGCTGCTGCGCCCACGGGCTGGAGGCGCTGAAATTCATCTCGACGAGCCCGGTCGACATCGTCATGACGGACATTCGGATGCCGTTCATGGACGGCATCGCGCTCATGGACGCGCTGAACCGGCGCTATCCGTTCATCAAGCTCATCGTCCTGTCGGGCCACGGCGATTTCGCGTACGCCCGGAAGGCGACGCAGTACGGCGCGGTCGACTATCTCCTGAAGCCGGTGCCGTTCGCGGAGCTGCCGAAGACGATCGGGCGCCTGAAGGAGCGGCTCGACGAACAGCGGCAGCACGAGGAGCGGCTGAAAGTGCTGACGCGCAAGGCACTGCAGCTGACGAAGGTGCTGCGGGACGATTTTCTCGCCCGGCTGTTCGAAGGGCCGCTCTCGTGCGAGGCGCTCGAGCAGGGCGGCGCGGAGGGCGAGGTGCTGCTCGAAGCCGGACGCTACACCGCCGCCGTGCTGGTGCTGGACCGGATCGCCGTACGCCGGCAGCGGACGTCCGAGAAGGAGCGGAAGCTGATCGCGTTTTCGCTGGACAATATGTTGTCCGATCTGTGGGACGCGCGGCAGCATGGCTACCACCTCGTCGACAAGTCGTCGCTCGAGGTGTTCCTGCTCGCCAAGGATGGCGGCCGGCAGCTGCTCACGGACATCGCGGGGCATCTGCACCGTTACATCGGCTTGTTCAAGTCCACCTTCTCGCTCGGGATCGGGGTCACGGTCGGCAGCCCGTACGCCATTTGGCAGTCGATGCTGGCCGCCAGGTCGGCGCTCGCGGGCAACGCCGAGGAAGGCGCCGTCAAGACCGGCGCCGTGCCGCGGGAGGAGACCGGCCTGCGCGGGCAGCTGGACCGGCCGCCCGAGGAAGACGACGCGCCGGAAGCGGACGCGGCGGAGCCCGGCTCCCGGGACAGCATCATCCTGGTGGAGGCCAAACGGTACATGAAGGCGAATTACGGCCGGAGCCTGACCCTGAAGGAGGTGGCGGACCACGTCTTCATCTCGACGGGCCATCTGTCGGCGCTGTTCAGGCACGCGGGCGAGCGGTTCTTGAAGGTGCTGACGGCAGTCCGCATGGAGAAGGCGAAGGAATTGATGCTCGACAACGGCTACAAGGTGTACGAGATCGTGGAGCTGGTCGGCTACTCCGATCCCGCTTACTTCACCGAGGTGTTCAAGAAGCATACCGGCAAGACCCCGAACGAATACCGGGGGAAGCTGAAGCAGCCGCGTTAGCGGTGCCGGCGCGGCCCCGAAAGAGTCTCGTTGAATCCTCCGAAAGAATCGCATTAATCATCGAAAGAATCTCATTGAATCCTCCGAAAATATCCCTGCAAGCCGCCCTCGGCAGCGCGCTCAACATCCGAAGGTTGCCATAGAAATCGGCGTTTTGCCCCCTGTCCGCGGATGCGGGGCGGGTGGTACGATCATGTCGCCATGCGCGGCGGCAGTCGAGGGAAGGAGGGATACGACGGGAGAAGGCCGGCGCCTCGGGCGGCAGCTTCTCCGCTGGCCATGCGAACCGACTGGGACGATATTCGTCCAGCCGGGTATGCCGGTTCGAAGGACATCGGGTTGTCGTGCGTCGTCAACGACAGCGACGGCTCGGGCCGCAAAGGCTGGCTGTCCTACATGGGCGGCATCGCGAACGGCAAGGGCCCGGCGCAGTTCGGCGACGCGATTTTGAAGAACTAGCGGTTTCCCGTCGCCGGCGGGTAACGAAAACGAAAACGAAAAACAGCTCCCGGCGACGGATTCGCCGGGAGCTGTTCGTGTTGTCGGTGAAGGGCTCGTTTAGAAGAAGCGCTCAAGCTGCTCCGCGACCGCCTCGTTCGTGCCCGCCACGCGGGTTTGGAACTGCGGCTTGTCGCTCAGCGCCGCGATTTGCGCCGGGGCCGTCTGCGCGATGTCGACGAGCCGGATCGCTTCGTCGAACTTCGCGGGATGCGCCGTCGACAGGGCGACGGTGACTTCGCCGTCCGCGGTCAGCCGGTTCGCCGCCGCGACGCCGCATGCCGTATGCGGATCGAGCAGGTAGCCGTGCTCGTCGTAGCAGCCCTTGATCTCGCGCAGGCACTCGTCGTTGCCGACGCCGTACGCCGCGAAATCGGCCTGTACCCGGCGCAGCGCGTCGCCCTCGACGGCAATGCGTCCGTCGCGCTTGAACGCGTCCATCAGCGCGGCCACCGCGCCCGGGTTCTCGCCGTTCAGGTAGTACAGGTAGCGCTCGAAATTGCTCGCCACCTGGATGTCCATCGACGGGCTGTGCGTGCCGCGGAATTCGCCCGGCTGGTAGACGCCCTCGGTCACGAAGCGCTCGAGGATGTTGTTCTCGTTCGTCGCGAGCATGAGCTTGCCGATCGGCAGTCCCATGCGCTTCGCAAGGTAGCCGGCGAAGATGTCGCCGAAGTTGCCCGTCGGCACGCTGAAGTTGACGTTCTCCCGGACGCCCTGTTCCGCCAAGCGGAAATAGGCGTAGAAGTAATACACCGTTTGCGCCAGAATCCGCGCGATGTTGATGGAGTTGATCGCGCGCAGGTGATAGCGCTGCTTGAACGCCACGTCCGCGAACAGCTCCTTGATGATGCGCTGGCAGTCGTCGAAGTTGCCGTCGACGGCCAGGTTCAGCACGTTGGCGTCGTCGACCGTCGTCATTTGCAGCTCCTGCACCCGGCTGACCTTGCCGTGCGGATGCAGGATGCAGATGCGGATGCCTTCCTTGCCGCGGACGCCTTCGATCGCCGATGCGCCGGTATCGCCGGACGTTGCGCCGAGGATATGGATGGTGGACCCGTTCTTCTTGGAGATGTAGCCGTACAGGTTGCCGAGAAATTGCAGGGCGATGTCCTTGAACGCGAAGGTCGGCCCGTGGAACAGCTCGAGCACGTGCAGGCGGTCGTGAATGCGGCGGACGGGCGTCACGGCTTCGTCGCGGAACGTGCCGTAGCTGTCGTCGACGAGCCGCTTCAGGTCGCCGCGCGGAATCTCGCCGTCGACGAAGCGCGAGAACAGCTCCAGCGCCAGCTCCGGATAGGACAGGCCCCGCCAGGCGTCGAGCTCGGCATCGGAAAGTTGCGGGATATGCTTCGGTACGAGCAGGCCGCCGTCGTCCGCGAGTCCCATGAGAACGGCGTCGACGAAGCCGACGGGGGCGATGTTGCCTCGAGTGCTGATGTAATCCATAACGATCTCCTTCACCAAATTTTCAACCATTGTATCAAAAATCGCGCCCGATGCCCATTAGAAGTTGAACGAAATTTCGGTCCGGGCCGTCCGCCCGGCCGATGCGCGCGCGAAAGACGGCGCATCGGCCGCATCGGCTCCCTCGATTTGACAGCCTTCCCTTCCGGCGGGATACTGATTCCAGAACGGGAGGCATCCGTCTTCCTGCGATTACGAGGATGGGAGCGATGGACATGCAGTACGGAAGACTCGGAGGAAGCGGGCTCGAGGTCTCGGCGCTCGGGCTCGGCACGAACGCGTTCGGCAAGCGCTGCGACCGCGAAGCGTCGGCCGCGATCATCGACCGCGCCCTCGACGCGGGCGTCAATTTCATCGACACGGCCAACATCTACGCGGGCACGGCGTCGGAGACGATCATCGGGCACGCGCTCAAAGGCAAACGCGACCGGGCCGTGCTCGCCACGAAGGCCGGCCTGCCGCGCCGCGACGGCCCGAACGGCGGCGGCTCCTCGCGGCAGCATCTCCAGCGGGAGCTGGAAGAGAGCCTGGCGCGGCTGCAGACCGATTACGTCGACCTGTACCAGATTCATACGTTCGACCCGTACACGCCGCTCGAGGAGACGCTGCGCGCGCTGGACGATTTCGTTCGCGCGGGCAAGGTCCGCTACGTCGGCGCGTCCAACTACGCCGCGTGGGAGCTGACGAAGGCGCTCGGACTCAGCGAGCTGAAAGGGCTGAACCGGTACGCGTCCGTGCAGACGAGCTATTCGCTCGCCGACCGGACGCCGGAGCGCGAGCTCGTGCCGGCCTGCCTCGACCAGGGCGTCGGCATCATTCCGTACTTCCCGCTCGCCGGCGGCATTCTGAGCGGCAAGTACGCGGGCGACGCGTCGGCCGCGGCGCCCCAGGGGTCCCGCGCCGACACGGATCGGGGCTTCACCCGCTTCATGCGGGACCGCGAGCTGTCGCTCGGCCAGGCGGTCAAGGGAATCGCGGACGCGCACGGCGTTCGTCCCGGCGCGCTCTCGCTGGCCTGGCTCATGGCGCGTCCCGCCGTCTCCACGGTCATCGTGGGCGCGACGAAGGCCGAGCAGCTGACGGACAATCTGGCCGCGCTGTCCATCGGCTTGACGCCGGAGCTGCAGGCGGAGCTGGACGCGGTCAGCGAGCCGTTCCGCGGCGGCGAGCCGTTCGCGGTGTACCGGCTGCCCTGACGGGCGGGCCGCAGGGCCGGCTCCGCTTAAGGGCTGCTCCTCTTGTGCCCCGAAGACCGCTTAACCGCCCCGCGCCGTCAAGCCGCATCGTCCCGGAACCTTCCGTTTCGGGCGCGATGCGGTTTTTTTTGGCTTCGGTGCGGACCGGCTGCCGGAAGGGGCGGGCACGATTGTCGCGGGGGCGTTTAACGGTGGGCAAAGATGGAAAAATTAGTAGGTAATACCGACAAGGAGACTGCCTATGAACGCCGAAGCATCCCTGCAGCCGATCTCGCCCATGCTGGCCGACAACAAGAAAGCCTTGAGCGGCATCTATACCAAATGCAACGACGTCATCTTCCGCGACCTGAGAATCGGAAACGGGACGGACGCCTTCGTGCTGTTCATCGACGGCCTGGTCAACGTCGAGGTGCTCGACCAGCACATCATCCGGGCGCTTCAGCGCGAGACGGTATCGATGGGCGACCTGAACGCGAGGGAGAAGCTGGAATCCACGCTGTCGATCTCGAACTTGCTGACGGTGGACGCCATCGAGGACGCCTGCTGGCACGTCGGCAACGGCTGCATCCTGCTGTTCATCGACGGGCTGTCGGTCTGCTTCGCCATGGGGCTCGCGAAATGGGAGAAGCGCGCCATCGAGGAGCCCACGGCCGAGGCGGTCGTGCGCGGTCCGCGCGAAGGGTTCACGGAGACGCTCAGCGTCAACCGGGCCATGCTGCGCCGCAAGATCAAGACGCCCTCGCTGAAAATGGTGCCGTACCGGCTCGGCCGCCAAACCGACACGGAAGTGAATCTGACCTATATCGAAGGCACGGCCAGCGAATCGCTCGTGCTGGAGGCGAACCAGCGGATCTCCGGCATCGACATCGACGGCATCCTCGAAAGCGGGTACGTGGAGGGACTGATCGAGGACAGCCCTTTTTCGCCGTTTCCCCAAATGCAGGTCACGGAACGGCCCGACGTCGTCTCCGCGGCGCTGCTGGAAGGGAGAATCGCCATTCTCGTCGACGGCACGCCGTTCGTGCTCATCGCGCCCGCGACGCTGTTCTCCATGCTGCAGTCGCCGGAGGACTACTACCAACGCTTCTACGTCGGCTCGCTCATTCGCTGGCTTCGTTATCTGTTTTTCGTCATTACGCTGGTTTTGCCGTCCCTCTACGTCGCCATTCTGACGTATCACCAGGAAATGGTGCCGACCTCGCTGCTGCTCAGCATCGCCAAGTCGCGGGAGGACATCCCGTTCCCGGCGCTCGTGGAGGCGCTGCTGATGGAAGTATCCTTCGAGGCGCTGCGGGAAGCGGGCGTCCGCCTGCCGAAGCAGGTCGGCGCCGCGGTCAGCATCGTCGGCGCGCTCGTCATCGGCCAGGCGGCCACGTCCGCGGGCCTCGTGTCCGCGCCGATGGTCATGGTCGTCGCCATCACGGGGATCGCGTCCTTCATGATGCCGCAGTACAGCGCGGGCATCGCCATCCGGATGCTGCGTTTTCCGATTATGATCCTCTCCGGCGTGCTCGGGCTGCTCGGCTTGATGCTGGGCATTATTTTCATCGTCGTGCATCTCTGCTCGCTGCGGTCGTTCGGCGTGCCGTACCTCCAGCCGCTCGCGCCGATGAAGGGCTTCGAGATGAAAGACGTGCTCATGCGCCCGCCGATTTGGATGCAGCGCAAACGTCCGAGCCTGACGGGCAACGCGCCGAATCCCGTCCGCCAAGTGCAGGGCTTAAAGCCGAAGCCGCCGCAGGACCGAACGGGCGGCACATCGCAAGGCAGCGAGCCGCAAGGAAGCTCGTCGCAAGGCAACGCGCCGCAAGGCAACGCGCCGCAGGGCAGCGCGCCGCAAGGCAATGCGCCGCAAGGCAACGCGCCGCAAGGCGAAGGCCCGCAGCAGGGCAGCGCGCCGCAGGGCAGCGCGCCGCAAGGCGAAGGCCCGCAGCAGGGACTCGCGCCGCAGGGCAACGCGCCGCAAGGCGAAGGCCCGCAGCAGGGCAGCGCGCCGCAGGGCAGCGCGCCGCAAGGCGAAGGCCCGCAGCAGGGACTCGCGCCGCAGGGCAGCGCGCCGCAAGGCGAAGGCCCGCAGCAGGGACTCGCGCCGCAGGGCGAAGGCCCACAGCAGGGACTCGCGCCGCAGGGCAACGCGCCGCAAGGCAATTCGCCGCAGCAGGGACTCGCCCCGCAAGGCAACGCGCCGCAGGGCGGCGATTCGCAAGGTAACGCCTCGCAAGGGACTGAGACTTCATGATCGAAAAAGGGCGCATTTCGCCGCTGCAGCTTGCCATTTTCTTGCATCCGACCATTCTCGCCACGGCTTCGCTCTCCGTCCCCGCCATCACCATGAACACGGCGGGCCGCGACATGTGGGCCGCGCCGATCGTTTCCTCCGTGATCGGCTTTTTGGTCGTGTACGTCGTCTACAAGCTGCACGAACGCTATCCGAGCCAGACGTTCATTCAATACAGCGAATCCATCCTGGGACCGTACCTCGGACGGTTGATCGGGATGTCCTACCTTTTCTCGTTCGTCTACACGAACGGGATCGTCATCCGCGAGTACGGCGAATTCATCGCCGCGACGTTCCTGCTGGAGACGCCGACGGTGTTCGTGATCATCTGCTTGATGTTCGTCTGCGCCTACGCGCTTCACCAGGGCATCGAAGTGTGGGCGAGAGCGTCGCAGCTGCTCATTCCGGCCGCGCTCGTCGTCATCGTCCTGATGCTGATCATCATGGTGCCGGACATGCACACGAAGGAGATGTTTCCGATGATGGAATTCGGGCCGCTGCCGCTGCTGCGATCGGCCATCGTGCCGTCCTCCTGGTATTCGCAGTTTTTCATCATCGCGATTTTCCTGCCGTATCTGACGAAGACGCGCGTCTCGGCATTCAAATGGTGCATGATCAGCGTATTCTCCGTGCTGGTCACGATGACGTGCATCAACCTGGCGGTGCTGTATATTTTCGGCGACATCAACAAGGGGTACAACTACCCGTTCCTGATTGCCGTCCGTTACATCTCGCTGTCCGATTTCATCGAGCATGTCGAGTCGCTGCTGATGGCGGCGTGGCTGGTCGCGATCTTCATTAAAATCACGGTCGTGTATTACGCCGCCGCCCTCGGCACCGCCCAGCTGTTCCGGCTCAGCGATTACCGCGCGCTGATCGCGCCGATCGGCCTGCTGATGACGCTGCTCAGCCTGTGGTGCGCGCCGAATCTGGAGGAGCTGACGGAGCTGCTCGGCAACAGCGTGCCTTTCTTCTCGTCGATCTTCCAGATTTTCATTCCGATGGCCATGCTGGGCATCGCCGCCGCGAGAGGGGCGAGAGCTTCATGAGCGCGCGCCGAGCGGGCCGGGTCGTCCTGCTGCTGGCGGTCCTTGCCGGCGCCCTGCCGCTGGCCGGCTGCTGGGACCGGACGGAAATCAACGATCTGGGGCTGATCACGGGGGCGGCTATCGACCGGTACAACAGCAAGTTGATTCAGCTGTCCGTACAAATCTTCATCCCCCGCGCGTCGGGAGGCGGCGGAGGAGCCGGCAGCGGGGGAGGGGGCGGGAGCATGGAAATGAAAGGCGGCGGCAATTCCAACACCTTCGTGCTCTCCGCGGTGGGCGAGAATATCGCCGACGCGCTGTCGCATATGCAGGAGCGGCTGCCGCGCAAGCTGTTCTGGGGGCACGCCGAGGTGATCATTTTCGGGGAAGAACAGGCCCGGTACGGCATCGGGGACGACGTCGATTATTTGATGCGGGCGCCGCAGCCCCGCGAACGCGCGTACATTTACGTGTGCGAGGGGAAGGCAAGAAAAGCGCTCGAAATGCAAGCGGTACTGGAGCGCGACTCCTCCGAGGCGCTTCGGGAAATCGCCAAGAGCAAATTATCGATGAGCGTGACGATGACGGATCTCGCGCAGATGCTGACGAGCGATTCCGGCGCTGCCGCGCTTCCCTGGCTCCGGATGAATCCGCCGCGTTCCAAGCGGAATCCCGATACCTCGGCGAATTATACGAACGGCACGGCGATCTTCAAAGGCGACAAGCTGATCGGCGTCGTGGACGCGGCGACCACGAGAGGCATCCTCTGGCTGCGAAACGAAATCAGGATGGGCGTCGTGACGGTCACGCCCGAGAAATCCCGGGGCACGGTGTCCGCGAAGCTGCTTCGGAGCAAGACGAGGCTGTATCCGCATATTCAGGGTAACAAATGGAGCATGACCGTCCGCATCAAATCCGAGACGGAAGCGCTGCAGAACGCCTCGTCCGCGAATTTGCTGACCAGCGAAGGGGACATCGAGCTCGTGGAGGAGGCCATGGACGCGGATATGATCGGCCGCGTCGAGCAAGCGCTGCGGAAGGTGCAGAAGGGGCTGAAGGCGGACGTCTTCGATTTTGCCGGGGAGTTCCATCGCGCCTACCCCAAGGAATGGCACCGCAACAAGGATCGCTGGGACGAGATTTTCCCGGAGGTGGACGTAAAGGTCGACCCGACATCCCAGCTGCTGCGCCCCGGCTTGACCAACGTGCAGTCGACGACGAGGAACGCGGAAGAGCAGAAGCGCGCGACGAAGGCCGGGGAAGAGCAGGGCGACGGAGAGAAGGAAGGAGAGGACGCGGAATGATCTGGTATGCCATCCCGAGCCTCCTGACGGTGAGCTTCATTTTGGCGGTCGCGCAGTGGCGGTGGACGCGGAAGGCGCCTCGTCGGGAGAAGGTCGCGTACTGGGTGCTGACCGCCATCGGCTGGACGATCGGCGTGCTGCTCTACCTCTTCCCTCATTTGCCGGGACCGAGCCAGTTCGTCGATTATTTGTTCGGACGCCTCGGTTCGACGCTTATTAACCGCGGGCAGGCCGGCACATGAAGACGGGGGAACGGATCGGAGGCAAGCAGCTGTTCTGCGTCATCGCCGTCATGCAATCGGGCATGAACGTCCTGCTGACCATCAACCCGGCCATCGCGGCCGCCAGGCAGGACGCCTGGCTGTCGGAAATTCTCGCGGGCGCGGTCGGCTTGTTCATGGTGTTCGTGCATGCCAGACTCAGCCTGCTCTATCCCGGCATGACCTTCGTCGAATACGTCGTGAAGATCATCGGAAAATGGGCGGGCAACGCGCTCATCGGATTCTACATGCTGTTCTGGTACGTCGTCCTCGCGATGATTCTCCGGCAGTACACGGAATTCATCTTGTCGACGATTCTGCCTCGCACGCCCATGCTCGTGCCGCTGCTCGGCCTGCTGCTGGCGGCTGTCTACGTGACGGTGGCCGGCATCGAGGTGCTGGCGCGCTGCGCGGAACTGTTCGGGCCGTTCATCCTGCTCGGCATCTTTCTTCCGCTGCTGCTGTCGCTCAGCGACATGAAGATCAACAATTTGCTGCCGGTCTTCGTGGACACGGGCATGCTCAAGATCGTCCAAGGCTCGCTGCCGACCATGACGTTTCTCGGCGATTGCGTCATCATGTGCATGCTCTACAAGTTCGTGGAGCGGCCGGAGCGCGGCTCGCGCTACGTCCTGCTCGGCGTTGCCGTCTCCTCGTTTCTTACCTGCGTCAGCACCTTTCTCGTGATCGCGGTGCTGGGACAGGCGCAGGGGGCGGGCATCACCTACCCGTATTTCAATCTCATCCGCAATACCTCGTATTTCGATTTCGTGCAAAACCTCGACTCGCTCGTCATCGCGATCTGGATCGTCAGCGTGTTCATCAAGGTATCGCTGTATCTTTTCGTGTGCACGCACGGGACGGCGCAGTGGTTCGGCGTGCGGCGCTGGCGGCGGATGCTCTGGTTCACGGCCCCCGCCGTCGTGGCGATCGCGCTCGTGCCGCGCGATTTCGTGGAGAGCTCCGTGATTTTTCCGCAGCGGATCGCGATCCCGTACATTCTGCCGTACCACATGTTCGGCATACCGCTTATCCTGTGGGCGATCGCCAAACTCCGCGGCGCCGGCCGGCCGGCCCCGGGCAAAAATTAACCCTTGCGCCGGCAGGCGGGTTCTTGCGATACTGGACGTAAGCAAACGACGGAATACGGCATCCCTCTTTCGGCTTCGGAAGAGGGATGTTTCGCGTCCGAACGGAAGGATGAGGCGCATGACGGCCGCAGGCATGGATTTTTTCGCGCGCAAGCAGGCGGAGCTTGGCGTACGGTTGAACGAGGTGCAGCGCAAGGCGGTGCTCCACACGGAGGGCGCGCTGCTACTGCTCGCTTCGCCGGGCTCCGGCAAGACGACGACGATCATTATGCGCATCGGCTACCTGATCGAGGAGAAACGGGTGCATCCGTCCCGGATCAAGGCGGTGACGTTCAGCCGGGCGTCGGCGCAGGATATGAAGGAGCGGTACGCGCGCTTTTTCCCGGACCATCCGGAGGGCGGCGTGCAGTTCTCCACGATCCACAGCTTCGCGTTCGAGGTCATGCGGGACCATCTGCGCCGCGCCCGCACGTCGTTCCAGATCATCGAAGGCGACGTCGACCCGGAGGCGGACGAGGAGCTGCCGCTGCATAAGAAGTTCATTCTTCGGGACCTCTACCGCAAGGCGAAGGGCGAGAACCTGACCGAGGAGCAGATGGAGGAGCTGACGACGTTCATCAGCTTCGCGAAGAACAAGCTCCTGCCGGAAGCGCGGTGGGCGGACGTGCCGTGCGACGTGCCCGAGGCGGCGCGGGTCATGCGCGAATACGAAGCGTTCAAGCGCTCGTTCGAGGGCAAGCTGCTGGTCGACTACGACGACATGCTCGTTCTCGCGAACGAGGCGCTGGAGAAGAGCGACGAGCTGCTGTGGAAATACCAGAACCGGTACGACTACGTCCTGACCGACGAAAGCCAGGATACGTCGCTCGTGCAGCACGCCATCATCGAGAAGCTGGCGCGGCGGCACGGCTGCCTGTGCGTCGTGGCGGACGACGATCAGAGCATCTACACGTGGCGGGCCGCGGAGCCGCAGTATCTGCTGGACTTCCGCCGCGTGTTCCCGGATGCGGCCGTGCTGATGATGGAGCAGAATTACCGGTCCTCGCGCAACATCGTGGACGTCGCGAACCGGTTCATCAAGCGCAACGAGAAGCGCTACGACAAAAACATGTTCACCCGCAATCCGGGCAGCCGGCCCGTGTACCTGAAGCAGCTCGACGATTACAAGGGCCAGGCGAAATACGTGGCCGCGGCCGTCGAAGGCAAGGAACCGCTGCGCGAGACGGCCGTGCTGTACCGCAACAACGCCTCGTCGATCATGCTCATGAACGAATTCGACCGCCGTGGCATTCCGTTCTACATGAAGGACGGCGACAACCGCTTCTTCTCGCACTGGGTGGTGGAGGACGTGCTCGGCTTCATGCGCATGGCGTACACGGACAAGCGTCCCGATCTGCTCGAGAAGATCCATACGAAGATGGCCGGTTACGTCACGAAGGCGCAAATGGCCGCGCTGCAGGCGATCGGCAACGGCGAATCCGTCTTCGACAATCTGCTGGCGCGCGTGCCTTTGCAGCCCTACCAGCCGAAGCAGCTGCAGGAGTGCAAGGAAGCGTTCCAGGCGATGCGGGGGATGGAGCCGCGCGCGGCGATTCGCCTGATCCGGTTCAAGCTCGGCTACGAGCGGGCGATCGACCGGATGTGCGAGCGGCTCGGCTTCCGCAAGGAAGGGCTGACCGGCATCCTGAACACGCTCGAGGACATCGCCGACGGGCTGGCGGCGCTGGAGGATTTCGCGGCCCGGCTGAAGCATCTCGAGGCGGCGATGAAGGCGTCGAAGAAGAACCGGCAGGCCGACGCCGTCACCTTCTCCACGCTGCACAGCGCGAAAGGCCTGGAGTTCGAGCGCGTGTTCATCGTCGATCTCATCGAAGGCATCCTTCCGTCCAAGGAAGACGCGAAGAAGGCGGAAGGCGAAACTTCCGACCTGATGGAGGAGGCGGTTCGCCTGTTCTACGTCGGCATGACGCGCGCCAAGCGAGAGCTCACGCTGCTGAGCTACGCGCGTCGCGACGGCGAGGACGTGAAGGAATCGCAGTTCATGACGGCGGTGCGCGAGCTGCAGGCGCCGCCGAAGGCGGCGGAGCCGGCCGCTGCCGCCGGCTCCGGTTCCGCCTCCGCGAGGCCGGAAGCCGCCTGGCAGGCGGAAGCGGCCGCCGGCCGGGCGGACGGCGCCGGGCGGAAGGCCGCGCCGGACGGCAAGCGGCCCGCCGCGCGCGGCCGCGCCGCTGCGCGGCCCGTGCCGGGCGGCTCGGGCGTGACCGTCACCGAAGGCCGGCCGGGCGAGGAGCCGAGCGAGCGCAATCCGCGCGCGCTGCGCAGCTTCGACGGCCTGAAGCCGGGCGACGCGATCGTCCATTCGGCCTTCGGCGAAGGCGAATTTCTCTCGGCCGGCCGGGACTACGTCGAGATCCGCTTCGGCATGGGCGTGCGCAAGCTGTCGGCCGCGGCCTGCATCGGCGCGGGCATGCTGACGCGCCGCTAGCCGCCTTCTTTTTTGGACGCCTCCCGCATAAGCTTGGAAGGGGACGCGGACAAACGCTCGGAAGGGGGACGCACGATGCGCAGATGGGGGAGAAGAGGCTGGCGGAGCAGAGGCGTCCGGCGCCGGTCCGGCGGCGCGGCCGGCGGCAAGAAGCCGAACCGCCGCCGGAGGCTCGTGTTGTTTCTGGCGCTCCTCTTTTTGATCTTCTTCTTCCAGACGTTCATCTTCGTCGAGCGGAATTTGCAGAAGCCGCTGATGGCCGTCGCGCAGGTGCGCGTCAAGCAGGAAGCGACGCAGGCGATCAACAAGTCGATTACCGATCAGGTGGCGGAGACGACGAACGCCGACAAGCTGATCGAGTGGAAGACGAACGCCGCCGGCAAAATTTCCGGCTTCATGCTCAATTATTCCGAGCATATGCGAATCACGTCCGAGACGATCGACACCGTGCAGCGGACGCTCGACCGGATGGGGGACATCCCCGAGAAAATCCCGCTCGGCCAGGCGCTGGGCAGCGCGATCATCGCGTCGTTCGGCCCGCGCATCCCCGTCAAGTTCGAGCCGATCGGCGCCGTGAAGGTGGACTTGAACACCCGGCAGAAGGACGCCGGCATCAATATGATTCTCGTGGAAGTGTACATGCACATCGTGGCGGAAGTGTCCATCATCATTCCGTTCGACACGAAACCGGAGCTCGTGGAGACGGAGATTCCGATCTCCTATCTGCTCGTCGTGGGCGACGTGCCGACGTATTATTACGACGGGAACGGCAAGCCCGTCGGCGATTCCGCGCCGAACGCGCCGAGCATCGCCATTCCGGCGAATCCGGGCGCCAAGGAAGGCGACGCCGCGGGCGCGGGCGACGCCGCGGGCAGCTCCGCGGGGGCGGACGGCGGTTCCGCGCCGGACGAGAACGCGCTGCCGGCGGACGCCGACGCGGGCGCGGACGAGGCGGACGCCGATTCGTGACGTCCGCCAACGCGAAGAAGAGCGCTTATCGGCTTGGGACCGGATAAGCGCTCTTCTTGTTTGTCGCGCGGCGCCGGGAGCGGGGCTGCGCCCCGCCGCGGGATTACCGCCTCGCGGCGCGCAGCGCGCGGCGTTCCTCGGTTTCCCACTGCCGCAGGCTCGGATACGGGTCGAAGGACCATTCCACGAGTCCGCGGTCGCGGTAGATGCCGTAATGCAGATGCGGCGGGAATTTGCCCTGCGTGCCCGGGCGGCCGTAGCCCGAGCTGCCGACCCAGCCGATCGTCTGCCCCGGCTTGACGATGGTGCCGACGGCGATCGTCTTGTCATAGCCGGACAGATGCGCATAGTAATGATAGTAATTGTTGAGGTCGCGGATGCCGATTCGCCAGCCGCCGTACGGGTTCCAGCCCTTCACCTCGACAACGCCGAAGCAGGTGCTCCGCACGGGCACGCCGTGGTTCGCGAAGATGTCCGTGCCCTCGTGGATCCGGTAGCCGCCCCAGCTTCGGCGCGTCCCCCACGTCCCTTTATACGAATAATTGTCGCCGATCGGAAGGGGGAAGGCGTGCCGGAACAGGTCGAGCTTGCCGTACGCCTCGTACAGGCGGGAGAACTGCCGGATGCGCTGCACGGCCCGCGTGTTGTGGTAATACTGCCACAGCCCGATGGCGAAATCGTCCTCCTCCGTGCCGTACTGCAGCAGGTGGTTGGCGACGGCGTACATCAGGTCGGTATCGTCCGTGCGCCTCGCGAGCCCGTCGCCGTCGCCGTCTTCCCCGAGGCCGTGGAACCAATGAATGGATAGCGGAGACTGGTCGCCGCTGTCCGGGTTCAGCTCGCCGGCCCACTCCGTGTCGGTGACGAACACGCCGATGTACTCGCCGAGCTGCTCGCGCGTTTTCGGGCGGGCGTTGGTCATCGTCCGCTCGTATTGGTCCACCGCGGCCAACCGATACCAGGGGATGCCCGTCACGACGCTGATCTCGTCGTACAGCACGCGCCGTTTGGCGTAGATTTCCTCTTGGGCTTCCTTTTTCCGGGGCTCCGCCGCGGCCGCCCGTCCCGCGACCGGCTGCAGAAGCAGCGAGAGCGCGAGCGGGAGCACCGCCATGAGGCGGAAAGCATATGATTTCACATGGTTCAGCCTCCAAACATGGGGGCCGTCCGTTCGCCGCGCCGATCCGTCGCCGGCGCGCGCCGCGTCCGGCCGTTGCCTTAAAATGGACGCCTTGAGAAGCGGCGCCTTCCAGCTGTTATGGTTTGCAAATCATTGGTTTTTATCCGAAACATGCTATAATAAGACGGGAATCAGCGAACAGGAAAGCAGGTACAGCGCGATGAAAACCAAAGAGAAGCAACCTAAGCCGGATTGGCTGCGAATAAAATTGACGACGGGCGGCAATTATGCCGAACTCAAAGATATGATGCGTTCCAAAACTTTGCATACGGTGTGCGAGGAAGCCAAGTGCCCGAACATTTACGAATGCTGGGCGAACCGGACCGCGACCTTCATGATCCTCGGCGATATCTGCACGCGGGCGTGCCGGTTCTGCGCGGTGAAGACCGGGCTGCCGACGGAGCTCGACCTGCAGGAGCCGGAGCGCGTGGCGGAAGCCGCGGAGCAAATGGGCTTGCGCCATTGCGTGGTCACCTCCGTGGCGCGCGACGATCTGAAAGACGGCGGCGCGAGCATTTTCGTGGAGACGATCAAGGCGATCCGGCGCAAGCTTCCGCTTTGCAGCGTGGAAGTGCTCATTCCCGATTTCATGGGGAACTGGGACGCGCTGCGGGCGGTCATGGATGCCAAGCCGGATATTTTGAATCATAATATCGAGACCGTCGCCCGGCTCTCGGACCGCGTCCGCGCGAAGGCGAAATACGCGCGTTCCATGGAGCTTCTGAAGCGGGCGAAGGAAATGCGGCCCGACATCCCGACCAAATCGAGCATCATGCTCGGCGTCGGCGAGGAATGGGACGAAATTTTGGAAGCGATGGACGACTTGCGCGCCGTGGATTGCAATATTTTGACGCTCGGCCAATATTTGCAGCCGTCGCCGAACCATATGCCGATCGCGCGTTACGTGCATCCCGACGAGTTTGCGAAGCTGAAGGAAGAGGGCTTGAAGCGCGGCTTCAGCCACGTGGAATCGGCGCCGCTCGTTCGCAGCTCGTACCACGCGCACGAGCAGGTGAAATCCGCGGAGGAAGCCCGTACCGCATCCTTGTGAGAAGGAGTGAGAAGCAGCCTTGATCCATATTAGCGGCAGAACCTACGCATTAATTCACGAAAACAAAAACGGCTGGAATCTCGAGGCGTTCCGGGAACGGTACAGCGACGTGCTGGAACGGTACGATTACGTCGTCGGGGATTGGGGTTACAATCAACTGCGTCTCAAGGGGTTCTTCCGCGACGGCCACCCGAAGGCGACGCGGGACACCTTGATCTCCTCGATGGCGGATTATATCAACGAATACTGCAACTTCGGCTGCGCGTACTTCGTGCTCGAGAAGCAGCCCGGCGGGGCGAAGCAGGGCGAGGACGGCGGTACGGGCGTGGACGGCGAAATCGAGATCATCGAGGTGCCGGACAGCGCCGAGGAAGCGTACCTGACGGCTTCCCGGGCGATCGCGGCCGCCAAGGCGGTCGAGGCGCCGGCTTCGGAGAACCAGCACGTGAAGTTCATGCCCCGCCACGAGCGGGACCTTCGCCGCGAGCAGCAGCGCAACCGGCACCGGGATACGGCGAAGGAGACGGACAAGGAGAAGGACGGCGGGCGCGAGAACCGCAAGCCGGCCGGCAAGGACCGCGACCACGGAGGCCGGCAAGGCCAGCAGGGCGGACGCGGCCAGCAGCACGATCGGGGCGAGCGCCAGGATCGCGGCGAGCGGCAAGAACGGCCGAACCGGGGCGAGCGCCAAGACCGGCCGAACCACGGCGAACGCCAGGACCGGCCGAACCCTGGCGAGCGCCAGGACCGCGGCGAGCGCCACGAACGAGGGGAGCATCGCGGCGAACGTCAGGACCGGGGCGAACGTCCGGAGCGCTCGGAGCGCAGCAAGGGCAAACGCCATTTCAATCCGAACCAGCAGCATCAGAAGGTGCCCGCGGCCGCGGCTTCCGAGCCGAAGCCGCAGTCTTCGCAGCCCAAGAACAAAGATTCCGCGCCGAAGCCGCAGCAATAGCCGGCTGGCGCGTCCGACGCAAAACGGCCATGCGGGCCTTGAGCCTGCATGGCCGTTTATTTGCGTCCGGCTCGTCTCGCGGAGCCGGCTGGCGCCCGCTGCAACGCCAGGGCAACGGCAAAACCGAACAAGAAAGGACCGGGCGCGGCCATCCGCCGCCCGGTCCTTTCGTTCGTTCCGGCGCTCGCCCGGAAGCTATAGATACTGCACGTTGTAGAGGCGGGCATACGCTCCGTCCCGGGCCATCAGCTCGTCGTGCGTCCCTTGCTCGACGATTTCCCCGTGCTCCATGACGACGATGGGATCGGCGTGCGTGATCGTCGACAGCCGGTGGGCGACGACGATCGTCGTCCGGTTGCGGGCCAGCTCCGCGAGCGATTCCTGGATCGCGTGCTCCGACTCCAGATCGAGCGCGGACGTGGCTTCGTCCAGCACGAGTATGGCGGGATCCTTCAGGAAGACGCGGGCGATGGCGATGCGCTGCTTTTGCCCGCCGGAGAGCTTGACGCCCCGCTCGCCGATTTCGGTGTCGTAGCCGCGGGGCAGCGACTGGATGAACGTATGGGCGTTGGCCCGCTTGGCCGCTTCGATCACGGCCTCTTCGGAAGCCTCGGGGCTCCCGAGCAGAATATTGTCGCGAACGGAGCCGCTGAACAGGATGTTGTCCTGCAGCACCATGCCGATGTGGGCGCGCAGGCTCCGCTGCGCGACGCGGTCGATCGGCACGCCGTCGATCCGAATGCGGCCTTCCTGCACGTCGTAGAACCGGGCGAGCAGGCTGACCATCGACGACTTGCCGCCGCCGCTCATGCCGACGAGCGCGGCGGTCGCCCCGCGCGGAATCGTCAGGTTGATGTTCCGCAGCACCCAGTCCGTCTCGTGCTGGTAGCGGAACGAGACGTTCTCGAACGCGATGTCGCCGCGCACCGCCGGCAGCGCCGCCGCGTCCGGCGCGTCCTTCACCTCCGGCTGTTCGTCGAGCAGCTCCATGACCCGCTCGAGGGATGCCGACGCTTGGGTCAGCTCGGTCGACGAGTTGACCAGCCGGCGAAGCGGCGCGTAGAGCCGGTCCAGATACCCGTAGAACGCGACGAACTCGCCGAGGGTGAGCGCGTCCCGGACGACCAGGTAGCCGCCGGCGGCGAGCACGAGCAGCGGCGCGATCTCGGTCAGCGTGTTAATGATCGACTGCGTGAGGGCGTTCCATCGGGTCAGCGCGAACGCCCGCTCGAGGAACGCGTTGTTCCGTTTGCCGAACTGCCGCTCCTCATGGCGCTCGAGCGTGAAGCTCTTGATGACCGGGATGCCGTTCACGTGCTCGTTCAGATAGCCCTGCATCTCGGCGAGCGCTTGGGAGCGGGATTTGGAATACCCGCGCAGCCGCTTGTACAGCTTCTTCACCGCATAGCCGTAGAAGGGCAGAATGGCGATCGCGACGAACGTCAGCGGCACGTTCATGCCGAACATGATGACGAGCGCGATGACGAGCGTGAAAATGTCCAGCCAGACGTTCATGAGGCCGGTCTCCACGAGCGCCTTGGTCTGCTCGGCGTCGTTCATCATCCGCGAGATGATCTCGCCGGACTTGCGGTTCTGGTAGAACCGCAGCGACAGCTGCTGCAGATGCGCGTACAGCTTGTTGCGCAGGTCGTACAGCACCCGGCTCGTCGTGAACTGGGCGAAATATTGCCGGAAATATTCGATCGGATAGCGAAGGACGACGAAGATCAAAAAGGCCAGCCCGACTGCTTTGAACAGCCGGGCGGTTTTGTCGGCGGCGGGCAGCTTGGCGAGCAGCACGTCGTCGACGACGTATTTGATGAACAGCGGCAGCGTCAGCGGAATCGCGAACTTGACGGCGCCGATGAGCAGCGTCAGCGCGACGAGCCACTTGTACGGCTTGACGAGGCGGTAGAAGGCGCGATACCGGTTCATATCACTTCAGTTCGTAGCCCAGGAACGCTTCCCGGACCCGGTTCCAGAACGGGAACGGCCGATAGCGGGCAAAGCTGATTTTGCGCGTGGACACGCTGCACCGGATGGAACGGATGTCGTCGCGCGTGATGTTCAGGTGGTCGAACGTGAGCTGCAGCCGCTGGTCCTTCCGCGAAATGATGTCGCAGTGGTGATGCTGCGGCAGGACGACGGAGGAGCCGAGCGTCCGGTACACCCGGTTGTTGATGGACGCGATTTCGGCGATTTGGAGACAGTCGATGGAAGGATGGATGACCGCGCCGCCGAGGCTCTTGTTGTAGGCGGTGCTGCCGCACGGCGTCGAGACGACGATGCCGTCGCCGCGGAACATCTCGAAGAGCTCGTCGTTGATGTCGATCTCCGCGACGAGCGTGTTGTCCACGCCCTTCAGGGTGAATTCGTTGACCGCGATGTAGGTGGACAGGCCCTCGGACGTGTCGAGCACGATTTCCGCGAGCGGGTAACGCACGATCTTCGGTTCGTCCTCCGCCATCATGCCGACCAGCGTCTCCAGCTCGTCGGCCTTCCAGTCGGCGAAGAAGCCGAGATGGCCGGTGTGGATGCCGACGAAGGCGATGTCGTCGATCCGGTCGATGTGGGTATGGAAAGCTTGCAGCAGCGTCCCGTCGCCGCCGATGGAGATGACCGTCTCGGGCCGCTCCTCGTTGCGCTTCAGACCGCGGGCCGCCGCGAGCGTATGGAAATCGGCGGCCAGCTGCTTGGACAGCTTGTCGCCTCTGTCAATGACGTCGTAATTCAAAAGTTCTAGCCCCTTCCGCACGGCAGGGCGTTCCGAAGAGACGGTCCGCGCCGCGTTCGGGCGGCGGCCGCTTCGGGGCGCGTCAGCCGGTTTCTTCTTGCATCATAGCCGAAAACGGGGCCGAACACAACGTTACGCGGCCGGTCCGAGCCATCCCCAAAGCGCGTAAATAAGCGCGGCGGCGATGAAGCCGTGCAGCAGGCGGGCCAGGAGAAAAGGCTTATAGCGGAGGTCCGTGCGGCTAAGCAGGCTGGCGACCTGGGCGTGGACGGACAAGCCGGCCCAGGAGAGCACGAACGCGGCGATCGCCGCCTGGTGCATGAGCCCGCTGCCCGCGGCTCCGCCCGCGGCGCGCGCGCCGAGCGTCACCTCGAAGAGGCCGCTCACGACGGCGTCGGACAGCGCGGCCGGCACGCCCGCGAACCCGAGCAGCAGGCGTACCGCGGCGGCAAGCACCCCGATGCCCCCGGTCTGGCGGAGCAGCTCCATGACGACGGAGAACACGACGACGAGGCCGCCGACGACGATCATGAGGCGCAGCGCGGCTTGTACCGAATCCTGCAGCAGCGTGCCGAGCGAGCGGCCGTCCAGCATGCGCGCCTCGTGCATGGCCCGGATCGCTTCGGCGAACCGTCCGCGCTTCCATCCGCGGGGAGCCGCCGCCTTCGCCTCGGCGCTGGCCGGCGCATGGCGGTCGTGGAACCGCATCAGCAGCCCGATGATCAGGCCGCCGCCGTAATGCGCCGCGGCCAGCACGGGCGCGAGCGCGGCGCTGTGGAAGAACCCGACCGACACGGCGCCGATCAGGAAGATCGGGTCCGAGGTCGTCGTGAAAGCCACGAGCCGCTCGCCCTCGGCGCGGTTGATGAGCCGCTGCTCCCAGAGCTGGGCGGTCAGCCGCGCCCCGACGGGATAGCCCGACGCGTAGCCCATGGTGACGACGAAGCCGCCGATGCCCGGGATGCGAAAGAGGGGCCGCATGAACGGATCCAGCATTTTGCCGAAGAAGTGGACGATGCCGAAGCCGAGCAGCAGCTCGGAGATGACGAAGAAGGGGAAGAGCGCCGGGAACAGCACCTCCCACCAGATCGAGAGCCCCCGGAGGGACGCCTCGAACGCCTGGGCGGGAAAGGCCGCGAGCAGCAGCGCGAGCAGGGCCGTCGACCAGGCGGGAACGACGGACGGACGAAGCAGGAACCGGACGATATGCAAAGGGAGTTCCCTCCTATGGACGAATGGAATCGGACCTACTACTGCTATATGTTCCGGCGCGGACAATCATCACTTGTCCCCGGGGACCTCGTCCGGAAAAGCCCTGAAAATGCCGGTTTTGCGCAAAAATATTTTTTTGAGAACGCTTGCAAAACCTGCTGTCTTTTTGGTTGCGATATGGTACAATCGGAGTAAGACAAACGCTAGAGGTGATGGGTATGAGTATTCTAGCCGGCATTCTTGTCTGCGCCTTCGTTTACGTCATCCGCGAGTCGCTGGTGGCTCCCGGGGAAGAGGATTACGAGAGTTGATCCGTCGTTCAAAAGTTTCATACTACGCCGCAATGCCCTCTTGCGAGAGGGCATTTTTTTGATGTTTTCGTCCCGGCCGAAAGACCGAAAAGTTTGTTATACTAATCCCAAAGACCTAAAAAACGGAGATGAAGATGACGATGAATAACCATAGCACTATTTTCGAAGCCGTCGGAGGCGTCGCGGGAATCAGGCGGATCGTGGAGGCCTTTTATCCCAAGGTGCAGCGCAATCCGCTGATCGGACCGCTGTTTCCGGCCGACATCGATCCCGTCATGGACCGGCAAACGCTGTTTCTGTCGCAGTTCTTCGGCGGTCCCCCTCTGTATTCGGACGAGTACGGCCATCCCATGATGCGCGCCAGACATCTGCCGTTCCCCATTACGCCGGAACGCGCCGAGGCTTGGCTGGGATGCATGCGGGAGGCGCTGGCCGGGACGGATCTGCCGCAGGAGCTGCAGGCGATCATCGTGGACCGGCTCTCGGGGCCGGCGCATCATTTTATCAACCAACCCTAAACGATCTGGAGACGTGATGACGAATGGAACTGGAGCCGCTATACTCGACCGCCAAAACCTGCCCCTGCTGCGGTGCTTCCTTTCAAACGTCGCGCGTTCGTCCCAGCTTCAAGAAAGCGGACAGCCGGGAAACCGACTTTCAAGCCGCGTACAAGAGCGACGTTAACCCGGATTATTACGTCGTCTTCGTCTGCCCGGGCTGCGGCTTCGCGACGACGGAGAACGGCGCGGCGGCCATGACGGACGCCAAGCGGGAGCTGTACTACGAGCGGATCGGCTCGCGCTGGACGCGCCGGGATTACGGCGGCAGCCGGACGCGGGAGCAGGCGGCGGATTGCTTCAAGCTCGCGCTGCTGTGCGCGGGCATCGTCGGCGAGAAGGAGCGGGTGGTGGCGGGCATTCTTCATCATCTCGCCTGGCTGTACCGCTCGGCGGGGAACGCCGGGCAGGAGCGGCGCTTCCTGCGCTACGCCCTGGACGCGTACGTCGCCGTGTTCGAGACGGAAGGCGTCTCGCTCAACAACGCCAAGCTGATGTATTTGATCGGGGAGCTGCACCGGCGCCTCGGCGAGCCGCGGGACGCCGTCCGCTGGTTCTCCCGCGTCGTGAACGACAAGAAGATCACCGACGCCGCGATGATTCGCGCGAGCCGCGAGCAGTGGCAGCTGATCCGCGAGGAACAGACGGGCCTCGGCGAGGATACGGCCGCCGACATCGCGTAGCGGCAAGACGAAGAAGCCGCCCGGACTTGGGAGTCCGGGCGGCTTCTTCGCCGTTCGTACGGAAGGGTTCGGCCGGCGGGGCCCGCTGGCTATGCGCGTCCGGCCGATCGAATGCGGCCGCGGCCGGCAGGCGCGGTTCAGGCGCGGCGCAGCACGGTGTCCGTCAACAGGTAGTCCTGGTCCGTGTCTAGGACGGTCACTTTATTATGGCAGCAGGGAAAGACGAGCAGCTTCTTTTTGCCGCCGCGGATTTCGGCCAGCTCCTTCGGCCGCATCGGGAGCAGGACGTTGTCTTGCCCGCAGAACGGGCAGGAGGCGACGTATACGTCCTTCATGAAGACGTCGTAAGGCCAGGCGCGCTCGAAGGGAATCACGGTTTGCCGTCTCCTTCGGCGCCGTCGCCGCCCGCGGCCTTGGCGTCGGCCTTCACCAGCTCGGCGATTTTTTGCAGCAAAATATGCTTCGGCATATGCATGAGATGCTCCAGCGGAACATTCAATTCCTTGGCCAGCTTCACGGCCGTCTCGGGGGACAGCTGCAGCGGTTGGGACATCTTCGTCAACTCCTTTGTCGATCTGATCGTAGGAACGGAAGGCTTGTCTGCGTAGGATTGGTAAAAGGACGGCCCTTGCCGTTATAATCAGTTATACACCGATGCGCTTCGTTGCGCAATGCGGGACGGCCTCGGTTTCGGGCGGATGACGCAAGGCGGATGCCGAAAAGCCGCGTCCCCGCGCGAGTCCGGTCCGGCCGGGCGCCCGAGGCCGTTTGGACGAAAGGGCCTTGTCCGGCTTGGTTTTACGACATGGTAGACAATACGAACTTATTCGAGGAGGCACCCCCAATGACAACCTCTTATCCGATGACTTGGGACTTGGACGCGATTTATCCGGGCGGCTCGGGTTCCGCGGCTTTTCTGGCGGAACTGGCCGGCATGGAACGCGACATCGAGGCGCTGGCCGGCGAGCTTGCCGCGCTGCCGGCGGACGCCGCGCCGAACGGGCCGCAGCTGAGCGCCTGGACGGCCGCGGTGCAGTCGATTCTGCTGCGGCTGCGCCAATCCGATTCGTTCGTCTCCTGCCTGCAGGCGCAGCAGATGAAGGACGCCGCCGCGAACGGCCTGAACGACCGCGTGAAGACGATGTCCGCGAAGTTCAATTCCGCGCTGACCCGCTACGACGAGCAGCTGCTGCGCGTCGACGGCGCGTCGTGGGAGGCGTGGCTGAAGGACGGCGACGCGGCGCAGGTCGCGTTCGTGCTGAACGAGCGCCGCGAAGCGGCGAAGGAGAAGCTGCCGCCGGAGCAGGAGGCGCTGGCCGGCGAGCTGGCGGTCGACGGCTATCACGGCTGGGGCGACTTCTATAACACGATCGTCTCGCGCATCCGCTTCGACGTGACGGAAGAGGACGGCACCGCGAAGGCGCTGTCCGCGGGGCAAATGTTCAACCGCCTGTCGAACAGCGACCGTTCCGTGCGCGAGACCGCCTTTCAAGAATGGGAACGCGGCTGGGGCGAGCAGGCGGATCTGTGCGCCGATACGCTGAACCGCATCGCCGGTTTCCGCCTGAAGCTCTACGGCAAGCGCGGCTGGGATCGCGTGCTGATGGAGCCGCTCGACATGAACCGGATGACCGCCGCGACGCTGGACGCGATGTGGGCGGCGGTCGCGGAGGGCAAGCCGAAGCTCGTGCGCTACCTGGAGCGCAAGGCGAAGCTGCTCGGCCTGGACAAGCTCGATTGGCACGACGTCCACGCGCCGCTCGGCCAAGTCGAGAAGAAGGTGTCGTACGACGAAGCGGCCGCGCTCATCAAGGCGCAGTTCGGCGCGTTCAGCCCGGACCTGGCGGCGTTTACGGAAATGGCGTTCCGCGACGCGTGGATCGAGGCGGAGGACCGCCCCGGCAAACGGCCCGGCGGCTTCTGCACGGCGTTCCCGAAGAGCGAGCAGACGCGCATCTTCATGACGTACTCCGGCACGCCGGACAACGTCTCGACGCTGGCGCACGAGCTCGGCCACGCCTATCACCAGCACGTCATGAACGACCTGCCGCCGCTGGCGCAGGAGTACGCGATGAACGTGGCGGAGACCGCGTCGACGTTCGCCGAGATGATCGTGGCGGATTCCGCGCTGGAAGCGGCGACGGACCGCGAAGAGAAGCTGGCGCTGCTCGACGAGAAGCTGCAGAACGCCGTGGCGTTCTTCATGAACATTCACACGCGGTTTATTTTCGAGAACCGGTTCTACGAGAAGCGCCGCGAAGGCATGGTCAGCCACGAGGAATTGAGCGCGCTGATGGCGGACGCGCAGCGGGAGGCCTTCAGCGGCGCGCTGGGCGAGCTGCATCCGCATTTCTGGGCGTCGAAGCTGCATTTTTACTTGACGGACGTGCCGTTCTACAATTTCCCGTACACGTTCGGCTATCTGTTCAGCGGCGGCATCTACGCCATCGCCAAGAAGGAAGGCGCGACGTTCGCGGACAAGTACGTGGCCCTGCTGCGGGACACGGGCCTCATGACGGTCGAAGAGCTGGCCGCGAAGCATCTGGGCGTGCGGCTCGAGGAACCGGGCTTCTGGCGCGAAGCGGTGGCGCTGCTGCTGGCGGACGTGGACGCGTTCCTGGCGCTGACCGAAGCGTAAGGCTACGGAGGATTGACTTCAGGCAAGTTCTGGCATCGCGGCGGAGGAATGAAAGCTCCCTTGGCGTGGCATACTAGGCAGAGAAGGAACGGTGCGGCCCGCGAGGGCGTCGGCGCCGTTTTTCTGTCCCTTCGCGCGTATATCGGATGAATGCCGCATGTTCGATCTTCGGATCGATCGGGCAAATCAATCATCGTCGGCGAGGCGGACGACCACGGAAGGAGAGGTTGGCATGCAGCAGCAAGAGCAGACGTTTGTGATGGTAAAACCGGACGGGGTCCGGCGGGGGCTGATCGGCGCGATCGTGTCCCGCTTCGAGCAGAAGGGCTTCAAGCTGGCGGCCATCGAAATGCTGACGATCGACCGCGCCCTGGCGGAGCGGCATTACGGGGAGCTGCGGGCGAAACCGTTCTTCGGCGAGCTTGTCGCGTATCTGACGTCGGGACCCGTGTGCGCCATGATCTGGCAGGGCGAGCACGCGGTCGAGAACGCCCGCGCCCTGATCGGGAAAACGAATCCCGTCGAAGCGGCGCCGGGTACGCTCCGCGGCGATTTCGCGATGGATATCGCGGGCAACATCGTGCACGGCTCGGATTCGGCGGCAAGCGCGGAGCGGGAGATCGGCCTGTTTTTCGGCCGGACGGCCGACGATCTCCGCGCCGGCTGGCTGGCGGGGCTCGACGAAGCGCACGGCGGCGAGCATACGGTCCATTGACCGCCGGGTTCGACGCGAAACGGCGGTTTGCCGAAGTGTTCGGAACACGCGGCGGAAACAAGGGAAAGCCCTCGCGGTCCCGGATTCGGGATCGGAGGGCTTTCGTTATATAAAGGGTTATGGGGTAGCGCGTTTGGACCGGTTCGAATTAGAACGACTCGTTGATGACGAGCTGGCTGAGCGGCAGGCGGCCGGACGGACGAGCAGGCGTCGCCGCTTCGCCGATCGGGATCATCATGACCGGGATATAGCGAGGCGGAATGTTCAGCGCTTCGACAAGCTTCGCTTTGTCGAAGCCGCCCATCGGCACGGTGTCGTAGCCTTTCGCTTTGGCCGCCAGCATCAGCTGCATGGCCGCCAGGCCGGCGTTTTTGTTCGCTTCGTCGCGCGCGATTTGCTCGATTCCGTACGCCCCTTCGATTTGCTTGATCAGGTTGTCGGCCACGTCTTTCGGCACGTAGCCGTCGCGCGCGGCGGCTTCATAGATTTCGCGGCCCGTGACGTGCGCCTGCAGGTCGCCGAGCACCACGACGACGGCGGACGCGTCGGACACTTGCTTTTGCCCGTAAGCGATCGGAAGGATCAGGTCCTTCTGCTCTTGCTTCTGAATCACGAGAAAACGCCATTGCTGCAGGTTCCACGAGGATGGCGCGGCCGCGGCCAGCTCCAGGATTTCGTTCAGCGTTTCTTGCGGGATCGCGACGTCGCGTTTGTATTGGCGCACGGACGCGCGCGCGCGCATGACTTCTTCGGCCGTCAGGTTGGCGGTCGTATCGATTCGGCTCATAGATAAGTTCTCCCTCTCCAATTGGAATACTTGTATTTATACGAAGGATGATGCGCAAAGCATCTCTTGTGCTGTCGGTATAGTCATTATAATTAACTTACAAAAGATAAGCAACTAATTTTGTTGTCAGAATTCTGGTTCCGATAGCCTAAGAAAAAAGTTGACTCCGAACGTATGTCCGTGGTAAATTATGGTCAAATCAACCCATCTTACGCTACGGAAGCACCGTAACGCGCAGCAGTTCTGCGACGTTACGGTGCTTTTTTGCGTTCGTTTCATCCTCGAAGGAGAGTGGCAATCGTCATCATGAGCAAACGACATTTGATCGTGGCGGTCAAGGAAGGCGAGTACGTCGAGAGGTTCGCGGACTATCTCCGCGATTCCGCGTTCGGCGAGAGCTGGCAGCTGACGGCGTTCACGAATCCCGCGGCGCTTCGCGGCTTCATCCGCGGCGGCTACGCAATCGACTTGCTGGCCGCCCAGCCCGCCATGCTGGGCGAGCTGGGCGAACTGCCCGCCGATCTTCCGGTGGCGGCGCTCGTCGAATTTCTCGGCCAGTCCCGGCACGGGCAGGAGGTGCTGCAGTTTCAGCCGCTGCCGCAGCTGCTGCAGGCGTTCGCCGCGCTGTACGCCGCGGGCGGCAATCGCTTGCCGAAGCCCGTCCGCGAGGGCAAAGGACCCGCCGTCGTCGCGGTCTATTCGGCTTCCGGCGGCACGGGCAAGACGACGCTGGCGATGCAAGCGGCCAAGCAGGCCGGCATTCTCGGCGCGCCGAGCTTCTATTTGAACCTCGAGCAGTGGAACGCCTCCTGGCCCGCCGACGACGACGGAGGCGGGGACCTGGCGAAGCTGCTCTACGCGCTGCAGTCCGATTCCGGGCAAGGCGCGTCCGCCGTCGCCGCGCTGCGAAGGAGGCATCCGTCGCTCGGCTTGGACATGATCGCGGCGAGCGACAATCCGGACGAGCGGCTGGCGCTCGGCGCGGAGCAGGCGAAGCGGCTGATCGCCTCGATCGCCGGCACGGGCGAATACGGCTGCATCGCCGTCGACTTGGACTGCAGGCTCGACGCGCTGCACGCCGGCGTTTTCGAAGCGTGCGACGCCGTGCTGTGGCTGATGACGCCGGATGCCGCCAGCCTGCGCAAGAACGAGCTCGCGCTGGACTACGGCGAGCGGAAGTTCGGCGACGCGTTCGCGTCCCAGCGGCCCAAGTTCCGGTTCGTCCAGGTCGGCGGATCGTCCCGCGAACCGGCCGTGTACGGCGGACGGAACCTGCGGATCGACGCGGTGCTCCCGTACGTCGAGGAATGGGCGAGCGGCGGGCATTTGAGCGGCACCGGGGCGATGGCCCCCCATTACCGCGGAGCCGTCGAGACGCTCATCCGCAGGCTCGGGATCGCGTGAGGAGGCGGTTGGGATGAACGAAGAAACGGTGCAGCTCCTGAAGGAACGCATCCGCGGCCAGCTTGAGCTCGACAGCGCGCTGACGGACGCGGAGCTTAAAGCGCGGATCGAGGCCGCCGTATTCCGCTGGTGCGCCGATCACCCGCTTCCCGCCGGCGAGAAGGTGCAGCTGGTTCGCCGGCTGTTTCACGCTTTTCGCGGCCTGGACCTGATTCAGCCGCTGATGGACGATCCCGCCGTGACGGAGATCATGATCAACGGCCACGAGGAGCTGTTCGTCGAACGGGACGGCCGGCTCGAGCGGCTGCCGTTCGCCTTCGAGAGCCGCGAGCGGCTGGAGGATCTGATTCAGTCCGTCGTGGCCGGGGTGAACCGCGTCGTCAACGAATCGACGCCGATCGTCGACGCCCGGCTGAAGGACGGCTCGCGCGTGCACGTCGTGCTGCCTCCGGTCGCGCTGAAGGGACCGACGATGACGATCCGTAAATTCCCGGAGAAGCCGCTGCTTATGAAGGACCTGGTCGCGTTCGGCGCCATTCCGGACGAGGCCGCCGCGCTGCTCGAGAAGCTGGTCAAGGCGAAGTACAACGTCTTCATCAGCGGCGGAACGGGATCGGGGAAGACGACGTTCCTGAACGCCTTGTCCCAGTTCATCCCCGAGGACGAGCGGATCGTCACGATCGAGGACGCCGCGGAGCTGCGCATCGTGTCCGTGCCGAACCTCGTCTCGCTGGAGACGCGCAACGCCAATACCGAAGGGAAGGGAACGATTTCGATGCGGGAGCTGATTCGGGCTTCGCTGCGGATGCGGCCGAACCGGATCATCGTCGGGGAAGTGCGGGGCGGCGAAGCGATCGATATGCTGCAGGCCATGAATACCGGGCACGACGGGAGCTTGTCCACGGGCCACGCCAACAGCGCCCGCGACATGATCGCCCGTCTCGAGACGATGGCGCTTGGCGGCGCGGACCTGCCGGTCGCGGTAATCCGCCAGCAGATCGCTTCGGCCATCGACGTCATCGTGCATCTCGCCCGGCTGCGCGACCGGTCCCGGCGCGTGACGGAGATTTGCGAGGTGACCGGGATGGCCGGGGGCGAGGTCGCCGTCTCGCCGCTGTTCCGCTTCGAGGAAGAGGGCGAGCGGAACGGCCGCGTCATCGGCGGGTTGAAGCGCTGCGGGAACGGCCTGTCGCGCACATGGAAGCTGAAGATGGCAGGCATGCCGGAGACGATGGGGGGCGAGCGGGCGTGAAGAACAAGAAGAGCCGGGATCGGCCTCGGCGGGATTGGCCGGATTGGTTCGCGTGGCCGGACGCGGAAGCCGCGAAGGCGCGCGCCCGGTCCTCCGAAGGCTTGGTCCGCTATGGCGATTACCGGCTGACCAAGCGGCAGTTCGCGGCGGCGGCCCTCACCGGCGGCGCGGCCGTCTTCATGGCGGCGTACTTATTCTATCGCTCGGCGCCGGCCGCGCTTCTATTGGCGGCCATCGGCATCGCGGCTCCGCGGCTGTACCGTAAGTTTCTGCTGGAACGGCGCAAGCTTCGCCTGACGCAGCAGTTTAAAGAAGCGCTGTATGCCATCGCTTCCTCGCTCGCGGCCGGGCGATCCGTCGAGAACGCGTTTCTGGCCGCGCAGGAGGATCTGAAGCTGCTGTATCCCGGCCCGGGGACGGAAATCCTGGCCGAGTTCGAGATCCTTGCCGCCCGGATGGGCTACGGCGAGCCGCTCGAATTCGCCCTCGCGGATTTGAGCAAGCGGGCCGAAATCGAGGACATCGCCCAGTTCGCCGACGTCTTCGCGACCTGCAAACGGTCGGGCGGAGACATGGTGGACGTCATCCGGAGAACGTCCCAAATGATCGGCGAAAAGCTGGAAGTCCAGCAGGAAATCTCGGTCATGATCGCACAAAAGCGGTTCGAGTCGCGGATCATGATGGCGGTGCCGTTCGTGTTTCTCGCGTTTCTGAGCTTGGCCGCGCCGGAATATATGAAGCCGCTGTACAGCGGCGCCGGCTACGTCCTTCTGACCGGCGCCTTGCTGGCGCTCGGGCTGTGCTACGCGTTGATGTCGAAGATCATGAATATTCGCTTGTAAGGGGAATGGGCATATGGTGGCAGCATGGGCGGCGGGCTCGGCCCTGACGTTAGCGTGGTTCTACGGAATCTTATTGAACGAGCGTTTCGGCGGCGGGAGCAAGGAGCCGAAGCGGCGGTGGATCGCGGGTCCCGCTTCGCAGTTGCTGCAGCGGAGCGGGCTGCTCGACCGGATGCAGCCGCTTGCCGCGGGACTGCACGGAAGGCTGCTGCTCTTGCACGGGCACGACTGGACCGCCGAGGCGAGCCGGGCGTACATCGCCGAAGCCGCCGGCATGGGCTGCGCGGCGGTTTGCGCGGGGGCTTGGCTCGGCGTCTTGAGCGGGGAGCCCGCGATGCCGGTCATCGGCCTGCTGCTCGGCTTCGTTCTTCCCGCCGCGAAGTGGAGGGACGTCGCCCGGAAGCTGGATCGCCGCAAACAGGACATCGTCCTGCTGCTGCCGGAGCTGCTGAATAAATTAATGCTTCTGCTCGGCGCGGGGGAGACGCTGCAGCGGTCGCTCGTCCGCTGCGCGGAACGAAGCGGCGCGCCCGAAGGTCATCCGCTGCTCGCGGAGCTGCGCCGGGTGAACGAAACCGTTCGGAACGGGGAGTCGTTCGCGGGGGCGATGGAGCTGTTCAGCCGGCGCTGCGGCGTGCAGGAGGTTTCGATTTTCACGACGACGCTGCTGTTGAACTACAGGCGCGGGGGCGACCGTCTCGTGCTTTCGCTGAAGGAATTGTCCTACTCGCTGTGGGAGAAGCGCAAAGCCGTCGTCCGCGCCCGGGGGGAAGAAGCTTCGTCGAAGCTGGTGTTTCCGCTCGTCGGCATCTTTTTCGTGCTTATGGTCGTGGTCGCGGCGCCCGCCGTTCTGATGATGGGCGGGTAGCGGCCGAAATTCGAATCGAGGGAGAGAAAACGAAATGCGCAAATGGGGACAAGCGGTTCGCCGCTTTTGGAAGAACGAGGAAGGCTTGGGGACGCTGGAGGTCGTGCTCATTATAGCGGTCGTCATTATTTTGGCGCTGATATTCAAGGATTGGATCATCGGCTTGCTGCAAAATTTGATGGATAACGCGGACGACAAGGCAAGCGGGATCTTCGATGACAAGTAATCGCCCGCTCGGGGCGCTCCTTAAGCGCGAAGAGGGCAGCTTCACGGTCGAGGCGAGTCTCGTGTTCCCGGCGTTGTTCGTGGCGCTGATTTCGCTGCTGATGCTGAGCATGTACGTTTACCAGACGGTCGCGGCGTATCACGGCGCTTCGCTGGCGGCGGAGCGGACGGCTTTCCGCTGGGACAACAGCGCCCGCGATCCCGTCAGCGGCATCGGGCCGACCGGAACTTACGACGGCTTATATTGGCGCATGACGGATAACGGCGCGCTGCGGTCCTTGTTCGATTTGGCCTCAGGCGGCGAAGGGGAGGGCGGCATCGAGATCGACGTCGGCGAGAACGGGTCTGGCGGAGGCGATGACGGCGATGAAGAAGACGCGTCCTTGCCGGTCCTCAAGATGCGGGCGGAAGGCGCCCGCGTCGCAGGGCCGTTCCAAGGCTCGATGCGCTACTCCGGCACGCTGGAGAAGCGGGTGGACGCGAAGCTGCGGCAGCCGCTCTCCATTCCGGTGCTGGAGGCGTTTCTGGGCCATTCGGAGCCAGCGGCGGAGGCGTCCGCTTCGATCGCCGATCCCGTCGAGCTGATCCGGAACGTCGAGCTGGCCCGCTATTACGCCGGCAAGTTCAAGGGCGGCATGAGCGGCGATCAGCGAAAGCAGGCGCAAGCGATCTTGATCGGGCGGCAGGGGATGGAACATGGCTAGGAGCAGGGAGGCCAGGGACGTACGTCGGGCAGGCTGGCCCGGACCGCCATGCATGCGGACGAAACGGCGGGGCCGGCATCCGGCACGGCGGCGGGAAGACGGATCCGTCTCGTTGTATTTAATCGTTGCTACGGCGGCCATATTGCTGTTCACGGCGCTTCTGATCGATTACGCCAGAATCGCCGCGTTCAACAAGCAATCCGAGCTCGCCGCGCAGTCCGGGGTCCGCTCGGCTTTATCGGCTTACGACGACGCGCTGTATACCCGTTACGGCTTGTTCGGCGCAGGCGGCTCCGACCGCGGCGAGCTGTTCGCGCAGGCCGCGGAGCATAATTGGCCGCCCGAGGACGGGAACGGCTTTCAGCTTCTCCGCATCCGTCGGGAGGCCTCCCACGTCGACGCGTACGAGGTGCTCGGCAATCAGGCGGTGTTCACCCGTCAAGTACTGGAAGAAATGAAGTACAAGGCGCCGATCGATTTCACGATGGAGATCGCCTCCCGTTTCGCCCCCATGGGCTCGGCACTGAAAGAAGCATCGGCAACGGTGGGCGCGCTGGAGGATGTCAAGCACCTCTATGAAGAACGAGAGATGCATCTCGAACGCGTCGAGGACATCCGGCGGGAAAGCGCCGGGCGGCTGCCCGGAATCGCATCCAAGCTCGAAGCGGCATCTACTATCGCCGGAGGCTACGGCGACTACGAGAATTGGATGCGCGAGGATGCGGCGCTCGGCGAAGACGAGCAGCCCGCGCACGCGGATGCCATCGAAGCCTACCGCAGCCGCGCGCTGAACGACTCGGCGGCTTTGGCTTCCGCCGCTTCGGGGGAGCTGGCGCGCTTGAAGACGGGTCTCGCCCGGGCTCTGTCCGAGCTGCAGTCGGCGGAGCGGCTGAACGCGTCGATCGCGGAGGCGGCCAAGCGAATGGAGGAATCTCAGGACGGCGGCGGGTTCGATGACCTCGCGGGGGCGCAGCTCGGCGGGCAGACCGCCTCGTCGATGACGCCAGGCGAGCTCGCGGGCTTCGGCGGCACGAGGAAGTCCATCGGCGGACTCACGATGGAAGCGGACTGGTTCGCTCGTTACCGCGAGGAAATAAACGGGCAGCTTGAAGCTTTTGAATGGCTGGACGGGGCGGCCGCGGGATTCGGCGCCGCCGTTCGGGCCGCCGTCGGGGCGCCCGGCGGCGCCGCTGCGCTCGGTCAAGCATGGGCAGGCGCGAACCGCGCCTTTCAAGACTACGATCGTCCCTATGGCAATCCGGGAACGGCGCTAAAGGCAAGGCAGGAGGAGCTGCGCCGCCGGCATGCCGGGGACGAGGAGCGCAAGTCCAACGAAGCGGCGGCACAGTCGAAGTGGGGCCAAGTCCAGACGATCATCGGCGGCATGTCCGCCGAGCCGGGCTCGGAGGAGCAGCGGAAAGCGTTCGAGGACGCGAAGCGGCTGGCGGCGGATAACTTGACGTTCAATCAGGCAACCGAAACCGACGGCGATTCCGACGGCGAGCCATCCGGCAGCGCTGCGGAAGATTCAGGCGATGCGGCGAAGTCCGCGCTGTCCTCCATGGGGACGATGTTCGGGGGGATGGGCGACCTGCTTCAAGGGATCCGCGATCCGCTCTACGTCAACGAATACGTCGCGCATCGTTTCAGCAGGTTCGACCCCAAGCTCCTTCGCGAAGTGATCGCCGGGGGCAGCCGGGAAGCGTTCGCGCAATCGCTGTCGCTGGAGAACCAGGAGACGGAATTTATTTTGTACGGTTTCGGAGAGCCGGGGTCGAATATAGCCGCCGCGTACGGCGAGATTTTCGCCTCGCGGCTGGCGATACGGACGATGGAGGGACTGATCGCCTGCCGCGCGCTCGGCAACCCGCTGTTGATTCTGTCGGCGGCCGTGCTCTACGGCATCGAGAAATCGATCGCGGACATGACCGCGTTGGCGGAAACCGGAAAGGCACAGCTCTCGAAGTACGTTCCCGTCGAATTGACGTATGCGGATTATTTGCGCCTCTTTCTCGTGCTTCACGGCAGCGGCGGCCAAGCAAGGACGGCCCGCGTCATCGCGGTCATCGAGCATAACACGGGCGCGGATCTGTCGAACGTCGCGACGGGATTGTCGGGCGAAATGACGTCCTCGGTCAATCTTTGGTTTTTGCCTGGACTGATGAGGAGCTTCACGGCGACCGGGATTTTGAGCGGAAAGGTTAAGGATGGCCGTTATGAGAAAACGCAGACGATCGGCAGCTCTTACGGCTAGATGGCGGAGCGAGTCCGGCAGCATCGCGCTCGAAGCGAGCTTGACGCTTCCAATCGTGCTGATGGTGATCATTTTCTTCATTTGCTTGATTCGGCTGAACGCGGCGCAGATGGCGCTTCACGGCGCCGTCTCCCAGACGGTCCGGCAGGCGGCGGCCAATATTCATCCCATCGATCTCGCCGTGAATCGGCTTGCTTCCGGCGAGAACGACGCGGATGCGGGCGGCGGGACGGAGGGGGGCGGCGCGGAATCAGGCAGCGAGGCGGTTGGGCATTCAACCGGGAACGGCAACTCCGGCGGCGGGCATCCATCCGCCGATTCCTCGGGCGAAGGCCTGGCTGCCGCCGGATCCCCATGGAACGGACAATCGTCCGGCTCATCTTCGGACGAACCGCTCCCGGCCGTCGAGTACTTGGCGGATAAGCTCGAAGAGTGGCTTCCGTCGCCGGCGGGGCCTTTGCTTTCGGCGGCTTTGAAGGGGGATTGGAAGTCGATCCGGGACACCGCCGCCGCGACGGTCGGCCGGCCCGTCATCGAGCCGCTGCTTCGTCGCGAAGCCGATGCCTCCGTGCTCGATCCGGAACGGATTCGGCTCTCGAAGCTCTCGCTTCCCGACCTGAAGGACAAGACCGACCTCACGCTGGCGATCGAAGCGGAATATTCGTTTCCGCTCGGGTTCCCGTTTACGAAGAAGGCGATCGTGCTGCGGGAACGGGCGGAGGAGCGCGTCTGGACGCCGGATACCGTTCCGGCGCCGAAAGGCGGCGATCCGGATTCCGAACATTCTCCGATCCAAATCGTGTTGATCGAGCCTTCGCCGGCGCGCCCGGGCCATAAAGCCCGCGTGGTGGTGAAGACGAGCCCGGGCCGAAGCCTGTCCATTGAAGTGCTGTACAAAAGCGGGCAAAGCGTGGCCAAGCACTTGGGCGATATGGTCACGGACGGAGAGGGGCTGGCCGAATGGACGTGGCTGGTGTCCGGCAACACGACGCCGGGCGTCTGGGAAATCGTCGTGACGGCCTCCGACGGAGGAGCCGCGGCGCGGCATTTCGTCGTTCAGAAGAAACCGAAGGAGGGAGAGAATGGTTAGCTGGGCAACCGCTATTTTGGCGCTGCTTTTCGTCGCGGCAGCTTTCGTCTGCGACATACGCAAGATGACGATTCCCAACCGTCTGAACGCCGTGTTCTTTGCCGCAGGGGCGGTTTATCATGTGGCCGCCGGCGGCTGGAACGGAGGGCTGCAGGCGCTGCTCGGCGCGGCCGCCGGACTGGTTCCTTTGCTGCTGCTCTACGCGCTGAAAGGCATCGGTGCGGGCGACGTGAAGTTTTTCGCGGCTTTGGGGGCGGTCGTCGGGCCAGCGGCCGTTTTGCAGGTGCTGATGTACGCCATTTTGTACGGCGGCCTGCTGGGCCTTGCCTTTTTGCTGCTGAAGCGGACTTTCGCCCGGCGCCTGCTGGGCGTCGCCGTTTCAGTCATCGCGGCGGATTCCCGGCTTGCGGCTTGGGAGACGAATATTGCGGGTTCCGGCGGCCTGCGGTTTCCGTTCATGATCGCGGTTTTGCCGGGAGCCGTTACGGCGTGGTGCATGGCGCCGTTTTAATTTCATCTGGGAGGGATTGCTATGCTGCTCGACGATCTTCGGGTCGATTACGCCATGAAGCGCGGCCATGAAATGATCGTGGATTTGAAGTCCGGCGTCGAACGGGCCGATCTTGACGCCGTCGAAATCCAAATGCTGCAGGGTCAGCGCATTCCGAAGCTGCTGCCGATCGAATGGATCGACATCGACGGCGGAATCACGTTCCGCTACCCGCTGAACGGGAGGCGGATGCTGTCGCACCGGCTGCAGACGCAGCAGTTGACGATGTTTCAGTTCTACGCCTTGCTGCTCGCCGTCGTCGAAGCGTTGGACGACAGCCGGCACTACATGCTTCGCACGGAGTGTTTCCTGCTCCATGAACAATACATCTTCATCGGGGAAAACTGGGACGATGCCGTTCTCGCTTACGTACCGCTGCGGGGCAAGCGCATGGTGCACTCGGCCGGCGAGGCGGTGCTCGGGATGGCGATCCGCTGGATCGGCGCCGTCGCGGAGCCGGACGGCCTCGGCCTGCAGCAGGTGTTTCAGCACTTGCGCGGCGAGTTCGTCTCGTGGACGCTGCTCCGGCAAACGCTGCTTTCGCTGCTCGGGTCCAGCTATCGGGCGGGCCTGACGGGAGAGGCCGCCGACGTGCGCGGATATTCGGCGCCGGAACAGAACGCCGCTCCGCCGGCTGTTGCGCAAGAACCCGTCGATGAACGCAGCGCCTTCGAAAACCCGGCCATCTTCATGGACAAGCACGAACACTCGCCGCTCGAGGCGGTTTGGAATAACGCGATTGGCCGCGAACGGATGAATGCCCCGGCGGAAGAAGAGCTGCCATTGACGGAAATGCCCGAGAAAGCCGCGAAAGAATCGTCGCGCATGGGATGGCTGGCCGGCGCGGGATGGATTCTTGCGGCGGCCGTCATCTGGCGGTTCCTGTACTTGGCTTCTCCTTCGCTCACGAATCTGCTTCTATGCGCCGGACTGACGCTGTTGACGGGGGCGTTGGCGATCGTGCTGCTGAAGCGGGCGGGAAGAAGCGCGGATTCCGCCGACGAGGCGAATTGTAGAGCCGGCAAAGAATGGACCCCCGAGGATGCGTTCGTGCCGAATTCCGGTCAAATCGGTTCCGGCCCGAAACATTCGCCGCAATCGGCCAAGCTCCGCCTCCAGGAACCGGTCTCGATCAAGGCGCGAGAGCCGCGAGACCGGGAAGCGCCGTTTGGTGCGTCAGCCGCCTCATACCGGAATTGCGGACCGATGCCCGTTACGTTAATAACCGGGGGCATGCCTTCAGCAGGCGCTGCGTCCGGGAGCGGGTTGTCCGTCGCGGCTTCATCCGAAATCGCGCATGTGCCAGCAATGCCCTCCGGCTACCCATTATCTACCGCTTCGCCTGCAAACGGCATAAGGAACGGCGCGACGTCTTCAAGCGCCGCGCAGCCATTCGCGAAATCGCCGCGTTCCGACGATGTCACGGTGCTGCTCGGACAGGACGCTAAGGAGGATTCCGGCACGGACAAGCGGATTCCATGGCTGGAAAGACGGGACGATGGAGGCGTGGCGGAAAAGATTCCGCTCGAGCAGCAGCAATTCGTCATTGGCCGCTCCCGCGAAGGCGTGCATTACATCGACCGCTCGTCGGGGATTTCCCGCGCGCATGTGGAGCTGCATGCCAGCGGAGGGCGCTGGTCCGTCAAGGACATGGGCTCCCGGAACGGGAGCACGCTGAACGGGAGCGACATGGTGCCGTACAAGACGTACGAGCTGGCCGATACGGACAAGCTGCAGCTCGCGGGCGACCAGGGACCGGTCTACGTGTTTCGGGCGGGATAACAACTCTTAATACGGAAGTAAATATTGTTGCGAGCAATTCAGGGTTAAACGTATCGTGCAAGACATTAACAAAGGTTATGCGGGGAGCGGACATGAAAGCGTAGTTGGGCGCTAAAAGCGCGAAGCACGAAGAGCGCTCGGCTTAGCCGAGCGCCCAAGGCGTGCCGCGCACCTCTTAACGGCTCAGGGATCGGCCCTAGCTCCGCTGGCGGCCGAACAGCTGTCCCAAAGCGGCGTCGGCCGTCCGATACCGGAACGCAAAGCCGTGCGCCAATGCCTTGCGCGGAATCGCGCGCGAGCCTTCGAGCAGCAGGAAGGACATTTCCCCCAGCGCGCCTTTCAGGACGAACGACGGCAGCGGGAGCCAATGCGGTTTGCGGGCCGCCGCGCCGACGGCCCGTCCGAATTCGTCGTTCGTCAACGGTTCGGGCGCGCAGGCATTGACGGGGCCTTCGATGTCGGAACGGTCGAGGCAGAACAAGATCAGACGCACCATGTCCTCTTCGTGGATCCACGGAATCCATTGCTTCCCGCTGCCGATCCGCCCGCCCGCGAACAAGCGGTAGGGCAGCAGCATTTTCGGAAACGCGCCGTCCTCCAGGCCGATTACGAGACCGATTCGCAATTTGACGAGTCGGGGGACGGGGATGCGGTCCGCGGCGGCTTCCCACTGCTCCACGACGGACGCGAGGAAATCCGTTCCCCGCGCCTCGCTTTCCTCGTCGTGGGGGATGCTGTCGTCGGTGCCGTAGACGGATATGCCGGAGGCGTTCACGACGACGCCCGGTTTCCGCTTCAGCGCCGCCGCGGCTTTCGCGAGCGCATCGACGGCATCCAGCCGCGATTGCAGAATCGCCCGTTTGCCGCGTTCGTTCCACCGTCGGCTGATCGTCTCCCCGGCCAGATTCACGATCGCGTCGAAGCCCTCCAGCACCTCGGGCGACGCGGCGAGCTGCGTCCACGTAATCCGGCGCGGTCCCGAAGCCGGAGCCGCCCCTCCTCCCGAGCGGGAAATCAGCGCGACCTCGTCTCCGCGCGCCTTCAGCGCGGCGACGAGCAGGCGCCCCACGTAACCGGTCCCGCCGGCAACGGCTACTTTCATGCCAATCCCTCCAATTTTCCAGTTGCTGCCGCAAACGTTCAAGCTCATGGTACAACAAAAGCCGCCCGAACCGGGCGGCTTATTTATTCAGCAGATGGGTATACGGCCGGTAATCGATCTGTTCCTTCTCCAGGAACGTAATCAAACTGCGGTAGTCGCGTTTGGGCGTGGCCCGGATGTAGCCTTCGATGCAGTGGCTTGGCGAGACTTCGGCCGCGCCGCCTTCGACCGCCACCTGCGCGATTTTGGCCGCGATGGAATGCCTGGCGATATCGCGGAACGCGCTCGGCACCGGCGACACGAGCTTCTCGAGGAACGCCTTGGCATCTTCGGACCACATGCCGCGGCTGCGCTCGACCCAATAGTTTTGCCAATCCAGCTTGGACTTGCCGTCCCGCTGGGGGAGCACCTTGAGAAACTTGCGGAACATGAAATAGCCGCCGATCGACATGAAGACGATCATGACGACCGCCCAAAACACGATAAAATACATGAACCAATTCGGAGCCATCGCTACCATCACCTCTTGCGGGCACTCTATGCCTCGAAAAATATCGGCAAATCATGCCTATTATAAGCCAAGCCGGCCTTCGGCCGCAACAATCGGCCGTGATCGGAACCTAGATTTATTTCGCCGTTCCTTGTAAAATAGGAGGGACAAGCATTGAACCAGGACCTGCCCCTTCGCAGGCTTCCGCCGTATACACGAAAGGAGCGATTACACGTCCATGTTGAAAATCGGTTCGCACGTTTCTTTTTCCGATAAAGGGTTGCTCACCGCCACGAACGAAGCCGTCTCGTACGGCTCCAGCTCGTTCATGATTTACACAGGTGCCCCGCAGAACACGCGCCGCAAGCCTATGGAGGACCTCTACATTCCGGAAGGCAAGGCCGCGATGAGCGAGGCCGGGATCGACGAAATCGTCGTGCACGCCCCCTACATCATTAACCTCGGTTCCTATAAAGACGACACGTACGAGCTCGCCGTGCGGTTTCTTCAGGAGGAGATCCGCCGCACCGACGCGATCGGCGTGCGCAACATCGTGCTGCATCCCGGCGCTTATACGGACAAGGACGCGGAGTACGGCATCGCCCGGATCGCGGAAGGCTTGAACGAAGTGCTGAACGGCACGAAAGAAACGAACGTCAACATCGCGCTCGAAACGATGGCCGGCAAGGGGACGGAAATCGGCCGGAGCTTCGAGGAAATCGCGTCCATCATCGATAAAGTCGCGGCGAACGACCGGTTGACCGTCTGCATGGACACGTGCCACATGCACGACGCCGGCTACGACCTCGTGAACGACCCCGACGGCGTGCTGAGCGCATTCGACCGCATCGTCGGCCTCGACCGCGTGGCCGTCGTCCACGTCAACGACAGCAAAAACCCGCGCGGCGCCGCGAAAGACCGCCATGCTCCGATCGGCGCGGGCTGGATCGGCTACGACGCCATCCGCAATTTCGTGCATCACGAAGCGCTGAAGGGCCGTCCGTTCATTCTCGAAACGCCTTGGATCGGCCAACAAGACAAGACGCAGCGTCCGATGTACGAAGCCGAAATCGCGCTGCTCCGCGGCGATGCGTCGAACCGTTTCGGCGGCGAGTTCCTGGAAGACGTCGAGCGCCTGCACCATTTCTTCGGCAAGCAGGACATCGATCACCGCCAGTACGTGCTGGACGTCTGGGACGTGCTTAAAACCGACGCGAAAGCGAAGAAAGCCGACCCGCGCGAGCCGATGGACCGCCTGTACGACCTCGTGGCCGAGCACCGCGTGCTGCCCGAGCTGTCCGAGGAAGCGGTCAACCAGCGCATCACGGCATGGTTCGCCGGCAAGACGCTGCTCGTAAACGCCTGATCAACGCCGGCTTCGGCCGGCTTTGCTTTACCCACTCGCCGACGGAAGGAAGACTGTCTCTCATGCAAACCATTCATCAAGCACCGCGGCCGCCGCGGCCGGACAACGCCAACCGCGCGCGGATGCTCATCTCGTGTCCGGACCGCAACGGCATCGTGGCCGCGGTGTCGCAATTTTTGTACGAACACGGCGCGAATATCGTGCAATCGGACCAATACACGCTGAACCCCGGCGGCGGCATGTTTTTCATTCGCTTCGAATTCGACCTCAGCGACCTGGAGCGCGAGCTGCCCGTGCTGCAGGAAGATTTCGGCCGCGTGGCGGACCGCTTCGACATGAAATGGAATACGTTCCGCGCCAGCCGCAAGAAACGCCTCGCGATCTTCGTCTCCAAGGAAGACCACTGCTTGCTGGAGCTGCTCTGGCAATGGCAGGCCGGCGACCTCGACGCGGAAATCGCGATGGTCGTGAGCAACCATCCCGACATGCAGGGTCTCGTGGAATCGTTCGGCATCCCGTTCCATCACATTCCGGTTACCCCGGACACGAAGGCGGAAGCCGAAAAACGCCAGCTGGAAGCGGTCAAAGGCAAAGCCGATTTGATCGTGCTGGCCCGTTACATGCAGATCATTTCGCCGAAATTCATCGAGCAGTTCCCCAACCGGATCATTAACATCCATCATTCCTTCCTCCCGGCTTTCGTCGGCGGCAAGCCGTACGCGCAAGCCTACCAGCGGGGCGTCAAGATCATCGGCGCCACGGCGCATTACGTCACGGAAGAGCTCGACGGCGGTCCGATCATCGAGCAGGACGTCCAGCGCGTCACGCACCGCGACGACGTCGACAATTTGAAACGGATCGGCCGGACCATCGAGCGCGTCGTGCTCGCGCGCGCCGTCAAATGGCATGTCGAGGACCGGATTCTCGTGCATCAGAACAAAACGGTCGTTTTCAATTGATTTTTTTTCTTTGGACTTATCAGCCTGAAGCAAGACCCGCGCGCCGTCCCCCGAGGAACGGCGCGCTTTTTTCGCGTTGTCCGCTTATGCGCGAGGACGGTCGGTTTAATTAAGTACGGACAGCGATAAGAATGCAAATGTTGGGCCATAATTTAAGTGTCGAATTTTAGAACAGTACCGCAATAAAGATGGCAATGGCCAAGAGGTAATGGTACAATATTTCAAAGCCAGTGCGGGATTCCCTGCCAATATTAGAAATAGAGAGAAACGCGAAGCTGTACCCATTGCGATTTAGGAGGAGTATTTGAATGACAGTCACGCAGAAAACCATCGATCAACTTTCCATCGACACCATTCGCACCCTGGCGATCGACGCGGTCGAGAAAGCGAACTCCGGCCATCCGGGCATGCCCATGGGCGCGGCGCCGATGGGTTATCAATTGTTCGCGAAGACGATGAACCACAATCCGTCCAATCCGACCTGGATCAACCGCGACCGCTTCGTGCTGTCCGCGGGCCACGGCTCCATGCTGCTCTACAGCCTGCTTCACCTCTCGGGCTACGGCCTTCCGATCGAACAGCTGCAGCAGTTCCGTCAGTGGGGCTCCCTGACGCCGGGCCACCCGGAATACGGCCACACGGCCGGCGTGGACGCGACCACGGGGCCGCTCGGACAAGGCGTCGCGATGGCGGTCGGCATGGCCATGGCGGAAGCGCACTTGGGCGCGACTTACAATAAGCAAGACCTGAACATCGTCGACCACTTCACGTTCGCGATTTGCGGCGACGGCGACCTGATGGAAGGCGTGGCGAGCGAAGCGGCTTCGCTGGCGGCTCACCTGAAGCTCGGCAAGCTCGTCGTGCTGTACGATTCCAACGACATCTCGCTCGACGGCGAGCTGAACCTCGCGTTATCCGAGAACGTGCAGGGCCGCTTCCAAGCGTACGGCTGGCAGGTGCTTCGCGTCCAGGACGGCAACGACCTGAACGCGCTCGGTCAAGCCGTCGCGGCGGCGCAAGCGGAGCTCGGCCGTCCGACCCTTATCGAAGTCAAGACGACGATCGGCTACGGCAGCCCGAACAAAGGCGGCAAAGGCGGCCATCTCGGCACGCACGGCAGCCCGCTCGGCGCCGACGAAACGAAGCTGACGAAAGAATTCTACGGCTGGGAGCATGAGGCGTTCTTCGTGCCGGACGAGGTTCGCGCCCATTTCGCCGAAGTCAAGACGCGCGGCGAGCAAGCGAACGCAGCGTGGGACAAGCTGTTCGCGTCCTACAAGTCCGCTTATCCGGAGCTGGCGGCACAATTCGAAACGGCCATCAGCGGCAAGCTGCCCGAGGGCTGGGATAAGGATCTCCCGACGTACACGACCGCGGACAAGGCGGTATCGACGCGCGTGGCGTCCGGCAACGCGCTGAACGGCCTGGCGAACAACGTGCCGAACCTGATCGGCGGTTCCGCCGACTTGGAAAGCTCCACGATGACCCACTTGAAGGGCTTGCCGGTATTCAAACCGGGCAGCTACGAAGGCCGCAACGTGTACTTCGGCGTACGGGAATTCGCCATGGCGGCTGCCGTAAACGGCATGAGCCTGCACGGCGGCGTGAAGCCGTACGGCGCGACGTTCTTCGTCTTTACGGACTACCTGCGTCCTGCGGTGCGCCTCTCCGCGCTGATGAAGCTGCCGGTCACGTTCGTCCTGACGCACGACAGCATCGCGGTCGGCGAAGACGGCCCGACGCACGAGCCGATCGAGCAGTTGGCGTCCCTGCGCATCATTCCGCAGCTGACGGTCATCCGTCCGGCCGACGCGAACGAGACGTCCTCGGCATGGGCTTACGCGCTTTCGCAGGCGGATCAGCCGGTCGCGCTCGTCCTGACGCGCCAAAACCTGCCGATCCTCGAAGGCACGAACGTGAATTCGCGCGAAGGCATCGCGAAAGGCGCGTACGTGATCGCCGACGCGGCGAACGGCAAGCCGCAAGCGCAGCTGATCGCGACGGGTTCCGAGGTGCAGCTGGCGGTAGCCGCGCAGAAGGCGCTGGCGGAGGAAGGCATCCACGTGCGCGTCATCAGCATGCCGAGCTTCGACCTGTTCGAGCGCCAATCGAAGGCCTACAAGGATTCCGTCCTGCTGCCTGACGTCAAGGCGCGCCTGGCGATCGAAATGGCGTCGCCGTTCGGCTGGGAGCGTTACGTCGGCGACCAAGGCGCGGTGCTCGGCATCAATAAGTTCGGCGCGTCCGCGAAGGGCGACCGCGTCATCCAGGAGTACGGCTTCACGGTCGAGAACGTCGTCAGCCACGTCAAAGGGCTGCTGTAACGCGCATCATCGGTTCCAATCGCGGGGCTTAGGGCCACTTCGGCGGCCGTGAGCTCCGCTTTTTACATATCGCCATCATCCCACACGCAGAGGAGTATTGCCCTTATGTCCCAGTACGAAAACGTCACCGTCGTCAAAAAAGCCAACCTGTACTTCGACGGCAAAGTATCCAGCCGCACGGTCCTGTTCCCGGACGGCACGAAAAAAACGCTCGGCATCATGCTGCCGGGCGACTATGAATTCGGCACGGACGCCAAGGAAATCATGGAAATTCTCGCCGGCGACCTGAAGGTGCTGCTGCCGGGCGAAACGGAATGGCTCCATATCGCCGGCGAAGGCGAGTTCACGGTCCCGGCCAATGCCAAGTTCAAGCTGCGGGTCGCGTCGATCACCGATTACGCCTGCTCGTACATTCAAGAATAACAATCCGGCGCGCTTAACCGGACGCTCGGCCTCAAGCCGAGGCTCCGGGTCGCGTCAGGCATGCAAAGAAGGCTGCTCCGCGTTCTCCCGCAATATACGGGAGGCGGAGCAGCCTTCTTTGTCTTTCGTGCGGCGCCGGCCGGGTTAGGCGCACCCGGGAGCGCCGAATCGCGCACCCGCGAAGGCCGCGGCTAAGCCGGCCTGGGGCAAGACCGCGATGCACCGCGCGGCGTGAATCCTATTCGGCCTTCGTTCCGGCGTGGTTCGTGATCGGCTTGTTGATCCATTGCTCGTAGGTATGCGCCAGCGCCGAGAGGTCCGCGTCGGCGAAGCCCATCGCGTCGCCGATCTGATACAGGCTCTTGACCGTCTCCAGAATCGGCGTCGGCGTCTTCAGCTCGTCCGACAGCACCGAAGCCAGCCGCAGGTCCTTCAGCATCAGGCCGAGCGAGAACTGCACGCCGAAGTCGCGTTCCAGCAGCTTCGGCGTTTTCAGCTCGGCCATTTTGCTCGCGGCGCCGCCGGATTGGACAAGCTCGAGGAACGAGGCGGCGTCGATGCCGCCGCTGGCCGCGATGGCCATGCCTTCCAGCAGCGCGGCGACGTTGATGCCGACGACCGTGTTATGGGCCAGCTTGGCGGTCGAGCCGCTGCCGCCCGGGCCCATCGGGATGATCTTGCGGCCCATCGCGCCCAGCACGTCATGGACCTTCGCCAGCACTTGCGCGTCCCCGCCGACCATGAACGTCAGCGTGCCGCTTTCCGCCGCCGGCTTGCTGCCCGTGACCGGCGCGTCGAGGAAGGCCGCGGACTTGGCCGCGATGTCTTGGTGCAGCTGCCGGGAGAGGGCGGGCGAAATGGTGCTGCTATCGATGACGACGGATCCCGGCTTCAGCGCGCCGAGCACGCCGTTGTCGCCGTGGTAGACTTCGCGGATCGAATCGTCGTTGCTGATCATGGTTATGATGATGTCGGAGGCATCGGCAACCGCTGCGGGCGTCTTCGCTTCCGCCGCTCCGAGCTCGAGCAGTTGGGCCGCTTTGCCCGGCGTGCGGTTGTAGACCGTGACCGGATAGCCTTTGCGCAGCAGGTTGGCCGCCATGGGCTCGCCCATGACGCCGAGGCCGATAAAGCCGATTTTGAACATGATACGTCATCTCCTTGAGTTTCCGAATGTGAAGGCTCCAACCATTTTACCATACTTATCGGCCAAGCTGCATTCGGCCCGGGTTCCCTTGTTTTTGGGTAGGAAATCCATTATCCTTATCGTGACGTAAAAAGGACATGCTCCGCGGCAGGACGAACGGCGCGTCCCGACGCCCGGCCGGAGCTGCTCCGTCCTACATAGAGCCGCATCGCAAAAACGTAAGTCTCAGCTTTCGAAGCGAGTTTTTTGCTCGCATTGAAGAATAACCATGAAACATCGCAAAAAACTTTAGCCCATGCTTTCGAAGCGAGTTTTTGCTCGCATTGAAGAATAACCATGAAGCATCGCAAAAAACTTTCAGGAGGTTCCAACCATGACGAAAGCAGTTTCCTTCGACTACAGCAAAGCGCTCGGGTTCATCGGCCAGCACGAGATCGACAATCTGGCGCAGCAGGTGCGCACGGCGCACGATCAGCTCCGCAACGGCTCCGGCGCGGGCTCGGACTATCTCGGCTGGATCGACCTGCCGACGAATTACGATAAAGACGAATTCGCGCGGATCAAGCAAGCGGCGGACAAAATCCAATCCGACTCCCAAGTGCTCGTCGTCATCGGCATCGGCGGCTCCTACCTCGGCGCGCGGGCCGCGATCGAAATGCTGTCGCATTCCTTTTACAACCTTCTCCCGCAGGAGCAGCGCAAGACGCCGCAGATCCTGTTCGCGGGCAACAACATCAGCTCCACGTACGTAACGCATCTGCTGCAGCTGCTGGAAGGCCGCGACTGGTCGATCAACGTCATTTCCAAGTCCGGCACGACGACGGAGCCGGCCATCGCGTTCCGCATTTTCCGCGAAGCGCTGGAAGCCAAATACGGCAAAGCCGAAGCGCGCAAGCGCATCTACGCCACGACGGACCGCGAGAAAGGCGCCCTGAAGAAGCTCGCGACCGAAGAGGGCTACGAGTCCTTCATCATCCCGGACGACGTCGGCGGACGCTACTCCGTGCTGACGGCCGTCGGCCTGCTGCCGATCGCCGCCGCCGGCATCGACATCGAAGCCATGATGAAAGGCGCCGCGGACGCGTCCGCCGCCTACAACAACCCGGCCCTGGCCGAGAACGAGGCGTACCAGTACGCCGCGGCCCGCAACGCGCTCTACCGCAAAGGCAAAGTGACGGAAATTCTCGTCAACTACGAGCCGGCGCTGCACTTCGTGTCGGAATGGTGGAAGCAGCTGTACGGCGAGAGCGAGGGCAAGGATTACAAAGGCATTTTCCCGGCGGCCGTCGATTTCTCCACCGACCTGCACTCCATGGGCCAATTCATCCAAGAGGGCAACCGGAACATCTTCGAAACGGTCATTCAGGTCGGCAGCGTCGCCGAGCAAATCACGATCGGCCATGACGAAAGCAACCTGGACGGCTTGAACTTCCTCACCGGCAAGACGATGGACTTCGTCAACAAGAAGGCATTCGAAGGCACGCTGCTCGCGCACGCGGACGGCCATGTGCCGAACTTCGTCGTGAACATCGCCGACATGACGCCGTACACGTTCGGCTATCTGGTATACTTCTTCGAGATCGCCTGCGGCATCAGCGGCTACCTGTCGGGCGTGAACCCGTTCGACCAGCCGGGCGTCGAAGCGTACAAGAAGAACATGTTCGCGCTGCTCGGCAAGCCGGGCTACGAGAAAGAAAAAGCCGAGCTCGAAGCTCGGCTGTAAGCGGCGGGCATGCTGAACCGCTACCGGACGCTGCGGCGGCCGGACAGCAAGGAGATCGTCATCAAGAAGTCGCGTTTCATCGGCCACGGCAGACCCGTCGCCTCGGAGGAAGAAGCGATCGCCTTCATCGAGGAGATCAAGAAGCTGCACTGGAACGCGACGCACAACTGCTCGGCTTACGTCGTCGGCGAACGCGACGAATGCCAGAAGCAGTCCGACGACGGGGAGCCGAGCGGCACGGCCGGCAAACCGATTCTTGAAGTGATCAAGCATCAAGGGCTTAAGAACGTGGCCGTCGTCGTGACCCGGTATTTCGGCGGCATCATGCTCGGCGCGGGCGGCTTGATCCGCGCCTATACCGACGGCGCGGTCGCGGCGATCGAGGCGGCGGAGGCCATTACCCAGGTGCTGCACCGGGAGGTCGTCGTCGACGTGGACTATACCTGGTACGGCAAGCTCGAGAACGAATTCCGCGCGCGCGGCGTCCGCGTCGGCGGCACCGATTTTACCGACCGCGTCGTCATCGCGTGCCTGCCGGAGGCGCCCGAAGCGGACAAGTTCGCGGCGTGGATCACGGACCTGACGCAAGGCCAGGCGGTCATCGCGATCGGCGAGGACCGGTATTTCATCGACGGCGAGTAGGCGCGGGCGAGCCGCCGCGCTTCCCAATCGAGAACGAACGGCCAGCTCCCCTGAGGTTCCGAAAGGACCTTCGGGGAGCTTTTCGTGTTTTGCCGTTCGCGCGAGATTTTTCACCGTTCCAAGGATTGACTAGACATCCCGTGGTCTGCTAAAGTGTGAATACCAAGTATTTTAATGGGGATTATCCGTTTCCGCACCGCGATTCCTCAAGGAAAGCGTCAGGGGGTTATTCAGCTTGAATATCATAATGCGCGGCCGCTTGTGGAGCTTCGGGTTTCGCAGCACCGTTATGCTCTATTTCATTCTGCTGATCGTCTTGCCGATCATCGGCATCTACACCCAGTCGTTCAAGCTGGGCTGGGCGCCGTTCTGGCAAAGCGTGACGGACCAGCTGGCGTGGGAAGCCGTTCTCCTTACGATTAAACTGTCTGTGTTCGCCACGGCGATCAACGTGCTTCTGGGCACGATGATCGGGTGGGTGCTGATCCGGTACCGGTTTCCCGGACGGAGCATCCTGAACAGCTTCGTGGATTTGCCGTTCGCGCTGCCGACCGCGGTCGGCGGCTTGATGATATTGCTGCTGCTCGGCCCCAACAGTCTCGTGGGCGGCCTGGCCGGCAAACTCGGTTTTGAAATCGTCTTCCACGAACCCGCGATCGTCATCGCGATGGTGTTCGTGACGTTCCCGTTCGTCATTCGCGGCGTGCAGCCGCTGCTCGAGGAGATGGACAAATCCGAGGAGGAGGCGTCCTACACCCTCGGCGCGTCCAGGACGCGGACGTTTCTGCAGGTGATTTTCCCGTCGATGCTGCCGGGCATCATCAGCGGCGCGATGCTGGCGTTCTCCCGGGCGCTGGCGGAATTCGGCGCCGTCGTGCTCGTGGCCGGCAACATTCCGGGCAAGACGCTGATCGCGTCGGTATACATTTTCGGCGAAATCGAAAGCGACAACGCGCAGGGCGCCGCGGCCGTGTCCGTGCTGCTCCTGACGCTGTCGTTCCTCATCCTCGGCGCCGTCAACCTCGTTCAGGCGAGGAGGCGCGACAAATGAAAAAGCTGTGGATCGCGCTGACGTATCTGGTGTTTCTGATCCTGATCGTCGCGCCGCTGGTCAAAATTTTCGCCGGCTCCTGGGGCGACGGCTGGAGCGGCTTCGCGGAGGCGCTCACGCGCGAGCAATCGCTGCACGCGCTCCTGATGACGGGCATGCTCGTCGTGATCGTGACGCTGCTGAACACGCTGTTCGGCGTCATGCTCGCGCTGTACCTCGTCCGGGCGACCTGGCTGTCCCGCCGGATCAGGGGCCTTCTGAACAGCATCGTCGACCTGCCGTTCGCGGTCTCGCCCGTCATCGGCGGCCTTATGATCGTCCTCGTGCTCGGACCGAGCTCGGCGCTCGGCGCGTTCTTCGAGGATATCGGCTTCAAAGTCGTGTACGCGCTTCCCGGCATGATCTTGGCGACGCTGTTCGTCACGTTCCCGCTGATGGTGCGCGAGGTCATGCCGGTGCTGCAGGAGATCGGCGCGCAGCAGGAAGAAGCGGCCTCGACGCTCGGCGCCTACTCGTGGTACACCTTCTGGAAGGTGACATGGCCTTCGATCCGCTGGGGCGTCATCTACGGCGTCGTGCTGACGGTCGCCCGGTCGCTCGGGGAGTTCGGAGCGGTGCTCGTCGTATCCGGCAATATTATGAACAAGACGCAGACGGCGACGACGCTCGTCTACCAGGACGTGGAGAACTTCAACGTAACCGAGGCCAGCAGCGTCGCGCTGGTGCTCGCGGCGTTCTCCGTCGGCCTGCTGCTGCTCATGGAATGGGCGAAGAAGAGAAAGGAAGTGCATTGAACGATGCATATCGAGGTGCGCGGCTTAAACAAACAGTTCGGCGATTTCCACGCCGTGCGGGACGTGAGTTTCGACATCGCCAAAGGCCAGCTGATCGGCCTGCTCGGCCCGAGCGGCGGCGGCAAAACGTCGATTCTCCGCATGCTCGCGGGGCTGGAATCCCCGTCGTCGGGCGACATCGTGTTCCACGGCAAGCGGGTCAACGACCTGCCGCCGCAGGAGCGCGGCATCGGCTTCGTCTTCCAGAATTACGCGCTGTTCAAGCATATGACCGTGTACGACAACGTCGCGTTCGGCCTGAAGGTGAAGAAGGAGAAGAAGGACGTCATCCGCGAGCGCGTCATGTCGCTGATCGAGCTGACGGGACTGAAGGGCTTCGAGCACCGTTACCCGCACCAGCTCTCCGGCGGCCAGCGCCAGCGGGTCGCGTTCGCGCGGGCGCTCGCCCCGCAGCCGCAGCTGCTGCTGCTCGACGAGCCGTTCGCGGCCATCGACGCCAAAATCCGGACGGAGCTGCGCACGTGGCTGAAGGACATGATCGAGCGCCTCGGCATCACTTCGATCTTCGTGACGCACGACCAGGACGAGGCGATCGAGGTCGCCGACGAGATCATGATCATCAATAAAGGGCGGCTGGAGCAGAAAGGCACGCCTTGGGATATTTACAAGAGCCCGCAAACGCAGTTCGTGGCCAGCTTCATCGGCGAATCGACCATCGTCGAGAACGTGGAGCGGCTGCGGGGCTTCGAGGAGGCGGCCAACTGGCCGTCGACGAAGGCGCTGATCCGGCCGGAATACATCGAGATCGGCAAGCGGAGCGACTTCCGCATCCCGTCCGCGACCGTGGACGGCATCGTGCGGCATTTGCATTTCCGCGGCAGCGAGTGGATGGTCGAGGTCGAGATCGGGGACGTCAAGCTGATCACGTACCGTTCGCTCGAGAAGGACGTCCTGACGCCGGGCGAGCCGGTCAGCGTCCTCATCCACCGCGCGTATTTGTTCAACGACGACGACACGTGGATCATGGAGAACAAGCTGAAGGAAGACCCGATGCCGATCTACATCTAAGCATCCCGGCCGCGCGCGACAGCCGGCCGTCCCATCTTGGCGACTCGCTTGCCGAACAGAAAGTGTTGTGTGCACAATGAAACCTACCCTACTCAAAGGATGGCGGATTGCGGGTACGGCGCTTCTCGCGCTGACGCTTCTCCTGACGGCGGCCTGCGGGAAGGACGGCGGCGCGGAAGGCGCGGCGGACGGCGGCGCGCAGACGGCGCCCAAAGGCGGCGTGACGCTCGTCATCGGCGCGTATTCCGTCGCGAAGGACTCGTTCGCGGAGCTGCTGCCCGCGTTCGCGAAGCAGTGGAAGGCCGAGACGGGGCAGACGGTGACGTTCCAGGAATCGTACGAGGCCTCCGGCACGCAGGCGCGCGCCATCGCCGGCGGGTTCGAGGCGGACGTGGCCGTGCTCGCGATGGAAAGCGACATCGACAAAATCCAAAAGGCCGGCTTCATCACGGCCGACTGGCGCAAGCAGTTCGGCGACGCCGGCATGATCACGCGGTCGATCGCCGTCATGGGCACCCGCGAAGGGAATCCGAAGGGGATCAAGGACTGGGACGATCTGACCCGCAAAGGCGTCAAGGTGCTCTATCCGAACCCGAAGACGTCCGGCGGCGCGCAATGGGACATCAACGCGATGTACGGCGCGGGCTTGAAGGAATCCGAGGCGAAGACGGGCAAGAAGGATCCGGCGTACGCCAAGGCGTTTCTGGAGCGCATCCACCGGAACGTCGAGTCGCTCGACAAGAGCGGCCGCGCCTCCATGGCGGCGTTCGAATACGGCTTCGGCGACGTAATCGTTACCTACGAGAACGAATTGCTGGGCCGGAAGATGCAGGGCGTTCCGTACGAGGAAGTGATTCCGTCCTCGACGATCCTGATCGAGAACCCCGCGGCGGTCGTCGACAAGAACGTCGACAAGCACGGCACGCGCAAGGTCGCGGAGGCGTTCCTGGCTTACCTGCACAGCCCGGACGCCCAGCGGTTGCTCGCCAAGTACGGCTTCCGTCCCGTGAACGCCTCCGTCATGGAGGAGGTCAAGGACCGATTCGTCACGCCGCCGGGGCTGTTCGATATCTCGTACCTGGGCGGCTGGGCGGAAGTCCGCAATACGCTCTACTCGCCGAAAGGCATTTGGTACCAAATTCTGGCGGGTATCTGACGCACGCCGCGCCCTACCGAAACAAAGGCCCTGACCGCTTCGATGGAAGCGGCAGGGCCTTGTTCATGCTGGCTTGCCCGCCGCCGCGCGGGGCGGCGGGCGATGGTATGCGGCTACGGCTAAAAAGGGAATCCCCTCGCGTTAGTTCGCCGGCGCGGACGTCAGGATAATGGCTTGCTTCGTGTACGCCAGGTCGGCGTGCAGCACCCGCGCGAAGAAATCCAGGGGCACGTAGAGCGTGCCGTTCCTCGTCGCCGGCGCGGCGCCGAGCGTGAAGGGCGCCATGTCTTTGAAGCCATAGCGGTTCAGGTTGGCCGTTACTTTCGCCCAGTCGTTGCCCTTGGTCGCCTTGGTCTGATGCGTGCGCGCGTCGTAGCTGACCGTGTAGCCGAGCGCGGAGGCGACCGAACGCAGCGGCGCCATGACGGTATCGCCCGGGGCGGCGTACAGGACGGCCTTCACGTTCTGGCCGTTCGCCACGACCGGCAGCTTGACCGCGCCCGCGGGCACGGCCGCGCCGCCGTCCGGAATCGCGACCGCGACTTCCGGCATGCCGGCGGCATACGGCGCGATCTCGTATTGCTGGAAGATGACGTAGGCGACGCCGTTTTTGATATAGAACGCCTGATTATCGGCGATCGATTTGAACTGGTCGGCGAAGAAATCGTCCGGGCGCGCGTTCATCTCCGCTTGCACCGCGCGGTTGACGACGCTCTTGTAGTTCGCGCCGAAGAGGTCCTTCAGCTTGATCGGCGTTGCCTTCGCCTCGTTGCGGACGTTGTACGTCTCCGCGAGCGTGCCGCCGTGCGCGCCGCCCGTGTACGTATACGTCAGGACGCGGAACGAGAGGACGCCGTTCGCGGCCGCGCTTCCGTTCGAGATCAGCTCGGCTTTGACGGTAACGCCGTATGGGCGGAACGCGTACGAGCCGTCATTGGCGGCATAGTCGTCGGCTGCCTGCTTGGCGATCGCGTCCGCGGCCGCTTTCGCGCGCGCCGCGATGTTCGCGTTCAGCGCGTTTTGGTAGGCGGCGTCTTTCATGCCTTTGAGGACCGGAATTTCGAGATCGGTCTCGAGCTGGTCCGTCGATTTTTTGATGACGGTCGTCGTCATCTGCACGGCGCCGTTCGCCTGCGCGACGACGGCGACCGGAGCGGCTGCCGGCGATTGGCCCGCTTCCGCGGCGAACGCGAACGGCGCGGAAGCCGAGAGAAGGAGCGCGGAGCCGAGGACGGCGGCGGTCATCGTTTTGACGGGGCGGTTATGAGTATGGTTCTTCATGGGATCCCTCCTGAATGAGTCTACTTCTACTATAAACGCTTGCCCGCCGGATGATCGTAACAAAACGGTAACGAGTCCGTTAGGGCGCATCGCATAACGAATCTTGATTCGATTCATCATAAGGATTGATTTCTCTTATCGAAGAGCGGTCGGTATAATGGGAACCATCCCAAACGTACGGAGGCGGTACAGACATGTCGATTCCTTACTCCCTGAAACGGCCGCCCGGTTTTTCCCTCGCGCTGCTTCGCGCCTGCCGGCTGCGGCTCGGCGGCCTCGCGTTCACGCTGCTGATCGCGGCGGCCGGCTGCGGCTTGGCGCTTCTGCCGGGCTTTCGCTACGCCGGCCAAATGGCCTGCGCCATCCTGCTCGCGGTCGTCTACCGGCAGGCGCGGGGCTACCCCATGCGGCAGAAGGCCGGCATCCAGTTCGCGAGCAAGCATCTGCTGCGGCTGGCCATCATCCTCTACGGCCTCAAGCTGAACGTCGTCGCGATCTACGAGGAAGGCCTCGGACTGCTGGCCCGGGACGCGGCCGTCGTGCTGTTCGCCGTCGGCTGCACGATGCTGTTCGCGAGATGGCTGCGCGCGGACCTGCGGCTGTCGCTGCTGCTCGGCATCGGCACGGGCATTTGCGGCGCGGCGGCGATCGCGGCCGTCTCGCCGATTCTGCGCGCGAAGGAGGAGGACACCGCGGTCGGCGCCGGCCTGATCGCGCTGGTCGGCACGGCGTTCGCCGTCGCGTATACGCTGCTTCGCCCGCTGCTCGGCCTGACCGACGCGCAGTACGGCGTCTGGTCCGGCTCGAGCCTGCACGAGATCGCGCACGCCGCGCTCGCCGCGTCGCCGGCGGGCCAGGACGCGCTGGCGCTGGCGCTGCTCGCCAAGCTCGGGCGCGTGTTCCTGCTCGTGCCGGTCTGCCTCGCGATCGTGTACGTGCAGCGGCGACTGCGCCGCGGCGGCGCCGCGGCGCGCGGCGGCGAAGCGAAGACGCCGCTGCCGTTCCCGTGGTTCCTGCTCGGCTTCGCGGCCATGAGCCTGCTCGGCAGCAGCGCGTTCGGCCATCAGGTGCTGCAAGCGGCGCCGGGCGCGGTGAACGCTTTGACCGTCGCGACGACGTTCCTGCTCACGATGGCGATGGTCGGGCTTGGCTTGAACGTCGACCTGCGCAAGCTCGGCGGCGGGGTGCTGAAGGCGCTCGCGGCCATGGTCGCCGCGTCGCTGCTCCTGTCGGCGTGGACCTATTTCACGGTATAAGCCGCCGCCGCCGTCCGCGGCGCGCAGCGCAAAAAAGAGCTGCAAGCCCCGTCCGTTCGGACCGGAGGCTGCAGCTCTTCGCGTTTACACCGTTTGCAGGATGAATTTGTCGATGACGTGCTTGACGCCCTCTTCGTTGTTCGACTTCGTGACGTACTGCGCGATTTCCTTCAGCTTCGGCAGGGCGTTGCCCATCGCGACGCCGAGGCCGGCGGCTTCGATCATCTCGTGGTCGTTCCAGGAATCCCCGATGGCGATGACCTCGTCCAGCGTGCAGCCGATGTGCTCGGCCATGAACGCGATCGCGTGGCCCTTCGTGCCTTCCTTGTTCGTCACTTCCAGGTAATGCGGCTTGGACTTCGTGATGTGCGCGCGGTCGCCGATCAGAGGAGCCAGCTGCTCCGCCACCTCGTCCAGACGGGCGGGATCGTCGATCATGAGCATTTTCGCCGACGGTTTGGCCAGCAGCGACTCGAAGTCGGGCTCCACCGCGAACGGAATGTTCGACAGCGCGGAATAGGCGCGGGCTTTATCGTTGTCCTCCTGCACGTACAAGATATCGTCGATGTACAGCTGCAGATGAAGGCCGTTCGCTTTGCAAAAGGCGTACAGCTCCCGGGCCGCGTCTTCCGGCACGTACCGTTCGTACAGCACCTGCTCGTCGAGCAGCGTCTTCACCATGGAGCCCTGGTACGTGATGATCGGCACGTTCAGCTCGATTTGCTTGGCGATCTTCTTCGCCGACGGAAACATCCGGCCCGTGGCCAGCGTGACGAAGACGCCGCGCTCGATCGCGGCCGCCAGCGCCGCCTTGGTGCCCGGCGTGACGACGATGTCGTCCGTCAGCAGCGTGTCGTCGATGTCGATGGCAATCAGTTTGTAGGTCATGCTCTCCGCTCCTTCTCTCTATGGCTTGCATTGTCCTTGATTGTAGCGGAATTCGGGGACGGGAACAAGCGTTATCTTCGTAAAGCGCGGCGTCCCGCGAACTGCTGCCGGTAGGCGGTCGGCGTCATGTTTTCGCTCTCCTGGAACCGCTTGTTGAAGTAGCCGGCCGTCTCGTAGCCGGACTGGCGGGCGACCTCGCCGATGCTCAGCTCCGGCCGTTCCACGAGCAGCGCCTTGGCCCGCTGGATGCGGCAAAGCGTGACGAATTGCAGCGGCGTCCGGCCGACGGCGCGGCGGAACCAGCGGCAAAACGCATAGCGGTTCGTCCCCGCCCGCTCGGCCCAGGCGTCGAGGTCGAACGGCTCGGCCGCGGCGGCCTGCAGCTCCGGCAGCAGGGCGAGGATGCGCCGCGCGGCGGCGGCCGGCGGACCGGCGGCCGGCGCGGACAACGGCTCGGCCTGCTCGATGAATTCCGCGAGCACGCCGTACAGCAGCATGGCGACCCGGCTCGGATGAAGCAGCTTGTGCCGCTCGATTTCGGCGAGCAGCTCGTCGAACCGGGCCTCCAGCTCCGCCGCCGTGCGCGGCCGCCACGGCACGGCGCGGCGGAAGCCGCGCGCCTTCAAGTCCGCCGCGATCCCGCTGCCGTAGAAATGAATCCACTTGATCGCCCACGGATGATCGGGATGGGCGTAATAGACCTGCCGGTCGCCGGGGAAATACAGAAAGCAGTCGCCCGCCCGCAGCTCCCGCCGCCGGCCGTCCAGCTCGACGAAGCCGCTGCCGGCGGTCACGAGATGCAGGTTGAACGCCTGCATCGTGCCGGCGTCGCGGCGGACCTCGTGCTCGGGGTCGGGCAGGTAATGGCCGGCCGACTCCGGGAAGCAGTAGAAGCGGCCGGGGGATTGCAGCGGCAGGGTAAGATGGTTGCGGAACACGGCATCGCCTCCCGTACGCGTTGTTGTTAGCGTCAATATCGTGGTAACGCATGCAATATATTTCGATATGGCACGGCGGAATCCTTTACTATAATAAGCAATATAGATCAATTCCAGGCGCAAAGGAGAACGAATCGCCATGAAACGAATCGAAGTCGCGGGCATCCCGCAAGGCATTACGCAGCTGATCCAGGGCTCCATGATGCTGAAAGCCGAAGACATGGACTACTCGGGCGGGCTGCTCGACGCCTACGCCGCCGCCGGCGGCAACGCGATCGACACCGGCCACATCTACGGCGTCAGCTCGGCGCAAGCCATCGGCAAATGGATGGAAGCGCGGGGCAACCGCGCCGACGTCGTCGTGATCGGCAAAGGCGCGCATCCGTACGAGCAGTCGCGCATGACGAAGACGTGCATCCAGAACGATCTCATCGAGTCGCTGGAACGCTTGGCTACGGACTATATGGACGTCTACCTGCTGCACCGCGACGATCCCAACGTTCACGTGGGCTACATCCTCGAAGGCTTGAACGACCAGCTGGCGGCCGGCCGCTGCCGGGCGATCGGCGCGTCCAACTGGAGCGTCGCGCGCATCCGCGAGGCCAACGCCTACGCGGAGAAGCACGGCTTGACGGGGTTCAGCTGCAGCAGCCCGAACCTCGGACTCGCCCGTCCGATCGAACCCCGCTGGGCGGGCTGCGTGTCGACGACGGCCGAGGACGAGGCGTGGCACGAGCAGTCCCGCCTGCCGATCCTGTCCTGGTCGTCGCAATCCGGCGGCTTCTTCACGGACCGGTGCGCCCCGGACAAGCGCGGCGACGCCGACATGGTCCGCGTCTACTACAGCGACGAGAACTGGGAGCGCAAGCGCCGGGCCGGCGTCCTCGCCGAGAAATACGGCGTCACCGCAAACCAAATCGCGCTGGCGTACGTGCTGAACCAGCCGTTCCCGGTCGCGGCGATCATCGGGCCGCAGTCGCCGGCGGAGCTGAAGGACAGCGTCGACGCGCTGCCGGTCGCGCTGAGCGCCGAAGAACGCGCCTGGCTCAAGCTCGCGACGGAGACGGCGTCTCTGTAAAGCCGGCATCGGCGGCAGATCCGGTCCTCCGGGCTGCAGCGCCGCCGCGAAGCGGCATGACACGCAGCGAAGACCCCTATCGAGCACGCGGGAACGACGGCAGCGCCGTCCCTCCGCAAGCCTCGGAAGGGGTCTTTTTCGGCTGGGTTGGCGCGAACTTGCGGCGGCTCTCCGAATGCGATAGAGTGAGGAAACAGGTTCATTTGCGGAAGAGGTGTGGGAATGATTAGGTTCGGTGAGAACGCCGCGAAGCAGCGGCGAGTGACGCTCGTCGTGATCATGGCGATTTTGCTCTTGGGCGGCTTCTTCGTCGGCCGGCTGAGCATGCTGGCGCAATATCCGATCATCAAGGATCAGGCGTTCGGGAATTTATCGTACGCGTACAAGGAAATCATGAACGATTATTTGGACGGCGCGAAGTCCAAGGCGCTCGTCGACGGAGCGGCGGAAGGGATGGTCGGCTCGCTGCAGGATCCGTATTCCGTGTATTTGTCGGAGGACAAGGGCGAGGCCTACATGCAGTCGTACGAGGACCATTTCGTAGGAATCGGCGTGGAGATCCGGCAGGAGGACGGCGCGTTCATCATCGACGATATCATTAAAGGAGCGCCTTCCGAGAAATCGGGGCTGGAGAAGGAGGACGCCATCGAGACGGTCGACGGCAAGAGCGTCAAGGGCCTGACCTTCGACGACCTGAAGAGCAAGCTGCAGGGCAAGTCGGGCTCCACGGTCAAGCTCGAGGTGCAGCGGCCCGGCCGCAGCGGCATGGTGACGGTCTCCGTCAAGCGCGGCGACGTGCCGGTGCTGACGGTTTCCTCGGAGATGAAGGCGGACGGCGTGGGCGAGATCACGATCAGCCGGTTCGCGGAGAAGACGGCGCAGGAATTCGACGCGGCGGTCCAAAGCCTGCAGAAGCAGGGCATGAAGGCGCTGCTGCTGGATCTGCGCGGCAATCCGGGCGGGCTGCTCAACCCGACGATCGAGATCGCGAACCGGTTCGTGCCGAAAGGGAAGACGATCGTGCAGGTCGTCTACAAGGACGAGAAGCGGGTGCTCACGCATACGTCGAGCCAGAAGGAGCCGTGGACGCTGCCGATCGCGATTCTCGTGGACGGGCACACGGCCAGCTCCGCCGAGGTGCTGACCGCGGCGCTCAAGGATATGGCCGGCGCGCAGGTCGTCGGCGAGAAGACGTTCGGCAAGGGCATCGTGCAAAACTTCAACCAGCTGAAGGACGGTTCCGTGCTGAAGCTGACGGAGGCGCAGTGGCGGACGCCGAACGGGCAGTGGATCCACAAGAAGGGCATCGAGCCCAACGTGGCGGTCGCGCCGCCGGCTTACGCGCTGCTGCCGCGCCTCGACGCCGGCCTTAAGCTGAAGGCCGGGGATTACGGCGACAAGGTCGTCACCGTGCAGAAAATGCTGCAGGCGATCGGCTACGACACCGGGACGGGGTCGGGCATCTACGACGAGGCGACGGAGGCTGCCGTGCGCGCCTTCCAGCAGAAGGAGTCGCTGCCGGCGACCGGCGAGACGAACGACCGGACCGCCTACCGGATTTTGGATCGGCTGACGGCCAAATTCCAGACCGAGGATCCGCAGCGGAACAAGGCGATCGAGCTGCTGAAGGCGGCGGAAGCGGCCGCGTCGTCCGGCAAATAGGTTTAACATAACTTCCATTGCTTGTTCGTGGGCGCTGTGATATGCTTGTAAAAATTTATCCGGAATCCATCATCCCAGGAGGCGACTTTGTTTTGGCTTATTATTACATGGAACCGTCCCGCACCTTCAGCGAATTTCTGCTGGTGCCGAATCTGACGACGAAGGCGTGCAACCCGGCCAACGTTTCGCTCAAGACCCCGCTCGTGAAATTCAAGAAGGGCGAGCAGCCGGCGTATTCGCTCAACATTCCGTTCTCGTCGGCGGTCATGCAGGCCGTGTCGGACGATCGCATGGCCGTGGCGCTGGCGCGCAGCGGCGGCATCTCGTTCATCTTCGGCTCGCAATCCGTCGAGAGCCAAGCGGAGATGGTCCGCAAGGCGAAGAGCTACAAAGCCGGCTTCGTCGTCAGCCGTTCGAACCTGACGCCGGACCATACGCTGAAGGACGTGCTGGAGCTGAAAGAGCGGACGGGCCATTCCACCGTGGCGATCACGCACGACGGTTCCCCGAACGGCAAGCTGCTCGGCATCGTGACGGGCCGCGACTACCGGGTCAGCCGGGATTCGCAGTCCAAGTCCGTCGCCGATTTCATGACGCCGTTCGAGAAGCTGGTATACGGCAAATCCGGCATCACGCTGTCGGAAGCGAACGACCTGATCTGGGATCATAAGCTGAACTGCCTGCCGGTCGTCGGCGACGAAGGCAATCTGGAATACCTGGTCTTCCGCAAAGATTACGACGAGCACAAAGTGAACCCGATGGAGCTGCTCGACGCCAACAAGAGCTACATCGTCGGCGCGGGCATCAACACGAAGGATTACCGGGACCGCGTGCCGGCGCTCGTGGCGGCGGGCGTGGACGTGCTGGTCATCGACTCCTCGGACGGCTATTCCGAATGGCAGAAGGATACGATCGAATTCGTCAAGTCGAACTTCCCGCAAGTCAAGATCGGCGCCGGCAACGTCGTCGACAAGGAAGGCTTCCAATACCTGGTCGACGCCGGCGCGGACTTCGTGAAGATCGGCATCGGCGGCGGTTCCATCTGCATCACGCGCGAACAGAAGGGCATCGGCCGCGGACAAGCCTCCGCGCTGATCGAAGTCTCGGCGGCGCGCGACGCGTACTACGAGCAAACCGGCGTGTACGTGCCGATCTGCTCCGACGGCGGCATCGTGCACGATTACCACATCACGCTGGCGCTCGCCATGGGCGCGGACTTCGTCATGATGGGCCGCTACTTCGCGCGGTTCGACGAGAGCCCGACGCGCAAGCTCAAGGTCGGCAACAATTTCGTGAAGGAATTCTGGGGCGAAGGCTCCAACCGCGCCCGCAACTGGGAGCGGTACGACACCGGCGGCAAGGCGGGGCTCATGTTCGAGGAGGGCGTCGATTCCTACGTGCCTTACGCGGGCGGCTTGCAGGAGAACATGAGCAAGACGCTGCACAAGATCAAATCGACGATGTGCAACTGCGGCTCCATCTCCATTCCGGAGCTCCAGCGCAACGCGCGGATCACGCTCGTCTCCGCGACCAGCATCGTCGAGGGCGGCGCGCACGACGTCATCCTGAAGGAAAACAACATCGCCGGCGAATAAGCCGGGACGGCGCAAGAAGGCTGCATGGAACCGACGAGGTTCATGCAGCCTTCTTTGCGTGCCGATTGCGTCTGGGTTGCGAAATCGCGGCTCTGGGGCGAATAGGCTTCGGACGCCGGCCTTTGCCTTGGCGATTGCCTTGCCGGGTGTTTTTTTTGCGCGTCTTCCAGTAGGCCGATTGCCCGTTCTTCGCCCGCGCGCTTACGCCAGCGTCTCCCAGCGCTCCCACATCTCGCGCGGGTTGCGTTCGTACACTTCACGCTCCCGGTACAGGTACGCGTGCATGATGAATTCGCGCCGGATCGTGGCGAAGTCGGGATGATACGCTTGGATGAAGGCGTTCAATTCCTTCTCCGTGTAGCTGCGGCCCTCCTGCAGCCGCTCCGCCAGATGCTCCAGCACGATCCGCTTCTTCTTCAGCTGGGCGGGAATATGCTTCAGCTTGCCGTCCGCGGTAAAGAAATTGCGCAGCACGGACTGCTTCAGCTTCTCGTTCTTCTCGTTCTTCTCGTCCATCGGTTCCGCCTCCTTCGCGGGCTCGGCTTCCGCCGGTTTGGCCAGCATGGCCTGCAGCGCCCCTTCGTACTGCTTCACGAAATACCGGTCCAGCGAGAAATAGATCGCGTTCTTGTCGCGCCGCTCGCGGATCAGGCTTACGCCCCGAAGCTTCCCGGCGTGATGCGTGATCGTGGCGGGGGAGAGGAACAGCTTCTCCGCCAGCTCCTGGCCGGTCAGCTCGCCTTCCGCCAGCAGGATCAGCATGCGGACGCGGGTCGGATCGGCCAGCGCTTTGTGATAATTGACGAGTTTGTCGAGCTGCATCATGGCGATCGCCGCCTTTCTGTGGTTTGGCTTTCATCGAATTCGGGGGTCATTCAATTTGGTAATCATTAAATTTGACGGCCATCAAATTTATCGCCGATTAAATTTAATAATTATCTAATTAGATAGTAATCTAATCCGATTGTCGGAGTCAAGCGTCGTTTGCCTATATGTTGCGATAGACCCGTCCTTAGGTTAGGCGCGCGAAACGGATCCGCGGGCTGCCCGGCGCATGCGGAGAACGCGCAAATAGGGATCCCGCTCGTCGGATGACAACCGGAATCCCTATGCTTTCGTTCTACGCCTATTCAATTGTCTTTCGCGCTCCGTTTCTAAAATGCGCTTCCACATTTTTCAGATTTTGTGCTGCTTTGGCGCCGTTCGAGCGTTGCTGCCGGGCCCCGCATGCTCCTCGTCTTCGCGCGTCCGCATGGCGCCATTCGCGGGACCGCATCGGAACATGCTTCGCTTGCCGTCTCCAATGGACTATCCCCTTCCGTCGGAACGTGGATGTCAGATCAGCAAGCCCGAAAGCATCGTCCCCGCGGGAGAAGCGTCCGTTCCGCTTGATCTGGCTTCAGTGTACAGGTTGACGTAAATTTTGTAAATATTCAGAAAATTATAAAATATCCCGTTTGCCGCCGAATCATGGCCCTAATCCACGGGATGCTCGCCTATCTTTACAATTCCTCAATTTGGCGAACGATGTCGCAAACGGGGAAGCGCGGCGAGCGACGCGATGGCAAGCAGGAGGGCAGCCGTACCGGATGCGGCTGCGATAGCCGGGTGATCGGCTTGCTTGACGGCGATGGCAGCGAACGCCCATGCGAAGACGAGCGCGTACGTCCCGTCCCCGTTGCTCCGCAGGGCCGTAAGCGCAAGCGCGGCGGCAAGCGCAAGAAGCATGTAGGCCCACGGGCTGCCCGCGAGCCGGAAGCCGCGCCAGCCGGCGTCGTCGATCACGACCGCGAAGTTCACGATCGCGGCGATGCTGATCCAGCCGAGATAGAGACTGAACGGCAGCCGGACTAGCCAGCGTTCGCCGGCGGTCGGCGTCCCGCGCCGGCTTCGGACGCGGCGGTAGACGACGATGAGCGCAAGCAGCAGCGCGAGCATGACGCCGCCGCTCGCGGCGACGAATTCGTAGTGCCAGACGACGATCCAGGCCGCGTTCAGCAGACAGCTGACCGCGAACCAAGGTCCGATGCGCGCGGCGGAAGGCCGCGAACGGCCGGCGGGCGAGAGCTGATAGACGACGAACCCGGCCAGAAGCGCATAGATGACCGACCAGATGGCGAAAGCGTAACCGGCTGGCGTGATCAGCACGGGGTGGCGGTCCGATAATTCCCCGGTCGTCCGGTCGTTGAGCGGCAGCCATACGGCCAGCGCGTTGAAGGTCAGCATGACGGCGAAGGCAACCGGATTCAGCATGCGAATGAAGCGATGAAAACGATGCATGGGCGATTCGCTCCTTTCCTCTACGGTCATTATTCCCACTGGCGGGTCAGGATGAAACGGCGCATGAAATTGAGCATTGACAGCCGGAAGAATTTGTTCTATATTATAACCAACGGTTAGTAACCAGTGGTTACAAATGAAGCAATAAGAAGAGAGGGCGGAGATACGGATGAAAATCGAACGGATTTCGGAGCATGTGTGGAGCTTGAGCACGTGGGTCATTATTCCGATTCATGTGTGGGCGGTCGTGGAGAAGGACGGCATTACGCTGGTGGACGCGGGAATATCGATGATGACGAAGGGAATCGCGGAATTCGCGGAGAAGCGGCTCGGCCTCCCGCTGCGGCGCATCGTGCTGACGCACGGCCACGGGGATCATACGGGGGCGGTCAAGAAGTTGGCCGAACGCTATCCGGACGTGACCGTCTATGCGCATGAGATCGAAATTCCGTATATGGAAGGAAAGCTAGCCTACCCGGGACGCAAAAAGCCGCAGCAATCCGTCGCGCCGGGGCTGGCGAATCCGCTGCCCGCGGTCGCGGACGGCACGCTTGCCCGAGTGGGCGGGCTGTCCGCGCATTTGACGCCGGGCCATTCGCCGGGCCACGTCGTGTACTTCCACGAGGCGGACGGCGTTATGCTGGCGGGCGATCTGTTCACGTCCAAGGGCGGACGCCTCCGCAAGCCGATGCCGATGTTTACGGCGGACATGGCGGAAGCGGTCCGCAGCAGCGAGATCGTGCGCAAGCTTCGCCCTTCGCGGCTCGAAGTGTGCCACGGCGGCGCCGTCCTGAATCCGGCGGATCAACTGGATGCGTATCAGCGAAGCCAAGGCTTTGCCGGCGGGGGCGGAGGCGTTTCGTTACAGCGCTGAGTTGTAATGCTCGTGGAGCTCTAAGGCCAGGCTCGCCATGCGCGCCTTCAATTCGGGCGGGCCGAGAACGGTCAGCTTGGCGCCGTAGCCGAGCAGGTAGTAGGGGACGTAGGTGAGCATCGCGTTCTCCTCGAACATGAACTGCGCCCGGTCCTTCGCGCGCTCGACGAGCGAATCGCCGAACGGCCCCGTTTCGCAGAGCGCGTTCAACGTTTCCGGCTTGCCCTCCACGCCGACCGCGATCAGCTTCTCGCCGTCGGCGCTGATCCACGGCTTCAGGAATTGCAGCAGATAGCCGCGGGCGGAGAAGTCCGCGGGCCGCTCGAAGGCCGCGTCGGTCGGCTCGGCCGAGACGATGCGGTCGACGCGGAAGCTGCGGATTTCCTCCCGCAGATGGCAGTGGGCGACGACGTACCATTTGCCCTTCCAATGCACGAGGCCGTACGGGTCGATGCGCCGCCGCTGCGGCTCGAGCCCGACGCCTTTATGGTGCTCGATCAGCATCGTGCCGTTCCCGGCGACGGCCGCCTCGAGCTGCCGCAGCAGCGGCGCCATGCCTTCGTCCGGACCGGAGCTGATGACGTCGAAGCCGACGAGATGGCGGTCGATCGCGGTCCGCTGCTCCTCGCTCGTATACCGCTTCAGCTTCGTCAGCGCCTGCCGGAGCACGTCGCCGTACGGGTAGCCGGCTTCCTGGGCGAAGACGGCCGCCTGCAGGAGCGCCTTTTGCTCCTCGAGGTCGAAGAAGAGCGGCGATTCCTTGAACTGCGGCAGGAGGCTGTAGCCCCCGTTATGGCCGGAGTCCGCCACGATCGGCACGCCGCTCGCGCACAGCGCGTCGATGTAGCGGTAAACCGTGCGAATATGCATTTCCAGCGCATCGGCCAACTGCTTGGCCGTCATGCGCTTGTTTGCTTTGAGCAGCCAGAGGATGGCGAGCATGTTGTCGGCTTTGGACACGGGGGCACCTCCTTGCGGTGGATGGGAATCGTCCGGGCCGCGGCCTTCCCGAATTCGGGCTCAGCCGCGTCGCGTCCGGACCGGGCCGGCCGCTCAACGCGGGCCGGCGCTCTCCTTGAACGGCTGCAGGAACGCTTTCGGAATCGGCGTTTCGAACCGCATCGTCTCGCCCGTCCGGGGATGCTTGAACGCCAGAACCCGGGCGTGCAGGCCGAGCCGGCCGATCGCCTTCGACCGGGCGCCGTACTTCTTGTCGCCGACGATCGGATGGCCGATGTCCTCCATGTGGACGCGGATCTGGTTTTTGCGTCCGGTTTCGAGCGACAATTCGAGCAGGGAGAACTGGGCGCCGCTTTGCAGCAGCTTGTAGTGCGTGACGGCGTGCTGCGCGCCTTCCGGATTGTTCGTCGAATACATCTTGAGCGTCTTGGTCTCCTTCAGGTACGACGAAATCGTGCCCTCCGGCTTTTTGACCTTGCCTTCGACGAGGGCGACGTACGTGCGCTCCTCCACGTCGTCCTGCCAAGCGTTCTGCAGCTTCTGCTGCACCTGCTCGCTCTTCGCGAACATCATGACGCCGGACGTATCGCGGTCGAGCCGGTGCAGCACGAAAATCCGGCTGTTCGGATCGGCCGCGCGCACATGCGCGGTCAGCTGCCGGTACGCCGTCAGCTCGTTCTCCTGCCCGGTCGAGACGGAGAGCAGGCCCGCGTCCTTCGCGACGACGACGACGTCGTCGTCCTCGTGCAAAATCGCCAGGCCGATCAGCGGCGGCTTCTCGGCGATGCGTTCCTTGGACACGGTGACCGTTTGGCCGGGCCGCAGGGCATGGTTGTACAGCTTGACCGGCGTGCCGTCGACGGCGACCTGGCCGCGGCTCAGCATCGATTTGAGGGCGTTGCGGCCTTCGCCGGCGACGTGCTGCAGCAGGAAAGCGAGCAGCTCCGACGGCTCGTTCACTTCGTAGGCGCGGACCGGGGGCTTGACCGGACCGCGGAGCTGCGCCGCGGGTTTGGCCGGGCCGCGCTGCCGCGCCGCGGGCGGTTTGCCGGCCGGCTGCGGCCGGCCCGCGGGCTTGCCGTGCGCCCGGGCCGAGGCGCCGCGCGGCGCGGACTTGCCGCGGGCCGCCGGGCCGCCGTTTTTTTTGGCGCCGGGGGTATGCGATACGTTCTTATCCATGGGGTTCATGCGCTCCTATACGTGCAATCTGATTTCTACTATACCGAAAGCGGCGGGGGCTTACAAACGCGAATGCGGCGGGACGGCGGATGATTTTAGGGGAGAAGAGTCATCGAGGCGCCGGATTGCGGCCGAGCCCGGGGGGCGTTGCACTCCGGCCGGCTCGAGGGATTCGGGATGTTCCGAGTCCGGAAAGAGCAGGCGGACGATAGGTTGAGCGGAAACGGAGGTACAAGCGCGATTATCAGGGCTACCTACATCCTATCTTGGGCCTACCTTCGGCCTACCTCCGTTTCCTGCCTTCGCCCTATCCTCGGCCTGCCTCAGGCTCCCCCCTTGCGCCGCCCTTGCCGCTTTACGCCCGAAACGGACCGCGCTTACGTCATGACCGCGCTTCTTCGACCCCCGCCTCCGCCGCTCTAAGCCCGCGCCGAACCCCCGCCGGCTCCGCCGCGCACAAAAATAGCCTCCGGCTCGCCTAATGGCGGGAACGGAGGCTTATGCTTCCAAGAAGCTTAAATGCTGACGCGCTGTTTGTTGTACACTTCCGGGAAGTGGTCGCCGACGAGCAGCTCGCCCGGCTGGACGTTGACGTACGACAGCATGGCGTGCTCGCCGACCGGCTCGTAGCGCGTATGGCCCGGCATGTAGTGAACGGCGATCGCGCGGCGCTTCAGATCGGAGCGGTTATGCGGGCTGCCGTGCCACGTGAGGCAGTGGTGGTAGCCGACCTGGCCCTTCTTGATTTCGAACGGCACGGCTTCGACGACCGCGTTGTTCGGCAGCATCTCCGGACGCTTGTGATACGGCTTGAAATCCGGCGTGCTGGACAGGTAGCGCTGGTGGTTGCCCCACTTGTGGCTGCCCGGCACCATCCACATGCAGCCGTTCTCGATGACCGCGTCGTCCAGCGCGACCCAGGCGCTGACGAGGTCGGCGGGCTGGATGATCGGCCACAGCGGGTGATCCTGGTGCCAGGCCGTCGGTCCGCCCGTCACCGGCGGCTTGTATTGGATTTGGTCGTGCCAGATGCGCAGCGAGTCCGTATGGCAGAGCTGGGCGACCTCTTCGCAAATCCGAGCGTTTCCGGCATGCTGCAGGAACAGGTCGCTCGCCATCCAAATGTTGACGATTTGCACGACCTTCTCGCTCGCGATCATCTTCATGTTGTCGTACGGGGAATCCGATTCCAGCATGTTGCGGTTCAGCACCGGCTTCCTGACCGTCTCGCCGCCCATCACCTTGTCGAGCTCCTCGCGCAGCGCTTCGACCTCCGCGTCGCTCAAGACGACGTCGCCTTTCAAAAATCCGTTGTTTTCAAATTCGTTCAATTGTGCTTGACTTAACATAGCGTATTTCCTCCCTGAGTCGTCGTTTTCGATGGCGTTGCCTTCCGATGAGCTAAGCATACGCCATCGTGAAAGCGGTGTATTTGCACGGACGAAACAGGGCTTTGCACTTTTCTAAGATCCTCATCGCATCCACGAAGCGCCGGCCCGCCAGCCGCGCATCAACCGAAAGGAGGCGCGGCGCCATGACGCAGCGCGAAGGGGAGATTCGTCTCGGGGCGCTCGAAGAACTGCAGCCGACGGTCAATTTCGCGAGCCATGCCTTCACCGAGGCCGGGACGACGTTCGGTCCGCGGATCATTCCGGACTATCAGCTCTTCTATCTCGTGTCCGGTCGGGCCAAGCTCGTCGTCGGCGGCGAGGTCCGCACGCTTCGGCCTGGCGAATTCGCGCTCTACGGGCCGGATTGTCCGCACGCCATCTCCATCCTGGAGGACACCGTCTTCATCGGCATCCATTTTCATGTGCGCCATGCGTCGCCCGTGCCGGTGCATCCCGCGTTCTCGATCGTCATGACGGACGAGGCGGAGCTGGGGGCGAGCGCGCGCGGCCGCTACCTGCTGGCGCTGGACGGCGGGGAGGAGCTGGAGCTGCCGCCGTTCCAGACGGTGCCGGGACTCGAACCGACCTTGATGCGAATCGTGAAAGAATACATGAACGAACAGCCCGGTTTTGCGATGCTGCTGCGCGCGCTCATGACGGAGCTGCTGCTGCTCGTCGTGCGGCACCGCCTGGCCGATCGTCCGCAGTCGGCGGAGCGCGGCAAAATCGAGCCCGCGCTGCAGGCGATCCACCGGGAACCGGAGAAGCAGTGGACCGTGGCCGAGCTCGCGGCGCTGTGCGGGTACCACGCGATCTATTTCTCGTCGCTGTTCCGGAAATGCACGGGCGAGAATCCGAAGCAGTACCTGATCTCGCAGCGCATCCGGAAAGCCAAATTCCACTTGCTGAGCGGCGAGAAAATGGAAGCGATCGCCGAGCGCCTCGGCTATGCCAGCGTCCATTATTTCTCCCGCAATTTCAAGGAGGAGACCGGCCTGACGCCCACGGAATTCAAGCAGCAGTAGCCGGCTAAGCGACTGTTTGCGCAGCCGGGAAAAGCCTGCTATTATTTGCGGATTCTTCTAAATAGATTCATCCTAATTTCATAGACAAAGTAGGGCTGCGGTGCTACCATAAAATAACGCAAGATTAGGAGATTATGGAGGAACCGCCCTGTGAATTCGAACGTCAACCTCAAGCAACGCATGCTCTCGTCCGTACTCGCCGCCGGGCTCGTTCTGACGCCGGCCGTCGCGCTGGGAGCGCCCGGCCATGCCGCCGCGGCGTCCGCGCAAACCGCCGCGGCTTCGGTCTACGTCGACGGCGCGAAGCTGGCGCCGAGCCCGTCTCCCGTCGCGTCCAAAGGCACGACCTTCGTGCCGATGCGCGCGATATTCAAGGCGCTTCATGCCAACGTGACATGGGAAGAAAGCACCAAAACGATTTTGGCCGTCAAAGGGGCGACGACGATCTCCCTGCAGATCGGCGCGAAGAAGGCCGTCAAGAACGGCAAGACGATCGCGCTGACGGAAGCGCCGATGCAAGTGAAGGGCGCGACGATGGTGCCGCTCCGGTTCATCGCCGAAGCGCTCGGCGCGGACGTGAAGTACGACGCGGCGAAGCATGTCGTGCGCATTAACTCCGCCGAAGCGATTCAGCAGCAGAAGGAAGCCGAATGGGAGAAAGAGCAGGCAACCAACCAGCCGAAGGCGCTGACGACGAAGCAGATCGTCGCGAAGAACGACGGCAAGGTCGTCATGATCACGACGGACCAGGGACTCGGCAGCGGCGTCGTCATCGCCGAGGACGAAATCCTGACCAACTACCACGTCGTCGCCGACGCTACGAAAGCGTCCGCGACGCTGCTGAACGGCCGCCAAATCGAGCTGCAGGGCCTCGTCGGCTACAGCGAGGAGGACGATCTGGCGATTCTGAAGACGAAGACGCCGCTCGGCATCGCGCCGGTCGACATCGGCCTCGGCGTGCAGAAGGGCGACCACGTCGTCGCGATCGGAAGCCCGCAGGGCATCCAGAACACGGTGTCGGACGGTTTGATCAGCAACCTGTCGGGCGCCGCCGGCGACCCGTATCAATACCAGATCAGCGTGCCGATCGACCATGGCAGCTCCGGCGGCGGCCTGTTCAACGAGTACGGCCAGCTCGTCGGCCTGACGGCGGCCGGCATCGACGATACGCAGGCGGATTTGAATTTCGCGGTGCCGTCCTATAACATCATGGCGCTGCTGTACGATATCGAGGAGAATCCGCCGGCCAAGATCGCGTTCCTCCCGAGCAAGCTGCCGGACTCCCTCAAAGGCGCGACGACGGACGAGATCCGCGAGCTGATGGAAGATCAATTCGCGGTCATCTCGAGCTCGCAGGGCGGGACGGAGCTGAAGCAGTTCGAAGCGAAGCGCGACGCGGACGGCTGGCTCGTCATCACGGCGCTCATCGATCCGGCGTACTACATGCTGTACGGCCACGCGTCGAGCGAAGATCTGCGTTACTGGGCGATCGATACCGGCTATAAACTGCGCGAGCTGCTGCCGGACGAGAACATTCAGCTGACGGTCTACTACGACCAGACGTTCAGCTTCGAGCCGCGCGGGTTCGACGCGGGCGAAGTCACGGCGAACGGCGACGGCACGTGGCGCGTCCGTTTCCCGGTTATCGACTACCAAGGCAAAGACAAGGCGATCGTGCGCGTGAACGCGTAAATCGCGCGTGCGAAAGAAGCGGTTCCGTTCGGATACCGGCTGCGGCAAGCGGCGGTCCGAACGGACCGCTCTTCTTTTTTGGCGGCGATTTCGGTACAATAGGAACGAATCGAAATCGCGAATAGATAGGAATGACCCCCATGAAAGTCGTGCTGGCGACGCTGAACGCCAAATTCATACACACCTCGCTGGCGCTTCGCTGCCTGAAAGCGTACAGCGAGAAAGACTTCGACATCGACATCGCCGAATACACGATCAAGGATCCCGCCATGAACATCGTCGCGGATCTGTTCGCGCGCGAGCCCGACGTCGTGGGCTTCTCCTGCTATATTTGGAACATCGAAGAGACGATCACCGTCATCGACATGCTGCGCAAAATCAAGCCGGAGCTGCGGATCGTGCTCGGCGGCCCGGAGGTGAGCTACGACACGGCGCACTGGCTGGAACGGCTGCGCCAGGTCGACCATATCGTCGTCGGCGAAGGCGAGGAGACGTTCCACCATCTGCTCACGGAGCTGTCCGGCGACCGGAAATTCCATCTCGTCTTCGGGCTCGCCTACCGGAAGGAGCACGCGGACGGAAGAATCGAGATCATCGTCAATCCGCCGCGTCCGAAGCTGGATCTCGCCACCTTGCCGTCGCCGCACCGGTTTCCGGAGGACGCCGCGAGCCTCGGCAGCCGCGTCGTCTATTTCGAGACGAGCCGGGGTTGTCCGTTCAGCTGCCAGTTCTGCCTGTCCAGCATCGAAGTGGGCGTCCGCTACTTCGACATGGAACGGACCAAGTCCGACATCCTGTACCTGATCGACGCCGGCGCGAAGCTGATCAAATTCGTCGACCGGACGTTCAACATCAAGCGCGATTACGCGCTCGAAATCTTCAAGTTCCTGATCGAGAACCACCGCGGCTGCGTGTTCCAGTTCGAGATCACGGCGGACATCATGCGGCCGGAGGTGCTGGATTATTTGGCGGAGCACGCGCCGCCGGGCATCTTCCGCTTCGAAATCGGCGTCCAGTCGACGAACGACCTGACGAACGAAGCGGTGCAGCGCCGCCAGAACTTCGCGAAGCTGTCCCGCACGGTCACGAAGGTGAAGGAAAGCGGCAAGATCGACCAGCATCTCGATTTGATCGCGGGCTTGCCGCACGAGAATTACGATTCGTTCCGGAACACGTTCAACGACGTGTTCGCGCTGCGCCCGGAGGAGCTGCAGCTCGGCTTCCTCAAGATGCTCCGCGGCACCGGCATGCGCATCGACGCGGAGAAGCACGGCTACGTCTACATGGACCGCGCGCCGTACGAAATTCTCGGCAACGACATTCTGCCGTTCGCGGACATCGTGCGCATCAAGCGGGTCGAGGACGTGCTCGAGAAATACTGGAACGCGCACCGGATGGATCACGCGCTGCTGTATCTGATCGAGCGGGCGTTTCCGTCGGCGTTCGACTTCTTCCAGTTGTTCGGCGACTTCTGGGAGGCGCGGGGCTGGCAGAAGATCGGCCATCAGCTGGAGGACCTGTTCGCGCGGCTGTGGGCGTTTCTCTCGGAGGCGTACGCGCGAAGCGCGGAAGCGCAGGGGCGGGAGTGGTCGCTCGACGTCGCGCTCGGCCTCATGAAGCTGGATTACTTCCTCGGCCACAACTACAAGCCGCGCAAGGTGTGGTGGGACTTCGCCATGGCGAAGGACGACTGGAGCGGCTGGATGAAACGGCTCGCCGATCGTCCCGGGGACGTGTCGGACGCCTTCGCCGCGCTCGGCCTGAACGAGAAAGAGCTGCACAAGCACGCCGTGATCGAACGGCTGCCGTTCGATCTGCGCCGGTACCTCGCCGAGGGGACGGCGTCGAACGACGCGGAGACGCTGCTTATCGTGGTCTACGGCGCCGGCGGCAAGGGGGAGCACCGGAACGCCGCTTATTTCACCCTGCCGGTGTTCGCGGCGGCGCAGGCTTGAGCCGGCCCGCGCGCTGCGGTAAGATGAGAGAGGCTTTCTAAAATCGAATCAACGAAGGAGAGATTGTTGTGGTATACGCAGCACATCCGGAACGTTACGCATCCATGACCTACAACCGCGTCGGCCGGTCGGGCCTGAAGCTTCCGGCGATTTCGCTCGGACTCTGGCACAATTTCGGCGGCGTGGACACGTACGAGAACGGCCGGGCCATGCTTCGCCGGGCGTTCGACCTCGGCATCACCCATTTCGACCTGGCGAACAACTACGGCCCGCCTGCCGGTTCGGCGGAAGAAATGTTCGGCCGCATGATGACGTCCGACTTCAAACCGTACCGCGACGAAATGATCATTTCGTCCAAGGCCGGCTATTACATGTGGCCTGGCCCGTACGGCGAATGGGGCTCGCGCAAATATTTGACGGCGAGCCTGGATCAAAGCCTGAAGCGGATGAACGTGGATTACGTCGATATTTTCTATTCGCACCGCTTCGATCCGGAGACGCCGCTCGAAGAAACGATGGGCGCGCTCGATCAGATCGTCCGCTCCGGCAAGGCGCTCTACGTCGGCATCTCGAGCTACAGCGCGGAACAAACGGCGGAAGCGATTGCCATCATGAAACGCCTCGGCACGCCGCTGCTTATCCACCAGCCGAGCTATAATATGTTCGACCGCTGGATCGAGAACGGCCTGCAGGACGTGCTGGACGAGCACGGCGTCGGCAGCATCGCGTTCTGCCCGCTGGCGCAAGGGCTGCTGACGAACAAGTACCTGGGCGGCGACATTCCGGGCGACTCCCGGGCGGCGAGCAAGACGGGCGCGCTGCGGGAATCCGCGGTCACGCCGGAAGCCGTGGCGAAGCTGCAGAAGCTGAACGCAATCGCGCAGGAGCGCGGCCAATCGCTGGCGCAGCTGGCGCTCGCGTGGGTGCTCCGCGGCGGACGCGTGACGTCGGCGCTGATCGGCGCGAGCCGCGTCGGGCAGATCGAGGACAACGTCGCGGCGCTCGGCAACCTGGCGTTCGCGGACGAGGAGCTCGTCGCGATCGAGTCGATCCTGCGCGGATAAGCGAGGACAAGCAAGGCGAAGAGCCGCTTCCGACGTATAGCGTCGGAGGCGGCTCTTTTTTGGCATGGCCGCGTCGGCGCTCGGCGGCGGTGGACGCCTGATGGCGCGCCTAGATCCGCGACGCGCGGCGGCCGTCGGCAGCGGGCGTGCGCCGCGCGACGGAGAGGCCCGGCGCGAAGGCAGGCGGCCGCTTCTAGCTGCCGCCGCCGGGCTCGGTCAGCGCCAAGAAGTCGAAGGCCGCCGCGCAGCCCGTCCCTTGCGGCGACTGGGCGACGACGCCGGCACGGCACGCATCGGGCAGCCGCATGCCGAAGTAGCGGACGAGCGTCCAGGCTTCGCCGTCCGCCGACCAATGGAAGGAAACGCAATCGCCCGCGCGCGTCATGCGCAGGTAAGGGCGCTCGACGCCGACGGGTTCGGAATTGCAGTCATCGGACGAGCCGTCCTTCGTCACGACGGACACGATGATCGGACGGCGCCCGTCGTATTCGAAGCACAGCTTCGCCCAGTTCCGGTCGTCCGCCAGCAGCATGAGGCAGCCCGAATCGTAGCGGTGCTTCATCTCGGCGCCGAGCCGCGTCGTCAGCGCGAAGTCGGATCCCGCGGCCGCGTGCAGGAACGGCGCGGAGCTGACGATATGGATGCCGGCCGGGTCCTGATAGTAATCGGCTTTCGGCGGCGCTACGACGAGGAGTCCCCCGCCCTCCGCGAATTGCCAGCGCGGCGGTTCGTTGGTCCAGGCGAGCCGGTGCCTTTCGGCCTTGCCGAACAGCTGCAGCGTCATGTTCATTCCCCTTTTCCGTCTTCGATTGCGATGCCGGGCATCGGGTATACAGTTCGCTTCGCCGCGCGCCGTTCCTGCCGCCTCGCCCGGTTCGCGCCGAAACATTCGACCTTGCGGGAAGATGGGGGTATAATACAGGCAGGCGACGATAATTATTGACGATGGAGCGTGCGATATGAAAGTAGAAGTGTGGTCCGACATCGCTTGCCCGTTCTGCTACATCGGGAAGCGCCGGTTCGAAGCGGGGCTCGAGCAGTTCGCGCATAAAGACGAAATCGAGGTCGAGTACAAGAGCTTCCAGCTGAACCCGGCCGCGGAGAAATATCCGGAGCAGGACGCGTACGGCCTGGTAGCGGAGAAGTACGGCATCAGCCGCGAGCAATCGGTCGCCATGCACGAGAATCTCGTGAAGCAGGCGGCCGAGGTCGGGCTGACGTATAATTTCGAGCGCGCCATCCCGGCGAACTCGCTGGACGCGCACCGGCTCATTCATTTCGCCGGCCGCTACGGCAAGCGGACGGAGGCGGCGGAGCAGCTGTTCAAGGCGTATTTCACCGATTCCAAGCATATCGGCGAGCTGGAGACGCTGACCGGCATCGCGGCGGACATCGGCCTCGATCCGAACGAGGCGGAGGCGCTCCTGACGAGCGACGAGCTGCGGGCGGAGGTCGAGGCGGAATGCCGCGAAGCGTCGCAGCTCGGCGCGAACGGCGTGCCGTTCTACGTGATCAACCGCAAATACGCCGTGGCGGGCGCGCAGTCGAGCGACGTGTTCCTCGAGGTGCTGAACCGGACGTGGGCGGAAGAGAAGCCGCTTATCTTCATCGACCCGTCCTCGACGGACAGCGAGACCGGCCAGGTGTGCACGGACGACGGCTGCGGCATCGGCGAAGGGGACCGGTAAAGCCGGCATTCCGCGACGCCTCGCGGTCGCCTCGTTGCATTCAATCCCAAAAAAGCACGAACCACGCGGATCCTCGACTGCAGCGGCAGCGGATCGCGGCGGTTCGTGCTTTTGGCATTCAAGCGGGTTCAGGCGCAGCGGCGCTAGGCCGGGTTCAGGCGTACCTGGCGGACAAGCCGATGCAGGCGACGCCGGCGAGAATGAGCAGGCAGCCGGCGATCTTGAGGCCGGACAGCGATTCGCCGAACACGTAATACGCGCCGACGATGGAGAGGATGTAAGCCAGGCTCTGGATGGGATACGCCAGGCCGAGGTCGACCTTGGACACGATGAAGAGCCAGAGGACGGTCGCGCAGCCGTAGACGAACAGGCCGCCGAGGATGTACGGCGAGAACAACAGCTCGAGGATCGACCGCAGCGACTCGAACGCCTTCTCCCGCTGCATCAGGCCGTATTTCCACAGAAACTGCCCCGTCACGAGCATGAGCGTGTTCGCCAGAATAAGCAAAAATTGCACGAGGTTCATAGCGGGTCACGCCTTTCCGCCGTTGCCGGCGCGGATTGCTGCAGCTCCAGCAGCCGTTTCTCCATGACGGCGAATTCCTGCGTCAGCGTCTTCATCCGGTCGGCCTGCTTGGAGAGGCTGATCGTCTGCCGGACGAGCAGCGCGAGGATGAAGATGATCGTCACGAGAAAGACGAACGTCGGCATGTAGGCAATGCCGATCCACACCGCGAACCGGTTGAGCAGCGGGATGCAGACGGCCGCGAGCACGCCGGCGGCGGCGGTGACGAGCCAGAGGAACGCATAGCGGTCCTTCAGCTTTTGGGTGACCGTGAAATAGACGATCAAGCCGAGAAAAAACACCGTGATCAATAGGGCGACGAGCTGGTTCATGAGCCGGATTTCCCTTTCGGATTCGCTTTCGATTGTACGACGTCCCGATTGTACGACGTCCCGATTGTACGACGTGCCGGATTGCCTTAGGAAAAGCTTTTGCGGATAAGCGAGAACATCGTCACCTTCAGCATGTAATAGATCGACTTGGACCAGTTGATCGACGATCTGCCGCCCTGGCGGCCGCGCATCTCGACGCTGATCTCCTTGATCTTGCAGCCGCGCTTGGCGAGGCTGACGAGCACCTCGACCTCGGGATAGTCCGTCGGATAGCTGCGCGCGAACTGCTCGATCGCGGCACGCCCGACGATGCGGAAGCCCGACGTGGGGTCGTGCACGGGAATGCCCGTCAGCAGCCGGATCAGCTGATGGAAGTAGAAGATGCCGGCGCGGCGGGAGAGGCTGCCCTTGTAGCCGCTCTTCTCGACGAAGCGCGAGCCGATGACCATGTCCCAGCCGCCTTCCGTGATTTCGCGCACCAGCTTCGCGATGTCCTCGGGCCGGTGCTGGCCGTCCGCGTCGAGCTGGATGGCGTAGTCGTAGCCGCCGCGCCGGGCGTATTTGTACCCGCTTTGCATGGACCCGCCGATGCCGAGGTTGACGGCGTGCCGGAGCGAAGGGAACCCTTCCTGGCGGATAATGTCCGGCGTCCGGTCCTTCGAGCCGTCGTCGATGACGACGAAGTCGTACGGCGTATGCCGCTTCAATTCATGCACCGTCCGGGCGAGCGACGCTTCCTCGTTGTAAGCGGGAATGATCACCAGGATATCGCTGCTTCGGGATTGCTCTTGCGTCACGCGATTAAACCTTCTTTCTTGTCTTTCGGGGCCGGGAGTTGCTTCCTACCAAATCCTATATAGTATAATAGAAACCGACGCCGAAAAACCAGTTTTTTGGAAAGGGGCTGCCAAACTTTGTTTTCACTGCGATCGGAGACCTCCCGCATGAGGACGTTTCTAGGGGTAGCAATGGGAGCCGTGCTTCTGATCCACGCGGTGAGCGCGCTGTGGCTGGGGGATCATTATCTGCTGGGTTCGTACGAGAAACGGGACAACGACGACGTCAAATACGTGTACGCCGCGCAGGTGCTGCTCGAGCGGGGAACGCTCGTCTACAACAGCGGGCTGCTGCCGACGAACTTCATCATGCCGGCCATTCCCGTGATGCTGAGCGGGTTCATGGCGCTGTTCGACCGCGACGCGGCCGTGATGGGCTTCCGGCTGCTCCAATGCCTGATGCAGGCCGCCTCGGTGTACCTGATCTTCGTGCTGGCGCGCGAAACGCTGGGCCGGCGCGTCGCCGTCGTCGCCGTGCTGCTCGACGCGCTGTACGTCCCGAACCTGTTCGCCTCGGGCGCGATTCTCACGGAATCGACGTTCAAACTGCTCTTTTTGTTGCTGATCGCCAGTTTCTTGTACGCCGTGCGGAAGCGGACGGCGGGCGCGTACGTCTTCGCCGGGGCCATGCTGGGCCTCGCCTGCTACGTGAAGCCGCAGTGCGCGCTCATTCCCGTCTGCCTGCTGATCCTCTGGCTGATCCGCCGGTACAGGTGGGCCGAGATCGTCAAATACACCGCGATCGTCGGCGTCTGCAGCATGCTGCTGCTCACGCCCTGGTGGGTCCGCAACTACCACGATTTCCACGCGTTCATTCCGTTCACCAAGTCGACGGGCAATCCGATGCTGCTGGGCGCGCTGATCAAGCGGGCCGCGCCGCCGCAAGGCTTCTTCGACCAGTACCCGGAATACAAGAACGACAGCAACAACCTGTTCGCGGGCTACGACGCCGAGCAGAAGCGGACGGCGCAGCGCCTGATCGCCTACGGCTTCAAGCACCAGACGCTGGAATACGCGTATTGGTTCACGGTCGGCAAATCGATCGGGCTCTTCATCAATCCGTTCTACTCCAAGCCGGTGCCGGGACTGCCGCGGCCGGCCATCAACGTCGTGCATTGGCTGTACGTGCTGCTCGGGTTCGCCGGCATCGCGCTGACCGTCGTCCGGCGGCGGTTCAGGCTGGTCCTGCCGATCCTGCTGCCGTTCCTTTACTATTGGTTCATTCATCTACCATTTATTACCTTTGGACGCTACGGTTATCCGCTCATGGCGTTGTTGACGATCTTCGCGGCGTACGCGATCGTGTCGGCGCTTGAGGCACGAGGCGTCCTGAGGGGCAAAGAAGAGGCTGCCGAATAATTCGGCGGCCTCTTCCCATGACGGCCGAGGTCCGGTTACAATATTGGCAGATTCAGGATTGCAATCCGAAGGAGGAGCTTGGAGCATGCAGGTAACGGTATCGGCGGCGGCACGGCCGGCGGCGCGCGTGGCGACCGGCAAAGAGTATGTGACGATCCTGTTCGGCATATGGCTGATCGGAGGCGTGTTCGTGGACGGCTTCGCGCATAACCACGGCGTCGTGGAGACGTTCTTCACGCCGTGGCACGCGATTTTGTATTCGGGCTTTTTGGCTTCGGCGATTTGGATGAGCTGGCTGCTGCTGCAGACGAAGCGCGCATCGGGCGTTTCGTGGGCGGAAGCGGCGCCGATCGGCTACGGGCTCGGCTTGATCGGGGTTTTTATTTTCCTGCTGGGCGGTCTCGGCGACATGTACTGGCATACCGTGTTCGGCATCGAGCAAAATATCGCCGCGCTGCTCAGCCCGACGCATCTGCTGCTGCTGCTCGGCGGTCTCTTGATCCTGTCGAGCCCGTTCCGGGCGAGCTGGCACGACGCGAGCATGACGAAGCCGGACTGGGCGGCGTTCACGCCCGCGTTCATCTCGCTCGTCGTCACGACGGGCGCCGTGGCGTTCTTCCTCATGTACGCGTGGATGTTCCGCTACAATCTGCCGGCCGCGTCGTCCGTGGATTGGTACGCGAGCCAGTTCGGAGGCGGCTTCATCGCCGAAAACAACGCGGAGCGCGGGCTATCCTACATCCTCATCGACACGCTCGTCTACATGTTCCCGGTGTTCCTGCTCATGAAGCGCTGGGCGCTGCCGATCGGCGCCATCACGCTCCACTTCACGATCGTGACGGTCATGATGAACGTGCTGGACGGCTTCCAAAACTACCCGTCGATCTTCATCGCGTGCGGAGCCGGATTGGTCGGCGATATTCTGTACAAGGCGCTGCGGGCCGAGGACGGGCGCGCATTCGCCGAACGGATCGTCGCCGCCGCGCTGCCGATCGCGCTATGGAGCTTCTATTACGCCTGGATGGCGATCGCGGACGGCATCGGCTGGGAGACGGAGCTGTGGGCCGGCTCGATCGTGGAAGCGACGCTGCTGTCGCTCGGGCTGCAGCTGCTGGCCGCGCCGAAGCCCGCGGCGGCGCGGAGCTGACGCGGATGGCGAGGCGACGGTGGCGCCGCCGTCAGGCGGGCACGGCGGCGGCCGCGCATTCGGCAGCGGCTGTCCCTCGGCGCTGGCGCATGCTCGCGGCGCTGCCGCCGTCGGCGCTGCTGCTCGCGCTCCTTGGCGGCTGCGCGAGCGGCACGATGAGCGGCGTGGACGCGCATCCGCCGACGAAGGGCCTGCTGCATGTTTTGCAGCAGGCGGGACAGATGGGCAACGTCTCCGACCGGGGCTACCGGGTCGAGGTCGAGGCGGCGGAAGGCCAGCCGGAGGGCGGCCGCGAGACCGAATTGCGGCTTCGCGTGCTGAATCCGTCCGGCCAGCCGGCCGAGGACCTCGCGGAAGACATGACGAAGCTGATGCACTTCATCGTCGTCAGCAAGGATCTGGCCGAGTTCCAGCATCTGCATCCGACGTACGAAGGCGGCGGCGCGTTCAGCCTGAAGCTGACGTTCCCGCACGGCGGGCCGTTCCTGCTGATCGCCGAGTTCATGCCGGACGGCAAAGGCTTGACCGTCTACAAGACGTGGATCGAGGTGGGGGGCGCAAAGCCGGAGGCCAACCCGCCGGTGCCGTCGGCGGCGCCGAGCGTCGTCGCGGACGGCATCGAGGTGAAGCTGGCGTCCATGCCGGCCGCCGGGGAGCTGAAGGCCGGCGAGATGGCCATGCTCGACTTCTCGCTGCGCAAGGCGGAGACGGGCAAGCGGATCGTGCTCGAGCCGTACCTCGGCACGCCGGGACACTGCGTCATTCTCGACGCGAACGCGCAGCAGTATTTGCACGTGCACGCCGCGACCGAGATGAGCACGGGCTCCAGCGTCATGTTCCACGCGACCTTCCCGAAGGCGGGCGTCTATAAGCTGTGGGGGCAGTTCCAGTACGAAGGCAAGGTAATCACGGCGCCGTTCGTCGTGACCGTATCTTGACGACGGAACGGTGACCGCGCGCTTGTTCGGCCACGGCCGCTAACCGGCTCGCAACGCAAAAAGCGACATCCCGCCGATCGGGATGTCGCTTTTTGCGTTGCGGACGGTCATGACGCGCAGGTTCCGGTACGGCTTCGGAACTCGCTTGCGTGCGCCTTAAGGCGTTACGCTGCGAAGCACCGTCAGCTCGCCGTCCAGCTCGTAGCCGCCGAGGTTCGCCGGCAGCAGGAAGCACTCGCCCGCTTTCACGTCCTGCTTGCCGCCTTCCCAGCTCAGCGTGCCGGCCCCTTCGGCGACGACGAGAATGACGAACGATTCCGGCGTCGTCGACAGCTTCCACGGCGCGCGCACGAGGCCTTTCTCGACGACGAAGTACGGCGATTCCGCGATGACGAGCCATTCGTTCGCGCCGATGCCGTCCGTCTTCATGCGGGTCGCCCCCGCGCCTTCGTACGCGGTGACGTTAAGGGAATCCTCGACGTGGAGCTCGCGAAGCTTGCCGTCCAGGCCCGGACGGTTATAGTCGAACACCCGGTACGTCGTATCGGAGTTCTGCTGGATTTCGGCCACGACGACGCCCGCGCACAGCGCGTGAACGGTGCCGGCCGGGATGTAGAACGCATCGCCGGCTTCGACCGGCACTTCCTGCAGGCAGTCCATGACGCGGCCTTCCTCGATCGCGGCGGCGAGCGCCGGACGATCCACGCCTTCCTTCAGGCCGTAGATGATCTTGGCGCCCGGCTTGGCGTCGAGGACGTACCACATTTCCGTCTTGCCGAGCTCGCCTTTCGGCAGCTTCTCGTACGAGTCCGTCGGATGAACTTGGATGGAGAGGTCGTCGTTGCAATCGAGCAGCTTGATCAGGAGCGGGAAGCGGCCGTTCTCGGCGTAGCCCTTCGTGCCGAAGAACTCGCGCCCGTACCGTTCGCGGATCTCGTCGAGGCCGAGGCCGGCCAGCTCGCCGTTCATGACCTTCGTCGTGCCGTTCGGATGGTCGCCGATCATCCAGCCTTCGCCGATCGCGCCTTCCGGCAGCTCGAGGCCGAAGCGCTCCAGCGCGCGGCCGCCCCAGATGCGTTCTTTCATTTCGGGTTTGAATTGCAGCGGATAAGGTGTAGTCATGTGTTTCTCTCCTTGTCGTAAATTGTCTCTATTTGTCTGTATATAATGAAGCGAAATAATCAGCCCTGGCTCGCCGGCTGGAACATCTCCAGAAATTCGCCGTCCGGCCCGTCGAAGAAGAAGTAGCGCGCGCCGTTCGGCAGCGTCGTGATCTCCGCGTCGCGGACGGTGACGCCTTCAAGGGCGTTCAAGCGCGCGAACTCGGCCTCGACGTCGTCGACCGTGAAGGCGACGTGATGCGTCCGGCCTTCGGGCGCCAGCTGGCCAGGGTAGTTCTGGATCAGCTCGATTTCCGTCTGCTCGCCGTCGCTGCCCGTGAGGAAGGCCATCAGGATGACGCCGTTCGTATGCGTCAAGGAATACAGATACTTGAGGCCGACGACTTCCGTGTAAAACCGAATCGATTTGTCCATGTCGGTCACCATGATGCCGACGTGTTCCAGCTTGCGAACTGCCATGAATGATTCCTCCTTAGTGTGGTCTACCGTTGGAATGATTAGGCTTTTCTTTTCTCGATGGCGATCAGATAGGGCGCTTCCGCCTTCTGGACCATCCGGTACAGCATGGCCTGGCCGGCCGCTTGCGGAAGCGACGCCGCCCAGGCCGAGACCGCGTCCGCCTCTTCGCGTCCGCCGGGATGGCCGGGATACAGCACGGCGGTGACGACCCCGCCCGCACGGAGCAGCGCGACGGCCGCCTCCAGCGCGGCGAGCGTGGAGGCGGGTTCGGTGATGACGGCTTGGTCCGCGCCCGGCAAATAGCCGAGATTGAACATCGCCGCGGCGATCCGGCCGCGATGCGCCTCGGCGACGTGCTCGTCCATCTCCGCGTGGCTCGCGTGGACGAGCAGGAGCGGCCCGGCGTCGCCGCCGGCCACGCGCTCCCGCGTCCGCGCCAGCGCTTCCTCCTGCACGTCGAAGGCGTACACCGCGCCGCGCGGGCCGACGAGCTCCGCCAGGAAGCGCGCGTCCACGCCGTTGCCGCAGGTGGCGTCGATGACGGCCTCGCCGGCCGAGACGCGCTCCTTCACGAGCCGCTGGGCCATGCCGAGCACGCTCAGGAAGCCCATTACCGCGCCTCCGCCGTCCGCAGCCGGCCCTGCCAGGTGCCCCGGTCGGCCAGCTCGCGGTCGATCGCGTTCAGCACTTCCCACTTCTTCAGGCTCCACATCGGCCCGATCAGCAGGTCGCGCGGCGCGTCGCCGGTCAGCCGGTGCACGATCATGTCCGGCGGCAGCAGCTCCAGCGTGTCGACGATCAGCTTCACGTACTCGTCCAGATCGAGGAAGCGCAGCAGGCCCGCCTCGTACTGCCGCACCATCGGCGTCTTGCGCATCAGGTGGAGCAGGTGGATCTTGATGCCCTGCACGTCCATCGCGGCGACGGCCCGGCCCGTGGCCATCATCATCTCGTGCGTCTCCTGCGGCAGGCCGTAGATGATATGGGCGCAGACGCGAATGCCCCGGGCGCGCAGCCGCTTGACGGCATCCTCGTAGCACGCCGTGTCGTGCGCGCGGTTGATGAGCGCCGACGTCGATTCGTGAATCGTCTGCAGGCCCATCTCGACCCAGAGGTACGTGCGCTCGTTCAGCTCCGCCAGATAGTCGACGACGTCGTCCGGCAGGCAGTCGGGCCGCGTCGCGATCGACAGGCCGACGACCCCCGGCTGGGCGAGGACCGCCTCGTAATATTCCCGCAGCTCTTCGACCGGCGCGTACGTGTTCGTATAGGCTTGGAAGTAGCCGATGTACGTGGCTTCCGGCCATTTCTGATGCTGCAGGTCGCGGATGGTGTTGAATTGGGTGACCAGGTCGTCCCTGCGGCTGCCGGCGAAGTCGCCGGAGCCCCGGGCGCTGCAGAACGTGCAGCCGCCGGCCGCGACGGAGCCGTCCCGGTTGGGACAGGTGAATCCCGCGTCGAGCATGACCTTGAACACCTTGCCCCCGAAATGCCGCTGCATCTCGTGATTCCATGTATGAAACCTTTTGCCGCTCCATAGCCTAGGGGATAAGGAAGCGGCTTCCGGCGTAAGTTCTGCTTGCATGCGCGTTAAGCTCCTCTTGCTTCTATAGTTCGATCGGCAGTTTGCCATTCGGTTCTTCATCCACTTACTTCGCTTTCTCCGGCGAATTTCGTCCGCCGGACTGCTTCGGCCGCCTGCCGCGCGGTTAGTTATAATCATAACGAATCTTGCCGCAAAACGCCATGATTCCCCGGTTCGAAGTTCGCCCGGTGTCCTGGAAATTGTCGGACAAGCCAGGAATATGGCTGGAAAATGAAAGCGATTTATTTAGAAAAAGGGCTTGCTAAACCTAACATGACCTGTTATATTAAAAGTGCGACAGATCAGCGAATTCACTTCATTTTTCAATCTTCCCACTCTTCTCATAGCAAGTTGATTTTCTGGAAATTCGCTTAAGAAGAACCGGCTGACGCCTTGAAAAAACCAGTGAGGTGATGAGGAATGAATACGCAACTGAAAATTCCGCACGGAGACGAGAAAGTAACGGTCGAGCTGACGCGCAAGGAATTGATGTCGCTGGCGGGGATCAAGTTCCACGACAACCATAAGGTCGAGGTGTCCGCGCGCAAGAAGCTGCACGACATTTTGGAGTCGCAGGAAAGCGCTCCGAGCCAGCTGCTCAACTAAGCAGGGGTTCCATCCGAACGCATAGCCGACGGCGAACAGCGCCCTCGGCTTTTTATTTTGCCCGCGGCCGTCTTCGCCGGAGGCGGCAGGCGGGGATTAAGCTTTACAACGGCCCTTCAATTCGGGCACAATAGGGACTAGCTTACGAACGTGGAGGAATGAGTGCCCTATGCGCCTTAGAGGAAGAAAAGGAATTTTGGAAAGCCTGGAAGCCCAGCCGGAACTGGTCGTATTGGACGCGGCGCCGCACAAGGGACGCTGGCGCGAGTTTTTCGGCAACGACCGTCCCATCTATGTGGAGCTCGGCATGGGCAAGGGCAAATTCATCAGCGACATGAGCGTGCGGAATCCGCGCGTCAATTATATCGGCGTGGACATGTACGACGAGCTGATCCGCCGCGCGAGCGAGAAGGCCCGGAACGCCTGGGAGGCGGCCCGCGGCACGGACCGCCCGGCGAACCTCGCGCTGCTGCGCGCGAACATCGAAGGCATCGAGAACATGTTCGCGCCGGGCGAAGTGCAGCGGATCCACTTGAATTTCAGCGACCCGTGGCCGAAGGCGAAGCACGCGCGCCGCAGGCTCACCCACCCGCGGTTCGTCGCGAAATACATCGAGATTTTGAACGAGTACGGCGAGATTCACCTGAAGACGGATTCGCAGACGCTGTTCGAATTTTCGCTGAACAGCTTCGCGGACATGGAGCTGATGATGCGCAACGTCTCGCTGCACCTGCACCGGGACGAAGTCCGCGACGACCTCGTGCTGACGGAATACGAATCCAAGTTCGTGGAGCGCGGCAACAATATTCACCGCGTGGAAGTCGTCGTCGGCGAGAAGGCGATCGCTGCCCACCGGGCCGCGAAGCGCGACGCTCAGAGGAAGGACCAGGCGGCGGAGACGAGCACGGACGTGAGCGAGCCGAGCACGGCGCCGACCGTGACGTCGGAAGGGTAATGCAGCCCGAGATACATCCGCGACCAAGCGACCGATAAGCCGAGCAGCATGGCGAACGGAAGCAGGATCGGGAGCAGGGCGTAATCGACAAGCAGCCACGGCATCAGCCAGGCGAACACGGCCGTTGTGTGACCCGAAGGAAACGACGAGTCGCGCAGCGGCTTTTTGCATGTATGAACGGCGTCCAGCGCCTGGTAAGGGCGAAGCCGGCGGAATTTGCGTTTGACGATCGCGACGGGAATATGGCTGATCGCCACGGCGGCAAGAGCTTTCCACCCGGCCGTTCCCCACATGCCGGACCCGGCGAGCGCGCCGAGGAGCGCGGTCAGGAGCGTGAAGGTCGCGCCTCCGGTATGGGTGATCGTTCCGAGCCAGCGGCTCAGCCACAGATTGAGGCCTTGGTGAGACGGCCTGCGGTTCGCCCAGAAGAACAGTCGCTGTTCCTGCGTCAATGCCCAGAAAACCATTTGGACCATGGCGGTTCCCTCCGAATATGCGATTGTGCTTCCTTTCCCAGCATAAGCGCCGATTGTTTGCGCCGCGTCAACGATCTGCTAAGCCGATATTAATTTCTTCACCAACTTTTTATGAAGTCTTGATACGGCGGTAATACAAATCCTTTACGATTGCTCCAAAATACCGGCTCGCCGAGGCGGAAGGCTTGGACCGCGGATGCGCAGCACGGGCTTGGAGGCGATTTCAGATGCGGCTTGCTTTGTTTACGGATACGTTTGCGCCAGAAATCAACGGGGTTGCCCGGACGCTCGAGCGATGGACGAATTATTTGCAGGCGCGGGACGTTCCTTGTCTCGTATTCGCTCCGGATCCGGCTTCTTCCAAGTCTCCCGAGGCGTCGCCGTTCGTGGAGCGCTTCGCGAGCATGCCGTTCTTTCTCTATCCGGAATGCCGGCTCGCGCTGCCCAATCCCATTCACGTGCGGCGGGCGCTCGACGCGTTCCGGCCGACCGTGATTCACGTCGCGACCCCGTTCAATATGGGCCTCTTCGGCATCCATTACGCCAAAAAGCACCGCATTCCGCTCGTGGCGTCCTATCATACGCATTTTGATCGCTATTTGGCGTTTTATAACATCCAATGGATGGTTAAGATGTTATGGAGGTATATCAACTGGTTCCATCAGGATTGCCGGTATATATTCGTACCCTCCAAATCGACCCTTCACGATCTGAAGGAACGGGGGTGGGATGAGAAGCGGTTAGCCGTTTGGACGCGGGGCGTCGATACGAAGAGCTACCATCCGAACGTGGACAAAGCGCAATTATTGGCATCGCACGGGCTGAAGAACAGCCCCTATATCGTGTTTTACGCGGGCAGGCTGGCCCCGGAGAAAAACGCGGACGTCGCGATTTCGGCCTTCGCGAAATTCCGCCGCGACGTCTGCAAGGACGCCGTGCTCGTCATCGCGGGAGACGGACCGTCGTCCGAACAGCTCAAGCATCAGGCGCTTCAGGAAGGCGTGGACGCGCATTTCCTGGGCTTCACCGCCATGCCGGAGCTTCAGCAATGGTACGCGGCGGCGGACGTGTTCCTGTTCCCGTCGTCGACGGAGACGTTCGGCAACGTCGTGCTGGAGGCGATGGCCTGCGGCGCGCCCGTCGTCTGCGCCGACACCGGCGGCGTCACGGACACCGTCCGGCACGAGTGGAACGGGCTTCGCTGCGAGCCGGGCAGCGCCGATTCGTTCGCCGCGGCGCTGGAACGGCTGTACCGCGACGAAAGCCTTCGCAACCGGATGCGGGCGCGCGGATTGGCGCACAGCATGCGGCAATCGTGGGACGCGATCTTCGACGAGCTGCTCGCCCGCGTGGCGGAAGTATCGCTCGCGGACGACCGTTCAACAATTCGTCACATTCGCGGATAGCCCGACCCGAAACTTTCCAGCCGGCCCGAACGTTAATTGAGATTGAAACATGTTTTACCCGCAATTGGTTGAAAATAAGGGCGATACGGAAGAAAACGGCCTTTCCGTACCGCACGTCTCCGATGCAAGCGTTTTTCTACGGTTTATTGGCGGTTGAGCGGGCATTTCCATCTTTGACAAAAGCATGCGGAGCATGGAAAATCAGTAGGGCCGCGGTTTACAAAAACTATACATGCCGCATACGGCCCGGCACCACAGGCACGAAACTAGAGAGAAGATACCAAAAAGGGGTCTCAAGGGGGTAGTAAAAAGTAATGATTAACACCATCATTATTTTGTTTCAAATTTTTTTGGCGTTCGTCGGCGTGTATCAATTCAGCATTTCCCTGTTCGGCATCGTAAAGAAGCGCAGAGCCTCGCAGCATAAGCCGCAGAAGTCGTTCGCCGTCCTGGTCGCCGCCCACAACGAAGCGCAGGTCGTCGGCGCGCTCGTGGAGAACCTGAAAAACCTGGATTATCCGAAAGAACTGTACGATATTTTCGTCATTTGCGATAACTGCACGGACAATACGGCCGAGATCGTCCGCGGCTACGGCGTTCAAGCGTGCGAGCGCACGAACCCGCATCTGCGCGGCAAAGGCCACGCCATCGAATGGATGCTGAAGGAATTGTGGGCGATGCCGCGCCAATACGACGCGATCGTCATGTTCGACGCCGACAACCTCGTCGGCAACGACTTCCTGCTGCACATGAACAACGACCTGTGCGAAGGGCACAAAGTCATCCAAGGCTACCTGGACACGAAGAACCCGACGGACTCCTGGGTCACCGCGTCCTACGCGATCACGTACTGGTACTGCAACCGGCTGTGGCAGCTGTCCCGCCGCAACCTCAACATGGCCAACTACCTGGGCGGCACGGGCATGTGCTTCGAAACCGGCCTCATGAAGGAGATGGGCTGGGGCGCAACGAGCCTCGTCGAGGACTTGGAATTCTCCATGCGCTGCGTGAAGCGCGGCATCCATCCGGTGCTGAACTACGACGCGAAAGTGTACGACGAGAAGCCGCTGACGTTCAAGGCTTCCGCCCGCCAGCGCCTGCGCTGGATGCAGGGCCACTTCACCGTCGCCCGCAGCTACTTCTTCCCGCTGCTGTGGCAGAGCATCAAGGAGCGCAGCTTCGTGAAGTTCGACGCCGCGCTGTACTCGATTTCCGTGTACAACACGTTCATCGGCTTCATCGTCACGGCGCTGCTGTACATCGATAATTTGATTCCGGCGGACAACGCGTTCGCGTCCATTTACTACTACCTCCCGAACTGGGTCGCGATCGTCGCGATCGCGGCGACGGTCGTCATGTTCCCGCTCGTCATGATGCTCGAAGGCATCAAGTCGGGTAAAATGTACGCGTACCTGTTCTCGATGGTGATTTTCCAGCTGTCCTGGCTGCCGATCACGTTTTACGCGTTCTTTACGCAGAACAACAAGCAGTGGAGCCATACGCAGCATACGCGCGTGCTTCGCCTCGAGGAAGTGCAGAGCAAGCAGGTGTAGCGGCTTCGCCCGGAAAGACCGGATAACCGTTGACAGGCGAATGCCGGCTGTGCTATATTAATTCGGTAATATGTTTGGAAATGCTCATGTATCACTTAAACGCATAAGCAGAGGCGCCCGCTTCTCACCTATCGGCTGCGGCTGAACGGTTTGCGATCGATGATTAAGAACAGGCAGACGGCCTTGCGCCGATTAGCATGCCTTCCATCTTGGTTATTGGAATGCGGGTCCCGTGCGGACCCGCATTTTTTGCTTCTGCCGGAAAGCCCGGAACGGGCCAAGCCCGTCCGGTCTTTTTGAGAGAAGGCGACTTCTCGATTCATAAACTTTGGAGGTGGCAGGTTATTAGCAGGGAACATCAAATCAACGATGAGATTCGGGCTAGGGAAGTACGCGTCGTAGGCGCGGAGGGCGAGCAGCTCGGTATCAAGCCGTTCCGTGAAGCACTGCAATTGGCGATCGATTTGAACTTGGACCTGGTGAACGTTGCGCCGACAGCGAAGCCGCCGGTGTGCCGGATCATGGACTACGGCAAGTTCCGTTATGAGCAGCAGAAGAAAGAAAAGGAAGCCCGCAAAAACCAGAAAATCGTCGACACGAAGGAAGTTTGGTTCCGCGCGAACATCGACGAGAACGACTACCAGACCAAGTTCCGCAACGTCGTGAAGTTTCTGGGCGAAGGCGATAAAGTAAAATGCTCCGTCCGTTTCCGCGGACGCGAAATCACGCATGCTTCCGTCGGCCAGAAGATTCTGGACCGGCTCGCAGGCGAGGTGGCGGACCTGTGCGTCATGGAACGCGTGCCGAAGCTCGAAGGCCGCAGCATGATCATGATCCTGGCGCCGAAACCGATTAACTAACCCATTCTTCGAGGAGGAACACCACATGCCTAAAATGAAAACTCACAGCAGTCTGAAAGACCGCTTCAAAATCACGGGTACGGGCAAAGTGAAACGCTACAAAGCGTACAGAAACCACCTGCTGTCGGGCAAATCCGCCCGTCAAAAACGCGTTCTGGCCACGCAGCCGCTCATGGCTTCCGGCGACGTGAAGCGTTTGGCTCAAGGTCTCGCAAACATCAAAGGTTAATTTACATTCTTACTAATCACTCGGGAGGTTTCTACTCATGGCAAGAGTTAAAGGCGGATTCGTCCGCGCACGTCGTCGTAAAAGAATTCTGAAGCTGGCAAAAGGCTATTTCGGTTCCAAGCACCGCCTGTTTAAAACGGCAAAAGAGCAAGTGATGAAATCCTTGCTTTACGCATACCGCGACCGTCGCCAACACAAGCGCGACATTCGCAAACTGTGGATCGTCCGGATCAACGCGGCAGCGCGTCAAAACGGCATGTCCTACAGCAAATTCATGTACGGCCTGAAGCTGGCGGGCGTCGAAGTCAACCGCAAAATGCTGGCCGACCTCGCCGTGAACGACATCAGCTCGTTCAACGCGTTCGCGAACCTCGCCAAACAAAAAGTAAACGCCTAGTTTGCTTTTGCGCATAACAAGCGTCCTCCCGAGCGGAGGGCGCTTTTTTGCTGGCTTCGCGCTTCGCGCGCGGCTCCTTCGCAGAACGCATCGATCGCCGGCCGGGCGAACGAGGCTGGATACTTCCGGCAAGGCCACGTACAATAAGAGCTGGAAAGGCGGTCGATAAGGATGACGAATCGGATCAACCAACTGCAAGCGTACATGGACGGCAGCGGCATCGACGCGATGCTCGTCACGTCGCCGAAGCACGTGTATTATTTGACCGGGTTCGCGAGCGACCCGCACGAACGGTTTCTCGGGCTGCTGCTGCCCCGCGGCGACGAGCCGTTCCTGCTCGTGCCCGCGCTCGACTACGAGGCGGCCCGGGCGGCGTCGTCCGTCGCGGCGATTCACACGCACGCCGATACCGACGACGCGTACGCCGTGCTGAGCAAGCTGATGCCGGCGGGCATCCGGCGCCTCGGCGTGGAGAAGGACCACCTTACGGTCAACCGCTTCGAAGGGCTCCGCGAGGCGGCGGGCGAGGCGGCGGAGTTCGCGGACGCGGGCTTGCCGCTGCGCGAGATGCGCGCGGTCAAGACGCCTGAGGAAGCGGAGCGCATGCGCGGCGCCGTCCGGCTCGTCGAGGAGGTGCTGCGCCAAGGGCTCGCCCTGGTCAAGCCGGGCGTCACGGAGATCGAGCTCGTCGCCGAGCTGGAATTCCGGATGAAGAAGCTGGGCGCGCAGGGACCTTCGTTCGATACGCTCGTGCTGGCCGGCGCCAAATCGGCGCTGCCGCACGGCGCGCCGGACCGGACGGCGGTGCGGGAAGGGGAGTTTCTGCTCTTCGACCTCGGCGTGTTCGCCGACGGCTACGCGTCCGACATTACGCGGACGTTCGCGGTCGGCGGCATCACGGACGAGATGAAGCGCATCTACGGCTCCGTGCTGGACGGCAACCTGCGCGCCATCGCGGCGATCCGTCCCGGCGCGACGTTCGGCAGCCTGGACCGCGCGGCGCGCGAGACGATCGCCGCGGCCGGTTACGGCCCGCTGTTCAATCACCGGCTCGGCCACGGGCTCGGAATGGATATTCACGAATATCCGTCCATCCACGGCAATAACGAAGAGCGGCTGCGCGAGGGCATGACGTTCACCGTCGAACCGGGCGTGTACGTGCCGGGCGTCGGCGGCGTCCGCATCGAGGACGACGTCCTCGTGACGGCGGACGGCGCCGAGGTGCTGACGACGTTCCCGAAGCAGTTGACGGTCATCGGGTGACCCGGACGCCGCAAAATCGCAAAACGCCCCCTTGTCTTCGGACAAGGGGGCGTTTTGATTTGGTGGAATGTCTCCGGGACATCGGTACAATCCAACTCTCTTGCTAGCGAATAGAGTATAGGACAATGCCGTTTAACCTTCTGGGGCAAATGACAGGCAAGCGCGTTTGCCGTTTAGGGACAACACAAGCAATGGGAATAACCAATCATGAGGAGGAAATCCTATGCCACGCGTTTCAAAAGAACAAGCGCAGAAGCTGGTCGGGAAGACCATCTATGCGGTGCGCAAGGACGGGTCGGTCGTCACGGGCAAGCTCGTTCGCATGCATCACAACCAGCTGCAGCTGGTTCCGGTCGCGAACGGCAAAGAAGTCCAGACGCGCGCGATCATTCCGCTCGTGCTGTTCGATCTGCTCGCCATCGGGCTGTTCGCCGGTCCGTTCGGCTTCGGCGGTTTCGGCGGTTTCGGTCCCGGCTTCGGCCCGGGGTTCGGCCCCGGCTTCGACGGCGGCTTCGGCGGTCCGTGCTGCGGTCCCGGCCCCGGCTTCGGTCCGGGCTTCGGCCCGGGGCCGGTCGGCCCCGGTTTCGCCAACGGGCCGTTCTATTGAGCCGTCACGCGAGCGGCTTGAGCATTTCGTAGCAGCGCAGGTCCGAATAATAGCGGACGGTCTGAAAGCCCAGCTTGGCATACAGCCGCTGGGCTCTCGGATTGCCGTGGTCGACGAACAGCCGGGCGACCGTGACGCCTTGCTCCTTTGCCTGCGTCTCCGCTTGCGTCATCAGCGTCGTGCCGATTTTTTTGCCCCGGTGTTGCGGATGGACGACCAGCATGTCGTAGAGGAGCAGCCCGTCGCGGATGTAATAATGGATGTAGCCGAGCGGCTGGCTGCGCCTGGTCCGGGAGTAGACGAGCGAGACGCCGCCGTTCATCCGTTTCGGCAGCTCGCGAATCGTTTGGGCGTCCCTGGGCGATGCTGTATAGGAGAGAGGGATCAGCTCCTGCTTGATCAGGCGGATGATTTCCTGGTCGTCCGTGCGCGCATGGCGTGCGCGAATCATAAGGCATCCCGCTTTCTTTGGCGTAAGGTGGTATATACTATGTCGGGAGTCCGGGCCGCGCGCATCCCTGGCCAAAGCTTACATAAGTTTTTCTGGGAATGCTTATCCTTTGGCTTGACGTTTGAAACGGCAAAGCATATAATAAGCTCTAAGCTAACAAGAAGACGCTTTACCGTCATAAAGTAATCGGCTATGAAGAGGACGAAGTGTTAAGGGCTCTTTTGTTCCAGAGAGCGCGCGGACCTGCTGAAACCGGCGCCAAAATCCCTTTCCAACGAGCTCACCTCGGAGCTGTTTTCCTGAAAAGTTCCGCCTTCCGGGCGCAGCGCATTAGGGAGAATCGTCGGGCACACGTTAAGATGCCAAGGTATGCACGGACAGGATATCCGCGCTTACCTTATGAGGTTATGCGTCGCGAGGCGCATGGCAAACTGGGTGGTACCACGGAAGATCAACCTTTCGTCCCTGGACGCGATAAGCGTTCGGGAACGGAAGGTTTTTTGTTTTTTAAAGAAGGGAGGACGACTTAATGGTCGCTCAACAAGCAACGTTAAGGTCAAAAGAGGAAATCAAGGAAAGACTGAGAAAACCGGAGGTCATCTCGGGCTCAGAAATTTTGCTTCGCAGCTTGGTGCTTGAGGACGTCGATTGCGTCTTCGGGTATCCGGGCGGCGCGGTATTGTACATCTACGACGCCATGCACGGGTTCTCGGACTTCCAGCATCTGCTGACCCGTCACGAGCAAGGGGCCATTCATGCGGCGGACGGCTATGCGCGGGCAAGCGGGAAGGTCGGCGTTTGCATCGCGACATCGGGACCGGGGGCGACGAACCTCGTCACGGGCATCGCGACCGCGTATATGGATTCGGTGCCGCTGGTCGTCATCACCGGCAACGTGGCGACGTCGCTGATCGGAACGGACGCGTTCCAGGAAGCGGACATCACCGGCATCACGATGCCGATCACGAAGCACAGTTACCTGGTGCGCAAGGCGGCCGATCTGCCGCGCATCATCCACGAGGCGTTCCACATCGCGGGCACGGGGCGCAAGGGTCCCGTCCTCATCGACATTCCGAAGGACGTCTCGGCGGAGCTCACGATGTTCGAGCCGGTCACGGAAGTGAACATCCGCGGCTATAACCCGACGGTGAATCCGAACAAGCTGCAGGTCGACAAAATGCTCAAAGCGATCCAGGAAGCGGAGCGTCCGCTCGTGCTCGCGGGCGGAGGCGTCGTCTACTCCGGCGGCCACGAAGAGCTGCACGAGTTCATCAAGAAATCGGGCATTCCGATCACGACGACGCTGCTCGGTCTCGGGGCGTTCCCGAGCGGCGAGGACCTGTGGCTCGGCATGCCGGGCATGCACGGGACGTACACGGCGAACACGGCGATCCAATCGTCGGACCTGCTCATCAACATCGGCGCGCGCTTCGACGACCGCGTCACCGGCAAGCTGTCCGGCTTCGCGCCGCACGCGAAGATCGTCCACATCGACATCGATCCGGCGGAGATCGGCAAGAACGTGCCGACGGACATTCCGATCGTGGGCGACGTGAAGACGGTGCTGCAGCTGGCGAACAAAGACGTCCAATACGCGGCCAAAGCGGACGCGTGGCGCGCGCAGCTGCTCGCATCCAAGCTGGAGAAGCCGTTCCGTTACACGGACAGCGAAGACGAGCTGAAGCCGCAATGGGTCATCGAGATGCTGTACGAGGAAACGAACGGCGACGCGATCGTCACGACGGACGTCGGACAGCATCAAATGTGGGCGGCGCAGTTTTATAAGTTCAACAAGCCGCGCTCCTGGGTCACCTCCGGCGGCCTCGGCACGATGGGCTTCGGTTTCCCGTCGGCGATCGGCGCGCAGATGGCGAACCCGGACCGGCTGGTCATCTCGATCAACGGCGACGGCGGCATGCAGATGTGCGCGCAGGAGCTCGCGATCTGCGCCATCAACAACATTCCGGTCAAAGTCGTCATCATCAACAACCAGGTGCTCGGCATGGTGCGCCAATGGCAGGAGCTCATTTACGACAACCGCTACAGCCACATCGACCTGTCCGGCAGCCCGGATTTCGTGAAATTGGCGGAAGCGTACGGCGTACGGGGCTTCCGGGCTTCGAATAAGGAAGAGGCGCGCGCCGCTTGGACCGAAGCGATGAACCATCCGGGACCGGCCGTCGTGGAGTTCGTCGTCCGCAAGCACGAGAACGTCTATCCGATGGTGACGCAAGGCTCCACAATCGATCAAATGTTAATGGGGGATGAAGAATGAAACGACATACGATAGCCGTTCTGGTCAACGACCAGCCCGGCGTCCTCCAGCGCGTATCCGGCTTGTTCGGACGCCGCGGCTTCAATATCGAAAGCATCACCGTCGGGACGAGCGAGGAAGCCGGCTTGTCCCGGATGGTGGTCGTCACCACCGGCGACGACAACACGCTGGAACAAATCATCAAGCAATTGTACAAGCTCATCGATGTCATCAAAGTCGTGGATCTCAGCGCCAACCCGATGGTCGGGCGGGAGCTGGCCCTCATTAAAGTCAGCGCCGAGCCGTCGGCGCGTCCCGAAATCATGGGCGTCGTCGAGACGTTCCGCGCGGCGGTCGTCGATATCGGCACCGGCTCCATGATGGTGCAGGTCGTCGGCGACACGGAGAAGATCGACGCGATGATCGAGCTCATGAAGCCGTACGGCATCCGCGAGCTGAGCCGCACGGGCGTCACCGCGATGGTCCGCGGCAACGCGAAGTAACCCGGGACGGGACATTCAACGCGCAACGCACTCATGCAAGGAACCAGCGCTCGTTTGAGCGGGGGTTAGAGCGGCGGACGATTCGGGCACGGAAGGCTTGTTCGGGCGCCGCGGCTGTAACACCCGCTCAAAAGGGTCAAATAAAAGGAGGCATTTCTTACATGGCAGTCAAATTGTACTACGAAAAAGATGCAGACCAAAGCGTACTCCAAAGCAAAACAATCGCAGTCATCGGTTACGGTTCCCAAGGTCACGCCCAAGCCCAAAACCTGCGCGACAGCGGCTTCAAGGTCATCATCGGTCTTCGCGCCGGCAAATCCGCCGATAAGGCGAAAAACGACGGCTTCGAAGTGCTGTCCGTCGGCGAAGCGGTCAAACTGGCCGACGTCGTACAAATTCTGATGCCGGACGAAACGCAAGCGCGCGTATACAAAGAAGAAATCGAGCCGAACCTGAAGCAAGGCGCGGCCCTGATGTTCTCCCACGGCTTCAACGTGCACTTCGGCCAAATCAAGGCCCGCAAAGACAACGACGTGCTGCTCGTAGCGCCTAAATCGCCGGGTCACATGGTTCGCCGTACGTACGTGGAAGGCTTCGGCGTTCCCGGCCTGATCGCGATCGAGCAAGACGCGACGGGCAACGCCCAAGCGATCGGCCTCGCTTATGCCAAAGGCATCGGCTGCACGCGCGCGGGCGTTATCGAAACGTCGTTCCGCGAAGAAACCGAAACCGACCTGTTCGGCGAGCAAGCGGTCCTCTGCGGCGGCGCAACCGCGCTCGTCAAAGCAGGATTCGAAACGCTGGTCGAAGCCGGCTACGCGCCGGAGATGGCGTACTTCGAGTGCTTGCACGAGCTGAAGCTGATCGTCGATCTGATGTACGAAGGCGGCCTCTCCACGATGCGCGACTCCATCTCCAATACGGCGGAGTACGGCGACTATGTAACGGGCCCTCGCATCGTGACGGACGAAACGAAGAAAGCGATGAAAGCCGTTCTTTCCGATATCCAACAAGGCAAGTTCGCGCGCGACTTCATCCTGGAGAACCAATCCAACAACGCGTTCATGACGGCTACCCGCCGCAACGAAGCGCAGCACCCGATCGAAGTGGTCGGCGGCCAGCTTCGCGAACTGATGCACTGGATCAAGAAGTAAAACTCCTAAACCGGGCGGTCCGGTCATAACCTGATAGTATGCATGTTGCCCGGATATGCGGACCGGCCCCTGCGTCTCTTGCGTGAAGCGATGGACGTCAGGGCCGTTTCGCTATCCGGGATTATTCTTAAAGCCCGAGGTGTAACTCATGCGCAAAATTTATGTTTTCGATACGACGCTTCGTGACGGCGAGCAATCTCCGGGCGTGAACCTGAACACGAAGGAAAAGCTTGAAATCGCCTACCAGTTGGAGAAGCTGGGCGTGGACCGCATCGAAGCGGGCTTTCCCGCGGCCTCTCCGGGCGACCTCGCGGCCGTCAATGCCGTCGCCCGCGCCGTGAAGAACGCGACGGTCATCGGCCTGTCCCGTTCCCGCGAGCAGGACATCGACGCGGCGCGCGAAGCGTTGAAGGACGCCCAAGACCCATGCCTCCATCTGTTCCTGGCCACGTCTCCGATCCACCGCAAGCATAAGCTGCGCATGGAGAAGGAGCAGGTGCTGGAGACGGCGGAGCGCGCGATCCGGTATGCGAAGCAGTATTTTAGCAAAATCGAGTTCTCCCCCGAGGACGCCGGCCGCACGGAACTGGACTTCCTGTGCCAAGTCACGGAGATGGCGATCCGCGCGGGCGCGACGGTCGTCAACATTCCGGATACGGTCGGGTACATGAACCCGTCGGAGTTCGGCAATATCTTCAAGACGCTGAAGAACCGGGTGCCGGGCATCGAGAAGATCCAGCTGAGCGCGCACTGCCATGACGATCTCGGCATGGCGACGGCGAACGCGCTGGCCGCGATCCTGAACGGCGCCGATCAAATCGAAGGCACGATCAACGGCATCGGCGAGCGCGCGGGCAACACCGCGATCGAAGAAGTCGCGATGGCGCTCGCGACGCGCGCGGATTATTTCGGGGCGACCACGGGGCTGAACCTGAAGGAAATCGCCAAGACGAGCCGCCTCGTCAGCAAGCTGACGGGCATGGTCGTGCCGGGCAACAAGGCGATCGTCGGCGCGAACGCGTTCGCGCACGAATCCGGCATTCACCAGGACGGCATGCTCAAGGAGAAGACGACGTACGAGATCATCTCCCCGGAGACGATCGGCCTGGTCGACTCCAAGCTCGTGCTCGGCAAGCATTCCGGCCGCGCGGCGTTCCGTGAGAAGCTGATCGACCTCGGCTACGAACTGGACGACGAAGCGGTGAACGCGGCGTTCGCGAAGTTCAAGGACCTCGCCGACCGGAAGAAGAACGTCAGCGACGAGGATATCCGCGCGCTGCTCGAAGAGAAGCTCGTCGATACGCCCGAGGTGTACGCGCTCGAGCAGATCGAAGTCAGCTACGGCAACAAGTCGACGCCGAGCGCGACGCTGCGCATCCGCGTGGCGGATCAAGGCGTGAAGGAGACGCGCGCGGAAGGCAACGGCTCCGTCGACGCGATCTATAACGCGATCGACGCGCTGACGGCGGAGACGGTCGAGCTGGAGGACTACTCCATCAAGTCCGTCACGCACGGCAAGGACGCGCTCGGCGAAGTCCACGTCGTCCTGAAGCAGGACGAGGTATCCGCGCAGGGCCGCGGCGTCAGCACGGACATTCTCGAAGCGAGCGCCCGCGCCTACGTGGACGCGCTGAACCGCCTGGTCGAGAAGCGCAAGACGCCGGGACGGCGCGACAAAATGAGCCTGATTTAAAGGCGCATGGAACAAGGGGATGCCCTGCAGGCGGTATGGGGCTGCGATCGCCGTAGTAGTTCGGATTTCTTCGATTGAATGAAACAGTAGAGGTAGGAATCCGGCTAGAAAGGCGAACGCTTCGCTTCTCCGAGCCCATACCGCCCTCCGGGCGCGCTTGTTCATAGAACCTTTAAATCCTAAAGAACCAAAGATTACGCTTCAGCGGCCCGGGCGGGCATGCTGGGGCGTTTTTGTTTGTATGCGGGCTTCGTACGGGCGGGCGGTTTGCCGGCGGGCGGCCTCGCGTAGGCCTGCCGTCCGGCGATTCGTCTCGCGATTCGTGCCCGGGTCCCGGTTTTGCATGCTATAATGAAGAAAATTCCGACCAGAACGTCGGCAGGGGAGTTTCGGGGATGTTGTTCGTTTTGATCGCGTTATGGTTTGCGGCGGGGCTGCTGCTGATCGCCAACAGAAGGAACGCGGCGGGGCGCTGGCTGAGCGTGGTCGCGTTTTGCGGCGGGATGGGCGCGCTTGCTTCGCAGCTGGAAGGCTGGATCGCGGCGGGGCTCGCGAGCGGAGCCATCGACGTCTCGGGCGAGCAAGCGCTGCGCGCCCTGCAGCGGGGCTGCTCGTGGACCAGCTACTACGGCATGCCGTTCGGCTACCTGTGCTTCGGCGCCGCCTATAGCCGGGACCTGCTTCCGGCCGCGGCCTACCGCTGGCTGCCGTCCGCGGCCGCCGTGCCGCCGCTCGCGATGCTGCTGGTGCCGCCCGCGGCCGATTATCCCGTCCGCTACGGGCTGCTCGCGGTCTGGTCGCTGCCGTACGCCGCGCTCGGAACCGCGCTGCTGCTCGCCAAGCGCCACGTGCATCCCGCGGAGAGACGCGCGCACGCGCTGCTGCTGCTGGCCGTCATGCCGGCGGTGCTGATCGCGCTCACGATGAATTACGTGCTGCCGCTCTTCGGCTTCTACCGCCTGTGGGTCTACAACGTCTGGCCGATCGGCTTCGCGTTCGTCATTTTCCTGATCTCGCTGTTCAACTTCGGCTTCCTCGGCGTCCAGCAGCTGATCGAGAAGCGCCAGCTCGACTACTCGCTCCGCGCGATCACGAGCGGGACCGCCATGCTGAACCACGCGATCAAGAACGACATCGGCAAGATCAAGCTGTTCGCCGACAAGATCGCCCGCGAGGCGGGGGAGCGCGGCGAGCTGCGCGCGGACCTCGGCGTCGTGAGCGCCGCGGCGGCGCATATCGAGGAGATGATCCGCAGCGTTCACGAACGGACGCAGGAGCTGCGTCTGCAGGCGCAGCGGGTGTCGCTCGCGGAGCTGGCGCAGGGCGAGCTGGCGGCGGTCGCCGAGCAGGCGCGCGAGCGGGAGATCGCCGTCCATGCGCGGCTCGGCGACGACGCCTACGCCGAAGCGGATCCCGAGCAGACGAAGGAAGCGATCCATAACGTGCTGCAAAACGCGATCGACGCCATGCCGCGCGGCGGCGAGCTGCACGTCGCGGTCTTCGGCGGCAAGCGCGGGAGCACGGTCGAAGTGCGCGATACGGGCGCGGGCATCGAGAAGGCGCGGCTGCGCAAGGTGACGGAGCCGTTCTATACGACGAAGAACGGCGGAGCCATGAATTTCGGGCTCGGCTTGGCCTATTGCGCCCAGCTGATGAGCCGCCAAGGCGGAGAGCTGCGGATCAGCAGCGAGCCCGGCAAGGGAACGACCGTGCGGTTTCATTTCCGCGCGTCGAGACGCGCGCGAACGAGAGGAGGCCGGCGATGAACGGGACAACGATACGCGTCATGCTCGTCGAGGACGACCCGGATTGGCGGAGGGGGCTGGCCGCCTACGTGAACGCGCAGCCGGATATGGAGATCGCCGGCGAGACGGACGAACCGGGCGCCGCGCTCGCGTTGGCCGCCGAAACGGCGCCCGACGTGATCCTGCTCGACATCATGCTGGCGGACAGTCCGGACGGCCTGCGGCTGGCGGGCGAGCTGGCCGCGGCGTCGCGGGCGCGCATCGTCATGCTGACCTCGATGGAGGATCGGGCGTTCGTCGCGGAGGCGTTCCGGGCGGGCGCGGTCAATTATCTCGTGAAGTCGGAGTTCGCCGCCATTCCCGAGGCGATCCGGCAGGCGGCGGCGGACCGGTCCGCCATCGACGCGGCGGCCGCAAGGCATATGCTGGAGGAATTCCGCCGGCTGAAGCGGCTGGAGCGGGAATACGAGACCGATAAGTTCAAGCGGCTGCTGACGCCTTCCGAGGTTCAGCTGCTGGCGATGATCCACGAGGGCTACAGCCAGACGCAGATCGCGGAGAAGTCGTTCCTGTCGCTGCGCACCGTGAAGAACCACGTGGGCAACATTTTGCGGAAGATCGGCGGCAAAAGCAGCAAGGACGCGGCCCAAAAGGCGAAGGACCACGAGCTGTTCTGACGGACGGTCGCGGCCCCGGGGCGGGCATCCGAGGGGGTACCAGGGAAAGTTGGTACTTATGAGCCGGGAGCGGCGCCTCTACAATGTGAAGTAAGGACCACGTCCTAATACTTCATCTTCATTGGGGGCTGCCCGGTATGAACGAATTGTGGAAAAGGCATTGGACGACGCTGGTCGGCGTCGCGTTTCTCCTTGCGGCGCTGGCGACGCTGTTCAAGTACTCCGCGGACCAAGGCTGGATCACGGTCGGCATGAAGCTCGGCGCGGGCCTGCTGCTCGGCGCCGCGGCCGGCGCGGCCGGCATCGCGCTCGCGAAGCGCGGCGACGGCAGGCGCTTCGGCGAAATTCTGACCGGCCTGGGAGCGGCGGTCTGGTACATGACCTGCTCGTACGCCGGCGTTTACGAAGCGGTCTGGGAGCCGCTGACCGTATTCATCGCGATGACGGCCGTCACGGTCGGCGTCACGGCGTACGCCTACCGTTTCGGACTCCGCCTGCTGCTCGGTCTCGGCCTGGCGGGCGCGCTGCTCGCGCCGCTCGCGCTGCGGCCGGATGCGGATCACGTATTCGCGCTGTTCCTCTACTTGCTCGTGGTGAATGCCGCCTACTTCGCCATCAGCGTCGCCAAGTCGTGGCTCGAAGCGAGAATCGGCGCGTTCGCGGCGACGTGGCTGCTGTACGCCGTCTATTATATGAACTTTACGTATGCGGATCACGGCTGGCTTACCCGGCCGATGCTCTACGCCTCCGCGGCCTTCGTCTTCTACGCGATCGCATTCTACGTCGCGGCATGGCGGGAAAAATGCGGCTTCGCGGGCTGGAACCTGTACGCCAGCTTCGCGAATACGGTCGTCTTCTGCCTCTGGGCGCCGGCGCTGCTCGGCAGCAGCTCGTCGGTGACGCTGCTTCTGCTGGCCATCGGCCTGCTCTACATGGGCATGAGCGTGCTCGTCGCCAAGTTCGGCAAGCAGGGAAAAGCCGCGTTGTACGCTCACGTGCTGTTCGGCGGTCTTGCTTTCCTGATCGGGCTGGCCGAGCTGGGCGGCGGCTCCGAATACCGGCCGCTGATCGGCGTCGCCGTCTGGTCGGGCATCGCGGCGATCGCGATCGTCACCGGACGGAAACGGCGCTCCGACGCGCTGAAGGCGATCGGTTCGCTCGTCTGGCTCTCGATCGGCCTGTACTGGTTCGTCGTCACGTGGGACGCGCCAAGGTTGGACTGGTTCGGCGTCTACGTGCCGTTCCTGAACGGCGGAGCGGCGGATTGGATGCTGCTCGCGGCCATCGGGTTCTACTGCGCGAGGAACGTGCGCTACGCGAACCTGCTTCGCGAAAGCGACAATGACGTCTTGGCCCATGCGTACGCGCTGCTGTCGCATCTGGTCGTCGGCGGCCTGCTGACCGTGCAGATCACGAACGCGGCCGACGAATACGATTGGCATGTCGCGACCGGCTTGCTCCTGTCCGTCGTCTGGGCGGTCTATGCCCTGCTGCTCTTCCTGTGGGGCGCCTACAGCCGCGGACGCCTGTTCCGCTGGTTCGGTTCCGGCGTGCTCGTCGCCGTGGCGGCGAAAGCGGTGCTGCTCGACCTGAAGGGCGAGGATACGCTCTACAAAATCTTGACGTTCGCCGTACTCGGCGTCATCTGCTTCGGCATCACCGTCGTGAACCAGCGGTGGCGGGACCGCGAGCAGCTGGACGAAGCGGCGAAGGAGCGGGAGGCAGCGCCGGATCCGGAGCAGGTGCAGGATGCCGGGCATTCGGAGCAGGAGGGGACGCCGGATCCGGAACGGGCCGACGACGCCGTGCGGCCGTCTGCGCAATAACCTGGCTTTCGCGCGATAGACGCAACAAAGGCGGCCTGCGACAGGCCGCCTTTTGCTTGGTTAGTAGTCGAATAAAAGGAGTAGTCGTAATAAGTCCCGGTCCCCAATGCTGGTTTCTTGCCTGTTTGCCTGCTTCCGGCCGGATTACGGACGAACGTTGACCGTGACGCCGTTCGTCGTGCGTCAAGAAAGAACGTAAGAATTGGTCGGCATGTGGTCGACGATGAATATCGTACCGTCGTCGTCCATGAACGAATCCCATGCGCCGAGCTGAATGTTGCCGGGCGACGTGGGAATCCAAGCGCCGAGACCGCCTGCTTATATGCGCAGCCTATAAAAGTCATAGCTTTCATATCTTTGTCTTCATGGCGTTCTTATGGTACAACTAAGTTTAAGACTGAGAATCATAATCAAGAGGACGCCTGAGAAGTCCTGAATAAAGGAGACGTACCCCATGGCAGACGTGAAAAAAATCGCAGTAATCGCCGGTGACGGCATCGGACCGGAAGTCGTCGGCGAAGCGCTGAAAGTGCTGAAGAAAACCGAGGAGCTGTTCGGCTACCAATTCGAGATCGAGCACGGCCTGTTCGGCGGCATTGCGATCGACGAGAAAGGCTCGCCGCTTCCGCAGGAAACGCTGGATATCTGCAAAAACGCCGATGCCGTCCTCCTCGGCGCCGTCGGCGGCCCGAAATGGGACAACAACCCGAAGGAGCTTCGTCCGGAGACGGGCCTGCTCGGCATCCGCAAAGCGCTCGGCCTGTTCTCGAACATCCGCCCGGCCAACGTGTTCGACTGCCTGAAGGAAGCGTCCACGCTGAAGCCGGAAGTGCTTGAAGGCACGGACCTCATCGTCGTGCGCGAGCTGACCGGGGGCATCTACTTCGGCGAGAAGTTCCGCCGCGAAGGCGAACACGGCGAGGAAGCCGTCGACACGTGCGTATACAACGTCAAGGAAGTCGAGCGCATCGCCCGCCAAGGCTTCGAAATCGCGCGCACCCGCCGCAAGAAGCTGGCTTCGGTCGACAAGGCGAACGTGCTCGAGACGTCCCGCCTGTGGCGCGAAGTCGTGAACCGGATCGCGGCCGAGTATCCGGACGTCGAGCTCGAGCACGTGCTCGTCGACAACTGCGCGATGCAGCTGCTGCGCCGCCCGGCAAGCTTCGACGTCATCGTGACCGAGAACATGTTCGGCGACATCATCAGCGACGAAGCGGCGATGCTGACGGGCTCCATCGGCATGCTGTCCTCCGCGTCCCTCGGCGAAGGCAGCTTCGGCCTCTACGAGCCGGTGCACGGGTCCGCGCCCGACATTGCCGGCCAAGGCATCTCCAACCCGATCGCGACGATCCTGTCCGTGGCGCTCATGTTCCGCCTGACGTTCGGCTATGCGGAAGCGGCGCAGGCCATCGAGGACGCGGTCAAATCCGTCCTGGACGCCGGCCACCGCACGGGAGACATCGCCGTCGACAAGAGCAAGGCGATCGGCACGACGGCGATGGGCGATTTGATCGTTGCCGCCATGACGAAATAATTTAGAATGATTACAAATAAGTAATCAATGTAATATTGACTTCGTTCCAAAGAGTTGGTATGATTCTAGACGTAGTCACCAAATGAGTATCATTCTCAATACCATCTCAATCTTTTAGGAGGGTTTTATCCATGGCAGAACGTTTGGTTGGTCGTCCGGCTCCTGACTTCAAGATGGAGACCGCAACCGGCAACGGTCAAGATTTCAGCACGGCAGCTCTTTCCGATTACAAAGGCAAATGGCTTGTCCTGTTCTTCTACCCGCTCGATTTTACGTTTGTTTGCCCGACCGAAATCACGGCGCTCAGCCAAGCGGCTGAGGAGTTCACGAAACTCAACACCGAAATCCTCGGCGTCAGCGTGGACAGCAAGCACAGCCACCGCGCTTGGATCAACACGCCTGTGAACGACAACGGCCTCGGCCAGTTGAACTTCCCGCTCGCGGCCGACATCACGAAGAACGTCGCGCGCGACTACGGCGTCCTGATCGAAGAAGAAGGCATCGCGCTCCGCGGCCTGTTCATCATCGATCCGGAAGGCGAAATCAAATATCAAGTCGTCAACCACAACGACGTTGGCCGTTCCGTTGAAGAGACGCTCCGCGTATTGCAAGCTCTGCAATCCGGCGGTCTGTGCCCGATCAACTGGAAACCGGGCGACAAGCACCTGGTTGCCAAATAAGCATCGCTCGCGACGCGCAGAACCCGGGGTCTTCCGAGACCCCGGGTTTTTGCATGCTTCGGCATCCGTCCCAATGCCTGCGCCTATCGTCCCGGATGTACGAATGCGACGTTTTTCGCTATACTGGCAAGTAAGAGGCGGGATGGCGGAACTTGACAGGGACCGAACCGGACTGCGCAAGCAGGAATTATGCGTTTTGGAGACGAATAAGTTAAATCAGGTTTCAAGATGCGCGGTACAAGGTTAAGCAGTTAAGGAGGGAGTCCGGCATGAGCTTTTGCTGCGGTGCCAGCATGATCGGCACGAATGGTACGCTGAAGCATTTTCGCACGCATATTCACAATGTCCCCATTCTGTTCTGCCCGGTGTGTCATCGCGTCGAGATTCATTACCTGATCGAGAACGAATACGAAATCCTGGCGGAGTACGCGCATGGCGACGGCGCCTCCGAGGTCGACTTCGTCGACTACGTGGAGCAAGAGGACGAGGAGCTCTTCGAGAATTGCGTCAACAACGAGAACGAGGACCCCATGGACGTCGTCAGCAATCAAATCGACATGGCGCTGGACCTGCTCTGCTTCGCCAAGCAAATCGGCGACGAAGGCTGGCAGGGCGAGCTGAAGAAGCGCCTCGGCGCGCTCAACCAACGCCGCAACAAGCTAAGGCAGCGAAGAACCTCCGAAGGATATTGTTAAGCATTCCAGCCTCCTGTCGAAGGAGGCTTTTTCTATGCGAAATTTTATGAGAAATCCTTAATGTCGACCCCCTCAAGCGAACACGATTCAACGAAAACTGTACATGTGAGGTGGAGCGGTTGTTACTTGTACTGTTCAAACGCATTTTCGGCGGCAAGCACGATACGTCCGCAGACACCCCAGACATCCGCGTAACGCCGGAAGAGATGGTGGAGCGAATCCGCGGCGGAGAAGCGTCGCGCGATGCGTTCATCGAGGCGTACCAGCCTTTTATCGCCAAGGTGACGAGCCGTTTTTGCAAGCGATACATCGACCCGGAGCGCTCGGACGAATTCAGCGTCGCGCTGGCCGCGTTCGACGAAGCGATCGGGCAATTTTCGAGCCAAGCAGGAAAATCGTTTCTCGGCTTTGCCGAAACGGTGATCCGGCGCAGGCTTATTGACTATGTCCGCAAAGAGAGCCGTCATCTCGGCACGGTGCCTTACAGCGCGTTCGACCAGGACGACGAAGAGGATGCGACGACGGTCAATCCGATCGAGACGAACGAAGCGATGAACCGCTACGCGCTGACGCAGGAAGCGGACGCCCGCAGGCTGGAAATCGGCGAATACGACGAACGGCTCAAGGAATACGCCCTTTCGTTCGCGGAGCTGCCGGATATTTCGCCGAAGCATGCCGATTCCCGCGAGATGCTCATCGCCATCAGCAGGCGACTGGCGAGCGATCCCGCGCTTTACGACCAGCTCGAGACGAAGCAGAAGCTGCCCATCAAGGAGCTGTGCGAGCTGACGGGCGTATCCCGCAAGACGATCGAGCGCAACCGGAAGTACATCATCGCGCTGACGATTTTACATAACGGGGATTTTCCTTATTTACAGCAGTACATCAAGCCCGCGGAACCGACAGGAAGGGAACTGGCCGCAGCGGAAGGAGTGAGAGCATGAGCCGTGGAATCGTCATGGAGACCGGCAGCACGCATGTCATCGTATTAATGCCGGACGGTCAATTCCGTAAAGTGCGAACCGCCCTCAAGCCTCAGGTCGGCGATGAAATCACGTTCGCCGAGCAGCGGCGGCTGCGGCGGCCGCGCAAGCTATACAGCTTCAGCGTCGGCGCCGCCGCGATCATGCTCATGTTGTTCATTCCGCTGTTCGTCCAGCATGTCTCGAAGCAGCCGGACGTAGTCGCGTATTTGACGATGGACGTCAACCCGAGCATCGAGCTCGGCATCAATAAAGACGAACGGGTGGAATCGCTGCGGGCGATCAACGCCGACGGCGCGGACGTGACCAAAGGGCTCGCCTACAAAGGCCGGCCGCTGCCTGAGGTCACCGAAGCCATCATGGATCGGATCAGCGCCGGACCGTATTTGAACAGCGGCGAAGGCGACGTCGTCATCACGAGCGTCGCGGTCGGCGGCGCCGTCAAGCCCGCCGAGGAAATCGGCCTGACCTCCCATATGGATGAAGCCGTGCGCAAGTCGCTGGCGAAGACGGAGAAAGGGCGCCAGCTCAAGATCGAGGTCACGACGCTGTCCGCGCCGCAGGACGTGCGGGACGAAGCGACGAAGATCGGGCTTTCCTCCGGCAAAATGGCGTTCTACCTGATGGCCAAAAACCAAGGGTACCGCGTGACCATCAAGGAGCTCAAGCAGGAGTCGCTCCATCAGGCGGCGAAGCCGATGGGCGGCGTGGCGGCGGTCATGGGCGCCGGCAAGGACGCCAAAAAGAACGACGACGCCAAGAAGCCGGATCCGTCCGCGACCAAGCAGCAGACGGAACGGCCGAAGCCGTCCGCGCCGGCTCCCTCGAAGGAAGCCGAGAAGGAGGCGCTCCGGCAGAAGCAGAAGGAGCAGCTGCACGCCCTGCTCGAGAAGGATCAGGAGAAACGCAAGGAACGCCGCGAGCGGAACGGGCAAAAGGACGGCGATTCGAATAAAGGCGGCAAGCACGGCGGTCAAGGAAACGGCGGCAAAAAGAACTCCGATTCCGACAAGCCGAGCGGCTTGCAGGGCGGCGTCGTCAACATCGGCGCGCCGCAGCATTCCCCGGGCAATAATCCCGGCGGCGGAGGCGGCAAGCCGGCACAAGCGGCGTTGAACGCTTCGAAGCCGAAAGACGGCGGCGATTCTAAAGGAAATTCTAAAGGCAAAGGCGGCAAGGACGAGGCGAAAAACGCTTCCGACGGCCGCCCTAGCCGCGTTACTACGGCAAGCGCCGGCGGCAAGCCGGGATCGGGCGCGGATCGGACGAATGCCGAACGGGACAAGCCCGGCAATCGCGGCAACGGCGGATCCGTCAAGTCCGGCGGTCAAGGAAACGACGACCGGAACGGCGGCGACCGAAGCCAACCGGGCCAGAACGGCGGGGGCAAGAACCAAAATCAGGACGGCGGCAGCCGCGACGAAGCAAGCAAGAGCGGAGATAACAAGAATACGAACCGGAACGATCGCGGCAACGACGGAAAGTCAAAGCCGGGCTCCGACGACCGAAAAGGGCGCTAACATTCGTTACGCCCTTTCCGTATTTTCGGAGTCGTCCAATCTCGCGGGATTTCGACAGTATTTCCCGTTGACAGAAATTAGGAATTCTCTCTATGATTACTGTAAGCGATCTCAACTCTGAATCTGCACGGATACTTTTTTTGGGCGGAGGCGAGGCATGCACGTGGAGATGTTCCATATACGTGATAAGGCGGATGCGATCCTGGCACGTCAAAGAGGCAGGGAAATCGCGCAGCAGATCGGCTTCAGTCTTGTTGATCAGACGGTAATCGCTTATACCATTTCGGAATTGGCGCTCAAGCTTTTCTCTTACTCGGAAAAAGGCCACATGATGATCCGTCCCCTCAGTCTCAGCAAAGGCGAACCCGCAAGCGGAATAGAAGTCCGATTATTCGATCATTTCAAAGGTCCAAGCCGAATTCATTTGCAGTGGATGGAGAAGATGACTGACAATATGGAACTTAGCCACGATCACACCCGGGGAACCATGATCACGTTTCATAAGTGGGTTCACGCTCCACTGCGCCTCGATCCACCGATTTGTGCGGCAGGAGAGGAGTAAATAATGCAGGCAATACGTATGCGCTACTTCCCCGCCTTGGCGGAATATATTCGCAGCGGAAGCGAAGCTTCCCTGTTCGAGGCAACGGAAATCGGCAAGCAGCTTCAAGATCTCCATCCGGAAGACATCATTGCGGTGCATGAGGAATCCATGCAGATGCTTGTCGCCAATGTGGACTCGGAAGAAGCGCTGCGGCTGTACAGCCGTTCCTTTATTTTTTTGATCGAGCTGATGGTGGCGTTCCGGTTCCGGGTCCAGCCGGAGCAGACGTCGGATCAGCGCTTCAGCGAAATGCGGGACATGCTGCTGCGTTCGCACCGCTCGTTCCGCATGGTGAAGAACAAATACGAGAACGTGCTGCAGCATATGGACAGCGGCATCGCGATCTTCGACGCGGACGGCATGCTCTCGTTCATCAACCTGCAGATGGCCAAGCTGCTCGACATCCCGCGCACGACGCTCATCGGCTGCAATTTGCTCGATATTTTAACGCACAGCCGTCTGCGCAAGGGCACGAAGCGGGTCATTTTGCGGCTGTACAAGGAGACGGTTCTCCGGCGCAGCCGCTATCTCGAATTCGTCGATACGAACGGGCGCGTGCTCCTCGTGACGGTCACCTACGGAGACCAGCTCGACGGCGATTATCTTTTCAGCGTGAAGGACGTCACGGAATACAAGCAGATCGAGCAGACGGCGTACCAGAACGACAAGCTGGCGATGCTCGGGAAGATCGCCGCGTCGATCGCGCACGAGATCCGCAATCCGCTGACGTCGATCCGCGGGTTCATTCAGCTGCTGAAGCCGCATCTGACGCAGCTCGGCAAGGAGGAATATTCCCGGATCATCCTGACGGAGATCGACCGCGCGAACGACATCATTTACGAATTCCTGAATTCGTCCAAGCCGTCCGCGCCGATGAAGCAGAAGGTCGGCATCAATTCGCTGCTGAAGGAAGTCATTCTGCTGTCCGACAGCGAGGCGTTGATGAAAGGCTGCCAGATTCAGTTCGAGACGTACGACGAGGAGCTGGCGGTCTCGATCGACGTGAAGCAGGTGAAGCAGGTCGTGCTGAATATCGTGCGCAACGCGATGGACGCGATCGGCGACCTGGAGGAAGAGCGCAGCGGCCGCATCGACATCATCACCAAGCGGGAAGGGCGCGACGCCGAAATCACGATCCGCGACAACGGCAAAGGGATGGATCCCGTCACGAAATCGCGGCTGTTCGACCCGTTCTACACGACGAAGGCGTCGGGCACCGGACTCGGGCTGTCGGTCAGCTACCGGATCGTGAGGAACCATGGCGGCAAGATCCGCGTGAGCAGCAATACCGGCGAAGGAACGGAGTTCAATATCTATTTGCCATTGGCGGAATAAACCAGTAGAATCGGGGTAAGCCTCGGTTCGAAACGCCGAAAAGCCGGGGAAACCCGGTTTTTTTGCATGCTTGCGGAGCGGGCGGACGGCGGGATGGCCGGGTGCGATTCAGTGGTTGATCGGCTGTGATGATTAGGAGAATCGGCAGCGATTATTTAGGAAAATCAGCAGCGATTTCGTGGAGAACAGGTAGCATTTAGCCATGAATCCGCGGTGACAAAACAATGAATCGGCAATGAGTATGCAAGGAACCAGCAATGAATCAACAAGGAATAAGCAATTCATAAACATGGAACTAGAACCAATAAAAGATCCGCAATGAACCGGCAAGGAACCCGCGATGGATCCGCGGCTAATTCTACGAGAGACGGGAGGATGTACATTACCATGAGCATTCGGTTTACATATGGGCGCGGCGCGGCCGCCGCGCCGGCCGACGTCGTCGTCGCGTTCGTCGATAAGCGGGGACTGCGGTTGCAGGAAGGAACGGACGGGAGCGTCCGCTGGGTTCATCCCGCGCTCGACGAGGCGGTGCGGGAGCATGCCGCGAAGGAGCTGTTCAAGGCCGAGCCGAAGGAGACGCTCGCGCTGCCGACGCTCGGATTGTATCCGTCGCCGCACGTCGTGTATGTCGGCATCGCGCCGCCGGAGAGCCTGACGGCGGACGGCCTGCGCGACGCGGCGGCGGCCGCGGCGAAAGCGGCGAAGCGGCTGAAGGCGGCCACGGTCGAGCTGCTGCTGCCGTGGCGCTTGCCGGCGGCGGAGCTTGGCGCGCCGTCCGCGGAGCGGGCGGAAGCGACAGCGGACCGTCCGGCCGTGCCCGCGGCGCGGGCGGCGCAGGCGCTGACCGAGGGGTACGCGCTCGGCTCGTACGCGCGCACGACCGCCAAGCGGGACGATGCGAAGCGGAAGCCGGCCGTTACGGACGTCGCGTTCGTTCCGAACGCGGCGGACGCCGAGCCGGACGCCGCTTCCGCGGCCGCGGCGTGGGGGGCCGGCATTCGCCGCGGCCTCGTCTTCGCCGAAGCCGCGGCGTACGCCCGGGATCTGACGAACCTGCCCGGCGACGCGCTCGTCCCGGCCGGGCTGGCCGACGAAGCGGCGCGGCTCGCGGCCGCGTACGGCTTCGCCTGCGAGATCATCGACGAGGCGGCCGCGGCGGCTCAGGGAATGGGCGGCTTGATCGCCGTCGGCAAGGGCAGCGTCAACCCGCCGCGGATGATCGTCATCCGTTACGACGGCGATCCGGACGATGCGGAGCGTTGGGGCATCGTCGGCAAAGGCATCACGTTCGACACCGGCGGCATCTCGCTGAAGAAGGGACCGGGGATGGAAGAGATGATCTCCGACATGGGCGGCGCGGCCGCCGTGCTCGGCCTCGTCCGCCTGTTCGGGGAGCTGAAGCCGAAGCGCAACGCCGTCTTCGTCGTGCCGACGGCGGAGAACATGCCGTCTGACCGGGCGTTCAAGCCCGGGGACGTGCTGACGATGATGAACGGCACGACGGTCGAGATCGTCAACACGGACGCCGAGGGCCGGCTCGTGCTGGCCGACGGGCTGACGACGGCGATCCGCGAGGGCGCGACGAAGCTGATCGACTTGGCGACGCTGACGGGCGCCGTGCTCGTCGTGCTCGGCGATACCGCGACCGGTTCGGTCACGAACGACGAGCCGCTGCAGGCGCAGGTCATCGAAGCGGCGAAGAAGGCGGGCGAGCGGATCTGGCCGCTGCCGCCGTATCCGGAATTCCGCCGGCAGCTCGACAGCGAGGCGGCGGACATGAAGAACGGCGGCAGCCGGTACGGCGCGGCGAGCATCGGCGGCTTGTTCATCGGCGCGTTCGCCGAAGATCGGCCGTGGGTGCACCTCGACATCGCGGGAACGGCTTGGCTGGAGCGGGAACGCGCCTGGGAGACGAAGGGCGGAACCGGCGTCATGGTGAGGACGCTCGGCGAGCTGCTCGCGGGCGAAGCGGATTGAAGCCGGCAGCGCTTGAATAATCGCGGTTTCGGAAGGAAAACCACGGGCTGCGAGACTTGAGAAGAATGACTTGAGCCGCGAGATTCCAGGCTGCGAGATTCGAAATGCAAGATTTAACCGCAAGATTTGAACCGGAAGATTCGAAACGTCGCCGCGGGATTCGAACACGGTCGAAACGGCTCGCCTTCGAAACGCAAGGCTAACGACGCAAGCGCAAGTTTGGAAACGCCACATCCGGGAGAACCAACGGGGAGCTGTCATTCGCGGTCATGTCATTTTGGAGTCACGTCATCTCGGTTTTTCGCCGAAAAAAGCTGTCGGATCAGCGGAGGGGATTGCTGACGTTAATCCTCGAAGGCATTCCGGCCAACATCATCGCCAACCTGCTGGGCGGTCCGATTTTAACCATCTACGTCGTTTATCTGGGCGGGACGGCGTCGGACGTCGGGCTGGTCGTCGCGATCCCCGCGCTCGCCAATCTCGTCCAGCTCGTCGCGGCGTTCTACATTCAGCGCTTCACGAACCGGAGGCTCCTCCTGTTCGGCTTCGCCGTCGCGCACCGGGCGCTCTGGGCGGCGACGGGCCTCATTCCGTTCCTCGTGCCGAAGCCGCTGCAGGTCGACGTCTTCATCGGCCTGTTCCTGACGTCCTTCGCGTGCGCCTCGACGAGCTCGGTGTTCTGGACGTCCATCGTCGCGGACATGGTGCCGGCCCGGATCCGGGGACGGTACTTCGGCATTCGCAACACGATCCATTGGGCGGTGGCCAGCGTCGCGCTGTTGATCGGCGGGCAAATTTTGCAGCAGCTGGAAGAGCGGACCGGATTCGTCATCCTGTACGCCGCAAGCGCGGCCTGCGCCGTCTGGAATGCCGTCGAGCTGTGGCGGTACCCCGATCTGCCGTTCGAACGATCGGCCGCGCCCAGCTCCGCCGCGCTGTTCGCGAAGCCGCTGCGGGATGCCGCGTACATGAAAGCGACGGTGTTCGTCTCGGCCTTCATCCTGCTGCAAAACATCGCCGTTCCGCTGTTCTCCTACGTCATGCTCGAGACGCTGGACCTGAGCAAGTGGTGGATCACGGTCATTACGACGGTGCAGATGATCGTGACGATGTTCAGCTATTATTATTGGGGCAACCTGAACGCCAGGTACGAGACGCGGACGCTGCTGCTGTGGGCGCTGCCGATCATCGCCGCGTCGTGCGTCCTGTGGACGGGAATCGAGCTGCTGCCGGTGCTGCTCGTGCTGATCGTCGTGAACGCCGCGCTCGGCGTCGGGCTCGGCGGCTACAACCTGCTCATCTTCAACTTCATCATCGGCGACACGCCGAAGGCGGACCGGCCGATGTACGTCGCGGTGTTCTCCGCGCTGACGGGGGCGACGGGCTTCGTCGGCCCGCTGCTCGGCGGCTGGATCTACCGGCGGATCGAAGACGGCCCGTTCTGGCTGCAGAGCTACGGCGTCTCGCTCATCGTCGGGGCGGCGCTGCTCGCGCTTACGCTGACGGCGGGGCCGTTCGTGCTGAAGGCGGGAAGCGGGGAGGCAAGCGCGCGGAGCGCGGCCGCGAGCGGCAAGCCGGCGGCAAAGGCGACTACGAAGACGCCGGGCGGTTAATAATCTAAGGGAAACCACTAACCCTAGAGGAGCGTGATGGCGATGAATAACGCATCGGACGCGACGAGAGTTCCGCCGGGACAACGGCTGACGAACGGATTTCCCGTCCTTCATCATGGAGAAGTTCCGTATTACCGCGATATGAGCAAATGGGATTTGCGCCTGTTCGGCCTGGTCGAGGAAGAAGCGCGCATCTCCTACAACGCGTTCATGAAGCTGCCGCGCCGAACGTTCGCGAACGACATCCATTGCGTGACGACCTGGTCCAAGCTGGACAACGAATGGGAGGGCGTCGCCGTCGCCGCGGTGACGGCGCACGTGAAGCCGAAGCCGGAAGCGAAATACGTCATGCTGCACGCGGAACACGGCTGGACGACGAACCTGCCGATCGCGGATTTTCTGCGCGAGACGTCGTTCTTCGCGATCAAGCATAACGGCGAGATCCTCTCGCCGGAGCACGGCTATCCCGTGCGCATGGTCGTGCCGCATCTGTACTTCTGGAAGAGCGCCAAGTGGCTGCGGGGCGTCGAATTCATGGCGGCCGACAAGCCGGGCTTCTGGGAGCGGAACGGGTACAACATGTACGGCGATCCGTGGAAAGAGCAGCGCTACGATTGGGATTGAATTACACGAAGCGCGCGAAGAAGACCGTCCGGGCGACAGCCGTCCGGGCGGTCTTTTTGTCTTGCGGCGCGGGGCGCCTTCGTCCTATCGAAGCGCGGCGGCCCGTACGGGTCCCGCCGCCCCGGCAAGCCGCGCGAACGCGCCGATCCGACACCGTGGCCGAACTGACAAATTGCTACAGAACCGAGCCGGAATGCTTACCCTCCAAATAGTCATTAAGTCTGATTGGTAATTTTCACCATTTGCCGGATAATGAAGTCGTTCTCCATGCTCAGTCACGCGTAAGCTGCAACAGGCACACGACAGGAAGGATAACGAAAAGAGGAGGCCGTTTATGGGCACTATTATCGGTCGCGTTTCCCTTCAGCCTGCAGTCGCCCGACCCGGGGAATCCGTGAAGATCGAAGTTTTCGACACGCATGACAATTCATTAATCGGCGGGGCGTACGAGGTGTCGATCAACGGGACGCCGGGGGCGGTCCAGTACCTGCAGTTCCCGACTTCCGGCCAGCGCAGGCTCGTCGTGCGGGCGCGCGCCGCGAACGGCGAGTCGGACCGCGAGGTCGCGCTGCTCGACGTCATCGGCGAACCGCTTACGTTCGCCTCCTATCAGAACGGCAAGGACATCGCCATGATCGGCGTCACCCAGCTGCCGACGAACCCCTACACCGCCGTCCTCTTCCTTGGTTCCTCCGTCGACACCCGCTCGCCTCATCTGCTCGGCACCGCCCCTACCGTCTCCCCTCGTCCCGACAAACCGTTCGCGCTCGATTCGACAGCCGTGCAGCTCGCCGGCAAAGGCGCGCTGAGCCGCGTCATGCTCGCCAACTCGCAGGCCCTGCGCCAGGTGGAAACGAAGCGTCTGGTCAACACGCGTCTCAAGCCCGCGACCGCGCCGGCGGAGCGTCTGCCGCTCCGGCGTCCGCCTCAGGCGACGACCCGGCGGATGGTCGGCGCGGTGTACGACCTGACGGCGATCGACGTGAAGGACGCGCTGAAGCGCGCCGCGACGACAACGCCGTTGGAATACGAATGGGACTTCGGCGACGGCACGAAGGCGACGACGCGCACGCCGATGGTCAGCCACGATTATTTCGCCGCCATCGATCACGCGGCGGGCGTCGGCCAATTCACGGTCAGCTGCTGGGCCAAAGCCTCGGGCATCCTCGTCAAGCGGACGCTGACGATCCATTCCGCCTACGCCATCTGCAAGCGCGGCGGCACCGTCGTCCCGCATACGTCCGCCGAGCTCTTCGCCCGGAAGCGCTACAACATGCTGAGCGGCACGTTCACCGTACATAACGTCGAAGACGAACCGATCGTGCTGGATCGCTTCTCCGTCACGCCGAACGCCGACGACGCGGAAGGGGTCGCGCTGCCGCGCCCGTTCGTCGCGCTGCGCCAGCCCGTCACCGTCGCGCCGCGTTCCAAGTCGATGATCGGCGTCAACGTGCCGTTCGTCGCGGACAATCCGCAGGCCGGCGAGCTGCGCTACGACGTCAAGGGCTTCTCGGTGCTGTACGCGGGAACGTCCGGCGCGCATCCCGTGCGCTGCGGCGTCGCGTTCGACGTGCCCGTGCCGGAGTGGAACAAGAAGCCGGAGCCGCTCCTCCGGCTGCCGGAGGTGCCGAACCAGGAGCGGAAGCCGTGGCCGTGGGAGATCGTCCAAGGCAAGCTGGACGCCGCGGCGAATCCGATTCTGGACGCCTCGCAGGCGGGCCATGCCATGCTCGACGCGAAGACGGGCACGCTCGCCGTATCGCTCGGGACGTTGAACGGCGGCGGCGGCGCGCTGTCGCGGGACAAAGCGATGCAGGTCATGCAGAGCGTGTTCGCGCCGGCCGAAGCGGCGCTCGAGACAAAGCGGGACGCAGCGCCGGCAGCGGCGCCCCTCCGACTCCGCAAGCTGCAGCCGGAGCAGCTCGCGCCGAAGGACATCGCGGTCCGCCCGCTGCCGAACGCGCCGGTGCGCAACGCGCTGAACGGCCTGGGCGGCGTCCACGCGCTCTCGGGTCCGCCGCTCCCGGGCATGATCGCCGAAGGGCAGATCTGCGATCCGGATAATTTGACCGAGGACGAATTGGCGAAAGCCGAGAAGGGCCAGCTGGTCTGCCAGCTGACGAGCGAAACGACGGACGTCACGATGCCGGCCCGCTGGATGAACGCGCGCAAAGGCGACGTGATCCTGTCCCCGGGCGGCGACGGCATCATCGGCGGCTTGATGCTCAACGTGAGACCGGCGCAGTGGTACAGCCATTCCGGCATCATGACGCGCAACTACGACGAGATCACGCACAGCACGGGCAGCCAGAAACGCCTCATGGACCATCTGGTCGGCATCGTGTCCGGCTCGGACGGGTTCGACCCGCACGTGCTCAAATACATCTGGCCCGGGGCGATCACGCAGACCGTCCAGCATGCCATCGAAGGCGAGGATTTCCCGGACCCCGAGTACGACAAGACGTATTCCGTCTCCGCGTTCGGGCCGCATACCGTCGGGGTCACGCATAACGACAAGCTCGTCATGATCCCGCCGCTCGTCCTGAAGCCGGACCCGATGCAGGAGACGCCGGCCGTGCGCACGGCGCTGCACGCGATCGCGACGGACGCGCGCAACGACGCGGGACGGCCGGGCGTGAAGCCGAAATATCATTATCGCTGGTACTGCTACACCGATCCGACGATCGGCCAAGGCGAGCCGGAAGGGCCGGACGCCGGCTGGGCAGCCGGCACGCACCCGTCCGTGTGCTCGTCCTACATCTGGATGCACGCCAAGGCGCGGGGCGCGCATCTCGAAACGAGCCAGGCGCTGGTCACGCCGACCGACCTGGAGCCGGAAGATATCGCGACCGAGGCGACGGTCCGGCCGACGACGCCCGACGGCCTGTACACGTATTCCGCGCAGGAGCGGTCGGACGCGGCGTATTGGCTGTACGACACCGTCTACAACCAGGCGTACGAGCTGGCCGGCTGGTTCGGCGAGATTCTGACCGACGGCGCGGACGACGTCGCCAACCAATTCCTGAACGCGTTCGCCAACGACGACGCCGACGGCAAAGACAGCACGGCCTGGCAAAACGTCACCGACGCGGACGCCGTCTCGCCGGACGACATGCTGTGGTGGGACGGTCCGGCGCTCGGCGGGCTGTACGGCTTCGCGGAGCCGGCGATTTACCGCGAGCCGCGGGTCGAGAGCTACACGGTCAGCCGGTGGAAGAAGGTGCTGAGCCGCGGAACCGTGCATGGCCATGTGTACGCGGACGGCGCCCCGGTCGCCGGGGCGCTGGTCCAGGTGTTCGACGGCAAATCCGCGTTCACGGGAGGCGACGGCGGCTATTCGCTCAAGGACGTGCCGCTCGGCGATTATCAGCTTCGCGCGTCGAAGACGATCGACGGCAACCTGTATGCCGCGCAGGTCCATATCGGTTTGCACGCCGAGGACCTCGTCGCGGACGTGCAGCTGCAGCCGCCGTCGGACCGGTTCCGGCTCGCGCAGGTATTCATCGACTTTTGGGGCCGCGACGAGGAGAACTTCGGATCCGACGAAATCAAAGACCCCGGCCCGGAATATTTCGAGCTCGAGCTGGGACCGGATAAGCTCGTCAATACCGCGACGCGGACGTACAAATGGGGCGGCGAGGTGCGCCTGGAGTACAAATTCACCGTGCGCCTGCTGCTGAACAATACCATCGACGTCGAGGTGCAGGGCACGTTGTACGAGGGCACGAGCGAAGACAACCACGATCTCGACGGCCAAGGCGGCCTGACCTTCCAGGCCGGCGTCGGGCAGACGACGGGCGCGACGTTGACGATCACGAATACGGACGAGGACGACGATGACGCCGGCGTGCTGAGCATCTCGGTCAAGAACGTCCGCAACACGAACTGACGGCAAGCCTGCCCGCATGACGGAAGGCGCATGGCCGCCGGCGGCCGTTCGCGGCCGGGGGAAAAGAGAAGCCCGCCCGGGGCTTCTCTTTTCGCTTGCCGGCGCGCCGCGCTGATTCAATCCGCGCGCCGGGAGATTAAAGCGTGTGTAAAGGCGGGCCGATCGGCCGATCCGAAAGGGAGGATTACCCATGACAACCGTGCAAGTCCGGCAAAACGAAGTGGCGGAGCTGACGTTCGAAGCCGCCGTCGCGTACGAAGATCCGTTCAATCACGTCCGGCTCGAAGCGTTCGTCTCGACGCCGGGCGGCGAGACGCTGCGGGTGCCCGGCTACTGGGCCGGCGACAGCGCGTGGAAGATTCGCTACGCGTCGCCCGAGACCAGCGAGCACCGCGTCATCACGAAGTGCTCGATCCGCCGCGACGAGGGCTTGGACGCGCGGGCCGCGACGGTCGTCGTCGAGGCGTACGAAGGCGACAATCCGCTCTATAAGCACGGCGCCGTGCGGGCCGCCGAAGGCCGCTCCTGCCTGGAACACGCCGACGGCACGCCGTTCTTCTGGCTGGCGGACACGTGGTGGATGTCGCTGACGGACCGGCTGCGGTGGCCGGACGATTTTCGGTGGCTCGCGGAGGACCGGGTCGCGAAGGGCTTCACCGCCGTGCAGGTCGTGGCGGGCCTCTACCCCGACATGGGGCCGTTCGACGCGCGCGGCGCCAACGAAGGCGGCCAGTCGTGGGAAGCGGACTTCGCGCGGATCAATCCGGCGTTCTTCGACGCGGCGGACCGCAAGCTCGCCTACCTGGTCGAGCAGGGCCTAATGCCGTGCCTCGTCGGCTGCTGGGGCTATTATTTGGATTTCGCCGGGAAGGACAAGCTCCGCCGGCACTGGGAATACCTCGTGGCCCGCTATGGGGCGTATCCGCTCATGTGGTGCGTCGCGGGCGAGGCGAACATGCCGTATTACCAATGGGACGTGTTCAAGGACGCGGGGAAAAAAGCGGCGTACATGGCGCGGCATAAAGCCGAGTGGACGGAAATGGCGGCCTATATCCGGTCGATCGATCCGTTCGGGCGCGGGCTGACGATTCATCCGACGGAATACGGCCACGAGATGGTCGAGGACGCGTCGGTGCTCGATCTGGACATGCTCCAGACCGGCCATTCCGGGATGCTGACCGTCGAGCGCACGACCGCCCGCATCCAAGCCGCCGTCGCCCGGGAGCCGAAGACGCCGGTCATCAACGCGGAAGCCTGCTACGAAGGCATCGGCGGGACGAGCCTGGCGGACGTGCAGCGGATGCTGTTCTGGAACTGCGTGCTGAACGGCGCCTGCGGCCATACGTACGGGGCGAACGGCATCTGGCAGGTGAACGACGAGGAGCAGCCGTACGGCGCTTCGCCGACGGGCATCGCGTGGGGGCACGTCTTCTGGAAGGAAGCGGCCGCGCTGCCGGGCTCGAAGCAGGTCGGCCTCAACAAGCGGCTGCTCGCGCGCTACGATTGGTGGCGGTTCGAGCGGCATCCGGAATGGCTGAATCCCGTGCCGGACGACGCCGACGTCTACGCGCGCCCGTACGCGGCGGGCATTCCGGGCGAGGTGCGGATCGTCTACGCGCCGATTCATACGGTGTTTCCGGGGCTGACCGTGCGGGAGCTGGAGCCGGACGTTCCGTACCGCGCGTTCCTGTTCGATCCGGCGACGGGCGAGGAATACGACCTTGGGCGCATCGTGCCGGAAGCCGGCGGCACGTGGCCGACCGGTTCGCTGCCGGTCTTCCACGATTGGGTGCTCGTGCTGGAGCGCGCGCGCTGACGGGGGAGCGGGCGACTTATGCGAGATTGGCTTCTCTATGAGATTGGCTTCTCTATGAGATTGGCCTATCAACGGGCACTCGGCGCATGAACGGAATAGGGCGCGCGATCCGAACAAGGCGTACGAACGAAAGAGGGTCAACGGCGTAACGGATAACGCAAACGAAAAAAGGGCCGGAGGCCGCCGGATCAGGCGGATCCGGCCCTTGCCGCAGGCGAAGCGCCGTGGCTTCGCTTGCGAGGGATCAGGCATAGACTTCCAACCTCGAAACGCAAACAAGCAGCAGCCTTCGGCCGAAGGCTGCTGCTTGTCGCTCGGGGCGGACGCGCCGGCGCGGAATGCCGCGCTGCTGGCGCGGAATGCCGCGCTGCCGGGGCTATTTGCGGCCGATGTCGTGATTCACGGCGATCAAGCCGATGACCTGCTCCGAATCGGCGCTTGCGCCGAACCACAGCTCGCCGCTGCCGATCATGACGCCCTGCTTGTAGGCGAATAGGCTCTCCTCGTCCTGGTTCGCGATGGCGTCGCGCACTTCTTTCGTCATGATCGATTTGTACTGGTCGATGAAGTCGCGTCTCGTCTGGATCCGATGCTTGCCGTCGGCGCCGTTCACCTTGAGCGGGTACAGGATGTGGTTCGCGACCTCCGTCATGTCGTCCTTGGCGATGGCGGCTTTGACCGTCCGGAAGACCTCGAGGAACGCCTGCCGGTCCTCGATGCCGGCCGCCGCGAGCGGATCTTGGCCCATTTCGAATTTGGCCGGAACGGGCGATTCCGCCCCGGCTGCCGAGCCGGAGTTCGCCGCCGCGTCATCGCGATTCGGCGCGCTGCCGCAGCCTGCCGCCATCATCAGCGCCATGCTTATCAAAACGGCCGCAAAGAGCCGTGATCGTGACCGGGAACGGGATACATTTCGATGTTTGGCGGGAAACTCGTTCATAGTGCAACACCTTCCTCTTCTCCCTTGGGCTTTCACTTTATGGACGAAGGGAGGGGGAATAATGTTTCGAGGTTCCTTGTATGAAAATAGTGGGATAGGCCTAGGCGAGCCGGACGACGCACCGCCCTTTGGACGCGCGTTCCGAAGCCGCGCGGACTACGGACGGAGCCCGGAAAAACGCCCTTTCGGCCGGCTCCGAATTCGATAGGCGCGACGAGCTTGCGGGGCGTATTAACGGCGGAGGAAGACGCCGCCGCCGGTGCCGCGCCGGCAAGCCGAAAAGCAGAAAAGCGCCTCCGCCGTTTGGCGGAGGCGCTTCGCTGCCGAAGCGCGCGTTAGGCGCGGTCGAGAATCGTCTGGTACGTCGTGCGGTCGCATTTTTCCACGAGCTTCACGAGCAGCTCCTTGGCGGCGTCGTAATCGTCCGTGTGGAGCACGGAAGCGGACGTGTGGATGTAGCGCGCGCAGACGCCGATGACCGTCGACGGGATGCCGCTGCCCTGCGTGTGGACGGCGCCGGCGTCCGTGCCGCCCGGCGAGACGAAATATTGGTACGGGATCTTATGGGTTTCCGCCGTATCGAGCACGAACTCCACCATGCCGCGGTGCGTCAGCATCGTCGGGTCGTAGATGCGCAGCAGCGCGCCTTGGCCGATTTGCCCGAAAGCCGACTTGTCGCCGTTCATGTCGTTGGCGGCGCTGGCGTCCATGGCGAAGAACAGGTCCGGCTTGATCATGTTCGAGCTGGTCCGGGCGCCGCGCAGGCCGAGCTCCTCCTGAACCGTCGCTCCCGCATACAGCACGTTCGGCAGCTGCTTGCCCTGCAGCTCCTTCAGCAGCTCGATGGCGAGGCCGACGCCGTAGCGGTTATCCCACGCTTTGGCCATGATTTTCTTCGGGTTCGCGAGCGGCGTGAACGGGCAGTGGGGCACCGCCTGAAGGCCGATGCGGATGCCAAGCTCCTGCGCGTGCGCCTTGCTGTCGGCGCCGATGTCGATGTACATCCCCTTCACGTCGAGCGGCTTGCCGCGCGAGGCCTCGTCGAGCAGATGGACCGGCGTCGTGCCGATGATGCCGGCGAGCGGCCCGTTGTCCGTCATCACCTGGACCCGCTGCGCCGGCAGCACTTGGCTGAACCAGCCGCCGAGCGTCTGGAATTTCAGCATCCCGTTTTCGGTAATGCCGTTAATGAGGAATCCGACCTCGTCCATGTGGCCCGCGGCCATGATGACCGGACCGCTCTCGTCGCCGCGCAGCACGCCGAAAATGCTGCCCAGCCGGTCCTGCGCGATCTCGTTCGTGTACTTCTCCATCTCGCCGCGCACGAAGCGCCGCAGCTCCCGCTCGAATCCCGGCGCCGCCTGGAAATCCGTCAGCGTCCGGAACAGCTCCATCGTTTCTTGATTCATCCCGCATTCCTCGCAATCGTCTAAAATTACGCGCCCGTCGGCGCGTCAACATACCTTCTGCCGTCATTCCGATCCGCAACCTACATTTTACCGCCTTTTCGCGCCGGGGTAAAATCGCCGGCCGCCGCGCCGGGAAGCAGCGAGCGAAGGAACGGCAGTCGGGCAAGTGTGACGGCAGTTGCGCACGCATGACGGCAGTAAGCACGGGACGACTGGATAGGCTGGCGAATAACGCTGCGGGGCGGGGTATCTGTGGGGCGCTGCCCGGTGAGTATGGAGGGGAAGCGCGGCTTTCCGGCTCGAGGAGTCGGTTCGGCAAGGAAGCGTGGGGGGGTTGCGGACACAGAAGCCGTTATTCCGCGCTAATTACCCGTTATTCGAATCGAGCGTACGCACGTTCCGTTATTCAACCGAAAACGGCTCCGTTCTGACGGGAAATCGGCAAATAGCGGCGCCTGTGACCGCCAAACGCGAAAATACCGCCCATTCTTCAAAATAGCGGCTTTCTTGTCCGCAAAGCGGCGGCGGGCTATGGGGCGATCGCAATGTGGCCGGGGCTTATATTCCTTCGCAGGCTCGGGATCGCAGCGCGTCTTGCCCGCTGCGCCGGAGGTTCGCGAGTCGCCCGCCGCCGCCGCCAAAAACAACAAGCCCCGCCGCCTCCATTCAAGCGGAGACGACGGGGCTTGCGCTCGACTGGCCCGCAACGACCCGCGGGCGCCTCGCGCGCAGCATCACGGCCGTCCCGTCACGCTCGCGATGACGGCCCGGCGCATGTCCGCGCCCGCCGGGCGGCCGTGCGCGAGCTCCAGCGCCCACAGCACGGCGCCGGTCGCCGGCGGCACCTGCAGCACGGTGTAGCTGCAGCGCTGCGGCGACAGCTCGGCGACATGCCGCTTGAACCGCTCGAGCAGGAGCGGGCTCTCCGCCTTGACCCAGACGGAGCCGGCCAGCACGACGTCGACCGGCTCGTCGCCGAAGTCCAGATGCGCGAGGCAGCCGGCGACGGAATGGGCGAGCTGCTTCGCCGAATGCGCGACGATCGCGACGGCGGCTTCGTCGCCCGCGTCCGCGGCGGCGAACAGAATCCGCATGAGCGCCGTGTTCGGCAGCGTGCGTTTGACGGACCCTTCCGCGGCGCACTCCATGAACCGCTCGCGCGCCGGAACCTCGAGCAGCGCCAGGACCGGCTCCGTCATCGACGTCGCCGGCCCGAGCCGGTACAGCGCGTCGTACACGGCCCGCAGCACCCGCCGCGCGAGGTAGAAGCCGCCGGCTTCGTCGCCGGCGAGCTCGCTGCCGATACCGCCGATCTGCAGGCGGCTGCCGTCCGGAGCGATGCCGCCGGCCACGGTGCCGGAGCCGTTGATCGAGCAAACGCCGTACCCGCGCTCGCTGCCGGCCTTCACGCCGAGGAACGAGTCGTTGTCCACGGCGTACCGCGCGAACCCGAGGCGCTCGACGACGCGGCCGAGCCGCTCCTTCTGCGACGGAACATCCGCGCCGGCGAGGCCGAACGCGCCCGCGGCGACGTCCGCCATCGTCAGCCCGTTGCGCCCGAGCAGCTTCCCGAGCTGTTCGGCCATGACCCGGTAGGCGCCGTCGTAGCCGTCCGGGAACCGCTCGTGGCTGCACGTGCCGGCGTTCAGATGATCGACGAACCGGCCGTCCAGGCCGAACAGGAAATAATCGGTCTTGCTGTTGCCGCCGTCGACCCCGATGACGTACCGGGCGTCCATCAGACGTTCGCTTCTTCCTTGAAGAATTGCGGCAGGTACGCCCTATGCGCTTCTTTCAGTTCGTCGAAGGCGCCGCGGGCCGCGTTGTAGTCGCCGACCAGCGGGTTCATCAGCAGCGCGCGCATCGCCGCGTCCTCGTCGCCCGAGACGGCGGCGGCGACGGTCTCGCGCTCGTACGCCTTCACCATCCGCATGTAGTCGATGATGTGCGGATTGTCGAAGCCTTCGATCCGGATCGGCTTCGCGCCGTCCTTGCCGACGACCGCGCAGACTTCGACCGCGTCGTCGTCGCGCATGAAGCCGAGCGCGCCGTTATTCAGCAGGTTGACGACGTGCACTTCCTGCTTGTCGTTATGAATGGCGTCGACGAGGCTGATGGCGACCTCGGAATAGTTGGCGCCGCCGCGGGAGGCGAGCAGCTCCGGCTTGGAATGAAGCTCGGCGTCGGCATAGATGCCGAGCAGCTCTTCTTCGATTCGAATGCATTTCTCGCCGCGGGACAGCTCCATGTCCTTGACGATTTGCAGCTTCTTGTCTTTGAAATAGTAATATTCCAGGTAGGAGGACGGGATCGCGCCCGCCATCCGGATCAGCTCCTTGCCGAAGCCGCTGGCCGGGATGTTCTTCATCGTCTCGCCGTTCAGGCCCATCTCCAGCGCGGATTTCAAGTAATCCTTGCCGTCCTGCTCGATGCCGGTGATCCAGCTGAGGTGATTCAGGCCGATGTATTCGATGTTCGGACGGTCGAGGCCGAGCGATTCGCGGATGCTCTTGAACATGTTGTACGGCACGTTGCAAAGGCCGAGCATCTTCACGTCCGTATGATTCAGGATCGCCTCCGTGATGATGCCGGCCGGGTTGGAGAAGTTGATCAGCCACGCGTCCGGGCAGAGCGCCTTCATGCGCTCCGCGACATGCAGCATGACCGGAATGGTGCGCATGGCTTTGAAGAAGCCGCCGATGCCGCACGTCTCTTGGCCGATGAGGCCGTACTTGAGCGGGATCTTCTCGTCGAGCACGCGCGCGGGCAGCTTGCCGACGCGGATCTGGCCGAGCACGAAGTCGGCGCCGCGCAGCGCCTCGTCGAGATCTTGCGTCCTACTGACGCGGCATGGCATGTCTGCGGCAGCTATCATCCGTTCGCACAGCTCGCCGACGATGCGCAGCTTGCGCTCGTCGATGTCCATCAGGACGAGCTCGCCGATGGGGAGAACGTCCTTGCGTTTGATCATGCCTTCGATGAGTTCGGGGGTGTACGTGCTGCCGGAACCGATAATGGCGATTTTGAGGCTTGCTTGCGTCATGAAATCCACTCCTGTTCGCATCCTGTTGACGGCCGCGAAAGCGCGGCGCCGATCTGAGGCCATTATAGCACGCAGCCTCCGCGCCAACAATAAAAAATAGATTTAAAATTTCACTATGAATTTTTGTTTTGAAATAAAATTTCTAATAAGGCAAACCCGGAACGCGCCGAAAGGTGACGCCGCGCGTCGTTTCTCCCTTGTGTTTTGCCATGAATCCGCTTAAGATAAGAGGGAATTCGAGAGGACAAACTAGGCGGGTAGGGACAGGACATGGCGATAAACGACAACATATTGATCAAGATTCGGGACATGAAGGACAGCATGACGCCCGTTGAGAGGCTGGTTGCCGATTTCATCTTGGAGAATACGGACGAAGTGCCTCATCTCTCCATCAAGAGCCTTGCCCAAATGAGCAAGACGAGCGATGCCTCCGTGCTTCGCTTTTGCAAAACGCTGGGTTACAGCGGCTACCGAAGCTTCATCGTCAGCATCTCGGCTTCGCTCGGCTCCAGGGACGAGGAACAGAAGGACCAATATACCGATATTCAGCCCGGCGACGACCTGCCCATCATCATCTCCAATATCGCCCGGAACAACATCAAGTCCATCGAGGATACGCTCAGCGTCATCGACCGCGACCAGGTGACGAAGGCCGTGAAGGTGCTGCGCGAGAGCAACCGGATCGTCTTCTTCGGCGTCGGCGCGTCGGGCATCGTCTGCCAGGACGCGGAGCAGAAGTTCAGCCGCATCAACAAGATGTGCCACGCCTACACCGACAGCCATAGCCAACTGACCGCGGCCACGCTGCTCGGCAAAGGCGACGTCGCGTTTTTCGTCTCGAACTCCGGCGACACGGTCGAAATTCTCGACGCGCTGGAGCTGGCCCGGAAGAACGGGGCGACGACGATCGCGATCACCAAGTACAACAAGAGCGAGCTGGCGGACAAGTCGGACATTCTGCTCAGCATCTCGACGCCGGAGCTGACGATGCGCAGCGGCGCCATGGGATCGCGAATCGCGATGCTGACGGTCGTCGACATGCTGTTCGCGGGCGTAGCCAGCGCCGAATACCAGCACGTGAAGAAGTACCTCGCCAAGACGCACAACATTCTATCGGGCAAGCACCGCAAATAGGCGCCGAACACCGGAAATAACGGGAAAACGACATGGGAAAGCTAGCGCTGGACATGTCTTTTTTTCGGCCTTGTCCAAAATTTTAAATCAAATAATAATTTTAGAGTAAAATTTTATTTCAGAATCTATTGACGGATATGGCAACTCGACGTAATATGGGACTTGAGAAACAGAAAGTGTGTTAGATAAACTAACATCACGACTTAAGGTAGGAGAATGGTTATGAACGAATATCTAGCGGGATTGACTACGGAGAAGATTAACCAGGACACGCTGATGATCGACGAATGCACGACCGAGGAGATGGTCCGGCTGCTCAACCAAGAGGACGCCAAGGTGCCGGCCGCGGTCGCCGCAGAAATTCCGCGGATCGCGAAGGCGGTCGATATTCTTCATGGGCTGCTGAAGAACGGCGGACGGATGTTTTACATCGGTGCGGGCACTTCCGGCAGATTAGGGGTGCTCGACGCATCGGAGATTCCGCCGACGTTCGGGACGGACCCATCGCTGGTGCAAGGATATATTGCCGGCGGGGATATCGCGCTGCGTGTCGCCGTGGAAGGGTTTGAAGACAATGCGGAGGAGGGGGTAGCCTTAATCGATCGCTGCGGCATTACAGAGAAAGACGCGGTGATCGGCATCTCGGCCAGCGGGAGCGCCAGGTTCGTCATCGCCGGCCTGAAGCGGGCGGCGGAGCTCGGCGCGAAGACGATCGGCGTCGTGAACAACAAGGACTCCAGGCTCGAAGCGGCGTGCGACGTCTGCATCGCGCCGGTCGTCGGCCCGGAGGTCATCATGGGCTCGACCCGTTTGAAAGCGGGTACAGCGACGAAATTGGTGCTCAACATGCTGACGACCTGTACAATGGTGAAATTGGGCAAGACCTACAACAACCTGATGGTGGATCTGAAGGCCAGCAACATCAAGCTGAACGACCGCTCGGTGCGGATCATTCAGACCGCGACCGGAGCCGATTCGGAAACGGCCGAACGAGCGCTTCGCCAAGCGTCCATGAATTGCAAGCTCGCCATTATGATGATCGTCACCGGTTTGGACGCCGCGGACGCGGAGCGGGAGCTGGCCCGCAGCGAAGGCAGCCTCAAGGCCGCCATCCGGAATTGCACGAAGGTCGGTTAACGAGATTTGATCAGGACATTCTAAAGCTGAATCCTTAAGGAGGATTATTCCTATGAAGACGAAATCCCGTGTGTTGGCATCCGTATTGGCTTTGGGTTTATCCGTGACGACGCTGGCGGCTTGCGGCTCCAATAACGGCGGCAACGAAGGCAGCGCGGGCAACGCCGGCGGCAACGCGGGCTCCGGCAACGCGGCCGAAGCGAAGGACACGATCACCGCGCTCCTGCCGCCGGTTTCGCCGAAGTACCAGGACAACTTCGAGCAGATGGCGAAGGACTTCAACGCGCAATATCCGAACCTGACGCTGAAGATCGAACCGGCAAGCTGGGAGGACATGACCCAGAAGCTCGACACGCAGGTCAACGCGGGCAGCCCGCCGGACATCGCGTTCATCGGCTCCGACGGCATTTCCAAGTACGTGCAGCAGGGCATGCTGATGGACATCAAGGACGCCGCGACGGCCGACATGCTCGCGGACTTCGATCCGGCGCCGATGGAATACATGAAGAACGGCGACGGCGTCTACGGCTTCCCGGCTTACATGGAAGCGCATGCGCTCGGCGGCAACAAGGAATTCCTGGAGAAAGCCGGCATCGACTACAAGGCGGTGCAGAAGAACGGCTGGACCTACGACGAGTTCCGCGAAGCCATCAAGAAGGGCGTCGTGAAGGAAGGGGACAAGACGTCCCGCTACGGCTTCGTGTTCGCGACCGCGGGCGTCGCGTCCAAGGACTATCTGAACATTCTCGTCAAGAACGCCGGCATGCCGAACGCGTTCACGACGGACAACAAATACGCGTACACGAGCAAAAACTACCTGGAAGTGCTGAAGGACATCCGCCAGCTGATCGACGACGGCTCCATGCCGAAGGAGCTCAGCTCCGTGGACGCGGGCAAGCGCTGGAACATGTTCCTGACGGGCCAAACGATGATCACGGGCAAGGGCCTCGCGACCTTCGAGAACTCCGCGAACCAAAACAACGCCAAGATCGACGCGAACGACGGCAGCGCGGTCAAAGGCAGCATCAAAACGGACTACATCGTGCTCCCGGTTCCGTCCTTCCTCGGCCAGCCGCCGGTCACGTCGGTCGCCGTCGACGGTTACGTAACGTTCCGCGGCAAGAAAGAGCCGTCCGCCGAGCATAAAGCGAACGTCGTCAAAGCGGCGTACTTCCTCGCGAGCGGCAAAGTCGCGGCGACCACGAACAACGACCTGTTCGTCGCGCATATTACCAAAACCGGCCGTACGGCAGCCGAAAGCATGACCGTCAACCGCAATCCGGACAACGTCGCCGCGGTCACGACGCTGCTGTCCCACGCGGCTCCGGCCCGTCCGGACATCCCGGTCGAGCTCGGCGCGAAAGCGATCAAGCTCGAAGACGAAGTCATCGTTCCGAAGCTGCAGGCGCTGCTGGCCGGCGAGCTTTCGCCCGAAGACATGTACGATGCCGTGAAGAAAGCGGCCGTCGACGCGTTCGGCGATGACGGCGTCGTGAAGGATTGATCGTCCTCTTCGGATAGCCCCTCGGATAGCCCCCTTGCGTCCAAGGCGGCTATCCGAACTCTTTTTATCCCGCATTCATTGATCCGATCGCCGAAAAGAGGTGCTGCCTTATGAACCAACCAACCAAGAGAACGTTCTTCAAACGCCGGCTGGAAAGCGACAACGGCTGGGGTTACGCCTTCATCGCCGTCGCGCTCGTCGTCTTCGCGCTGTTCACCGCCTATCCGGTCGCCAGCGCCTTCATCATCAGCTTTCAGGACTACAAGCCGCTCGGCTCCGCGTTCACCGGCTTCGACAATTACACCGAAACGTTCAAAGACGCCTTGTTCTGGAAATCGATCCGCAACACGATCGTGTATACCGTCCTGACCGTGCCCGTCGCGCTGCTGCTGTCGTTCGCGGTGGCGATTCTCATATTGCCGCTCAAGAAGTGGCTCCAAACGACGTTCAAAGCCGTCTATTATCTCCCCGCGGTCGCGTCCGGCGTCGCCCTGTCGGTCGTCTGGCTCTGGATGTTCGACCCGATGGAATCCGGAATTTTCAACCGGCTGCTCGGCCTGTTCGGCGTTCACAACCAGAATTGGCTCGGCTCCAGCAGCACGGCGATGTTCTCCCTCGTGCTCATGGCGTGGCTGTCGAGCCACGGCACGAGCATCATCATCTACTTGGCCGCGCTGCTCGGCATCGATACGAGCTACTACGAAGCCGCGGATCTCGACGGCGCGACGTTCCTGCAGAAGCTGCGCTACATCGTCGTGCCGTGCCTGAAGCCGACGACCTTGTTCCTGCTCGTGACGGGCGTCATCGGTTCCTTCCAGGTGTTCCAGAACGCGTACCTGATGACCGGCGGCGGCCCGGACAACGCGACCACGATGGTCGGCCTGCTGATCTTCAACAACGCGTTCAAATATTTCGAGTTCGGCAAGGCGGCCGCGCAGTCGCTGATCCTGGCGGCGCTCATCGCCGTCGTCGCGCTCATCCAATTTAAATTTTTCGGCAAAGAAGTGGAGTATTGAGGAAGGAGGCAACGCCGATGTCGCTGTACAAAAACTACCCGGACCGCAGCATGCCCAAGCGGTTCCGCAACGGCACGATCGTGGTGCTGCTCCTGCTGTTCGCGCTGGCCACGATTTTCCCGATTTACTTCATGATCATCTCGTCGCTCGGCGATCCCGTCGAAGCGGGCGCCATGAGCTACTCGCTGTGGCCGACCAAGATCTCGTTCGCGTCCTATAAATTTTTCTTCGATTACAGCGAGTATTCCCTCCGGTGGCTGGTCAATTCGCTGCTCGTCGCCGGCAGCGTCATGATCTCGAACGTCATCTTCGCCAGCATGGCGGGCTACGCGTTCTCCAAGGTCAAATTCCGCGGCCGGGCGTTCCTGTTCACGCTGCTGCTGATCGCCATGATGATTCCGTACCAGGTGACGCAGGTGCCGCTCTACATTCTGATCGTCAACGTCTTCGAGCTGCAGAACACGTATACCGCGCTGATCGTGCCGGGGCTCGTGACGGTCTACAACATCTTCCTCGCGAAGCAGTTCATGTCCTCGATTCCGAAGGAGATCATCGAGAGCGCCAAGATCGAAGGCTGCAGCCAGTTCCAAATCTACCTGCGGATCATCCTGCCGCTGTCGAAGACCGTGCTCGCGGTCATGGCGATCCTGACGTTCATGGACAGCTGGAACACGTTCTTCTGGCCGTTCCTCGTAACGAACACGATGGACATGCAGACGATCCAGGTCGGCCTCAAAAACTTCCGCTTCGCGAACACGACGTACTTCGCGCCGATGATGGCGGGCGCGACGATCTCCGCCCTGCCGATGTTCGTTCTGTTCTTCAGCCTGCAGCGGTACTTCCTCGAGGGCGTGACCGTCGGCGCGGTCAAAGGCTGACATGGCGGCGGAACGCGCGGAGACGCGCCAAGCCAGATACGTCGTCGGCCTGATGTCGGGCACGTCGGTGGACGGCATCGACGCCGCGGTCGTGCGGATCGCGGGCGGCCGGAGCGAAGACGGTCAAGGAAGCGGGGGGCCGGCCGCAGAGCTGGTCGCCTTCGCGAATACGCCCTTCCCGGCGCGGGTGCGGGAGGAGATCTTCGCGCTGTTCGACCCGGCGCGCGCGACGGTCGACCGGGTCGGCCGGATGAACGTCCGGCTCGGGGAGCTCTACGCCGAGGCGGCGCTCGCGGTCATCGCGGACGCGGGCTTGACGCCGGCGGACATCGCGGTCGTCGGCTCGCACGGGCAGACGATCTACCACGCGCCGGAGCCGTACATCGAGGACGGCCGCGACCTGCGCTTCACGGTGCAGATCGGCGAAGGCGCGGTCATCGCGGCGCGGACGGGCATCCCGTGCGTCTCCGATTTCCGCGTGGCGGACATGGCCGTCGGCGGGCAAGGCGCGCCGCTCGTGCCGTTCACGGAATACTTGCTGTACCGCGAGCCGGACCGGACGCTGCTGCTGCAAAACATCGGCGGCATCGGCAACATGACCGTGCTGCCGGCGGGCGGCGGCGCGGACGACGTGTTCGCGTTCGACACGGGGCCGGGCAACATGCTGATCGACGGCGTCGTGACGCGGCTGAGCGGCGGAGCGCGGACGATGGACGCCGGCGGCGAGATCGCCCGCGCGGGACGCGTCGACGGCGCGCTGCTCGAACGGCTCCGGAGGGAGCCGTACTACGCGCAGCCCTTGCCGAAGTCGACGGGCCGCGAGCGATTCGGCGCCGCCTACGTCGAGGAGCTGCTGGCGGATGCGCGCGGCCGCGGCATGGCCGACGCGGACCTCGTCGCGACCGTGACCATGCTGACCGCGTGGTCCATCGGCGACGCGTACCGGCGGTTCGTCCTGCCGAAGCGGGCGGCGGACGTCATGCTGGTCGGCGGCGGAGGGAGCTATAACCCGGCGCTGATCGGGTTTCTGAAGGAAGAGCTGGCGCCGCACGGCGTGCGGGTGCTCGTTCAGGAGGACGTCGGGGGCAGCAGCGACGCGAAGGAAGCGGTGGCGTTCGCGCTTCTGGCCGATTATGCAATCGCGCGGCGGACGAACAATCTGCCGAGCGTGACCGGCGCGGCGCGGCCCGTCGTCATGGGCAAGATTTCGTATTAGGGTTGCGGCGTCTTCGGTAAACGGCGCCCGCGCGCGGCGCGAAGCGCGCGGACGGCGCAGGGCTTCCCGAAGCGAAGACGCAGGCATCGCCAACTACCAGCGAAGCGGAGGGATAGCGAATGAGGATCGCCTCTTTCGAGCATCGGTTTGCCGATGGCATCGTCAAGCTGTGGAACCGGGAAGCGGTCAAGGAAGATTACAAGGAGTTGGACGCGGCGAGCTTCGATCGGATCTTCGCGTCCGATCCGCACTTCGATCCGGAGGCGGCGTTCGTGCTGCTCGGCGCGGACGAAGAAGTCGCCGGTTTCGCGTGCGGCGCGGCGGGCGACGACCTGCCGCTAGGCGACGTGGCGGGGTATCTCACGTGCATCGTATTGTCCGGCGCATACCGGAATGATGGCGCTTACACCATCCTGTTGGACGCGGTGGAGTCGCGCTTCCGGGCGCTCGGCAAGCGGCAGGCGGACGTGCTCTTCTTCAATCCGATGATGCTGCCGTGGTACGTGCCCGGCACGCCGAAGCACGAGCACAACAACGCGCCGGGCGTGCCGGTCGGCAGTCCGCTGCACGATTATTTGCTGCGGCACGGCTACGCGGAGCGGACGCAGGAGTGCGCGATGTACGTGAACTTGGCCGAATTCGCGTGGACCGCGGATATGACCGCCAAGGAAGCGCAAGCCGCCGAGGCCGGCTATGCGGTCGAGCTGTTCGGCCCGCGGCGGCATACGGGCCTCGAAGCGATGCTGGACGGGTTCGACAACCCGCTCTGGCGGCGCGAGATCGCGCGGTGCGCGGCGGACGGCGTGCCCGTCGTCGTCGCCGCGCGGGACGGGATCGCCGCCGGCTTCGCCGGGCCGGTCATCCGGCAGGCGAACGGGCGGGGTTATTTCGCCGGCATCGGGGTGCATCCCGACCATGAGGGGCACGGGCTCGGAAGCCTGCTGTTCTTCCGGCTGTGCGAGGCGTTCAAGGCGATCGGCACGGAATACATGTCGCTCTATACGGGAATCAAGAATCCGGCCGTCCGAATCTACGAGAAAGCCGGGTTCAAGACGGTCAAACATTTTGCGATCATGCGGAAGGAGTTTTAACGAATGAGCGAGCAGCGGTTGACGATATTGGCGATCGGCGGACATGTGGGCGACGCGGAATTGACGGCGGGGGGCGTGCTGGCGAGCCACTCCCTGAAGGGCGACAAGATCGCGACCTTGGCGCTGACGGCCGGGGAACGCGGCGTGCCGGCGGGACGCGACATGGCGGAGTACCGGGCGCAGAAGGTGCGGGAAGCGGAGCAATTCGCGTCGATGCTGGGCGGAGAGGCGATCGTATTCGACATTCCGGACGGCGAGTTGGAAGACAGCGACGAGATGCGGTACCGCGTCTGCGACGTCATTCGCCGCGTGAAGCCGAACGTGATTATCACGCACTTCAAGAACAGCATGCACAAGGACCATATGACGACGCACCGGATCGTCAATGACGCGCGGTTCTTCGCGGGGCTCGCGTCCTTCGAGCGCGGGCTGCCGGCGCACTTCGCCGCGAAGCTCTACTACGCGGAGAATTGGGAGGACGCGGTCGACTACAAGCCGTACGTCTACGTCGATTTCGACGAGGAAGCTTACGAGCTGTGGGTTAAAGCCGTCTCGCAGCACTGGTTCGTGACCGGCAGCAAGTCGTTTCCGTACCTGGAATATTACAAGCACCTCGCCCGCGTGCGCGGCATCGAGGCGCGGAAGCAGTACGCCGAGACGTTCATGGTGCCGGAGGAAACGATGCGCCTGCGCCAGGATTCGCTCGCATGATGCTGAACGGGATCGACCGGATCGGCGGGTATGCGGAGCTGTTCCGGGGGAAGCGGCTCGGCCTCATCACGTCGCCGACCGGTCTGAGCAGCGGGTTCGTCCCCACTATCGGCATCCTGCACGAACGCTTTAACCTGACGGCGCTCTTCTCGCCCGAGCACGGCGTGCGCGGCGACCAAGACGCGGGCGGTCTCGTGGAGGCGTACGCGGATCCGCAGACGGGCGTGCCCGTGTACAGTCTGTACCGCAAGGACTCCAAGCGGCTCGCGCCGGACATGCTGGACGCGGTCGACGCGGTCGTGTACGACATCCAGGACGTCGGCATCCGCTATTATACGTTTATTTATACGATGCTCTACGCGCTCGAGGATTGCGCGAAGGCGGGCAAGCCGTTCATCGTGCTCGACCGTTTCAATCCGCTGGACGGCGTGACGGTGGAAGGGAACGTGCTGAAGCCGGGGTACCGGTCCTTCGTCGGCAACTATCCGCTCGCGGTGCGCTACGGCTTGACCGTCGGCGAGCTGGCGAGGATGGCCAACGACGAGACGGGCTGGAACGCCGAGCTGCACGTCGTGCCGTGCGAGGGCTGGTCGCGGGAGATGCGCTTCCCGGAATTGAACCGCGTCTGGGTGCAGCCCTCCATGGGCATTCCGCGCTACGAGACGGCGCTGCTGTACGGCGGCACGTGTTTGTTCGAGGGAACGAACCTGTCCGAGGGCCGGGGAACGACGTTCCCGTTCGAGATCATCGGCGCGCCGTTCGTCGAGCCGCAGCGGCTGGCGGACGAGATGAACGCCAAAGGGCTGCCCGGCGTCCGGTTCCGGCCCGTCTATTACAAGCCGACCGCCTCGAAGCATCAGGGCGAGCTGTGCGGCGGCGTGCAGCTGCACGTGACCGACGCGCGCGCGGTACGGCCGGTGGAGACCGGCGTCACGCTGCTGTACGCGATGAAGGACAACTATGAAGAATTCGCCTGGCTGCCGCCGTTCAAGGAAGGGTCCCGGCCGTTCATCGACCTGCTCGGCGGCGACAAGCTCTACCGCGACGAGCCCGTCGACCTGCAGGCCATGCTGGAGCGGTTCCGGGAGGAAAGCCGCGAATTCGCGGACAGGAAGCGGGCGTACCATCTGTATTAGGGAGTAAGAGGAGGCAAGCGGTATGGAGGCAATCCCGTTGCGGGCGAAAATCGGCCAGCTGATCGTCACCGGATTTCCGGCGGCGGCGATGACCGGCGACCTGAAGCGTCTCATTGCGGACTACAAGATCGGCAACATCATTCTATTCTCGCCTAACGCGGCGAACAAAACGCAGCTCGGCGCGCTGTGCGCCGAACTGCAGCGGACGATCACGGCGGCGACGGGCCATCCGGCGCTCATCGCCATCGACCAGGAGGGCGGGCGCGTCGCGCGGCTGCCGGCCGACGCGTCGAACGCGCCGGGCGCGATGGCGATCGCCGCGACCGGCCGTCCGGAGAACGCGTACGCCGCGGGACGGCTGACGGCGCGCGAGCTGCGCGCGCTCGGCATCAACTTCAACCTTGCGCCGGTGCTGGACATCAACAATAATAAGGCGAACCCCGTCATCAACGTGCGGTCCTACGGCGACGCGGCGGAGACGGTCGAGGCGTTCGCGCTGCCGATGATGCGCGGCCTGCGGGACGAGGGCGTGCTGGCGGCCGTGAAGCATTTTCCGGGCCATGGCGACACGGCCGTCGATTCGCATCTCGGGCTGCCGGTCATCGAGAAGACCCTCGCGGAACTGCGGGAGCTGGAGCTGAAGCCGTTCCGCGCGGCGATCGCGGCGGGCGCCGAGGCGATCATGAGCTCGCATATTCTTTTCCCGCGCATCGAGGCGGAACGCGTGCCGGCGACGATGTCTAGGACGATCGTCACGGACCTGCTGAAGCGGGAGCTGGGCTTCGACGGACTCGTCGTCTCCGATTGCCTCGAGATGGACGCGATCAAGCGGTATTACGGCACCGCCCGCGGCGCGCTCGGCGCGCTGAAGGCCGGCGTGCATCTGCTCTTCGTCAGCCACACGCCGGCGCTCGTCATGGAAGCGTCGGAGCTGATCGAGCAGGCGGTGGCGTCCGGCGAGCTGGCGGAGTCCGTCATCGACGACGCGCTCGCCAAGGTGCTGGCGGTTAAGGCGAAGTATGTCGCCGCCAGGGAGCCCGGCGGAGAAGCGGAGCTCGCCGTCGTCGGCAGCGACGTTCACCGCCGCGCGGTCGCGGCCATGAGCCGGGAAAGCATCTGTCTCGTCGCCGGCGTGGTTCGGACCGTGCGCAAAGGCGGCGGCGATGCGTTCTTCGCCGGCAGCCTGCCCTACCGGACGGACCAGGCGTCGAGCCGGGCGAAGGCGGGGCTGTCGTTCCCGGCCGCGATGGGCGCGGCGTTCGAGGCGCCGCACGCCGAGATCGGGATCGATCCGGACGAGGCGGAGATCGAGCGGACGCTGGCGCTGTCGGCTGGCTATGCGCATGTCGTCGTCGGGCTGTACAACGGGCGCGAGAATCCCGGGCAGCTGCGACTGATGGAGCGGCTGGCCGCAGGCGGAAAGGCCGTGACGGCGGTCGCGCTCGGCAAGCCGTACGACCTCGAGACGCTGCCCGCCGGCGTATGCGGCCTCGCCGCTTTCGAGTACACGCCGCTCGCGCTTGATTCGCTGATTACCGTCTTGGGCGGCGACGCCGAACCGACGGGGCGGATTCCGCTCGCGGGCTTCGCAGGCGCTTCGCGGTAAACGGACGGGAAGGAAGGACGTGGGCAGGATGAGATACGTGGCCGGAATGGACGGCGGCGGAACGAAGACCGCGGTGACCGTCGCGGATGAACACGGACGCGCGGTGCATCGGTTTACGTCGGGCGCGATCAATTATAACGGGCAGGACGAGGCGAGCATCCGGCAGAGCTTTCGGGCGATCATGGCGGAGATCGCGCAAGCGTGCGGCGGGCTCGGGCATCTCGCGTACGTCTGCGTCGGCGCGGCCGGCGTGAGCAATCCCGCCGTGCGGCAGCGGCTGACCGCCGACGTCCGGGAATGCGGCTATGCCGGCGGCCTGCTCATCACCGGCGATCACGAGACCGCGCTCTGCGGAGCGCTGGACAGCCCCGTCGGCATGATTCTGATCGCGGGCACCGGGTCGATCTGCTTCGGGCGCGACGCGGCCGGCCATACGCACCGGACCGGGGGCTGCGGTTACTTGATCGACGACGAAGGCAGCGGCTACAGCATCGGCCGGGAGCTGCTGACGGCGGCCGCGAAGGCCGGCGACGGCCGGATTCCGCCGACCGTCGTCACCGGGCTCGTGTACGAGCGGCTCGGGGTAACGTCGGTCCGCGAGCTCGTCGGGTTCGTGCACGACAAGCGCACGAACAAGAAGGACGTCGCCGCGCTGGCGACGCTGCTCGCGCCGGCATGCGACGCCGGCGACGCCGCCGCGCTCGCGATCGTGAAGAAGAGCGCCGCGGCGCTGCTCGAGCTCGTCGGGCCGGTCGCGGAGCGGCTCGCGATGCAAGGCGGCCGGCTCGTGCTGGCCGGCAGCGTGCTGCTGAAGAACGCGTACGTGCGCGACGCGTTCGAGGCGCTGCTGGGGCAGGCGTATCCCGGGATGCGGTGCGTGGCCGCCCCGGCCGACGCGTCCGAAGGCGCGGTGCGCATGGCGCTGCTGGCGCTGAACAACGATCAGTAAACGGGAAAGCCGCCGGCGGATGCCGGCGGTTTTTTCGCCGATGGCTGTTGTGTCCGCACGATTCGCGCCACGCGCGGTTCGCGCCGCGCGCGGGTGCGACGCGGGCGGCGCGATAAACCTGCCGCCGCGGCAGAAAGGGATTTGCATGCGCTTTCGTCGAATACTAATCAATGAACGCTGGATGAACGCCGGGTGGACGCGTAACGCTAGCGCCCGATATCGGGCATGCAAGCCCAAAACGGGTGTAGGAACGATGAAACGATTTCCTAAAGGAGGCGATCGCGTTGCTGCTGGGCAACATTCGCAAATTGCCGGGCTATCCGCTGCTGGTCGGTCTGCCGGTGGCCCTCGACGGGCTGTCCGTGCTTGCCGGCATTCTCATGAACGGCTTTCAAGGCAGTCCGCACATGACGTTCAAGCTCGCCTTTCAAATGGGCATGCCGTCGGTGAGCGCCGTGACGGAGCAGCGATTCATGGCCGGCACCGTGCAGCTGGGCGCGGGCGGCGGCTTGCCCGCCGGAAGCGCGGCGACCGCGCTGCTCGTCCTGCTCCTCTTCCTGCTCGTGCAGGCGTTCGTTCAAGGCGGCTACATCGGCCTGCTGCGCGACGCGGCATCGGGGCGGCCGCTGACGCTGGCGGCGTTCCGCGCTTACGGCGCGCGGTACTTTACGCGGTTTTTGCTGCTCGATCTGCTCGTGCTGGCGGTCATCCTGGCCGGCGGCGCCTTGGCCGTGCTGCTGTTCCGCGGGGTCGGCGCCGTCGTGAGCCTGTTGGCCTTCCTTATCCTGCGGGTCTGGTTCGTCTATCTGGAATTTACGCTCGTCGCCAAAAACTGCGGCATTCGCGAAGCGTTTCCCCTGGCGCTGGGGTCGTTCAAACGGCGCACGCGGTCGACGACGAGCCTGATCGTCAAGGCGGTGCTCTTGAACGTCCTGTTCGGACTGCTGGTCAACGCGCTGTGGGTGTCGTTTTTCTTCTTCCTGCTCTTGTTCCTGTACGATTATATGTTCGCCGGGGTGCAGCTCGCGTTCATGGAGGAATACGAGCGGATCGAAAGGGGCGGCTAAGGCTGGACGCTGAGGGGCAGGCTTGGCGCGAGATTGCCAAAGGCCGGTGAATTTGGGGACGGGGCAGGCTTGGAGCGAGCGCGTCAGAGGCCGGGGGCTGGGACTCATCGAAGATGGTGTCCTTGCCGACATGATAAGCGCCGAGCGCTTCCGACCCGGTACCGGCGCACGATGGCGTCTCCGGCCGGCAAGCGGACAAGAGATCCGTTATTTGCGCGTTTTAGGCTCTTTTTCACGTTTGACGGCCATACGTTCCGCTATTCGTCCGATTGGATGCCGGGGACGCGCCGATGCGGATCAATAGAGGCTCCTGTGTCCGCCCAACTTTCGAATTCCCGCTTTTGTTGGAGATAACGGCTCTCGTGTCCGCCTAAAGCACCGAATGGGCGCAAGAGGGAGATGGAGTAACCTTCAACGGTGGGTAAGTGCGCCGATTTCGCCCCGAGCTGCCATCTCGCTGCCTAACAGCACGCTCGTCTTTATAAAAAGGTATAGCGCCTACCGGGACGGGCATATGCTATAATTAGGAAAAATTAACCGATGGGGTGGTTCTTTTATGCTAGGCCGAAGCGGCAATCCAACCTTGAACGACAAGACGTTCGACCGGCACGGGTCCTATTCCGGATCCGGCCGCATGACGATCAACGGCACCGTGAACAAAACGTTCATCACGCTCGCGGTGCTGCTGGGGGCGGCGTTCGCCGTCTGGAACCAATATTTCAAAGGGCTCGACGTCGTGCCCTACGCGATCGGAGGGGCGATCGGCGGTCTGATCTGCGCGCTCGTCATCAGCTTCGCGCCGCGCACGGCGCCGTTCCTGGTGCCGGTCTACGCGGCGCTCGAAGGCGCGTTCCTCGGCGCGCTAAGCGCGCAATACGAGTATGCGTACGGCGGCATCACGATGCAGGCGGCGCTGATAACGGTCTGCGTGTTCTTCGCGCTGCTCGCGGCGTACAAGACGCGGATCATCCGGGCGACCGAAAACTTCAAGCTCGGCGTCTTCGCGGCTACGGCCGGGATCGCGCTCGTGTACCTGGCCAGCTTCGTGCTGGGGCTGTTCGGCGTCAACGTGCCGTATCTGCACGACAACAGCCTGATCGGCATCGGCATTTCGCTCGTCATCGTCGCCGTCGCGGCGCTGAACCTCGTGTTGGATTTCGATTTTATCGAGCAAGGGGCGGAACGCGGCGCGCCGAAGTACATGGAGTGGTACGGCGCGTTCGGGCTCGTCGTGACGCTGGTCTGGCTGTACGTCGAAATTCTCCGCCTGCTCTCGAAGCTGCGCAGCCGGTAACCGGCCGCGAGCCGGCCGGCAGCTTCACACGGGACGCCATCTGCGGATGCGCGTCCCTTTTTTGCATGCTTCTATCTATGGACACTCCCGTCTGCAGTGGCATGACCGGAATCCCGCCGATCAAGAAGAAGGGGGGCTAGATCGAGCAAGCTCAATCTAGCCCCGCGCCGGAAACCGACGAGGCGTTCTAACCCGCATGGAAAAATTGCAATATGAGATCGCCGGCTTGCTGCGGGCGACAGGAATCCCCGACGGCCATGTCGTATATAGAGCCTACATGCCCGCACACAGCTTCGCGATCGGCCGGCCGCAAAACGTGCCGACCCGGCTGGCGGCGGAGGCGGCGAAGACGAAACAAGCGAAGCCGGCAGCGGCAAAGCATGAGGCGAACCGAACGTCATCATGGCCAGTCTCGTCATCGCGACCGTTCCGCTCATGATCATCATCGTCTCATGCCAAAGGCTCATCGGGAAGGGCGTGCCGTTCACGGGTTTGAAAGGCTAGCGGCGGGTCCGGCCGAGTCCGGACACGGCACGATGAAAGCGCTTCGAAAGGGTGGGATGGGGTGTGGAACGGAAAGTGGCATTGGTAACGGGCTCCGGCCGGGGCATCGGCCGAGGCATCGCGCTGGCGTTCGCCCGCGCGGGCTACGACGTGTGCGTCAACTATAACCGCAGCGCAGAGCTGGCGGAGGCCGTCGTGCGGGACATCCGCGCGCTCGGCGCGCGGGCGGAGTCGGTGCAGGCGGACATCTCGACGGTGGACGGCGTGGACCGGCTCTTCGCCGGCTTCCGCGAGCGGTTCGGACGGCTGGACGTCAGCGTGGCGAATTCCGGCATTACGCGGATGCGGCCGTTCTTGGAGACGACGCCGGAGCTGTACGACGAGGTGATGAACACGGACTTGAAGGGCCTGTATTTCTGTTCGCAGCGGGCCGCGCGCCTCATGGCGGAGCAGGGCACGAAGGGCGTGCTCGTCCACATCAGCTCCAACCACGCGGAAGGCACGTGGTCGAACGCGACGGTGTACGCCGCGGCGAAGGCGGCGGTCAACAAGCTGACGAAGAACATGGCGCTCGACCTGGCGGGCCGCGGCATTCGCGTCGTCGGCATCGCGCCGGGCTACACGCAGCTCGCCGAACCGAAGGACGACGAGCAGCGCGCGCGGGTCGCGAGCATCGCTTCGCGCATTCCGCTCGGCCGGTTCGCGACGACCGGCGAAGTCGGCGAGGCCGCCGTCTTCCTGGCCTCCGACGCGGCCGGGTACATGACGGGGACGACGGTGTACATGGACGGCGGCGCGCTGCTGCCGGTCTGGGCGGAGCGCGGGTAAGGCGCGGCGGTCCGGGATCGGACCGGACCGGACCGGCCGGGCGAACAGCACGAATCGGCAGACGAACGGTTGACGAACGGATGAACGCCGGGCGACGAAGGATGAATCCAACACTCGCAAGAGGAGAGAACCGTTATGAAAATCACCGACATGAAGCTGTATCACGTGAAGCCGCGCTGGCTGTTTTTGAAAATCGAGACCGACGAAGGCATCTCCGGCTGGGGCGAGCCGATCGTCGAAGGCCGCGCCTTGACCGTCGCCACCGCGGTGGAGGAGCTGAAGCGCTACCTGGTCGGGCAGGACCCGCTGCGCATCGAGCACCATTGGCAAATCATGTACCGCGGCACGTTTTACCGCGGCGGCCCGGTGTTGGTGAGCGCGATCAGCGGCATCGAGCAGGCGCTGTGGGACATCAAGGGCAAGTTCTACAACATGCCCGTTTACGAAATGCTCGGCGGCAAAGTCCGCGAGACGGTCCGCATGTACAGCCACTGCGGCGGCGAGACGCCGGAGACCATCGCGGCGAACGCGAAGAAGCGCATGGAGCAGGGCTTTAACGCGATCAAAATCGGCGTCGACGCGCCGGTCCGCCAAGTGGATTCGCTCGCCTTCGTGGAAGGCGTCGTCGCGAAGTTCGCGGCGATCCGCGAAGCGGCCGGCAGCGGCCTCGACATCGCCATCGACTTCCACGGGCGCGTCAGCCCCGCGATGTCGATCCGGCTCGCGGCCGCGCTCGAGCCGTATTATCCGATGTTCATCGAGGAGCCGGTGCTGCCGGAGAACGTCGACGCGCTCGTGCGCGTCGCGCAGTCGACGAGCATTCCGATCGCGACCGGAGAGCGGCTCTTCACCCGCTGGGGCTTCCGCGAAGCGCTGGAGAAAGGCGCCGTCGCCATCGTCCAGCCGGACCTGTGCCACGCGGGGGGCATCTTCGAGGGCCGCAAAATCGCCGCGATGGCCGAGATGCACTACGCCTCCGTGGCGCCGCACAACCCGCTCGGGCCGATTTCGCTGGCTTCTTGCCTGCAGCTCGACGCCTGCACCCCGAATTTCCTCATCCAGGAGCATCCGTCGATGGCGGAGAAATGGGATCTCGGCGAAGGCTACCTGAAGCGCCCGTTCGTCGTGGAGAACGGCACGATCGCCGTGCCGCAAGGTCCCGGCCTCGGCATCGAGATCAACGAAGAAGCGCTGGTCGAGCGCGGCTACGCCGGCGATTGGGATACGCCGCGGCTGGCCTACGAGGACGGTTCGTTCGCGGAGTGGTAGGCGCGGCCCGCGCTTCGGCGGGAAATGGCGGCCGTGCGCCGGACATCGCCGGATGGATGAACATCTCGGCGAGAGCAAAACCGCGGCGATAGCATGGTGGACGTAAAATGCGATAAATACGAGGACGTAACCCGCGATAGAATCGAGGACGTCATCGTATGGACGATAAGCCTTTCCCGGGGGGGGGCGGCGCCAAGCGGCCGGCCCGCCGGGAACGGCTTTTTGCCGCGTTCCGGCGGCCTTCCCGAAAGGAGCGCAGAGGCGTTAGCCGCCGAGCGCGATCTCGCCCGGCGCAAGAGCCGGCCGGGCCGCTTTTTCGGTTTTGCGCCGGGGCGCGCCTTGCGGGCGAGGAACGGGTATAATAAGGGAACGATACCGACGAACGCAGGAAGAAGGAGATCGCATGACGAAGGAACACCAAACGACCGCTGCGGCGGGATGGCATTTCGACAACAGCTACGCGCGGCTGCCGCGCGCGTTTTTCGCCGAGCAGGCGCCGGCGCGTGTCAGCGCGCCGAAGATCGCGCTGTTCAACGCGCGCCTGGCGGGGGAGCTCGGCCTTGATGCCGAGGCGCTGAGCGGCGGGGAAGGCGCCGAGATTTTCGCCGGCAACCGGATTCCGGAAGGGGCGCAGCCGATCGCCCAGGCCTACGCGGGCCATCAATTCGGGCATTTCACGATGCTGGGGGACGGGCGGGCCGTGCTGCTCGGCGAGCAGCTCGCGCCGGGGGGAGCGCGCTTCGACATTCAGCTGAAGGGCGCCGGCCGGACGCCGTACTCCCGCGGCGGCGACGGCCGCGCGGCGCTCGGCCCGATGCTGCGCGAGTACGTGATCAGCGAGGCGATGCACGCGCTCGGCATCCCGACGACGCGCAGCCTCGCCGTGACGACGACGGGCAACGCCGTCATCCGCGAGAGCGAGCTAACCGGCGCGGTGCTGACCCGCGTGGCTGCCAGCCATCTGCGCGTCGGCACGTTCCAATACGTCTCCGCCGCGCGGCCGGCCGGGGAACTCAGCATCCTGGTCGATTACGCGCTGGAGCGCCACTATCCCGATCATGACCGGGAAGACAACCGCGCCTTGGCGCTGCTGCGCGAGGTCGTCGCCCGTCAGGCCGCGCTCATCGCGAAATGGCAGCTCGTCGGCTTCGTCCACGGCGTCATGAACACCGATAACATGGCGATCAGCGGCGAGACGATCGATTACGGGCCGTGCGCGTTCATGGACGCGTTCGACATGGCGACGGTGTTCAGCTCGATCGACCGCCAAGGGCGCTACGCCTACGGCAATCAGCCGCAGATCGCGGCGTGGAATCTCGCGCGGCTGGCGGAAGCGCTGCTGCCCGTGCTCGCCGAGGACGAGGAGCGCGCCGTGGAGCTGGCCGAGGAAGCGATCGCGGCGTTCCCGGAGCTGTACCACGGCCGCTGGCTGGCCGGCATGCGGGCGAAGCTCGGCCTGTTCGGCGAAGAAGCGGAGGACGAGGCGCTGGTCCAGGATTTGCTCGCGCTGATGCAGCGGCACCGCGCTGATTACACGGATACGTTCCTCGCGCTGACGCACGGGCGGACGGCCGGTTCGGCGCTGCTGGAAGCGGCGGCGTTCGCCGAGTGGCGCGAGTCGTGGCAGGCGAGGCGCGGCAGGCAGGCGGAATCGGCGGAGGACGCCGAACGGACGATGCGCGCCGCCAATCCGGCGGTCATCCCCCGCAACCACCGGGTGGAGGAGGCGCTCGCGGCGGCCGAGCAGGGCGATTACGGCGTGCTGGAGCGGCTGCTCGCGGCGCTTGCGGAACCGTACGCCCATGCGCCCGGGCAAGCGGCCTTCGCAGCGCCGCCGGAACCCGCGGCCCGCCCGTACCGGACGTACTGCGGGACTTGAGGTTGTATGCGGCGATGAACGGAAGAGCCGGGCGACAAGGATGGGGAATCGAGGATGGGGCGACCGCGGGAACGGGCGGACGCGGCAGCCGTTTATTCGGCGTCCAACGGCGCATCGGAAGGTTGAGCGGCCCTAGGTTCCGCTGTCGGAGTAACGCTCGCGTAGGTTGGCGTCGTGTTCGGCAACTAACCGCGTCTGTGGCCGCTAGGCGCCGAAACGACGTCCAAACGCCGCTTTAGCGGATTTCCCGTCCGCACGGCTCGGTCGTGCAGGCCGCTTCGCGGGTCTGGATAACACCGATGAATTTACCATTGACGCGGGGGACAATCTGATTTACGCTCGTAAAAGTGTGATTTTCATGTCAGGTTTATCACGGTGACTTTTAACGGGGGAAAGGATTGTTGCGCAAGTGGTCATTCGGTCGGTCGGCCTCGGTTTGTATATAATGTTCGTGTACTGGCTTTCCTCGCATTCCCCGGGGATGCACATGCTGTTCTTCCCGACGCTCGGCGCCTTCGGGTTTCTGTTCATTACCCGTTCCCCGCGAATGCCGGAGCTGTTCGGCATCGCCGGAGGCGCGGTGCTGTCGGCGGCGGTCGGTACGGCTGCCTACGCCCTTCACGGCGGCATGGTGTCCCTATTTTGCAGCACGCTCGTCATGATTTGGCTCGTTCGCGCGCTGAAGCTGAACGCCCCGCCGATCATCGCCGTGGCGCTCATCCCGTTTTTCGGGCATCCCGATAAGCTGTGGGTCGCGCCCGCTTCCGTCGCGGTCTCGATCGCCGGCCTGCTCGCGGTTATGGGATTGGTCTACGCCGTGGAAGCGCTGTTCGCGCGCGTTCAAGCTTCCCTGCCGCTCCGGCAAGGCGTCCAAATGGATGCCGATAACTGAACCGTCCGCCCGAAACGCCGCCGCCCGCGGCGTTTTTTGCGTTTGCGGCACGATGCGCCGTCCCGCCCGATTATACGTCTTCCGGCATCCCGTCCCGCTCAGAAACGCACGCCTTCCGGCGTCACGTGTCCTCTCCGGCGCGTTCGCCCTAAGCCGGCTTTGACATCCGGCGCCCCTCGCGCTAACATAGGTGGCAATCGGGCCGGAACAGAAGACCGGCCGCGAAGGAGCGTGGGAAGCATGGCGGGCGTCAGCCTGGAAATCGTGGTCCGCTCGACGGAAATCGACGTCAACGGCCACGTGAACAACGCCAAGTACTTGGAGTATCTGGAGTGGGGCCGGGAGGAATGGTACGAGCGCGCGGGCTTGGACTACGACGCGTTCGGCGCCCTGGGCATCCAGACGGTGACGGTGAACGTCAACATCAATTACCGCAAGGAATGCCGGCAGGGCGACCGGCTGACGGTGACGACGGAGGCGGAACGGGCGGGGAGAACGAGCTACGTCCTGAAGCAGGAAATCGTCAACCGGGCGGGAGAGCGGTGCGCGGACGCGCTCGTCACGTGCGTGACGATGGACGCGGCCTCGCGGACGAGCCGGCCGCTGCCGGCCGCGCTGCGGGCGCTTTTCCCGGCGCAGCCCTAAACGCCGTCCGTATCGCATACCCTGAAATAGGCAATCATGGATAGAGGCGGCGCATGGTGTTTCATGCATCGCCTCTTTACTTGAAATAACGGATGTATGCCGCGCGGGCGACCCGGACAAGACAAGCGGCCGGGAAGCGAAGCGGCCATTATAAAGCGGAAGGGGCAAGGACGATGGAGTATCGGATCGAGAAGGATTCCATGGGCGAAATCAAGGTCGAGGCGGATCGGCTGTGGGGCGCGCAGACGGAGCGAAGCCTCCATAATTTCAAGATCGGCACGGAGAAAATGCCGCGCGAGCTCATTCGGGCGTTCGCGTATTTGAAGAAGGCGGCGGCGGCCGTCAACGGCGGGCTCGGCAAGCTCGACGAAGCCAAGGCGGGCGCGATCGCGGCGGCGGCGGACGAGATTCTCGCGGGCCGGTGGGACGGCGAGTTCCCGCTCGCGGTCTGGCAGACCGGCAGCGGCACGCAGTCGAACATGAACGTCAACGAAGTGATCGCGCGCCGGGCCGGCCAGCTGCTGGCCGAGGCCGGCCATGACGCGAAGATGCACCCGAACGACGACGTCAACCGCTCGCAGAGCTCCAACGACACGTTCCCGACCGCCATGCACGTCGCGGCTCTGATCGCGGTCGAGGATACGGTGCTGCCGGCGATCGCGCAGCTCAAGGAGACGCTCGAGCGCAAGCGCGACGCGTTCGCCGGCATCATCAAGATCGGCCGCACCCATCTGCAGGACGCGACGCCGCTCACGCTCGGCCAAGAGATCGGCGGCTGGGTCCGCATGCTGGAGAAGGCGGAGCGGAACATCGGCGCGGCGCGCGAGGAGCTGCGCGAGCTGGCCATCGGCGGCACGGCCGTCGGCACGGGGCTGAACGCGCCGGCGGGGTTCGGCGAGAAGGTCGCCGAAGCGATCGGCGGCTACGCGGGCAAGCGCTTCGTCAGCGCGCCGAACAAATTCCAGGCGCTGACGAGCCACGACGAGCTCGTCTTCGTGCACGGCGCGTTCAAGGCGCTGGCGGCGGATCTCATGAAGATCGCCAACGACGTCCGCTGGCTGGCGAGCGGCCCGCGCTGCGGCATCGGCGAGCTGCGCATTCCCGAGAACGAGCCGGGCAGCTCCATCATGCCGGGCAAGGTGAACCCGACCCAGTGCGAGGCGCTGACGATGGTCGTCTGCCAGGTCATGGGCAACGACGCCGCGATCGGCTTCGCCGCGAGCCAGGGCAATTTCGAGCTGAACGTGTTCAAGCCGGTCATCATCCACAACTTCCTGCAGTCCGCGCGGCTGCTGGGCGACGCCATGCGCTCGTTCGACGAGCACTGCGCCGTCGGCATCGAGCCGAACCGCGAGGCGATCGAACGGTACTTGAACGAATCGCTCATGCTCGTGACGGCGCTGAATCCGCATATCGGGTACGAGAATGCCGCGACCATCGCCAAGGCGGCCCACAAGGAAGGGCTGACGCTGCGCGAAGCGGCCGTCCGAAGCGGCCTGATCACGGCCGAGAAGTTCGACGAGGTCGTGCGCGCGGATACGATGATCTGACGGAACGCGGCAACGCGTATACGCTTTAAAGCGGTAAAAAATTGTTTTGCGTTCATGGCGAATTTCAAGTATGATGGAAAAAAAGTATGGGCTAAAGGAGTACACGCACATGACCGCAAAGAACAGTAATTGCAAAATCGTCGACTGCACGATCCGCGACGGCGGACTCGTCAACAATTGGGATTTCAGCATCGATTTCGTTCAGCACCTGTATCAAACGTTGAACGACGCCGGCGTGGACTATATGGAAATCGGCTACAAAAACTCCCCGAAGCTGCTCAAAGGCGCGGATTCGGCAGGCCCGTGGCGCTTCCTGGACGACGACTTCCTGCGCAAGGTCATTCCGCATAAGCTCAATACGAAGCTGTCCGCCCTGGTCGACATCGGCCGCGTGGACGAGAACGACATCCTCCCGCGCGAAGAGAGCCTGCTCGATTTGATCCGCGTCGCGTGCTACGTCCAGGACGTGGAGAAGGCGCTCGAGCTCGTGCAAGTGTTTCACGACCGCGGATACGAGACGACCCTGAACATCATGGCCCTCTCGAACGTCATGGAGAACCAGCTGCTGGAAGCGTTCGAGCTGATCGAAGCGAGCGTCGTCGACGTCGTGTACGTGGTGGATTCCTACGGCAGCCTGGATCCGAAGGATTTCGAATACCTGATCTCCAAATTCAAAAAGCACCTGCCGAGCAAGCGCCTCGGGGTGCATACGCATAATAACATGCAGCTCGCGTTCGCGAACACGCTCACCGCGGTCGACAATGGCGTCGAACTGCTCGACGCGTCCGTGTACGGCATGGGCCGCGCGGCGGGCAACTGCCCGACGGAGCTGCTCGTCGCGCATCTGAAGAACACGAAGTACAACGTGCGCCCGGTGCTCGACATGATTGAGCGCTACATGGTGCCGCTGCGCGAGAAGGAAGAGTGGGGCTACATCATCCCGTACATGATCACGGGCATGCTGGACGAGCATCCGCGCTCCGCGATGGCGCTGCGCGAGTCCGACGACAAGGACAAGGTCGTCGATTTCTACGACAAGCTCACGACGCCGGAAGTGCTGCACAGCAAATAGGCGTCCCTCATAGCGAAGCTCCCGGGCCGGAAACGGTTCGGGAGCTTTTTTGCGCGCGGCGAAGGAAGGGGCGGCCCGCGGCGGGCGGCAGTTCCCGACCGCAGGCGCCGAGAGTCGGCCGCGCCGCTTTCCCGCGCCTGCCGCCGGGAAGCGGCGCGGCTCACCCGCCTTCGTTGTCGGCGTCCGCGATTCGCGCGCCCGTCCCGCCGGCATCGGCCGGAGAACCGCCGCCCAGCCGCGCCGCGCGGCGGAATCGCTCGCGGTGCTCGCTCGGCGTGAGGCCGAATTCGCGCTTGAAGAGGCGGTTGAAGAAGCTGAGATCCTCGAAGCCGACTTCGAGGGCGACGGCCATGATTTTGGCGGGGGACGTCTCCAGGAGCGTCTTCGCCTCTTCCAGCCGAACGCGGTTGCGGTATTCGATGAACGTGAGACCGAGATGCCGCTTGAATTTGGTGGTGAACGTGGTCTGGCTGAGGCCGCACATCCGGCTGATCTGCTCGAGTCCGATCGGCTGGGCGTAATGCCGTTTGGTAAACGCGCATGCCATGCGTAACAGCTCTTCTTCATCGCGGACGGGCGCCGCCGGCTTCTTCGCCCAGCGGTCGCAGCAGCGGCTCAAGTAGACGAACAGCTGGAGCAGGTGCGTGCGCGCCATGAGCTCGTAATGGGCCTCGCGCTCCGCGTCTTCCCGGACGAGCCGGTCCAGGATCGATATCGCTTCGATGCGCTCGGGCTTGCCGAGGTTCATGATGGCGGGGGACCGCGACCGTTCGCGGAGAAACGGCTCCACGTAGTAGAAATCGACGAAGGCCGTCACGCCCGCCATGTGGGCGAGCTCCCGGTCGAAAAAGCCGGGGTCGAAGATGACGTTGTTGACCGTGAACGGCGTGTTCGGCAGACGCTTGTAGCCGTGGGGGACATGCCGGTGAATGATGAAAATATCGCCTTCGCGGACGGGGAACGCCCGGTCCTGAAACAGATGGATGCCTCGGCCTTCCGTCACGTAGATAATCTCGACGAAGTCGTGGATGTGCAGCTCGAAATCTTGCGTGACGGGCGCGCGGAACGCCCGGAACGGAAAGGCGGGGTTATCCATGAACTGCTCGTTAACGTAATGGTCCATGCTCGGCCCTCCCGCCGTCAGATCGTCCCGGTCTTTCGTCAAATCGCCCAATCCGGCGCGCCGCGAGACGCGTTAAGCTAACTATAGCAGAACCGCCGTCCGCCGGGAATCCGCCCGGCGCGGTCCGCATCGCGGGGGCGGCGGACATCGTACAAGGGGGAATGACGCATGGAACGCAGCATGGCGCCGGCCGATCCGAACGCGTTCGACTTGGCTTATCACATGGAGCGGTTCTACCGCGACGGCTTCACGCTCGTCCGCGGCGCGCTCGGCGAGGCGTTCGCGGACGAGTACCGCGCCGCGTTCGAGCGGGAGTTCGCGGAAACGCCGCAGGACGGATACGGAGAGAACTTGCGGACCAAGATGTTCGAGCGGGGCGAGCTCTTCCTGCGGATGATCGACCGGCCGCAAGCGGTCGCGTTCGCGGAAGCGGTGCTCGGCCGCAACTGCCACATGTTCTCGAATAACGGGCTGTACACGACGCCGGGGACGGGCATCGACGCGTGGCACGTGGACGAGGACCTGTTCTTCCCGATTCCGGAGGGGGCCGAGCTGGATCCGCGCATTCCGATGCCCTGCTTCATGTTCAGCGTCATGTATTATCTGCAGGACGTGACCGAAGACATGGGGCCGACGCAGCTCGTGCCGGGCAGCCACCGGAGCGGACGCCATCCGGCTTCGCCGACCGAGACGCCGTCCTACAAGGGCCAAGGGCCGGTATCGATTCTGGCGAAGAAGGGCGACATGCTCATCTTCAACGGCCAGACCTGGCACCGGGGCGCGAAGAACGCGAGCGGCAGCGTCCGGATGGTGCAGCAGGTGACGTACGGCCGGCGCTGGGTCTCGCAGCGGTTCTACCCGTTCGTCAACTACGTCATGCCGCCGTCGGTTCTCGAGGCGGCCAAGGACAATCCGCGCCTGCTCCGGCTGCTCGGCTGCCACCCGCGCGGCCCCTACGGATGAGCGGAGGCGACAGGCGCCGCGCGGTCCCGGACCGCGCGGTTTTTTATTGCCATTTGACGCGATCCGCGGTATGCTCGGGATGATTTTCGATGGCTCGATATGTCCTAAAGGAGAGGCTGCCCATGAACGAAGCATTGCTGCTGATCACGGAACGACTGGAGAACCGCCAATCGCTGCAGGCGCTCATGCCGAAGCGGGTTTGGGACGCCGCGCTGGACGAGCGGATCGCGGAGCTGCCGCTCGCGCTCTCGACCGCGCCTCAGGCCGACCGTCCGGCGCTGATCGCGCTGAAGGCGGGCTTGCACCTGCTGAACGAAAGCCTGGGGGCTTCCCACGCTTATGCCCAAGAGATCGAGGACGACGCCACGGGCTGCTACTGGCACGGCATCATGCACCGCATGGAGGGGGACTTCTCGAACGCGAACTATTGGTTCCGTATGGCGGGCGCCCATCCGGCCATGCAGCGGCTGCAGGACCGCGCCGCGGATTGGGTCCGGAACGGCACGGTCCTAAGCGATGTGCCGGAAGGCGCGATCCGCGACGGCCTGGCCGAAATCGCCCGCCGCACGCGCTGGAACGCGAGCGCGTTCACGGGCCTCGTGCAGCTGCAGGAGAGCGGCCGTTCCGCGGAGGACGCGCGAGGCGCGCTGGAATACGTGCAGCATCTGGAGCTGGCGGAGCTGTTCGCGCATACGTGGCAGGCGGCGAAGCACGCGCTGGGTTAGAGAATCCGCGGGTCCTTGAGCTTGCGGCATGGCGCCGAGGCTTTAAACGAACGAAAGGCCGTATCTTCCGGTATAGGAGGATACGGCCTTTTTGCATATGGCTAGCGGCTGCGATTGCGACAGGCGAGGCGAACCGTTTAGCGCCGTCGCCGGCCGGCTTTCGCGAAGCGTAGGACACTGAAACGCTTCTTTCTTTTTTGCCGATCAACCGGTAACGATCGTCCCTGTTTTTTAGGGCACGGTTGGATAGGCATGGCAAACGGGAGGGGATGCCCCTCCCGTTGTGTAGGCACGTTACGTATCGCCGATTTCTTTCAACTTCGGCGCTTTTTCCTTCTTGCGGGCCAAGCCCGAGATGAAGTTCGCTTCGCCGAACAGATTCGCGAGGGCCGGCACGACAAGGCCCATGAACACGAACGCGTACAGGATCAGCCCGACGACGATGCCCGCTCCGATCTGAAGCAGCGTGTTCACGCCCGACATCATGAGCGCGGCGAACGTGCCGCCCATGATGACCGCGGCCGAGACGATGACCCCGCCGGTCGTGGACATCGCTTTCGCCATCGCGTCCCGGATCCCGCCCGGCCGGTATTCCTCCTTGAACCGCGCCATCAGGAAGATGCTGTAGTCGACCCCGAGCGCCACGATGATGAGGAAGATGAAGAACGACGCGCTCCAAGACAGCCCTTCCTTGCCGAGCAGGCGGACGAAGACGAATTCCACGATGCCCATCGTGACGAGGAAGTTGAAGACCAGCGACAGCAGCAGGTACAGCGGCGCCACGATCGAGCGCAGCATGAGCGCCAGAACGATGAAGATGCCGATCAGGACGAACGCGCCCGTCCGCATGAAGTCGCTCTTCGAGATCGCCTTCAGCTCCGTGATTTGCGCCGAGGTGCCCGAGACGTACACCTTCGCGTCCTTCAAGGCGGTGCCGCCAAAGCTGTGCGTCAGCGCGTCGCGGACTTGGCCGACGGTGTCCTGCGCTTCCGGCGAGTACGGATTGACGGCCAGCACGACGTCGAACTTCGCGGTCTTGCCGTCCTTGGAGATGTAGTAGTCCAGCGCTTGCCGCAGCTCCGGACTGTCGAGCGCCGACTGCGGCAGGTTCCAGCCCGGGATCTGGCTATCGCCGATCGATTGTTGGGCTTCCTTCACTTGCGTCAGCCCGGCCGAGACGTCGCCGAGCCCTTTCGCGCCCGATTGAAGCCCGCCGGTCAGCTCCGTCAGGCCGCCGCCCAGCTTGGCGACGCCGTCGGCGGCTGCCGTCTGGCCCGCCGCGAGCTGACCGAGGCCGCTGGCGGCCTGCGAGACGCCGGGAGTCAGCCGCGAGAAGCTGGACGACAACCGGTTCGCGCCGCCCATCAGCTCGTTCAAGCCGCCGGATAACCCCTGCTGCTTGCCGAGCAGCCGCTGCATGGCGGCGTCGTCCTTCAGCTCGGGATGGGCCTTCAGCAGCGCGTTAAGGTCGGCGCTCATGGACGACGAGACGGAGGCGCTTTGCGCCAGCCCGCCTTCGAGCTGCTCCGCGCCTTGGGACGCCTGCTGCAGGCCGCCGCGGATTTGATTGAGGCCGCTCTGCGCGTCCTTCGTCTTCGCGGCCATCGTCCGCAGGCCGCTCGTCAGCTTGTCGACGTCGCCCCGGCCGCCGGAGACGGACGTCACGGCTTCCTTCAAGCCGCCCGCGACTTGGTCCACGCCGTCCTTGAGCTGTTGAATCGCCTCCGACGTCTTGGTCAATTGATCGGAGACGGTCAGGTCGGCGAGCTGCGCGCCGAGCGGCCGGACGGCGCTGCGCACTTCCTTGACGCCGTTCAGCTTCGCGACGTTCGCGCTGGCCGTCTCCATGACCGCCAGCGCGGCGGGATTGCGCATGGAGTCGGGCGACGAGACCGCGATCGACAGCGGGAACACCTCGCCGGAGCCGAACGTGCGCTCGACCTGGCGGAAGCCTTGGACGGAGCCGAGCTTCGGATCGATTTCCGCCAAGTCGTCGAAGGAGCGCTTGTTCTGGAACAGCAGCGTCGCCGGCGCGAGCACGATGACCGCCACGAGGATGATCGCGACCGGACGGCGCGCGGAGAACGCCGCCATGCCCGCCCACAGCTTGGATTCCCCGTGGCCTTGGCCGGCGGCGATCCGGGACGGCCAGAACGTCGCCTTGCCGAAGATCATCAGCAGCGCCGGCGTCAAGGTGAGGCCGGCGATCAGCGTGACGGCGACCCCGATGGCGACGCCGACGGCGGACTGGTACAGGCCGAACTGGGCGAAGCCGATCAGGAAGAACGCGACGAACACGGTGCTCGCGGAGAACGCCACCGTCTTGCCGACGGTGCGGATCGTGCGCACGAGCGCCTCGACCTTATCGCCGTCGCGGCTCAGCTCTTCGCGGAAACGCTGGATGAGCAGGATGCAGTAATCCGTGCCCGCCCCGAACATGACGGCGATCAGAAACGATTGCGTGAACGAGGAGACCGGCATGCCCCAATGCGTCGCCGCCGCGACGAGCCCGGTCGTGATGACGAGCGACAGGCCGATCGTGATGAGCGGGACGAACGGCGCGACCGGCGAGCGGAAGACGATCAGCAGGATCACGAGAACGAGCGCCACGGTCAGCAGCTCCGTCTGCTTCAGGCCGTTCTCGGAGCTCTCCTGAAAATCTTTGCCGATCGGCGCGCTGCCCGTCAGCTCGACCTTGCCGCCCGACGGCGCGTCCTTGATCCGGCCGTCGAGCTCGTCGACGGCGTCTTGCGTCAGCGCGTCGTTGTCCGCGCCCGAGAAGCCGACGATGAGCATCTCGGTCGTGCCGTCCTTGCTGCGGAATTTGGAAGCCAACTCGGGCGTCTCGTACGCCGACTGGACGGACTGGAAGCCGTCCTTGCCGCTCAGGCCGCCGAGCTCGGCCGCTTTGGCTTTGAGCCATGCCCGGTCTTGGCCGGTCAGGCCGCCGTCCCTTGAATAGACCAGGATGGCGCTCGATTTGGTCGTCGCTTCGGGATTGATCTGCTCGAGCATGCGCTTGGCGATGACGGATTCGGAATCGGACGGGACGAATTTCTGCTCGGTCTGGCGCACGATGTCGGCCAAATTGGGCAGAAACAGCACCGACGCGACGGTGATCGCAAGCCATCCAAGCAAGACCGCCCATCTGGCGCGGGCAATGCCGCGGACGAACTTCTCAGTCATACGTATACCTCCTTGAGTCTGGGCCTTCTCTATGCATAGTTATAGCGCATGGAAAATCCTAAAGTCAATAATAGTATACCGTCGGTCATAATTAATTCACATTCGCTTCGTCCGAGCATCGGTAAGGAGTATTCATATAGCGAAAACGCAGAGGGTCCCGGAAGGTCAGATCGTGCGGCATTAAAAAATGACCGACGGTCATATCCAGTTTACGCCAAAGGAAGGCTATGCTACAATGGGAAGACAGAACGTCTGACGACGGAGGACGCCGACATGAACCGCGAGCTGAAGAAAGAACAGACCCGGGCACGCATCAAGGAAGCCGCGCTGGCTTTGTTTTCCGAGCTAGGCTACGAGACGACGACGGTCGAAGCCATCACCAAGCAGGCGGGCGTTGCCAAAGGCACCTTTTTCAACTATTTTTCGTCCAAGGACGATCTGCTATGCGATCTGCAGGGTATTTTTGCCATGAACGAGGTCGGGAAGCTGAAGGGCACGCCGGGGCCGCTCGTCCCGCGGCTCCAGCTGCTCGTCTTCGAGCTCGTCAAGCGCTTCGAGATGAACAAGCCGCTGACGCGCGCCTTGTTCCAGGGCATGCTCGCCACCGACGCCGCGCTCGATCTGCACAACCGGCTGCTCGCCGATTTGTCGGAGGCGCTTCTGCCTCTCGTGCTGCAGGCGCAGGAGAACGGCGAGATCCGCAAGGACATGCCGCCGGCGATGCTGGCGCAGCAAGCATTCCAGACGTACTTCGGCACGCTGGTCATCTGGGCGATGGAGGCGGGGGACGAGCCGCTCGCCACCCGGATGACGATGACCTTCGAGTTGTTCTTCAAAGGCATCGCCCCGCAGTAACGGGATACGTCGGCGGCGCAGCGGCGGATGCAGACGGCTCCTGCCGCGCAGCAGCGGTCCGAAGCGGGACGGCAACGCGAAAACAGCTCCGGTCTCTTCCCGAATGTCGGGACGAGCCGGAGCTGTTTTTCGTCTGCGCCTGAAACCGGGTTTCTCGCGCCGCGCGTCTTCGCCGGACGGACGCCGCGGCCCGAATTCAAAAGCCGGCCAATTCGCCGTCGCCGCGGATCGCGGCCGCGCCATGCGGTACGTTCGGGTGGAAATAGCCGCTCCCCCGGAACGGCCGTCCGCCCGCGGTAACGCCGCTGAGGCCGACGCCGATGTCGTCGGTTTCGCCGAACATGCGCAGCAGCGCGTGCTGCGTCATGCCGTCGATCTCGACGTACCACAGCTTGTAGCCGGCGTCCGCGACGACGACGAGCTGCGCCGCCGAGAACGACAGCTTCGTCGTCGCGCCGCCGTGCGCGATGGATAATTCCGCCACGTGATAGGTGTCCAAGACGAGGGCCGCCTCCTTGTTCGGATTCGCGGGAACCGGCGCCGCCGCGCGTGCGCGCGTGCCCGGCCGGCCCCGCCGAAAAACGTATTCCCCCATTGTAAAGGCGGTCCGCCGGCATTGCAACAAATCGGCCGGCCGGCGCGTCAAAAGAACGATCGGCGTTTTACAGATATTGGCTGTCCGAACAAAATAAAGGGGGAATCGGCAATGGTCAACCATCGGCATGCGCAAGAAGAAAAGAACGGAAAAGGAACGGGCCGCGGAAGCGCGTCGCGGGCGTCCGCCGCGGCGCTGCTCGCGCTTGCGCTGGCGCTCGGCGGCTGCAGCTCGAGTTCGGACGACGACGGGGCGAACTCGGGGAACGCCGCCGCGGATAACGCGGGGACGAATACCAGCTCTTCGGCGGACTCGTCCGCCGGCGAGGGCTCGAGCTCGCCGAGCGATTCGGGCAAGAACGGCGCCGTCGGCGATTCGAGCGGTTCGGATGAGCCGGCATCGGACGGTGACAGCGGCGACTTGGCCGCGGAACCGGAGCGAGGCGGCGGCGGGCGGGCGTCCCAGTACGACGATGCCAAGCCGGGGCAGCTGACCGCGGGCGAGTGGAATGACGCGCTCGCTTGGAAACCCTGGCTGCGTCTGATGGACGGCGAAGAAGCGCGGGAGAGCCAGTCGTTCTGGTCGATGTTTCCCGAGCGGCGCCTGGAGGTCGACGTCACGGCCGGCGGCAAGCCGGTCGCGGACGCGGAGGTGACGCTGACCGGCCGGGACGGGGAGATCGTCTGGGAGGCGCGCACGAACAACAAGGGCGTCGCGTACGCCTACGCGGGCTTGTACGACGAGCAGGACCGGCAGGCGGAATTCGGGGTGGCCGTCGAAGCGGGGCAGCGGCAGAAGCGCTACGAGAACGTGCCGGTCCCGCGGGGTGAGGCGCTCAAGGTCGAGCTCGGGGAGGCGGTTCAGCCGCCGAAGGCGCTCGATCTGCTGCTCTTGGTCGACACGACGGGATCGATGGAGGACGAACTGAATTACTTGAAGACGGAGCTGAAGGACGTCGTGCGGCGCGTCGACCGGGACAACGGGCAGCAGCTCGACATTCGGGTCAGCGCGAACTTCTACCGCGATCACGGCGACGAATACGTGGTGAAGCCGTACCCGTTCACGGACGATATCGACAAGACGGTCGGCCAGCTGTCCGAACAGAAGGCCGGGGGCGGCGGCGATTTTCCGGAGGCGGTGGACGAGGCGCTGGCGAACGCCATCGGCAAGCATGAGTGGAGCGGGAACGCGCGGGCGAGGCTGCTGTTCCTCGTCATGGACGCGCCGCCGCACCGCGACCGCAAGATCGTGAAGCGGCTGCAGGAGCTGACCGAAGACGCCGCGGCGGAAGGCATCCGGATCGTTCCGGTCGCCTCCAGCGGGGTCGACGCCCATACGGAATACCTCATGCGGTTCATGGCGTCGGCAACGGGCGGCACGTATTTATTTTTGACGGATCACAGCGGCATCGGCAACGATCATATGGAGCCTGCGGTCGGCGAATACGAGGTCAAGGCGCTGAACGACCTGCTCGTGGAAGTCATCAATCGCTACGCTTCGTAACGGGAGCGATATGTCGAAAAATAGTTGAAACGAAGCTTTAGAAACAAGCTGGACAAGTGACACGGAATGGTACAAACTAGAAGGGATTACCTGAATTCCAGCAAGATTTCCCCTTGATCGCCATACTTGTCGAATAACGGGCGTTCATCGATAAACTAGGCCGCTCGTCCCCGCTCGGGAGCTGCGGCTGGCCCAAACTCCGCCGGCCTCGAGGCGGCGCCTCCCGTCGCTTGCGCGCCGGCTTGCGGCCGCCGATCCGGCGCGCGCCGGCGGACCGCGGCCGGGCATCCGCGCTTCACCGATTCTCCGCTCGGGCGCCGGCCGGTGCCCCGCGCTCAACGTTGCATTCATCTACGGCTGCTTGTCGAAGGAGGACATCATGTCACTAAACCGGGCGGAAAAAATCACGATGGGGACTTCGATCGCCGCCATACTCAGCTTTGTCCTCTTGCGCGCGCTGCACGGCGGGCTGCACGGGCCGCTGCCGCCGCGCGCGTACCTTTTTCTCCATTCCGGCATGGAATTGTCCGGCTTCGCCGTCTGCTTCTCGATGCTCGTGCTCGGCTGGCTGTTTTTCGTCAATTCGCTCACGAAGCACCGGCTCTATACGGCGGCCCTGTTCGGCGCGGTGGGCGTATTCGATCTGCTGCACGTGCTGACCTATCCGGGGATGCCGTTCTTCCGGCCGCTCGGCGACTTGACGCTCTCGGAGCTCTTCACGATGTCCGCGCAGCTGGCCGGAGCCGCCGGCTTGTGCCTCGTCTTCCGCCGAAGCGACGCGCTCGTTCCGGCCGCCCGCCGGCTGCCGGCGTTCGCCGCAGCCGTGGCGCTCGCGTGCATGGCGTCGGGCAGCTATTTCCTCCTCGACGGGCAGGCCGGGCTGTTCGCCGGCCGTTCGGCGACGGCGCTCCGCATCGGCGCGCAGAGCCTCATCGCGTTCGGCTATCTTGGTACGATCGTCCTCGTGCTGTACCGCAACCGGGCGGAGCGGCCGCAGACGGTGCTCACGATCCTTCAATCGCTCGTGTTTTTCCTCCTCTCGGACCTGCAATTCATGCTGAGCTTCGGCCAGTACGACAGCGATATGCTGATCGGCCATGCGTACAAGCTGGCGGGCTATTACTTCCTGTTGAAGGGCGTCTACTACGTCACGGTCGAGGAGCCGTACCGGCAATACAAGCGGACGGAATCCCGCATTCACTTCCTCGCGTACCACGACGAGCTGACCGGCCTGTCCAACCGCCGGCTGCTGAAGGAACAGCTGCACGAAGAGCTGCAGCGCGCGCAGCAGACGAACGGCCGGGTCGCCGTATTCCTGCTCGACATCGACCGGTTCAAGACGATCAACGATGCGCTCGGCCACTCTTTCGGCGACCAGATGCTGCAAGCCGTGTCGGAGCGGCTGCGGCACGCGGCGCCGGCGATGCGCGTCTACCGGATGGGCGGCGACGAGTTCGCCATGCTGCTGCCGTGCGCCGAGTCCGGCGGCGAACCGGTCGAGCGCCAGGCGAAGTCGATCATGGGCCTGTTCGACGCGCCGTTCGTCCTGGGGGAAGCGGAGTATCACGTCACGATCAGCCTCGGCATCAGCTTCTACCCGCAGGACGGCGACAGCGTCGAGGCGCTGCTCAAGAACGCGGACACGGCGCTCTATTCCGCCAAGGCGCACCGCAACGAGTATTCCAGCTACGCGCCGGAGATGAATCGCAAGGCGCATGACCGCCTTCGCCTGGAGAGCGATCTGCGGTGCGCGATCGACGAAGAGCAGTTCTCGCTGGCCTACCAGCCGCTCGTCAATTTGCGCAGCAACCAGGTCGTCGGCGTGGAGGCGCTGGTGCGCTGGCAGCATCCGAAGCGGGGGCTGCTGCCGCCGGGCGAGTTCATTCCGCTCACGGAAGAGAACGGGCTCATCCTCCAGCTCGGGGAATGGGTGATCGGCGCCGCCTGCCGGCAAAACAAAGCGTGGCAGGACGCCGGGCTGCCGCCGATGATGATGTCGGTCAACCTGTCGATGCGCCAATTCCGGCAGCATCAGCTGGCCGAGCGGATCAAGGCGATTCTGGAGCAGAGCGGCATGCCGCCGAACTACTTGGAACTGGAGATCACGGAGAGCATGACGAGCGACGTGGAATTCGCGGCCGACACGCTGGCCAGCCTGAAGGAGCTGGGCGTGCAGATCAGCATCGACGATTTCGGCACGGGCTATAGCTCGCTGAGCTCGCTTAAGCGGTTCCCGATCGACAAGCTCAAAATCGACCGCTGCTTCGTGAACGACCTGACGCAGGGCGGCAGCGACGCCGCGATCGTGGCGACGATCACGTCCATGGCCAAAAATCTAAAGCTGAAGGTCACCGCCGAAGGCGTGGAAAACGACGAACAGATCAAGTTCCTCCGCGAACGCGACTGCGAGGAAGCGCAGGGCTACTACTACACGCAGCCGATACCGGCCAATCTGTTCGAAAATTGGTTCCGCCACCGCAGCCAAACGGCTTAACCGAGTCCGGGAAGGGGGCCGCCGCCGATGGCCGAACGGGAACACCGCGTATTCATTTATGGGTCGCTGTTGCCGGGCCAGCCCAATCATGCCGTCGCGGCGGCCCATATCCGGCAGGCCGTGTCCGGCGTCGTTCGCGGGAGGCTCGTCGATTGCGGGGCGTATCCCGCGCTCGTCCGGGACGGCTTGGCGCATGCGCAGGGATCTCGCGTTAGGGGCCTCTGGATCACGGTCGGCGACCGCGGCTTGCAAGCGATGGATGCGCTCGAGGAGTATAACGGGATCGAAGAGGAGAACGATTACGATCGCGTGTGGACCGCGGATGCGGAAGCGCCGGCAAGGTCCGGCTGGGTCTACGTCTGGGAGGGGCCGCGGGGCTGTCCGGCCATTCAAGACGACAATTGGCCGGACTATGCCGCAAGCCGGCGGGGATAGCGAACCTAAGGCTATCTGCCGGTGAAGGCGGGAGAGACGGATAATTGCAGCGTTTCGTCACGCTCAGCGGGTTCGCTGAGCGTTTTGGCGTTGTTCATCGTATGAATAATGCCGAAGGCCAGCAGCATGAATGCCATGGTAATGAAGACGACCCGTTTGATGAAATGTATCGTCGACGTCCCGTCGTCACGGTGGATGCGGCGGCGCCGAATGGACTGCCGCCAGATGAGGAGCGCCGGCGACATCAGCACGAGCAGACCGATGACGAGCACTTCCTTGCGCAGCGCCATGCCGAGCGGGAAGACGTTGATCGCGGCGTAGAGCAGCGCTTCGATGACGAGCACCTGAATCGGCACGACGAGCCCGACTTCGGAGGCGGCGCGGCGTTTCGTGCGGCTGACCGCCGTTCCGGCTTCCCGGGGCTGAAGCTTGGACAGCTGCAGCAGGCGAGGCAGGGAGAAGAACGCGATGGCGGCCGTCGGCGCCATAATCAGCGTCAGGAACAGCAGCGCCGAATCCAGGACGAACCAGCTGCGGTACGAGTAGGTCGCGATCAGCATGGTGACTTTGCCGATCGCGATCAGCGTCATGGCGCCGAGGAGCGCGAGCGTGGCGATGGAGCCGCGCTGCAGCGAGTCGACGGTTTTGCGCAAGGCGAGATTGCCCGACAGAAATCCCGCGCATAACGCGAGGAGCAGCAGCAAGACGGCAAGCGCCGCGTTAATGACATAGATTTGTTGAGACATATGTAGTACCCCTCATTTCCACGTTCTTTCTTCATCAAGTGTACATGGATGTCCGGAAAGCGTGATAACGGCCATAGTCCAGTTTTGCGGCTGGACTTTAGTCTGAGCGGTCGTACGGATGCTGCGATGTTCGTTTTCCGATACTGCGGAGACGGGACGCCAAAACCAGGCGGTATGCCGCCTCGCGATTGAATGAACGGACTAAGCGGCGGAACGATCCGCGATGAATGCGATGCAGCCTGCCTTGGAGCATAGTCTGCGTCATTCCGCTCGAGATGATGCCCGAACGCGCGAAGGAATGCGCGATCAGGGGCGGAACGAAGACAAGCCGTCTCTGTTCCGCTGCATATTGGCTTGGGCATGTCCGCTGTTTCGTTTCTATTATTGTACCATGAAGCGGCTTTTCCGAAAACGTGCCCCGGTCGGAATAGACGTACTGCCTTATCGTTTGTTTCGGATTTACAAATTCTTCACCCCTCGGTGGCTTGAGAAAGACGGCGAGAGGGGGTACGATTTGAATATTCATGCAAGGACATGTAGGTGATTGGGATTGGTCAGAGGAACGAACCGTCAGCATTTGTATCGGGAAACGGCAGCTAAAGTCGAACGGATTATTCAAACGCGCATGCTGAAACCCCACGATCCCGTGCCTTCGGAAGCGGAGCTGGCCGCCATGTTCGGCATCAGCCGCATGACCGCGAAGCTGGCGCTCGACCTGCTGGCCCGGCAGGGACGCGTCTACCGGCTTAAACGGAGGGGGACGTTTCTGGCAGAGGCGGAGTCGGCGCGATTGAACGAAGACGGAACGGAGATCCCGGATTCCGCCGCGGACGCAAGCGCAGGCGGTGCAAGAGGGGACGCGAGAAGACGCATTGCCTTCGTGCTGCCGGTATTGGATTCGTATACGTCGCGCCTCGTTTCGGCGTTAGAGACGGCGGCGCGCGCTTTCGATAGCGAACTCATGATACGGCTGAGCAAGGATGCGGCCGACGAGGAAGCTTCCTTGAAGCAGCTGGCGGGCGAAGTCGACGGCATCCTGTTGTTTGCCCGCGGCCGGGAAACGATGAGTCCCGCGGCGCTCGAGCTGCGCGAAACGGGCTTTCCGATCGTGCTGATCGACCGGTTGTTTACCGGCGCGGCCATGGATTTCGTCGTGCACGACTCCTTCCAGGGCATGTACGACATGGTCAAGCGGTTCATTGAAGCGGGGCACCGGGAGATCGGCTTCGTCACGAATCCGATTCATGGCGTCAGCAGCATCGACGAACGCTACAAGGGATATTTGAAGGCGCTGATCGACCACGAGATACCGGTACAAAGCCAGTACATCCTGGTGGTCGAACGGGTGAACAGCCAAACGCATTACTGGGAAGGCAACCCCGAGATGGAAGGCTTCCTGAAGGCGAACCGCAAATTGACCGCCGTGGCGTGCGGAGACGATTATTTGGCCGCGGCGGTCTATTATACGGCCGCTCGGATGAACAAAACCGTGCCGGAGGACCTGTCGCTGTCGGGCTTCTCGGATTCGGAGCTGGCCCAGATGCTGCCGGTGCCGCTGACGACGGTGGCTCAGCCGGCGGACGAGCACGCGCGCCGGGCGATGCAGACGCTGCTCGACCGAATGCACGGCAAGGGCGGGAAGAAACCGGTCACGGTCAAAATCAAAACGAAAATCATCGAGCGGATGTCGTTGGCGGTGCACACCGGCATACCGAGGCTCAAGCCGGAAACCGAAGCAAGCGGACGGAGAAAACTCTCCTGACGCTTGCTTTTTTCTCATCCGAAGGACACGCGGCGCAAAAACGCCTCGTACGCGCGGCAGGCGCGTACGAGGCGTCGGAGGAGGAAGCGGTCCTACAGGTCGCCCCAGTTCAGGTTGGACGACTTGCTGTAGTTCGTGACCTTTTGCTCGAAGAAGTCGGTCTTCATGCCGTTCATGTTGCTGAAGCTCTCGACCCATTTCATCGGGTGCTCGGTGATTTCCGGGTACAGGATGTCGAGGTTCAGCTTGCGCAGCCGCTCATTCGACAGGAACTTGATATACGCATCGATGATCTCGTCGGTCAGGCCCGGGATCTGATTGTTCGTGATGTACTTGCCCCACTCGATCTCGTGTTCGACGGCCGTGCGCATCATCTGGCGCAGCTCCTCGATGAGAACCGGCGTGAACAGCTCCGCGTTCTCCTTGCGGACTTCGCGGAAGATGCCTTGGAACAACGCGAGATGCGTCAGTTCGTCCCGCTGAATGTATTTGATCTCGGATACCGTTCCGAGCATTTTTCCTTGTCGGCCGAGCGCGTAGAAGAAACTGAAGCCGCTGTAGAAGTAGATGCCTTCCAGGATGTAGTTGGCCATGATCGTCTTGATCAGGTTTTGCGAAGACGGGTTCGCGATGAAGTTCTCGTACAGATCCGTAATAAACCGGTTGCGCTTGAGCAGGTTCTTGTCCTCGCGCCACAGATTGTAGATTTGGTCGCGCACTTCCGGCGAGCAGACGCTGTCCAGGATGTACGAGTACGACTGGCTGTGCACCGCTTCCTGGAACGTGTGCACCGTCAGCACGAGGTTGACTTCCGGCGCGGTGATGTACTCGTTGATGTTCGGCAGGTTCGCCGTCTGCAGCGAATCCAAGAAGATCAGGAAGCTGATGATTTTATCGTAGCTGTTGCGCTCGGAGAGCGACAGGTTCTTGTAGTCCTTGGCATCCTGGGACAGCGGGATTTCTTCCGGAATCCAGAAGTTGTTCATCATCGTCCGGTACATCTTCGTGGCCCAGTCGTATTTGACGTTGTTCAGCTCGATGAGGTTGGTCGTGTTGCCGCCGATCATGCGGCGCTTGCCCCAGTCGCGGTCGCCTTCCTCGTTAAACAGTTTTTTCTTCTGCAGTTCCATGAAATGGGCTGCCTCCTTCTGTTCCTGCTACCTAAGAGTGCTGCAATGCTTCCATGATCCCATTGAATAGCTTGCCCCGCTGGCCGTATGAGGCTTATGTGTCCGCAGCCGCGAATGCCGCGTGCCCCGTCATCCGACAGGGCACGCAAGCCAGCTCCGATCCGAACCCATCCCGTTCGCGGGGCCGCTTATGTTCAAGGCAAGATTACGAGCTGCAGCTGACGCAATCTTCCACTTCCAAGCTCTTGTTGCGGCAGTAGTACACGGTCTTGAGCCCGTTCTCCCACGCGGCCATGTACAGGTCCATGAACTCCTTCGCCGTGTAGTTCGGCGTGATGTAGAGGTTGAACGACTGCGCTTGGTCGATGTGGCGCTGACGGCGGCCCGCCGCTTTGATGCTCCAGTGCTGGTCGATATGGTGCGCTTCCTTATAGAGCCAAAACGTCTCTTCGCTCAGGTTCGGCGCCGTTTGCGGAATGACCGCGTTCTTCTTCTCTTCGACGAAGAACTTGCTGAAGATCGGGTCGATGCCCGCCGTGGAGCCGGCGATCAGCGACGTCGAAGCCGTCGGCGCGATGGCGAACATCCAGCCGTTGCGCACGCCGTGCTCGGCGACGTCCTGCTTTAGCTTCTGCCAGTGCGGGGCATCGTAACCGCGCGATTCGAAATAAGCGCCGGTCTGCCATTCGCTGCCTTCGAAGACGCGGAACGCGCCTTTCTCCTTGGCGATCTCCATCGACGCTTTGACCGCGCAGTAGTTGATCCATTCGTACAGCTCGTCGGCGCGATCCAAGTGCTCGTCGGATTCCCACGCGATGCCGTTCAGCGCCAGCCACTGATGGTAGCCGCTCGTGCCGAGGCCGACGGCGCGGTATTTCTGGTTCGTGATTTCCGCCTGCGGAATCGGATAATGGTTCAAGTCGATGACGTTGTCCATCATGCGCATTTGGCAGCTGACGACTTCCTCGATCTCTTCTTTGGACCGCGTGCGGCCGAGGTTGAGGGAGGAGAGATTGCAGACGACGTAATCGCCGGACTTGATTTGCGTCGTGATGATGCCGTCCTCGTGCGTCGTCGTGATGTATTCCGTCGGGCTCATGTTCTGGCAGATCTCCGTGCACAGGTTCGAGCAGTAGATGATGCCCTTGTGCTTGTTCGGGTTCGCGCGGTTGACCGTGTCGCGATAGAACACGAACGGCGTGCCCGTCTCGAAGGAGCTTGCCAGGATGCGCTTCATGATCTCGATCGCCGGCACTTCCTCGCGGGACAGCTCCGGATGGTTCACGCACTCCTCGTAGCGGCGCTCCCACTCTTCGCCCCAAGCGTCTTCGAGGGAGAAGCCCATGTAACCGCGCACTTCGTGCGGATCGAACAGGCACCACGTCTCGCGCTCCTGCACCTTGCGCATGAACAAGTCCGGGATGCAGACGCCCGGGAAGATGTCGTGCGCCTTCATGCGGTCGTCGCCGTTGTTCGTCTTCAGGTTCAGGAAGTCGAAAATGTCCTTATGCCATACGTCGAGGTAGACGGCGACGGCGCCGGAGCGCACGCCGAGCTGGTCGACCGCGACCGCCGTGTTGTTATAGTTTTTGATCCAAGGGACGACGCCGCCGGCGACGCCTTTAAACCCGCGGATGTTGGAGCCGCGGCTGCGGACCTTGCCGATGTAGATGCCCATGCCGCCGCCGAATTTGGATACTTGGGCGAAGCTGGAGTCGACGTTGTAGATGCCCCACAGGTTGTCGGGCACCGTGTCGATGAAGCAGCTCGACAGCTGGTGGAACGGCTTGCGCGCGTTCGCGAGCGTCGGCGTCGCCACCGTCATCTGCAGGCGGCTCAGCACGTCGTAGAACTTGCGGGCCCAAGCCAGCTTGTCGTCTTCCTTCATGGCCAGGTGCATGGCAACGCCCATGAACAGCTCTTGCGGCAGCTCGAGCACGTCGCCGTTGAAGCTCTTGATGAGGTAGCGGTCGGACAGCGTCTTCAGGCCGATGTAATTGAACAGGTAGTCGCGTTCCGGCACGATGTAGTTGCCGAGCTCGCGGATTTCGTCGCGCGTGTAGTGGTCCAGTATGTAGCTGCCGTATAAGCCCTTGTCGGTCAGGTACGTGATGAGGGAGTAGAAGTCCCCGTAGCCGAAGTAGCCGTATTTGCGGTTGATGGCGGATTCTTTATAGAGATCGTACACGAGAAGCTTGGCCGCGACATATTGCCAGTTCGGCTCTTCGATGCTCGTTTTCTCGACTGCAACTTGCGTCAGCGTACGTTGGATTTCTTTGGTCGTGATGTTGTTGCGGAAATAGGGGAGCAAGGCCGTTTCCAGCTCCAAAGGATCGCAGTCGCTGTAGCTCTGGCAAGCGAAATCGATGACCTTCTTCAGCTTGGAAAAGATGAGTTCTTCCTTCTGACCATTCCTTTTAATAATATCCACGGGCAGAGCCACTCCTTGTCGAAGGTTGTCGTCCGACAACCCGTAATACACAATATGTTGTAAGTACTTTCCTACGTTACACCGAGATATAGTGATAGTCAAGCTAAACAATTCGACATCCGGGCCCTCCGGAAAGCCCGTTTTCTACATGAAAAATCAATGAAAGCTCGCAGCGGCGCCTTTTCGCAAACGGTCGATCCGGCGTCCCCGAAGGCAAAATAAAAGGCGGCGAGCAAAAAACAATTATAGCATTTCGGGCCGCGGATGTGTCGTGACAATAATAGGGATTTCGACGCGGATCCGGATCGGGGATTCGCCGCGGCAGGGCGGAAACGGATTCGTTCAAACAAAAGTTGAATTTACGATTGGTGCTCGGCGATTCGCTCTAGTACACTAGGCTTATATTGGCGACCGGTTTGAAACCGGCGCATGGAACAGAAGGAAGGGACGTGACGTTACGAGATGTTGCTCGGACGCATGATTGGACGACGTAAACCGATCCGTCGCGCCTTCGCGGCGGCGGTGTTCGCGCTATGGCTCGGCATCCTGCTGGCCGGCGCGCCTTCGGCCGCGCTCGCGCACGCCGAGCTGGAACGCTCGGTGCCGGAGCCGAATACCAAATACGAGCAGAGCCCCAAGGAAGCGGAGCTCGCCTTTAATGAAGCGATCGAAGCGAAGGTCGGCTCGCTGGAGGTGCTGGACGACAAGTCGCGCCGGGTGACGCAGGCGGATCCCGTGCCGAGCGCCGACCATCGGACGCTGAAGCTGGCGCTGCCCAAGCTGGGCGAGGGCGTCTACACGGTGTCGTACGCGATCGTTTCCGCGGACGGCCATCCCGTCAGCGGCTCGTACGTCTTCGTCGTGGGCAACCCGCCGCAGGGCGTCGACGCTTCCGCGTTCGACCCGCACAAGGCGCTCGGGCACGAAGGCCACGGCGCGGCGACGGGGCTGACGACGAACCAATTCATTATTTACGCGGTCCGCTCGCTGTATTACGCGGCGCTGCTGTGGACGGCGGGACTCATGTTCTGGTGGCTCGCCGCCGGGAACCGCGGCGGGGCGCTGGCGGACATCCGGAAGAAATGGGAGCCGATCGCGCTGCGCACGCAGCTCGTGGCGGTGCTCCTGTACGTTTTCGTCCATGCGCGCGAGATTCTGAAGGGCTATCCGTCGAGCGACTACGGCAAGCTCTTCCTCGATACGGCCGTGGGCAAGGAATGGATCGCGCTGGCGGCGCTGGCGCTGCTCGGGTTCCTGTTCGTCCGGCTCCACCCGGCGCTCCGGGCGCTCTGGGCGGCGGCGATGCTGGCCGTCGAAAGCTGGAGCGGGCACGCATCGGTCTTCTCGCCGAAATACGCGACGGTGCTGTTCGACTTCCTGCATCTGGCCTCCGGCGCCGTATGGGCGGGCGGCCTGACGCTGCTCTTCATGCTGTGGCTGAAGGATCGCAAGGAAGCCGGCCGCTTCGCCGCGCTGTTCTCCAAGGCGGCGCTGCTGTCGCTCATGCTGCTCGCGCTGTCGGGCGTCGGGATGACGCTGCTCTTCCTGCCGAGCTTGAAGTACCTGTTCTACACGGCGTGGGGCACGCTTCTGCTCGTCAAGACCGGGCTGGTGGTGCTGGTGCTCGGGGTCGGCGGAACGCTGCACCTGCGGATCCGCAAGGGCGGTCTGCCGACGGGCGCGCTGCTGCGCGCGGACGCCGCGCTGATGGTCCTGATCGTCGTCGTCGCGGCGCTGTTCACGTACGTCAGCCCGCTGCCGGCCAACGAGCCCGTCACGTACCATCAGATGGGCGAGAAGCTGCATCTGTCCTTCCGCGTCACGCCGAACAAGGCGGGCGTCAACGAGCTGACCGTCAAGGTCTGGCTGCCGGACGCCGTCGGCGCCGCGAAGTCGGCGGAGCTGAGGCTGTTCTCGCTCGACCGCAAGGAGCTCGGACCGATCGAGGTGCCGCTCAAGCCGTTCGAGGATACGGAGCTGACGGACTTCGAGGGCTACGCGAAGACCGCCTACAAGGCCGAAGGGCCGTACGTTCCGTTCGCCGGCCGGTGGGAGGCCGAGATCCGCGTCCGCGACAAGGACGATAACGAGACGGTGCGGAAGGTCGATTTCCGCAACTATTAACTTTCGCGGCTAGCAAGGCCAAGGCTCGGGTCAAGGGCCGCCCGATCGAGCCGCCGCAAGGCGGAACGGGCGCCGGGACGGAAGGGAGGCAGGGACGAGGATGACGTATAAGCGGCTGAAATGGCTCATTCTATGGACGCCGACCTTGACGATCGCGCTGTGGGAATATTTGCGCCATACGCTGCTGCTGCCCTATCTGTCCATGGATCTCGGCAACGCGCTGGCGCCGGTCATCGTCATGACCGTGACCGCCACGCTGCTGCTCCGGCTGTTCCGGATGCTGGAGGACACGCAGGACACGCTGCAGCGGTCCAAGGCGGCCGAGGCGGCGTTCGAGGAGCGCGAGCAGCTGGCGCGGGAGCTGCACGACGGCATCTCGCAATCGCTGTTCCTGCTGTCCGTGAAGCTCGACAAGCTCGAGCACGCCAAGGATCCGGAGCTCGCGGCGGAAACGATGGGCCAGCTGCGAAGGACGGTCAAGCACGTGTACGACGACGTCCGGCAGTCGATCGCGGCGCTGCGGAGCGAGCCGTCCCGGACCGACGTGCAGTGGATGCGGGCGGTGCGCGACATGGCCGCGGAGCTGGAGCTCGGCGGCCTGCGCGTCGAGCTGGACTGGCAGCTGGCCGATGCCCGGCTGTCGGGCAAGGAGAAGGTGCAGCTGATCGCGATCGTGCGCGAGGCGATGCAGAACGCGCGGAAGCACGCGGGCGCGTCGCGCCTTCGGGTGCAAGCCGCGGCCGGCGGGGAGGCGGCGTTCCGCTGCACGGTCGCCGACGACGGCGCCGGGGCCGATCCGGAGCGGCTGTTCGCGAAGGGGCGCTACGGCGTCCGGATGATGCAGGGACGCGCCGCCGAGATGGGCTGGCGCTTCGCGGTCCGGCCCGCCGGCGCGGACGACGCGTGGTCCGGCGGCCGGGGAACGGTCGTGGAAGTCGAGAAGGAAGGGTGAGCGGCATGGAGGGGAACGGAACCGGGAACGACAAGGTCAGAGTGCTGCTGGCGGACGACCATCCCCACGGCCGGGAAGGCATGCGCGACATCGTCGGCGGGGCGCCGGAATTCGAGATCGTGGGCGAGGCGGCGAACGGCGAGCAGGCGGTCGCCATGGCGGCCCAGCTGGCGCCCGACCTCGTGCTGATGGACATCAACATGCCCGTCGTGTCGGGAATGGAGGCGACGCAGCTGATCAAGGCCTTCGATCCCCGGATCAAGATCGTCATGGTGACGGTGTCCGACGACATCACGGATCTGTTCGAGGCCATCAAGCGCGGCGCGCAGGGCTACCTGCTCAAGAACCTGTCGCCGTCCTCCTGGCTGGAATATTTGCGGACCGTGGCGCTGGACGAGGCGCCGCTGTCCAAGGAGCTGGCCTTCCGCATGCTGCAGGAATTCAACGGCGGCAGCGGCTCCGGCTCGGCGCGGCGCCCGGGGCAGCAGGGTCCTCCGGGCGGGCGGGGGCCGGAGGATCGGGCGCATACGGCGCTGACGCAGCGGGAGCGCGAGGTGCTGGAGCAGGTGGCGTCGGGCGGCTCCAACCGGCAGATCGCCGAAGCGTTCGGCCTTTCGGAGCATACCGTCAAGAACCACTTGAAGAACATTTTGCAGAAGCTGCATCTCGACAACCGGGTCCAGCTGACGCGGTACGCGCTGGAGAAGGGGCTCGTGAAGGAATAAGCCGCCGTCCCGGACAAGGGACACGATTTCGTAACAACCGCATAGCCCGTTCGAGTCATGTCTTCGCGGCACGTCTGCGCTATACTCCCTCTAGGCTAAGATAATGATACCGGCAGATGGGGGAACATTTGCCCGAGGGAGGATGCGGCGGAATGTTGAAACGCATGAAGAAATTATCGGTGATCGGGGCGGCCTTAATGCCGCTGTTCCTGTTCGCGTCCATGGCGAGCGCGCACGTGACGGTGCAGCCGAAGCAGACGACGCAGGGGAGTTACGAGGTATTCTCGGTCCGCGTGCCGAGCGAGAGCGAGAACGTGACGACGACGGGCGTGAAGGTGACGGTGCCGGACGGCGTGGCGATCAGCCGGGTCGAGCCGAAGGCGGGCTGGAAGTACGACCTGGAGCTCGCGCCGGACACGAAGGCGGTCAAGTCCGTCACGTGGACGGCCGAAGGGGCGGGACTCGCGCAGACGGAATTCACGGACTTCCGCATCTCCGGCAAAGTGGCGGACGACGCGGCGCAGCTGGTTTGGAAGGCGTACCAGACGTATAGCGACAAATCCGTGGTGGAATGGGTCGGCGCGGACGGTTCGGATCACCCCGCATCGGTCACGGCGGTCGTCGCGGGCGCCGCGGAAGGCGACGGGCACGGCGCGCCGGCGGCTTCGGCGGATGCCGAAGCGGCGGCGGACAAAGGCGGCGCGAAGGAAAACGTCTCGTTCGTCCTCTCGATCGCGGCGGCAGTGCTCGGCGCGGCGGCGCTGATCGCGTCGCTGACCCGCCGGAAACGGGCGTAATCGCGAAAAAAGGACGGAATAGGCGGCTTTTCGCGCGGGACGGACTTGCGAACGAGCGGCGAAGTTTCGTATAATAAAACGAACATACGTCAATGCGATGAGGAAGAAGAGTACGCAGTGCTTTCCGCAACAGGGAGGAGACGCCGCAGATTGAGAGCGTCTTCGGGAAATCAGGCTGCCGAAGTTCGCTTCCGAGCAGGCTTCTGAACGGGTGCGTCCTCCGGGCGCATGAGGTAGGAAGCACCGGTCGTCCGGCCGATATCCGGAGCTTGAGGAATCGCCAGGCGATACGGCGGCAGCATGCCGGCGCGGCGGTTCGAATTAGGGTGGTAACACGGTTCTTTCGTCCCTTGCGGGGAGAGAGGACCGTTTTTTATTTTCAAGAGAAGGGACTGGAAGAAATGAAAGAGCGTTTGGAAGCACTGCGCGCCGAGGCGCTGCAGGAGCTGCAGGGCGTCGCCGGCCCGCAGCAGCTGAACGACCTGCGGGTCAAATATTTGGGCAAGAAGGGCGCCCTGACGGAAATTCTCCGCGGCATGGGAAGCCTGAGCGCCGAGGAACGCCCGGTCATCGGGCAGGTCGGCAACGACGTGCGCGCCGCGATCGAAGCGGTCATCGAGTCGAAGCAGGCCGCGTTCCAGCAGGCCGAGACGGAGAACCGCCTCCGCGCGGAAACGGTCGACGTCACGCTGCCGGGCCGCAAGCTCGGCGCGGGGGCGGTGCATCCGCTGAACAAGGTCGCCCAGGAAATCGAGGACGCGTTCATCGGCATGGGCTACACGATCGCGGAAGGCCCGGAGGTCGAGACCGACTTCTTTAATTTCGAGGCGCTGAACCTGCCGAAGAACCACCCGGCGCGCGACATGCAGGACTCCTTCTACGTGACGGACGAAATCCTCATGCGGACGCACACGTCGCCGGTACAGGTGCGGACGATGAAAGCGATGAACGGCAAGCCCGTCAAGGTCATTTGCCCGGGCAAAGTGTACCGCCGCGACGACGACGACGCGACGCACTCGTTCCAGTTCAACCAGGTCGAAGGCCTGGTCATCGGGCCGAACATCCGCATGAGCGACCTGAAAGGGACGCTGCTGCAATTCGTGCAGCTCATGTTCGGCAAGCAGACGCAGATCCGCCTGCGCCCGAGCTTCTTCCCGTTCACGGAGCCGAGCGCGGAGGTCGACGTGACGTGCGTGCAGTGCGGCGGCCACGGCTGCCGGATGTGCAAGCATACGGGCTGGCTGGAAATTCTCGGCTGCGGCATGGTCCACCCGCGCGTCCTGGAAATGGGCGGCTACGACCCGCAGGAGATGAGCGGCTTCGCCTTCGGGATGGGCATCGAGCGGATCGCGCTGCTGAAGTACGGCATCGACGACATTCGTCATTTCTATACGAACGACCTGCGCTTCCTGAGCCAGTTTGTCCGAATGTGAGAGGGAGGCTAATACGATGAACGTATCTTATAAATGGTTGAGCCAATACATCGACCTGGACGGCTATGACGGCGAGCGGCTGGCCGAGCTGATGACGAGCGGCGGCATCGAGATCGACGTCGTCGAATCCCGCAATAAAGGCGTGACCGGCGTCGTCGTCGGCCGCGTCTTGACGAAGGAGAAGCACCCCGACGCCGACAAGCTGAACGTCACGACGGTCGACGTCGGCGGTCCCGAAGCGCTGCAGATCGTCTGCGGCGCGAAGAACGTCGCGGCGGGCCAGCTCGTGCCGGTCGCGACGATCGGCGCGGTGCTGCCGGGCGACTTCGCGATCAAGAAGGCGAAGCTGCGCGGCGTGGAGTCCCAGGGCATGATCTGCTCCGCGAAGGAGCTCGGCTTGAACGACAAGCTGCTGCCGAAGGAGCAGCAGGAGGGCATCCTCGTGCTGCCGGAAGGCACGGCGGTCGGCGCGTCGATCCTCGACGTGCTCGGCATCGACGACGAAGTGCTGGAGCTCGACTTGACGCCGAACCGTTCGGACTGCCTCAGCATGCTGGGCGTCGCGTACGAGGTCGGCGCGCTGACCGGCCGCGCGGTGAAGCTGCCGGACAACCGCGTGAGCGACTCCGCGGAGCAAGCGTCCGCGCGCGTCTCGGTCCGCATCGAAGCGAAGGAGCAGTGCGCGCATTACGCCGCCCGCTACATCAAGGGCGTCAGCATCGGCCCGTCGCCGCTCTGGATGCAGAACCGCCTCATGGCGGCGGGCATCCGTCCGATCAGCAACGTCGTCGACATCACGAACTACGTCATGCTGGAGTACGGACAGCCCCTGCACGCGTTCGACGCGGATAAAATCCCGGGCGGCCGCATTCTGGTGCGCCTCGCGCACGAAGGCGAAACGATGGCGACGCTGGACGGCCAGGAACGGAAGCTCGAGCCGCAAATGCTCGTCATCACGGACGGCGATCGCCCGATCGCCCTCGCCGGCGTCATGGGCGGCGCGGATACGGAAGTGTCGGCGTCGACGGTCGACATCCTGCTGGAGTCCGCCCGGTTCGACGGCGGCACGGTCCGCAAGACGTCGCGCCAGCTCGGGCTCCGTTCGGAATCGAGCCTCCGCTTCGAGAAAGGCGTCGATCCGGCGCGCGTCCTCCCGGCGCTCGACCGGGCGGCCGCGCTGATGGCGCAATACGCCGGCGGCCACGTGCTGGAAGGCGTCGTGGAAGAGATCGCGGCGCCGGCCGCGAAGACCGTCGTGACCGTTTCGATCGAGAAGATCAACCGCTACCTCGGCACGAGCCTGTCGAAGCTGGAGCTGGAGACGATTTTCAGCCGGCTGCAGTTCCACTTCCAATTGTCAGAGGGCGGCGTGTTCACCGTCGACATTCCGAGCCGCCGCGGCGACATCACGCGGGACGTCGACCTGATCGAAGAAGCGGCCCGCCTGTTCGGCTACGACAACATTCCGACGACGGCCATCGAAGGCGCGGCGACGCCGGGCGCCCTCACGAAGCCGCAGGCGATCCGCCGCGAGCTGCGCAAGCGGCTGACCGACGCCGGCCTGCACGAGGTGATCAGCTACTCGTTCACCCACCCGGACCGGACGAAACTGTTCCCGGCGCTGAACGGCGAAGGCATGCTGCCCGTCCGCCTGGCGCTGCCGATGAGCGAGGACCGCAGCGTGCTCCGCACGAGCCTGCTGCCGCAGCTGCTCGAGACGGCCGCGTACAACCGCAACCGCAAAACCGACGACGTCGCGATTTTCGAAATCGGCAGCGTCTTCCATACGGACGAGGAAACGCTCACGCGCCTGCCGCAGGAGAAGCATCGCTTGGCCGTGCTGCTGACGGGCAGCCGCGTCCGCGCGGAATGGAACCGCAGGGCGGAGGCGTACGACTTCTACGACGCGAAAGGCATTCTCGAATCGCTGGCCGACGCGCTCGGCGTCGGCGGGGAGATCGGCTACGAAGCGGCGCAGCCGGCGCACATGCATCCGGGCCGGACGGCCGCCGTCGTCTTCCGCGGCGAGCGCGGTCCCGTCACGATCGGTTACCTGGGCCAGCTGCACCCGTCCGTGCAGCTGGAGCAGGACCTCGCGGATACGTACGTGCTCGAGATCGAGCTTGCGCCGCTCTACGACCACGCGAATTTCGAGATCGTCTACAAAGCCCTGCCGCGCTACCCGGCGATGGAACGCGATATCGCCGTCGTGCTGGACCGCGGCGTGGAAGCCGGCAAGCTGACCCAAGCCGCGGCCGAAACGGCCGGCGGGCTCTTGGAATCGATCCGCATCTTCGACATCTATACGGGCGAGAAGCTCGGCGAGGACAAGAAGAGCGTCGCGCTGTCGCTGGTTTACCGCCACGGCGAGCGCACGCTGACGGACGAAGAAGTGACGGAGCTGCACGGCAAGGTCGTAACAAAATTGGAACAATCTTTTGGGGCAGAATTGCGTAAATAGGCAGGAGATGCCATGAGCCGCATCGAATTAGTTCCGTACGAACGCTAATTCGAGGCGGCTTTGTTTTTTCCGGAGACGGAGGAATGCAGGCTTGTTTGCCACTTCTTTCTATATTTTGGAATAAAACGCGAAAAGCCGAATGGTTCTAGGCTGGATCAGCCGTATCGAAAGCGTTTGCGGCGGCCGGATTCCGGCATGCGGCGGCGGAAAGCCGTCCGGCGGAGGTCCGGTTCGACGGAAAATGGGCGGATGCCCTTCGAGAACGCGCAAATAAATGTTCACCCGGAACAATAGGAGGCTACCCTCATGAACGCTGCCGATCGGACACGTGTGACGGTTGATATATACGGTAATCAATTCAAACTGACGGGCCATAACAATCCCGATTACATCAAACGGATTGCCGCTTTCGTGGACGACAATCTGCATAAGCTGGCGAAGGGCTATCCGCGCCTCGACCTTCCGAAGCTGGCGATGCTGGCCTCGGTGCAAATGGCGGAGGACGTGTTCCGCCTGCGCGCCGAGAACGAGCGCATGCACGAGACGGAGGAGCGCCGCCGGGCCGCCGTGGCCGAAATGGAACAGGCGAAGCGGTTGCTGGACGAGCTGCAGGCGCAGATGGAGGCCGAGCGGCTGGACGCGGAAGCCGGGCTCGAAGCGGAGCGCGGCCGGGCAAGCGCCGAGCTGAAGGATCGTCTCGAAGCCGCGCTGCGCGAAGCCGAAGCGAAGCACGCGAAGGCGGAGGCCGACGCGCGCGAAGAGCTGGACCGCGTCCGCAAGGAGCTGGAGGAACAGCAGCTGCAGGAGATGCTGGCGGCGCAGGCCGAGCTCGAACGCGCGCAGGAAGCGCACGAATCCGCGTTGGAAGCGGCGCGGGAAGAGCGGGAGCGGCTGATTGCCGAGCACGTGCTCGGGCGCGAGGCGGCTGAGGCGGCGTTCGCGCGCGCGCGCGAGGAGCTGGAGCTGGAGCGCGAGCTCGAACGGGAAAGCGCGCACGAAGAAATGGAACGGCTGAGCGCGATGCTGCAGGGGCGGACGGAAGAGGCGCTCCGCGAAGCGGAAGCGAAGGCCGCCCTCGAGCGGGAAGCCGCCGCGGAAGAGCTCGCGCGCGTGCGCGAGGCGCTCGAAGCCGAGCTGGCGACCGCGCGCGGCGAGCTCGAGCGCGAGCAAGGACGCCATGCCGACACCGCGCGCGAAGGGCAGGACGCCTTGGTCCTTGCGCGGATGGAAGCGGAGGAGGCGCTGGCCGCGGAGCGCGAAGCGGCGGCCGCGGAGCTGGCGCGGACGCGGGCGACGCTCGAGTCGGAGCTGCAGGCGCTGCGCGAATCGCTCGAAACCGAGCTGGCGCGGCAGCGGGAAGCGCTGGAGCAGGAGCGCGAAGGCCGTCTGATGGAAGCCCTCGAAGCCGAGGAATCGCTTGAGCGGCTGAAGCAAGAAGCCGATGCGGTCCGGGCGGCGGAGCGGGAAGCGGCCGACGCCGAGCTGGCGCGCGTCCGCGAAGCCGGGGAGCGCGAGCTGGAACGGGCGCGAGCGGAAGCCGAGGCGGCGCTTGCGAGGGCGCGGGAAGACGCGGAGTCGGAACTGGCGCGCCTTCGCGAGACGCTGGAAGCCGAGCTGGCGCAGGCGCGCGAGGCGCAGGAAGCGCGGCAGGCCGAGCATCGCGCGGAGCTGGAGCAAGAATGGGAACGCCAGGATTTGGCGTCTCAGGCGGCGCAGGAAGCGCTGCAGGCGGTGGAAGCGCGGGCGGCCGGCGAGCTCGAAGCGGCCGCGGCGGAACGCGCGCGCGAGCGCGAAGCCGCGGAAGCGGAGCTGGCGCGCCTGCGGGAAGCGGGCGAGGCCGAGCTGGAGCGGCTGCGCGGCGCGCACGAGTCGGAGCTGGCGGCGCAGCGCGAGGCGCTGGAAGCGCGGCTGGCCGCCGAGCGCGAAGCGGCGGAGGCCGAGCTGGCGCAGGCGCGAGCGGAGCTGACGGCGCAGCTCGCGCGGGAGCGCGAGGACCGCGAGCTGGCGGAGCTCGAGGCGCTGGAGGCGCACGAGCGGGTGCTGCGCGAGGCGGACGCGCGCGTGGCGGCGGAACGCGAAGCGCGCGAGGCGGCGCTGGCCGAGGCGGCGGAGCTAGCGCAGGCGGAGCGCGAGGAAGCCGAGCGGGCGCTGCGCGAGGCGGAAGCGCGTGCCGTGGCGGAGCGCGAAGCGCGCGAGGTAGCGCTGGCCGAGGCGGCGGCGCTGGCGCAGGCGGAGCGCGAGGAAGCCGAGCGGGCCCTGCGCGAAGCGGATGCGCGCGCGGCGGCGGAGCGCGAAGCGCGCGAGGTAGCGCTGGCCGAGGCGCAGGAAGCGGCTGCGGCCGAGCTGGCGCAGGCGCGCGCGGAGCACGAAGCCGAGCGGGCGCGCGAGCGCGAGGACCGCGAGCTGGCCGAGCTCGAAGCGCTCGAAGCGCACGAGCAGGCGCTGCGCGAAGCGGTAGCCCATGCGGCGGCCGAGCGCGAGGCGTATGAGCAGGCTAGGCGCGAGGCTGAGGCACAGGCCGCCGCGGAACGCGAGGCGATCGCGGAGCGGCTGCGCGAAGCGGAAGCGCGCGCGACGGCCGAGCGCGAGGCGCACGAGGCGGCAATGGCCGAGGCGACGGAAGCGGCCGCGGCGGAGCTGGCGCGCGAGCGCGAGGACCGCGAGCTGGCCGAGCTCGAAGCGCTCGAAGCGCACGAGCAGGCGCTGCGCGAAGCGCAGGCCCGCGCGGCGGCCGAGCGCGAGGCGCATGAAGCGGCGCTGCGCGAAGCCGAAGCGACGCTCGCCGAGGAGCGCGGCGCGTACGAGCAGATGCTGCTCGCCGCGGCGGCGCGCGCGGGCGGGGAGCGCAAGTCGCACGAGGACGCGCTCCAAGCGGCCGAAGCGCGGGCCGCGGCCGAACGCGAAGCGGCGGAACTGGCGGCCGCGGAAGAGCTGGAGCGCCTGCGGCAAGCTGCGGCGATGGAAGCCGCGCAGCTGCGCGAGGCGCTCGAGCTGCAGCTCGCGGAGCATCGCCGGGCGATGGAAGCGCAGCTTGACCAGCAGCGCGAAGAAGCGCGGGCGGAGCTCGAGCGCGAACGCGAAGCCGCGCTGCTCGAGCTGATCGAGGCGCAGGAGAAGCACGAGGAGGACGTGAGGCGCGAGCGGGCCTTGCAGGAAGCGACGGCGGCGGCCGCGGCCGAGCAGCTGGCGGAAGCCCGGGCCGGATTGCTGGCGCAGCTGGAGCAGGCGCGCGAGGAAGCGGCGGCGGAAGCCGAGCGTCTGCGCGAAGCCGCCGGCCAGGAAGCGGAGCGCCTTCGCGGCGAAGCCGCCCTGGCGGCGGAAGGCGAAGCCGCGCTGCGGAAGCAGCTGGCCGAGCTGCGCGCGGCGCTTGAAGATGAGCGGGCGGCGGCGGAGGCGCTGCTGGCACGGGAGCGCGAGACCGCGCAGGCGCTGCTCGACGAGGCGCTGCAGGAAGGGGCGGCTGAAGCCGCCGCGCTCGCGAACGAACACCGGACGGCGCTGGAAGCCGCCCGTGCGGAAGCGGCCGAGCGCGAGCAATCGCTGCGCGGCGAGCTCGACGCGCGCGGCGAAGAACGGCTTCGTCTTGCGGAGCAGCTTGACCGCGCGAAAGCCGAGCTGGAACGGCTGCGCAAAGAGCTGGCGGACGCGCAGGAGAGCGGCGAGCTGCTGCTAGTGGAAGCGGCCGAGCAGGAAGAAACGCAGCGGAAGACGATCGATCGGCTGCAGCAGGAGCTTCGCGAGCGGGAATACGCCGCGGAGCAGCTGTCCCAGCAGGCCGAGCAGCTGGCGCGCGGCGAGCAGCGCCGCGCGGCGGCGCTGGAAGAGCAGGAGCGGCGGGTCGCTGAGCTGGAAGCGGAGCTGAGGGATGCGCGGGCAAGCGCCGACGACTACCGGCAGCTGCAGCTCGAGCTGCAGCAGGAGCGCGACGGCATCCGGCGGGAGCTCGAGGCGCTGAACGGACGGAACGCCGAGCTGGCGGAGAGGCTGCAGGCTGCCGAGGAACGCGCGGCCGAGCTTATGGGCGAGGCACGCCACTATATGGCGGAGACGGAACGGGTGGCCGACGAAGCGGCCGCCGAGCTGGAGCGCCGGACGCGGGCCGCCGAAGCCGAGTTGGAGCTGGCGAGGCGCGAGGCCGCGGCGCACGCGGAGTCGGAAGCCGGACTGCTGGATCAGCTGAGGCTCGTCGAGGAGCAGGCGCTCCGGTTGCAGGATCGGCCGGAGCAAGACGGGCGGCTCTCGGAACTGGAAGCGGCTTTGAACGACGCGGTGCAGGACAAGGAGTCGCTGCTCGGCGTCCACGAACAGCTGAAGGTGGAGCACGGCAAGCTGACGACGGAATACCGGAAGCTGCAGACCGAATTCAACGACTGGCTTGAACTGATCGAGAACAGCTAGACCGCGGAGCGGCTTGAAGAAAAGGACAGCATCCGAGCTCGGCCGGGTAGATAACCGGTCGAATTCTCTGGAGAAGCTGTCCTTTTTTGCCGGGTTTGACGGTGTCGAATGCAAAAACCGTGACGAACCGAATCGCGCATATCGTCGATTCGGGCGCAGGCGCTCCTCTTCCTCGAACAATCTCGGGCTTCTGGCCAATCTCCGGCTTTCAGCCATTCTCGGAACATTCTCGTTCTCTGGCCATCTCTCTAATCTCGGCCTTTACGCACCATGGAAGTTTTGCCGCGCTGCCTTCCGCGCCGTCAGCTGGCGACGATGCCGCCCGTCTGCCCGTGTTCCGGAAGCGAAGCGAGCCGGACCAGCTCCGGCGCGACCAGCTGCGGATCCCGGCCCGTCGCGTGCATCTCCGAGCGGATCGTCCCGGGATTGAAGGCGTTGACGAGAATGCCGTAGCTCTGCTCTTCGTCGGCCGTCGTCCGCGTGAGCGATTCCAGCCCCGCCTTGGAAGCGCTGTAGGCGGCATACCCGCCCGCGCCGTTGTCCGCGAGTCCGGACGTGACGTTGACGATGCGCCCGTACCGGCTGCCGCGCATCAGCGGCAGCACTTCGCGCGTCATCAGGAACGGCCCGGTCAAATTGGTCGCCAGCTGCCGGTTCCATTCCTCGAGGTCCATCTCCAGCACGGTCCCCGGCTCGAAGGTCGCGGCGTTGTTCAGGAGGATGTCGACCGTGCCGAACTGGGCATAGACCCAGCCGACGGCATGCCGGACGTCCCGTTCGGACGTAACGTCCGCCTGGATGACGATAGCTCTGCCGGTGCCTCCCGCGGTCCGGATCGCCGCCGCCGTCTCTTCGAGCTTGGCGAGCCGCCGGCCGACGAGCGCGACGTGCGCGCCTTCCGCGGCGAAGGCGAGCGCGGCCGCCCGGCCGAGACCGGTGCCCGCTCCCGTGATGATCGCGACCCGTCCTTGCAATTTGCCTGTTGCCATGAAGTCCACCCCTTCGTCGGTTCTTGTGTTGCGGACATCGTACCAAACGGCGGGGGCACGAGGAATAGGCACGGTATCAGACTTTCTTATGAGGGACCGGCGGTTTGCGCGATATTTCCGCGTTTCGGGCTTGGAATCGCGGCTTCATCAGCGATATTGATGAACGTCATCAGAATTCGCTATGGCTCCAAGGCAAAAAGAAACCCGGCTCCGGGCATGGGCTGCATGCCGGGCCGGGCTAACGGTCGCTTATTGCACGACGATTTTGGCGACCATCTTGGCATGGCCGGTGCCGCAAGGCACGTCGCAGTGGAACTCGTACGTGCCGGCGTCGTTGATCGTGACGACCTTCGGCTTGCCGGAGTCGAGCTTGACGTCGAGGTCGGGAATCTCGACCCCGTGCACGCCGTCTTCGGATACGAGCGTCAGCTCGGTCGGTTCGCCCTTCTTGACCGTATATTCGGGCTGGTCGAATTCGTAGCGCTTCGCCTTGATCGTGATTTTCGCGGCCGCGGCCGTGCCGGTTTCCTCGACGCTGCCGCTGCTTCCGGCGTTCGAGCCGGAATCGGATTTGGATCCGCAGGCGGCCAGAATGAAAATCGCGGCGGCGAGCATGACGGCCATGAGCAGTAATTTTTTCACGAAACGTGACTCCCCTTCCCTAATCTGGAATGCTGCCATTCCAGTATAGCGCGAACGGGACGAAATTACTGTGACGAACTATTGAATCCGTTACGCCCGATCCTTGTTCCGTCCCGCTTCGTACGGCGTCGCGACCGGAATGAACAAGTCGATGATGCCGATGACGAGCGCGGCCAGAATGGCGCCCAGCCACGTCACCGATACGCCGCTGACGATGAACTGAGCCACCCAGATGACGACCGCGCTCATGATGAAGCCGACGATGCCCCGTCCGAACGGCGTGACCCGTTTGCCGAAAATGCCTTCCACGATCCAGCCCAGCGCGGCGATGACGAGCGCGAGCAGCAGCGCGCTCCAGAATCCCCCGACGCTGAATTGCGGAACAATGTAACCGACGATCATCAGGACGATCGCGGAGACGATAAACCGTACGACATGACCCAGAAAATGCATATCGATTTCAACCTCCTGCAAAGTATAGTGGTCAAGCGCCGGCCGGGGCCCGTTTCGCTTCGTCCGTGCGGCAAGCGGCGGCCGGCTTACCAAGAAGCATGACACTTCCCGTGTACATGTAGTGTTGCCTTTTCCGGCGGGACCATGCATGGAATCGGACGGTCGTAGCATACGGAGAACGCTTCGGCTATAATAGGAAACGAGAGGAGTTGTGCTCGCTTGGACAGCAAAATCTTACACACGCTCGATTACGCGAAAATTGTATATACATTAAGCCAGCACGCGGCGACGGCGCTCGGCAAAGCCGAGGTTGAAGCGCTTCATCCCAGTTCGGTGCTGGACGACGTGAAGCATGCGCTCCAGGTCACGGACGAAGCGTACAAAGCCGACCGCCTCAAGGGCAACGCGCCGTTCGGCGGCGTGGCGGACGTCAAGCCGTCGCTTATGCGCTCGAAGATCGGCGGCACGCTGAATCCGGCGGAGCTGCTCGAGATCGCCGAGACCGTTCGGGGCGGCCGCCGCGTGAAGCGGCACGTCCTGCAGCTGCACGACGACGATCCCATCCCGATGCTGGCCGCCATGGCGGAGCAGCTGACGGAGCATAAGCCGCTCGAGGACGCGATCTTCCAATGCATCGACGACCAGGCGGAGGTCATGGACAGCGCCAGCGCCGAGCTCGCGAACATCCGAAGGGAGCTCCGGTCCGGAGAATCGCGCGTCCGCGAGAAGCTGGAGAGCCTGATCCGTTCGTCGTCCGTGCAGAAGATGCTGCAGGACGCCATCATCACCATACGGAACGACCGTTACGTTATCCCGGTCAAGCAAGAGTACCGCTCGAACTTCGGCGGGATCATCCACGACCAGTCGGGCTCGGGCGCGACGCTCTTCATCGAGCCGGAGGCGGTCGTCGCGATGAACAACCGGCTGCGCGAGCTGCGGCTGGCGGAGGAGCGGGAGATCGAGAAAATCCTGCAAAAGCTGACCGCGCTGACCGCGGAATACGCCGACGACCTGACGGTCGACCTGGATCTGCTCGGCAAGCTGGACTTCGCCTTCGCGAAAGCGCGGCTCGCCCATGTCATGAGCGCGTCGATGCCGCGCATGAACGACCGCGGCTACTTGAAGCTGCGCCGGGGACGCCATCCGCTCATTCCGCGGGACCAGGTCGTGCCGATCGACGTGGAGCTCGGCAACCAATACACGGCCATCATCGTCACGGGGCCGAATACCGGCGGCAAGACGGTCTCGCTGAAGACGATCGGCCTGCTCAGCCTGATGGCGATGTCCGGGCTGTTCGTGCCGGCGGAGGAAGGCAGTCAGCTGTGCGTCTTCGACGCGCTCTACGCCGACATCGGCGACGAGCAGAGCATCGAGCAGAACCTCAGTACGTTTTCCAGCCATATGACGAACATCATTCGCATCCTGAACACGATGACGCCGAAGAGCCTCGTGCTGCTCGACGAGCTGGGCGCCGGAACGGATCCCGCGGAAGGCTCGGCGCTCGCCATCGCGATTCTCGAGCATATGCACAAGCTCGGCTGCCGGATCGTGGCGACGACGCACTACAGCGAGCTGAAGGCCTATGCGTACGACCGCAAGGGCGTCATCAACGCGAGCATGGAGTTCGACATCGCGACGCTGAGCCCGACGTACCGGCTGCTGGTCGGCGTGCCCGGCCGAAGCAACGCGTTCGCGATCGCGGAACGGCTCGGCCTGCAGCGCGGCATCATCGAGCATGCGCGGGGCGAAGTGAGCGAGGAGGACGTCCGCGTCGAGACGATGATCGCCTCGCTCGAGGAGAACCGGATCGGCGCCGAGCACGAGCGCCAGACCGCCGAGGCGCTGCGCAAGCAGCTCGAGGAGCAGCAGGCCCGCCACGAGGCGGAGCTTCGGCGCTTCGAGGAGCAGCGGGAGAAGCTGCTCGCGAAGGCGCAGGAGGAAGCCCGCGCGGTCATGCTGCGCGCCAAGCGCGAAGCGGAGGACATCATCGCGGACCTGCGCAAGCTGGCGCAGGAGGAAGGCGCGGCGGTCAAGGACCATAAGCTGACGGAAGCCAGGCGCCGCCTGGACGAAGCGACGCCCGAAGCGCGCAAGTCGGCGGCCAAGCCGAAGACCGCCAAGCCGCAGCAGATCGGGAATGGCGACGAAGTCATGGTGTACAGCCTCGGCCAGCGCGGGCACGTCGTGGAGCTGAGCGGCTCGGACGCGCTGGTGCAGCTCGGCATCTTGAAGATGAAGGTGGCGCTGAGCGACCTTGAGCTCGTGAAGAACGCCGAGAAGTCGAAGACGCATCAGCCGAAGCTGGCGGCGAGCCTGAAACGGACCCGCGACGAGAACGTCCGCTCGGAGCTCGACCTGCGCGGCTCCAACCTCGAGGAAGCGATGCTGGAGGTGGACCGGTTCCTGGACGAATCGTTCCTGGCCGGCTTCGGGCAGGTTTACATCATCCACGGCAACGGCACGGGCGTGCTGCGCAGCGGGATCAGCGATTTCCTGCGCCGCCATAAGCACGTGAAGAGCTACCGTCTGGGCAAATACGGCGAAGGCGGCGCGGGCGTCACCGTCGCCGAACTGAAGTAAGGAGATGGGGCTTCGCGATGGATCAGGAAGTCGACAAGATGCTAAGCAATACCTTCGCGGCATCGCTGGCGTACGTGTCGGTAGCGGTGCTCGCGCTGTTAATCTTCTTATATATCTTCGAGCTGGTCACGCGTTATAAATGCTGGCAGGAAATCAAGAAGGGCAATCTGGCCGTGGCGATGGCGACCGGGGGCAAAATCTTCGGCATCTGCAACCTGTTCCGCTTCTCCATCGAAGCGAACGAGACCGTGTACCAAAGCCTGGTCTGGGCGTTGTACGGCTACGCCCTGCTGCTCGCGGCTTATTTCCTGTTCGAGTTTCTGACGCCGGTGTTCCGGATCGACGACGAGATTGCGCGCGATAACCGCGCGGTCGGGTTGATCGCCATGATCATCTCGGTCTCGCTGTCGTACGTCATCGGCGCCACGATCGCGTGACGGCGCCGCGCAACGTTTGCATGAAGCTGGGAGGCTGAACGGTCGGCATGAAATATTTATGGGGCACGCTTTTTGCGCTTGCCGTGATATTCGTCATCATCGGCGTTTTATATTTAATGAATTGAGTACTACGTTTACCAATCGAACGAGAACGGGGGAGACTTCTTGAGCAATCCGCGCAATCACAACCATGAACATGACCAGGAGGGACCGGTCGTTTGCCCGTGGTGCCAGACGGAGATCGTCTGGGACGAGGAAATCGGACCCGAGCGCTACTGCCCGCACTGCGAGAACGAACTGTCCGGCTACCGGACGCTGCAGCTGGATGTGGACGAAGCCGGCGAAGAAGACCCGGGAGAGCAAGAAGAAGACGACAATCAAGCTTGGAGCGGCGACGGCGGCGATCAGGATCTGACCGACTTCCGCGAATATAACCGGGAGCGTCTCGCGCTGGACGGCACGATGGAACGGATGCTGGACGATCAGCTGGAAGCGCCGGAATGCCCGAACTGCCGCGAGCTGATGCTTGAAGCGGGTACGCATATCGTAACGGGGGACGCGTTCAAGGCCAGAATTCCGGCCGCGCTCGGAGCGCCGGTCGTGGAAACGCCGTTCGCGCTCGTCATGTACGTCTGTCCGTCCTGCTTCCATACGGAGAACCGGCTGTCGGTGCAGGATCAGGAGCGGTTGGTCTTCCTGCTCACGGAGGCGTCCGACGAAGGCGGCGAGAACGGGTAAGCGGCGGCAAACGATTGGCAAATTCAGGGAATCAACGCGCGCGGGGCATGGCGCCTTTCGCTTGGGGGTATCTTACGCCTAGTTAGCTGCAGCAATGCAGCAAGCAGGAGGGATGCTGCTTGGAGCAAGGCAAACATGGCGTGCAGTCGCGCTGGTTCGCGGGCAAGGGCGGAAGCCGCGTGCGGACCGTATCGAACGACGGCGGCGGCAAGCGGAATTACGAGAGCCGCGCGTTGGACGGCCAAGCCGTGCTGCTCTTGGCCGTGCAGGCGATGCTCGGCACGGCCAACGCGCTGTCCGGGACGTTTCTGCCGATCTACTTATGGAAGACGAGCCAATCTTTTGCGCTCATCGGGTGGTTCAACCTGACGCAATTTCTCGTCAGCGGGCTGACGTTCTGGCTCGCGGGCAAATGGGTCAAGCAGCACAACAAAATGAACAGCCTCCGGCTCGGCGTCGCGCTGTCGGGCTTGTTTTATTTTGTCGTGCTGTTGCTGGGAAAGTCCGCGGTGACGTACGCGGTGCCGCTCGGGGCCATGATCGGCCTCGGCAACGGCTTCTTCTGGCTCGCGTTCAACGTCGTCTACTTCGAAGTGACGGAGCCCGGCAACCGCGACCGGTTCAATGGCTGGGCGGGGCTGCTCGGTTCCGGGGCGGGCATCGTGGCGCCCTGGATTTCGGGGTGGCTCATTACCATCAATAACGGAGAACGCGGCTATCATATCATATTCACGGTGTCCGCGATCGTCTTCGCGGTGGGCGTCGTGCTCAGCTTCTGGCTGAAGAAGCGGCAATCCTCCGGCACGTACGAATGGCTGCACGGCGTCCGGCAGCTTCGCGAACGGGGCAATCCGTGGCGGTTCGCCTTTCCGGCGATCGTCTGCCAAGGCGTGCGCGAAGGCGTCTACATGTTCTTCATCGGCCTGTTGGTCTTCCTGGCGACGAAGAACGAAGGCAAGCTGGGCAATTTCTCGCTCGTCACCTCGCTCGTGGCGCTCTTCAGCTTCTGGCTGATCGGGCGGATGCTCAAGCCGGAACGCCGGCGCGCCGCCATGCTGATCGGGGCGCTCGCGGTAACGGCGACCATCGCGACGCTGTTCTGGCCGCTGTCGTACCGGACGCTGCTGATCTTCGGCATCGGCACCGCGCTGTTCATGCCGCTGTACATTTTGCCGATGACCTCGACGGTATTCGATCTGATCGGGAGCACGGAAGCCAGCGCGAGGCAGCGGGAAGAGTTCGTCATCCTGCGCGAAGCCGGCCTGACCGTAGGCAGGATCGTCGGGGTCGCCGCGTACCTGCTCGTCCTGCCGTACATGGACCGGTCCGATTACGTCGTGCCGGGGCTGATGCTGGCGGTCGGAGCTTTTCCGATCTTGGGCTGGTGGCTGATGCGCGGGCTGCTGGGGAAAGTGACCGCGGGGAGAAACAAAGCCTCATCGTGAGGACGGATTCAAGGAGGGGGAATACGATGGCTCGGATCGTAAACGACGTGACGGAATTGATCGGGGAAACACCTGTCGTGGCCCTGCGCCGAATGAGGGAACCAGGCGCCGCGGAGGTGCTGGTGAAGCTGGAGCGCTTCAATCCGAGCGGCAGCGTGAAGGACCGCGCGGCGTTCGCGTTGATCGCGGCCGCCGAACGCCAAGGCTTATTGAAGCCCGGGGCGACCATCATCGAGCCGACGAGCGGCAACACCGGCATCGGGCTCGCGATGAACGCGGCGGCGAAGGGTTACCGCCTCATCCTGGTCATGCCCGACAACATGACGAAGGAGCGGATCGGCCTGCTGAAGGCGTACGGCGCGGACGTCGTGCTGACGCCCGCGGCGGAGCGGATGCCCGGCGCGATCAAGCGGGCGTTGGAGCTGCAGGCGGAACGGCCCGGCAGCTACATTCCGAATCAATTCGAGAACGCGGCGAATCCCGACATTCACCGCGTCACGACGGCGCAGGAGATTCTCCGCCAGACGGATGGCCGGCTGGACGTCTTCGTCGCGACCGCCGGGACCGGCGGTACCATTACGGGTACGGGCGAGACGCTCAAGGCGGCCCTCCCGGGCTTGTACGTCGCGGTCGTGGAGCCGCAGGGCTCGCCCGTTCTGTCGGGCGGCAAGCCGGGGCCGCATAAGCTGGTCGGCACGAGCCCCGGCTTCGTGCCGCGCATCCTCAATACGTCCGTGTACGACGAGATCGTGCAGGTCGCGGACGACGACGCGGTCGGGACGATGCGCCGGCTCGCCCGGGAAGAGGGTCTGCTGCTCGGGCCGTCATCCGGCGCGGCCGTTTGGGCCGCCTTGGAACAGGCGCGCCGAATCGGACCGGACGGCCGCGTGCTGTGCATCGCGCCGGACAGCGGCGAGCGGTATTTGAGCATGGGGTTGTTTTGAGCGCCGTGCCGAATGTCCGAAATTCGGCCGCTCGCCGCGTTCAATCCTTCCACGCGTTCAACGTATCGTAAATAATGGCCCTCCGCTCTTCGATGTAGCTGCGAAACAATTCCGGCTCCGCCTCGAACGAGCGGAAGGGCCATTTTCGCGTGAAATCGTCGCGGATGGCGGGCGTAAGCCGCTCATACATGTCCGCGATGACGGGCTCGATCGCGTTCAGCGTGAATTTCGTTTCGAGCATCTTCTTCAATAGCTTCCGGTAGGCGCGCCGGCAGTCTTTGTACGACAGCACCTTGCGGGTCAGCGCGTTATAGCCCTTCACGTCCACGAGATCGCTGCCGCACAGCCGGCCGTAACAGTTTCGTCCCCAGGTCCCCTCGTAGTCCCATGGAATAATCCGGTATTTCCCCGTCGAGGAATGTTCGTAGAGCGCGTAGTTCTGATCGAAGCCGTCGTAATTCCCCGTCAGCACGGCGCCGGCGAGCCATTTCAGGTAGACGGTCACGTCCAGCCGCTTGGCGAGAAACGTCTTCAGCGACCGCCGCGGAAGCCGGTTGATGCCGCGCACGAAGCGGGTCAGCCGCTTCTCGGTCCGCGCGACGTTCCCGTGCATGACGCGGTAGCCGTCGAGCAGCGAGTCCTTGACGCCTTCCGTGTCGGGGTCGATCAGGCTGAAATTGGCCTTGTCGTTGACCGCGTAGACGAGCGCCCGCGAGCCGAGCTTCCGTTTGCGGAAGAACGTCCGGTCGACCGATTCGATCTCCAGATAGACCCCGTGCGGATAGCCGTTCCACTCGAGCCACATATGCTGCGTGCGCGGCGCCGGCAGCCCCATCATTTCGAAGAAATGAAACGACAGCGCGTTGCGGATCATGGACGGATCGTCGAACTCGGCGTTCCAATGAAGGATTCCGTTATCGCCGTAATGGATCTCGTAGGACTTCTTCGGATAGTTCCGCGTGTGGCCTCCCCGAAAGCGCAGCCGCGCGTCCATCGCCACGCCGTCCATCTCCAGCTTCACCGGCGCGAATTCATTGCTCCAGACGTCCGCCTGAAGACGCCGCAGGTCGGCTTCGTCAATCGTGATTTTGCGCGTAGGCAGCCCTTCCCCGGACATTCGACCATCTCCTTAGGCAAAAGATAAAGCCTACCGCATTCGATAGGCTTCAGCTTATTTACACTATGCGGGCGATCGTCTATCGGTCACTCCTTATTTGCCGCCTCAGCTGCTCATGTGGCCGCGGGAGCCCTGGGAGCCGCGCGTGCCTTCGCCGCGGGAACCTTTAGAGCCCTGAGAACCGCGCGTGCCTTCGCCGCGGGAACCTTTAGAGCCCTGGGAGCCGCGCGTGCCTTCGCCGCGGGAACCTTTAGAGCCCTGGGAACCGCGCGTGCCTTCGCCGCGGGAACCTTTAGAGCCCTGGGAACCGCGCGTGCCTTCGCCGCGGGAACCTTTAGAGCCTTGGGAACCGCGCGTGCCTTCGCCGCGGGATCCCTTCGAACCTTGCGAACCGCGCGAGCCTTTGGAGCCTTGTCCAGGCGAGCGGTTTTCGCCGCGCGAACCTTGCGAACCGCGGGAACCTTGCGTGCCTTGGTTGCCTTGATTTCCGTTCCGGCCGCTCTTGTGGACACGCTTCGTTTGCATTGCCATGCTGCGTCATCTCCTTATCATAGATTTAATACAAGCTATGTTGCGAATCTATCAATCGCTCCGGGTCATCGACCAAACTTGGAAGAAATAGATATCAATCTAGTACCCTATGGATACCGGATACATATAAATGCATTATAAATTGTCTCCCATGATAGATTTCACAGGGGCAAGCAATGGAGGGATGAATGCCGAAGCGAGTAAAATGAACCGTTATTTCGTAAGCAGGTATCGGATCGTGTTTGCACCCTTTGGTCTCTCATGGGGCAGGTTAGAATCTATTTATGCGGAGGGATTTTGGTATGAACTACTGGGGTAACATGGGCAACATGGGCAACATGGGCAACGAAGCGATCAGCTACAAACCGTACGGCATGCTCGGCAACCAAGGCATGGGCATGGGCAACCAAGGCAACCACTGCTGCGACCACAAGGATCACAAGAGCCACAAAAGCCACCACAGCGGCGGCAACGCCTTCTTGGCCAACCAAGTCGGCATGAACGTCCGCATCAACCGCGGCGGTCCGGAATCGCTCGAAGGCAAGCTGCTCGGCGTGCAAACCGGCTACCTCGTGCTGAAAGCCACGGGCGGCCTCGTCTACGTCAACACCAGCCACGTGAAGAGCGTGACGGACCTTCCGGGCAGCTCCAAAGGCTCTCGCGGCTCCCAAGGCTCCCGCGGCGGCTCGCGCCCATACATCATGGCCGGCAGCTTCGTCGGCGTACTGCGCGCGCTGAGACAGAAATTCGTCCAAATCAACTGGGGCGGCCCGGAAAAGATCGAAGGCTTCATCGCGGACGTCGGCAACAACGCCCTGCTGCTCGTCGTCGGACCGGAATTGGTGCAAATTCCGCTGTACCACATCAAAACGGTTAAAACGGCCGGCATCTACGCAAGCCGCGGAAGCCAAGGAAGCAAAGGAAACAACAACAACAACAACAACAACAACAAATCCGGCAAGAACAACAACTCCTCGTCCGGCGGCAACCGCAACAGCTCCTCCGGCGGCGCCAACAACCGCAACGCGAGCAGCCGCAGCAACAGCAAGAGCAAGAAAAGCGGCAGAACCTCGAGCCTCCGCTCCGGTTCTTTGCGCGGCAAATAAGACGGACGGCAGCCGCGATGCGTCCCGCCGGCGCTTGCGTTAAGCGGCGGCGCGCGCGGCTTCCCCTTCCGGCGGCGGCCCGGGCCGGGTTCCGAACGGATCCGGCCCCGGGGTGCCGGCCGACTGGATTTCCGCGACCGGCGCGGCCCTCATCGGCGCCGCACGGCCGCGAACCGCTTCATAGCGGGAGACCGAGAGGCGAAGACTCCCTGGCATATCCTCTTGTTTGCGTTCGGTATCTATGTGATTGCGCACCTTCGGCAGGCTGCCGGCGATCATGTCAAACCTTCATGAACAGCGTATATGTTATCGACGGCCGGGACGTTGCCGCTGACCGCTTCCTTCTTCTTTCTCCCGCCATGCAGCTGGCCAGTCTGCTCAGTCTTACGATGCCTGAACGCAAATAACCGGATGAAAGGAGGTCGATTTCGTTGAAACATCGTCACCCTTTGTTGGAACGTTACGTCGAGCTGGACATTTCCGGCAAGTCGATTACGATTCAAGGCAAGCTGATCGATATGGGCCAAGACATACTCGTTATTCATAACGGCACGCAGTTCCTTTACATTCCGCTCATCCACGTGCAGCAGCTCCGCATGTCCAAAGCCGCCGATACACAAGAAATCGAAGTGCCGGACCTGCCCTTCGAGCCGCAGAACGATCCCATCTCCTACCGCAAGGTGCTCATGAACGCGAAGGGCATGTTTTCCGAGATTTACATTACCGGCAACCAGTCCATCCACGGCTACTTGACGAGCGTCATGAACGATTTCTTCGTATTCTACTCGCCCGTGTATCATTCGGTCATCGTGTCGCTCCAGCACCTGAAATACTTGATACCGTACAATCCGAACGTCACGCCCTACACGCTCACGCCCGAGCAATTCCCGTTGAAGCCGTCGCCGATCACGCTCGCCCGCACGTTCGACCAGCAGCTGCGCAAACTGATCGGGGAATTCGTCATTTTGGATCTCGGCGAGAATCCGAACAAAATCGGCGTGCTCAAAAGCATCGACCAAAATATCATCGAGCTGTCGACCGCGGGCGGAAACTCCGTCTATCTGCACTTCGACCACGTGAAGACGGTTCATCTCCCGTAACGGCCGCAAGGCATCGTTTTCTTCCCTCCGGGGAAGAAGCGTTACATAAGATCGCGCGGCGCCGGATATACTACTCGAGGATTACAATCCATGGAAATAGGAGGGATTGCCTCGATGAAGGCGCTCACGTCCAAAGAGCTGGAATATATGGTGGATTCCCTGTCGAACGAAGATTTGCTCATCAAGCAAAACGCGGTATTGATGGCTTCCGCCGGCAATGCCGCGCTGAAGCAGGCGAGCATGCAAATGATCCAGACGCACCAGCAGCATACCCAAATGCTGCTCCAGGCGATCGGGCAGCACCAGCAGCTCGCGCCTACGCAGCCGCAGTCGCACTGACGGCCAGCCCTATTAACGATCGGGAGGATGCACGACATGTACCAACAACAAGGACAAGCCCGTCCGATGCTGTCCGACGAGGATTTGGCGTATACGGTTCTGGCGGACCTGAAGCGGGTCTGCGGCGAATACGCGACGGCGACGACGGAGTCGAACTGCCCGCAAGTGCGCCAGCTGTTCACGAATCTGCTTAATAGCACGCTGCAGATGCAGGGCCACCTGTACCAAATCATGGAGCAGAACAATATGTACAGCGTCGCTTCCCCGGCGCTTCGCCAGGAAGTCGACAAGCAGCTGAAGCAGAACCAGCAGACGGCGCAGCAGACGCAGCAGTTCCTGCAGCAGCACGGGTACGGCCAAAACGGCACGGGCTTCCAGCAGCACATGCATCAGCCGCAGAACCTGCAGCAGCAGGGCCAACCCTATATGTAGCCGATTACCAGACCCTTCGGGGTCTTTTTTTTATGCGGCGCCCGCCCGCTCCGAAAGCCCGGAAAGGGGCGAGCCGGCGCGCTTTTCCGCTTTGCAGGAAGCTTGGATTCGTTGTAATATAGTTTTTATAGCTAAGATCAGGAGGGTTTGACGATGAATGAACGGAAGAGGCAGATACTTGAACTGCTGAAGGAAGACGCAAGGCGCTCCGCGGACCTGATCGCGACGATGATCGACGCGCCCGTGGACGAAGTGAAAGCGGCCATTGCGGAAATGGAGCAGGATCATATCATCGTCAAATACGCGACCGTCGTCAATTGGAGCAAGGTGGAAGACGAGAAGGTGACGGCGCTCATCGAGGTGCAGATCACGCCGGAACGCGGCCGCGGCTTCGAGGGCATCGCGGAACGGATTTATTTATATCCCGAAGTGAAATCGGTTTATTTGATGTCGGGGGCGTACGACCTGCTCGTCGAGGTGCAGGGCAAGACGCTGAAGGACGTGGCGTCCTTCGTGTCCAACAAGCTGTCCCCGATCGACGCCGTGCTGTCGACCAAAACGTTCTTCATCCTCAAAAAATACAAGCAGGACGGCATCATATTCGAAGAGCATGAGGACGATCACCGTCTTCTCGTCTCGCCGTGAGGAGTGAAGCCGGGATGATTATCGACGAGAAACGGAAAAGCGGCCCGCGGCGCGCTTCGATGGAGGAGTACCTGTCGCCGCAGGTCAGGGACATCAAGCCTTCGGGCATCCGGCGGTTTTTCGATTTGGCGGCGGGACGCAAGGATATCATCACGCTCGGCGTCGGCGAGCCCGACTTCGTCACGCCGTGGCACGTGCGGGAAGCCTGCGTGTACGCGCTGGAAATGGGCAAGACGCAGTATACGTCCAACGCGGGCACGCCGGAGCTGCGCGAAGAGATCGCGCATTACTTGCACCGGCAGTACGAGGTCGCGTACGAGCCGGGCAACGAAGTGCTCGTCACGGTGGGGGGCAGCGAAGCGATCGATCTGGCGCTTCGGGCGCTCATCGCGCCGGGCGACGAAATTCTCGTGCCGGAGCCCTGCTACATCTCGTATTCCCCGATCACGGCGCTGAGCGGCGGCGTGCCGGTCGGGGTCGAGACGTTCGCGAAGGATCAGTTCAAGCTGACGGCCGAATCGCTGCGCGCGGCGATCACGCCGAAGTCCAAGGTGCTGATCTTGTGCTATCCGAGCAATCCGACCGGCGGCATCATGACGCGCGAGGAGTGGCTGCCGATCGCCAAGGTCGTCGAAGAGCACGATCTGATCGTCATTTCCGACGAGATCTACGCCGAGCTGACGTACGGCGCGAAGCACGTCAGCTTCGCCGCGATGCCGGGCATGCGCGACCGGACGATTCTGGTCAGCGGCTTCTCCAAGGCGTTCGCGATGACCGGCTGGCGGATCGGCTACGCCTGCGGCCACCCGGAGCTCATCGCCGCGATGCTGAAGATTCACCAGTACACGGTCATGTGCGCGTCGAACATGGCGCAGGTCGCGGCGCTCGAAGCGCTCCGCAACGGGATGGAAGAGAAGGACCGGATGGTGGAGTCGTACAATCAGCGCCGGCGGATCGTCGTGAAGGGCTTCCGCGAGATCGGTCTGGACTGCCACGAGCCGCAGGGCGCCTTCTACGCGTTCCCGTCCATCGCGGGACTCGGCATGACATCGGAGGAATTCGCGACGGGGCTGCTGCACGACCAGAAGGTCGCTGCCGTGCCCGGCGACGTGTTCGGACTCGGCGGCGAGGGCCATCTGCGCTGCTCGTACGCGACGTCCGTGAGCCTGATTACGGAAGCGATCGAGCGGATCGGCGCGTACGTCCGCAAGCTGAAGGGCGAATAACGAAGAATAGGCTTTTTTACCAGACTTTGTTATGCTTGAGTAATCTTTATCAAATCTTTAACCCGCGCTGAGCACAAGCGTCGTGACATGGCATTGATGGATGACAGGAGGGGTGGCAATGACTTGTGCGAAAACGGGTCTTAAGCTGAAGTCCTCAACGTCTATGCGTCGGTTGGAAGACGAAATCTATGCGCTGCGTATGAAAATGGAACAGTCTTACGCGGAAGAAGCGACGTTCAGTTCGGAGAAAGTCATCGGCCTCAGCCGGTTATTGGATAACAAGATTAACGAGTATATGCGGTTTCGCAGAGGTTTGGGCGCAGCGCCGTTGGGCTGACCCGGACGCGCGAACCTGTTCCGGGAAGAGGTCCTCGCGGGGGCTTCTTTTCTTTTGCCCGCCGCATGTGCGCGATCGAGAAAGGAACCGTCATGAGCGCTACCGCCCGTTTGCGCGCGTACAACGTGCTGTTTTTCGCGCTGCTCGCCATTTTCATTTCGTTTTTGCCCGTTTACCTGGATGCCCAAGGGCTGACGGCCTCGCGGATCGGCGTCGTCGTCGGGACCGGCGGCTTCGTGTCGATCTTCTCGTCCCCGCTTTGGGGCATGGTCAGCGACCGGTCCAAGACGATCCGCGGCGTCCTGCTGGTGCTGATCGCGTGCTCCGCCGTCGCCGGGTATTACCTCTACACCTCGGACAGCCTCATCGCGCTCATCGCGCTTACGATGCTGCTCTACTTCTTCCTGCTGCCGATGGACCCGCTGACGGAAAGCCTGAACTTTCAATCCTCGCAGGCGGCGGGCGTCAGCTACGGCTCGATCCGCACGTTCGGGGCGTTCGGCTACGCGGCGATGTCGCTCGTCGTCGGGTACGTGATGCTGTACTTCGGCAAGAACAGCCTGGGGCTGCTGTTCGCCGGCTTCGGCGCGGCCGCCTTCCTCGTCTGCCTGACGCTGCGCGACGCGCCCGCCGCGGGCACGCCGGTCCGCTGGCGCGACCTCGGCCGCTTCCTCGGGCACCGGGAAACGCTGCTATTCCTCGTGCTGATCTTCGTCGCCGCGGTGCCGTCCCGGATGAACGACACGTACCTCGGCGTGCATCTGCATGCGCTCGGCGGGAGTTCCGAGCTCGTCGGCCAAGCCTGGTTTCTGGCCGCCGGCAGCGAGATCCTCGTGTTCGCCCTCAGCTTTTGGTGGATGCGGAGCGGCCGGGAGTTGGCGCTGATCGCCTTCGCCAGCTTCTTCTATTTCCTGCGCTTCTTCCTTTCGATCTGGGTGACCGATCCCCATGCCATGACGTATGTGCAGCTGATGCAGGTGTTTACGTTCCCGATCTTCTATTCGGCGGCGATTCAATACTTGTACCGGATCGTGCCGGACGAGTGGAAGGCGACGGGACAGACGGTGCTGGCGCTCGTCTTCTTCGGCGTCTCGGGCATCGTCGCCTCGTACGCGGGCGGCTGGCTGTACGATCGCCTGGCGGGACAGGGCTTCTACGTCGCGCTGTCCGTCATGTCGCTGTCGGCGTTTCTGTTCAGCCTCGCGCTGCTGGCCGCGTACCGGCGCGGGAGGGGCGCTCGGCGGCGGGCAGTCGGTGTAACGGCGGAGGCGGCTTTCCCGACCCGGCCGGCTGCGGGCAATGCCCGGGCGGCCGCAAGTATGCTATAGTGAACGTAACTTATTGACCAAGGCAAGATGCGAGAGGAGCATGCAACGACGATGAAACTGTATACGCGAACGGGCGACGGCGGCCAAACGTCGGTGAAAGGCGGGCGCGTCCGCAAGGACGACGTCCGGGTGGAGGCATACGGAACGATCGACGAGCTGAACAGCTTCGTCGGCCTGGCGGCGGCGATGGCCGCCGCGCGCGAAGGGCTGGGGGCGCTCGCGGCCGAATTGCGCGAGATTCAGCAGGAGCTGTTCGACTGCGGGTCGGACCTCGCGTTCCGCGATCCGGCCGGCCGGGAGCTCAAGCTGACGGCGGACGCGGCCGCGCGGCTGGAGGGCTGGATCGACGCGCACGACGAGGCCGCGCCGGCGATTACGAGGTTTATCTTGCCGGGCGGCAGCGACGTGGCGGCGCAGCTGCACGTCTGCCGGACGACGTGCCGCCGGGCCGAGCGGCGCGCCGTGACCCTGAGCGCCGAGGTCGAGGTGCCCGCGCCCGTCATGGTGTATCTGAACCGGCTGTCGGATTATTTCTTCGCGGCGGCGCGGGCGGCCAACGCGAAGCTGGGCGTGACCGACACCGAATACGTCAGGAGCGCGGACGTGTTCCGCAAGCGCGATTCATGAGCCTTGACGCGACGTATTACGCGCCGCTCGCGGTAAGCGTGGCGGAGGAGGACGCCGGCAAGACGGTCCGCGCCGTGCTGGAACGCCGGCTCGGCGTCTCCCGCAAGCTGCTGTCGCGGCTGAAGCTGACGGAGCACGGCATCACGGTGAACGGCGCGCGCGTCTATACGAACGACCGCGTGGCAGCGGGCGATCTCCTCGAGCTGCGGATGGAGCGCGAAGAATCGGACGACATCCTGCCGGAGCCGATGGGGCTGGACATCGTGTACGAGGACGACGACTTGCTCGTCGTGAACAAGCCGCCGGGCGTCATCGTTCATCCGACGCACGGCCGCTACACGGGTACGCTGGCCAACGGCGTCGTCCACCACTGGCGGGAGCGCGGCGAACGGGTGCGCTTCCGGCCGATCCATCGGCTCGACGAGGATACGTCGGGCCTCGTCGCGATCGCGAAGACCGCCTACGTCCACCAGCAGCTCTCGGAGCAGCTGCAGCGCGGCGAGGTGGACAAGCGGTACCGGGCGTACGTGTACGGCAGGCCTGCCGAGGCGGCGGCCGCGATCGACGAGCCGATCGACCGCGACGAGGCCAATCCGCATCTGCGGGTCGTGCGGCCGGACGGGTATCCGTCCGTGACCCGTTACGAGACGGAAGCCGTCTTCGGCGGCGGCGCCGCGGCGAAGGTGAACCTGAAGCTGGAGACGGGGCGCACGCATCAGATTCGCGTCCATATGAAGCATATCGGCTGCCCCCTGATCGGGGACAAGCTGTACGGCTATGCGGGACGGGCGGCAGACGAGGCGGACGGCGAGGCCGATTCGGCGAGGGAGGCCGGCGATTCGGCGGTCCCGTCGGCGGCTCGCGCCGCGGTCGCGGAAGCGCCCGCGTCCGCGGCCGTGCTGGAATCCGCGGTCGAGCGGCAGGCGCTGCATGCCGCGATGCTGGCGTTCACGCATCCCATCACCCGGGAGCGAATGTCGTTCGAAGCGTCGCTGCCCGACGATTTGCGGCGGCTCGAGTCGGCGCTGGAACGGCTGTAACGGACCGGGGGTCGGCCTGACGCTTGATTGCGGGGTCGTGCGGCCGAATGGTCGCCGCTGCCGCGGCGGTAAGCGATCTTGCGGCGGCGGTTTTATTTCGACGAATGGAGACTTGGACAGAAGATGAAGAAATTGACGATCTACGAATATCCCAAATGCGGCACGAGCCGCAGCGCGATCAAATGGCTGAAGGGCAAGGACTACGAACTGGAGCATCACAATCTGTTCGAGACGGCGCCGTCCGAAGACGTGCTGGCGGAGCTCGTGCGCAAGAGCGGCCTGGAAGCCAAGAAGTTTTTCAACACGTCCGGCGAGACCTATAAGGAAATGGGCTTGAAGGACGTGCTGCCGGGACTGTCGGAGCGGGAGAAGATTGCGCTGCTCGCGTCCAACGGCCGACTGATCAAGCGCCCCGTCGTCACGGACGGAAGCACGGTCACCGTCGGCTTCAAGGAAGATGACTACGAGCGGACCTGGGGTTAATCGGCGGCTACGGGGAGGAGAATTCGCGTGACGATGAAATCATGGCGGGCCGGGCGGCTGTCGCGTCTCGGCTCGTCGATCTTCGCGGAGGTGGCGGAGTGGAAGCGCCGCGCGGCGGCGAACGGGCTGGACGTCATCGACCTCAGCATCGGCAGCCCGGATCTGCCGCCTTCGGCGGCCGTGCGGGAGACGCTGAGTCGGGCCGCGCTCCGTGAAGACGCCTACGGCTATCCCGGCTCGAAAGGGACGCCGGGGTTTCTCGGGGAGGCGGCCGAATGGCTGGCCTTCCGGTTCGGCGTCCGGCTCGATCCGGAGCGCGAGCTGGTGTCGCTCATGGGGTCGCAGGACGGCCTCGGCCATCTGGCGCTGGCGCTGTGCGATCCCGGCGACGTGGCGCTTCTGCCGGATCCGGGCTACCCCGTTTACGCCGCGGGGCTGGCGCTTGCCGGCGTGGAGCCGCATCTGATGCCGCTGCGGGCGGCAAACGGCTATTTGCCGGATTTCGACGCGATTCCGGACGAGGTATGGCAGCGGACGAAGTGCATGCTGCTGAACTATCCGAGCAATCCGCTCTCGGCCGTCGCGGACCTTGCGTTCTTCGAGCGGGCCGTCGCGGCGGCCAAGCGGCACGGCGTGCTGATCGTGCACGACCTGGCTTATTCCGAAATGGCGTTCGACGGCTATCGTCCGCCGAGCATTTTGCAAGTCGCCGGTGCCGTCGATACCGCGGTGGAGTTCCATTCTTTGTCGAAGAGCTTCAATCTGGCGGGCGCACGGATCGGCTTCCTCGCCGGCAACCGCGAAGCCGTCGCGGCGATGCGCGAGCTGAAGGCGAACATCGACTACGGCGTGTTCTTGCCCGTGCAGGAAGCGGGCATCGCGGCGTTACGGGAGGATCGGCTCGGGACCGGTCCGAAGGTCGGGCCGTTGTACGAGCGGCGCAGGGACGTGCTCGTCGAGGCGCTCGGGGAGCAGGGCTGGGACATCGGCAGGCCGAAAGCGACCATGTTCCTATGGGCCAAACTGCCCGAAATGGCCTGGGAGCTCGCGGAACCGTGGAATTCGCGTCGAATTGCCCGGGAAATGCTCGAACGGGCAGGCGTCGCGGTCATACCGGGCGATGCGTTCGGCGCCGAAGGAGAAGGGTACGTGCGGATCGCGCTCGTGGAAAGCGAAGCCCGCCTGCGCGCATCGGCGGCGCGCATCGGGGCGTTCATTCGCGGCGAATAGAAGCCGTGCGGATACATAAAAGGTCGATCGGGATGGCTCCCGGTCGACCTTTATTATTGGATGCGCCTAGTTAGCGAAGCTCGATCGGGAGCTCCCGCAGTCCGCGCATCAAGATGCCCGGCCGCCATTCCGGGCCGGTGAACGACGGGCTGAGCTTCAGGTCGGGCAGCCGCCGGAGCAGCGCCGTCAGCGCGATCCGCCCTTCGATGCGGGCGAGCGGCGCGCCGAGGCAGAAATGGATGCCGTTGCCGAAGGCGATATGTTTATTTTTCTTGCGGCTCAAGTCGAGGCGGCCCGGGTCGTCGAATTGGGCGGGATCGCGGTTGGCCGCGCCGAGGCCGACGAGGATGAGATCGCCTTTGCGCACGTCCTTGCCATGCCATTCGAAATCGCGGCTGGCCCAGCGGGACGTAGCGATTTCCACCGGGCTATAGTAGCGCAGCAGCTCTTCGACGGCGGTCGCGGTCAGCGACGGATCCTGGCGCCACAGACGCAGCTGGTCCGGGTTTTCGAGCAGCGCGAGCAGGCCGTTGCCGATCAGATTGACCGTCGTCTCGTGTCCGGCGACGATGAGCAGCCAGATCGTGGAGACGAGTTCGTCTCCCGACAGCCGGTCTTGATCGTCGTGCGCCTGAATGAGCAGGCTGATGAGATCGTCTCCCGGCGTTTTCCTTCGGGCGTCGATGAGCTCCTCGAGGTAGAGGCGGAACGCTTGCAAGGACGGAAAGGCCGTCTTCAGCTTCTCGCGGTTGTTGGCCGCCTCGATGAAATCGCTCGACCAGCGCTTGAACAGAATGTAGTCGTCGTCGGGGATGCCCAGCATGCGGCTGATGACGGTAATGGGCAGCGGGAACGCGAAGTCTTCGATCGCTTCCAGCTTGCCCGCCTGCTCGATGCGGTCGATCAGGTCCTCGGCGATGCGCTGGATGTCGCTTTCCATCCGGTCGATCATCTGCGGCGTGAAGGCTTTCGACACGATGGCGCGGAGCCGGGTATGGTCCGGCGGATCGGAGGAAAGCATCTGCTTGCTGATCAGCGCCATTTCTTTCTCGGGGATGACCGAGGCGTAGTCTTCCGGGGACAGGGACTGCAGGTTTTTCGTGATGCGTTCGTTGTCCTTGAGCGCCAGAATGGCATCGTCGTACCGCGTGGTCAGCCAGGCGCGCTGGCCGTCGGTCATGGTCAGCTCATGCAGCGGGTCATGGGCGCGAAGCCGGTCATAAAGCTCGTGGGCGTGCCGTTTGAATGCGGGCGACGACACATCGAGGTTCGCGTTGGGAATCGTCAAGAACGTCACTCCAATCCGTATAATTATCGAGGCGGTCCATGTCCCTTGCCTGCCGCCTCTGATTGGTAGTGTACACCATCGCGATTGCCGCGCCCATGGGACCGAAGCCGCACGAGGCAGTCGGAAACCGGCGCATCGGCCTGCAGCGGACCGACCGCTGCGCAGGCATCGGCCGCACGCCGAAAAGCCGCGGAAACTCCGCGGCTAGGATAGCGAGTCTGCAAGCAGGCGGCGTGAACGCCGCGATGATGCCGCGTCACGCCGCGAAGGGGCAGCGCGGGTGCAGCAAGGATGCGGCACTGGTGCGGCGCGGGTGCGGCGCGGGTGAATGACCGCGCTTAGCGCGCGATCTTCACCGGCTGGCGACGCGCCGCGGATTCGTACGCGGCGAGCGCGACGCGCACCGCCTCGAGGCCGTCCTCGCCCGTGACGGCGACCGGGCTGCCGGTTCGGACGCTGTCGACGAAGGAGGCGACGAGGCCGGCGTCCATGTCCGAGCCCCAGTTCGCCCAGGACGTCTTCATCGTCGCGTCCTTATGGACGACGATGTTTTGCTTGAACAGATCGACCTTGGACACGCCGGCGCTGCCGACGATCTCGAGCGTGACGTCGCCCCAGGTCGGGAACGATTTGGTGCGCGACCAGGACGGATCGAGCGAGGCGATGACGCCGTTGTCGAACGCGAACGCGAGCGCGCCGCAGTCGTCGGCTTCGATCGCGTGGAAACGGGTGGCGATTTCCGCGTACACTTCGACGATCTCCGCGCCGGGCATGATCCAGCGCATCAAGTCGACGACGTGGACGGTGTGGTCGATGACGGCGCCGCCGCCGGATTTGGCCTTGTCGACGAACCAACCGCCCGGCATCGTGCCGCGGTTCGTGCCTTGCAGCGCGCGGATGCGGCCGAGCGCGCCGCTTTCGACCTCGCGCTTCATCGCCGCGGCCGCCGGGTGGAACCGGCAGGGGAACGCGGTCATCAGCCGCACGCCGTGCTTGCGGGCCGCGGCGACGATGGCTTCCGCGCCCTCCAGGGAATCGGCGAGCGGCTTCTCGCACAGCACGTGCTTGCCGGCTTCCGCCGCGGCGACCGCCATCTCGCGGTGAAGGGCGTTCTCGGAGCAGACGACGACGGCGTCGATATCCGAGGCGAGCAGCTTCTCGTAGTCCCGCTCCCAGCCCGTGCCGAAATCATGAGCCGCTTGGCGGCCGCGGGCTTCCTCGGGATCCGCGACGCCGGCGATCTCCACGCCGAGGCGGCGCAGGCCGTTGACGTAGGCGTAGACGTGCATGTGGGCGACGCCCAATAAACCGACTTTCATTTTACGCCTCCTCCTTTCCGAAGCCGTCCAGCTCGACGGCGGTGCCGGTTGCGGCCGAATGCAGGCAGGCCAAGCTGATCCGCAGCGCTTCGTAGGCATCCTCTGCGGTCACGACGGGCGCGATGCCGTCTTCGATGCAGCGAAGGAAATGCGCGAGCTCGTCGTCGTACGGACTGGCGGCGAGAGCGCTCCGCGGAACTTGCACGGCCGGCCGGTCGGCGCTCCGCGCGGCCAGCCGGGTGCGGTTCGTGACGGCGTCCTCCGAGTTGACGGAGAGAATGCCGCCGTTGCCCGCGACCTCGAGTCGGGTCGCGAAGCCTTCGGGAAACGCCCACGAGCCGTTGGCGTAGCCGATGGCGCCGCTGCGGAAGCGCAGCGTGGCGAAGGCGTGATCCGGTCCGGAAGCGTCGCCGGAGGCGTGCAGCCCGCGCGCGTAGACGCGTTCGACGTCGCCGAACGTCCAGCGCAGCCAGTCGAAGTCGTGCAGCAGCAGATCCAGCAGCACGCCGCCGGATTGGGCAAAATCGGCGTACCAGCCGTTATAGCCGCTAGGGGCGGAGCTGACGCGCTCGGCCCGGACCGTGCCGACGTCGCCGATCTCGCCGGCGCGGACCAGCTCCCGCGCTTGGGCATACTCCGGGAAGAAGCGGACGACGTGGCCGATGTACAGGTGAACCCCGGCCGACTTGCATGCGCCGATCATCGCCCGCGCATCCGCGAGATTGCCGGCGATGGGCTTCTCGCAAATGGCGTGCTTGCCGAGGGCGGCGGCGCGAAGCACGTATTCCTTATGCAGGGGCGTCGGCAAACAAATATCGACGACGTCCGGTTCGGCGTCGGCCAGCAGCTCGTCCAGCGCGGCATACGCGCGCGTGCCCAGCCGCTCGGCCAATGCGGCGGCGGCGTCCGGGCGTGCGTCGACGATGCCGACCAGCTCCGCGCGCGGATTGCGCGCGTGGGCCTCGGCATGAACGGTCCCCATGGCGCCGGCGCCGATAAGTGCGATTCGCATGTTGTGAACCTCCTCAAAGTTTTGCGGTAATACACGCAAGGAAGAGCAAAACGACTTCGAAAGCATAGCCGCAGAACATGATTTCACCGTGCCCCGGCACATTTCCTCCCGGCCGTTAAAAAATTCAGACGATAACCTGCGTCTCCGACCTATCGCCATATCGGCGAAGGAAACGTGCCGCTCCGGCGAATTAATGCCTGATTTGCTTGGATTTTTAAGGGTTGACGGGTACGCACGGGCATCGTATACTGCGCCTGAGTTCTCCTTTTACGGAACCCGTCGCCGTCGTCCTGCGTACAGGCTATGACGGCCCGTCCATCGCCGCCGACAAAAAAGACCCCGCCATCGGGGATGGCAGGGCCGTTCGTGGCTCTTAAGGACGATGCTTGGCATCGGCCGCTTTGCTCCGCTCTTGATCGACGAGCGTTTGCGCTTCCGTGATCTTCTCGGCGATGGTTAGGAGCAGCGCTTTGAATTCGGGATCGGTTGCGGACCGGATGTATTGCTCGACGGCCGCTTCTTTGCGTGTCAGCGCGTTCATGATTTCCTCCTGCCAGGCTGCGTCGCCAAGTGACTCCGCGATCGAATAGAGATCCAATTGATCGTTCAGCCACTGCCCGTACCAATGCCGTCTTGACTTGGCCATCGCGCATGTCTCCTTCGGGAACAATCGGGTAGAATTCGAAGCCGCGGGCCTTGCGCGCCCCCAAACATTGGAAGGCGGCCGCAATTGCTTTCTCGCTTGCACAAATTATAATAAAGCTACCGTTACATAACCGTTACATGGCCGGTGAGGCCGTGAATATCGCATTCTAACCGAATTGGCCGCAGACGGCCCGATTGGAGGGGTTCGCTTTGTCCGATGTCAAAGAACCGGGACCGGTGCTGGCGTACCGGCATTCGCCGGCGAGCAGCCCGGAAGCGGAAACGATCATGCTGCTGCACGGGAATGGCTTCAACAGCTCCTTGTGGGGCGGGATGGCGGAGCGGCTGAACGAATGCTTCCACGTGCTGTTCATCGACGTGAATGCCGGAGAAGCGGAATGCGCGGCCTGGGACCGGCTTTGCTGCGAGCTCCGCGGCCTTCTTGCGCGCCTTGACATTCGCGAGCTGCATATCGCGGGACACGCGTTCGGCGGCTCGTTCGCGGTCGCTTTCGCGGACCGTTACCCGGAGGCGGTGAAGACGCTCGTCCTGATTTCGATCGCGGTGTTCTATCCCGCCGTCGAAGGGGAGCGGATCATTAACGCCTACCTCAGCCATGTCGCGGAGCAAGGACTGCGGACCGTCGCCCGGCGCGAATTCATACCGTTCCTGACCCTGCTCCCGGAAGGGGACGAGACGCTCGAAGCCATCTATCGCGCGTACGACCGGATCGACGAGCGGCTCTATCTTCAGCTGTTCAAGCTGCAAATGCTGGACCGCCCGATTCACGAACGGCGGAAAATCGCCTGTCCGGCGCTGCTGCTCGCGGGAGAACAGGATAAGCTCTATTTGCCTCAGCTCCAGTCGATCACGGCCGGCTACTTCGCGAGAGGGTCGTTCCTGATCATGCCGAACGCGAGCAACGCCGTGTTTATCGACCAGCCGGAACTGACGGCCCAATGGATCCGGGACTTCGTGCTGAAGGCGTCGAATTACGTGCAGCAGTCGTCCCGGGCGACGATGGCCAGCCATATTCCGTCCGTTATCCACGCGTTGATGCAAAACCTCGCGCCGGACATGCGCCCGCGCGAGTCGGCCAAGGCGCTCGAACCGGTCCTGCACGTCGCGCTGTTCCATCCGTTCGAAGTGCGGCTGAACGGGGTGCCGATCCTGGACGGCTGGGACAAGCGGTATGCCAAGACGATTATGGCGTATTTGGCCATGCACCCGTCCTGCACCCGGGAAGAGCTGTGCGACGCCTTGTTCCCCGAACTCAGCCGGCTGACGGCGCTCAGCAATCTGCGCGTGTACCTTGGCTACCTGAAGAAGCTGCTCGAGCTCCCGGGCGGCGAGTCGGTGCTGGTCACCAGCCGGACCCATATCCGGCTGAACGCGAAGATCGAATGCGACCTGCAGATCTACGGCGCGGAGCTCAGGCGGATTCCGTTCATCACGGACGGCGAGGCGAAATACGCGGCGTTAAGGGCACTGCTGCGGACCGTCGGCACGGAACCGTTCATGCAGGGCATTTACGACCAGTGGTTCCTCGACTTCCGCACGGACATCGAGGAGCTGCTCGCGAGCCTGTCGGAATGGGCGGCGTCTTGGGAAGCGCGGATGGACCGGCCGGACTCGGCGCGCTACTTCGCCCAAATCGCGCACCGACTTACGGACGGCGGCGATTCCTTGTAAATTGCATCCAACCGGCGATCGGCGTTGCGGCCGGGGGCCATCCTATTCTATGATAAGAGTAACTTTTGATAGAACAGGAAGGACGAACCGATGAACGAAAACAAGATTCTGATCGTCGACGGGATGGCGCTGCTGTTCCGGGCGTATTTCGCCCAGTCGTACGATGCCCGCCGCATGGCCGACGGCACTCCGACGAACGCCGTTTACGGATTCCTGCAGTATTTGTTCGACGCCGTCAACCGTTTCGGGCCGACGCACGTGCTCTGCTGCTGGGACATGGGCAGCAAGACGTTCCGCACGGACATGTACGCCGGCTACAAGGCGAACCGGCCGGAGGCGCCGGGCGATCTCATTCCGCAATTTTCCTTGGTGAAAGACATCGTGGCCGCGCTCGGCATCCCGAACGTCGGGCTGGAAGGGTACGAAGCGGACGACTGCATCGGCACGTTGTCGAACAGGTTGAGCGAGCTCGGTCACGTGTACGTGCTGACGGGCGACCAGGACATGCTGCAGCTCATCTCGGAGCGGATTCACGTCGTCATCATGAAGAAGGGCCGCGGCAATTACGCGGTGTACGATCTCGATTTCCTGCAGACGGACAAGGGCGTTCGGCCGTTCCAGATCATCGAGATGAAGGGGCTGACCGGCGACACGAGCGATAACTATCCCGGAGTCAAGGGCATCGGCGAGAAAACGGCGCTCAAGCTGCTGCAGGAATACGAGTCGATCGACGGCATCCTGAGCAATTTGGATGCCTTGTCCAAGAGCGTCAAGGCGAAGATCGAAGCCGACCTCGAGATGCTGCATCTTTCGCGCACGCTGGCGCGGATCAACGTCGAGGTGCCGATCGAATGCGAGCTGGAGACCTGCGCCTGGAGCGGCCCGCAGGACCCGGCGCATCCGATGTTCGAGCAGTACCGGCTGACCTCGCTGCTGAAGCTGATCGGCTAGCGGGAAGGCGTATCGGAAACCGACAAAAAAGGGCGTCCCGCGGGACGTCCTTTTTTGATGGGTACTTTACCATGCGCGCCTCCGTGGTCAATGCAGCGCGAAGGCGAGCAGTCCGACGGCGAGCGGGCCGACCACCAGGAAGCCGAACAGCGCCGCGGCGAGCTTCATCGTCCAGGAAGACCCGCGCGACGCTTCGAGCCGGTCCAGCCTGTCGTTGATCCTTCGCAATTCACGCCAAATCTCTTCGTCCGATCCGTTCGGCATCTTCGTCACCTCCTCGCGTAAGCCGCTACAGCCGTCGGTTACGCTTCTCGTCCAAATGAATGTCGAGCGCTTCGATCGCGCGGATCAGGAGCTTGATGACGAGGTAAAGCGCATACAGCCCGAGCAGCGCCATTAATCCGTACGCGATGATCAAAAACACGGGGATCGCGGATAAGAGCGAGAAGCCCGATAGTCCGGTCGCAGCGTTCATGACGTTAGTCCTCCTTTCGGGCGCGGAAGAGGCAGGCGTCTGCCGCGGCACCTCCGCTTCCTGAACCCGTATTCTAATCTTTTCCAGTTATGGATGTCAATCGTTTTGTGCAGCTGCCCGCGTTGCGGCGTATCATCGGCGTTTGCGGGCTCTGTGTTCTCTATAACGGGAAACGGCTTGGGGCAGATTCAAAAGCCAGATCAGAAACGTCGTGAACAGCGGAAGCAGCTGAAAGAAAGAGAGATGGAGTTCTCCATCCCCGACGGGGCCGGTCTTCGGTCGGCGGAAGTCCCAGATGCCGTAGAGCAAGGCCATGATCGGAAGGAGGAGGCAGGCGATGACCAATATCAAACGCAGGGCATGTTTGTTCATGAGCCGGCTCCTTTTGAAAAGTCGGTATTGTTTGATTCCTACGCGTTCGCGACAGCGCAGTTCCCAATTTTTACACCCATGGGCTGCGGCGGATCGCCGGATTCCGTCCGGCAATAGAAAAGGCCCGCAGGCCGGAAGCATCGTGTAAAGCGCTTCTTGTCTGCGGGCTATGCGCAACGCGGTTATGTTTATGTTCGTTGTGACGGTTTAGAGTCGGCTGCGGGACATCAAGGCTCGTCGAGCGCGTCCGGATAGCTGTCTTCTCCGGGATAGTCGCGGTCGATGCCTTCGTGCAGGTCGCGGTTCTCGTAGTCGAACCGGTTCGGGGAGCGCATGTCTATCCGCCACGGCGTGCTCTTGCCGAGCGAAGCCGATTGAATGCCGGACCCGTAAGGGCCTTCGGGAAATTCCTCCGCGACGAGATCGTTGCGCTGGGACTCGACCGTCTTGAAATCCGTATAAGCTTGGCGATTTTCTTCTTCGAACACGTCGGCTACCTCCTGAAACGGATTGGGGTGGTACCGTTTCAGTGTACCCCGATCAGTCGGTAAAATTCACCGTTCCCACTACAAGCTCGAGAAACTGGCGAAGCTCCGCCGCTTCTTCTTCGGTCAGCTTGTACGTGTATTCCAAGTACCCTTCCTCGTCCAGATCGTCCTGTCCCACGATCGCGGTGCGTCCGGACTGCAGGTCGGTAATCAGCTTTTTGCCATAGAAGCGGTTCGTCGTCAAGATGGCGAGATCGAAGCGTTTCAGGCTCGGCGTGATGAACGTCACGAAGCGGGTCGACGTTTGTTCGGTCGTATCCGACATAAAATCGTAATCAGGCAGCTGCATCGGGCGTTCCTCCTTTGATGGGTTTATCATAGCATCCCGTTCGCGGCCGGGCAATATAGCAGAGGGGAACGATTGTTCGATTTTGCTGTTGCCAACGCCGCGACGCCTGTGCTATGATGAGTGCAATCGAATCGTTGCCCATGAGGAAGCACCTCTTTTCGCCATTAATTATGGCGTTAAGCGGTGCTTTTTTGCGTTCATGCGCCTAGAGGCGCGCGTTGCGGAGCGGGATTTGATGACACTAGGAGACGGAGGTGGCCTGCATGCAGGTCGTATTTTTGAACACGTTTGAGAAATCGGGCGGAGAGGACGGGGCGGCGCGCGAAGCGCAGCTGTCCATCTGCGAACAGAACGGCGTCTGGTCGGTCATTTGGACGGATGCGGACGGACCGCTGGACGGCGGCCAATCGGCGTGGTACGAAGGCGGGTCGTGGGAAGAGATGATGACCGCGTTCCGGCATGGCGTCGCGGTCCGGATGGGCGAAGGCTTCGCGCCGCTGATCGACGGCATGCTCGAGGAGCGCAGAAGCGCGGACGCGGGCGCCGCGCGGTATGCCATGATCCAATGCTACGGGGAGATGAACGGGAACGCGGAGCTGTTCGACGCGCTTCGCGACTGGCGGCGCGCCAAGGCGGCGTCGATCAAGAAATCGGCTTATCTCGTGGCGACGAACCGGATGCTGTGGATGATCAGCGCCTACGTGCCGCTGCAGCCGGAAGAATTGATGCAGATCCCGGGATGGGGCGAGGCCAAGCAAGCCGCATACGGCGCGGAGGTGCTGGCCGTTACGGGCGCGTTCGAACGGGAGACGTCGTTTCCGCTCGATTGGGTAGCGGACAGGCTCGACCCGAAGGCGTACACGAAGTGGGTGTTCAAGCAGAAGGAGAACAAGTACAAGACGCAGCTTGACCGCCAGCAGGAGAAGCGCGACCTGCTTCGCGCGATCGCGGAAGGCAAATCGATCGAGGAGCTGCAGGCGGAGATCGAGCTGCCGCGGCGGGATTTAATGGAACGGCTCGAGAAGCTCGATTTGGAAGGCTACGATCTGGAGCCGCTCATCGAGAAGGAGCTTGCGAGCATGCCGGCTTCGGAGCAGCAGCTCGTGTGGGACGCGCTGCAGTCCATGGGCGACCGGTACCTGCGGCCCGTGCTGCACCGGGTTTACGGCGAAGACGCGGAGCAGGGCAAGGGCAAGGGACTGGACCTGCTATACGATCGGCTGCGGCTGATCCGGCTGCGGTATCGCCGTTCGGTCGGCAACGACCGGGTGTCATAACGCCCAGATCGGATCCTCGAACCGGATCGAGGCGCCGCTGTCGCAATCCCGTCCGGTCTCGTAGGAGCGGTTGCCGATCAATTGGGCGGCCGCTTCGCGCAGCCGATGTTTGGACAGCGTCTGCTCGTCGATCGCGCCGTCGACCCGCGGCGCCTCGGGTTCGTCGCAGCGCAGCCATTGAAGTACCGCCGACACGACTTGCGCGCTCTCGTCCATCGCACGGTCCCATAGGGTCCAGACGTCCTCGTCGTAACGCGTCCGCCCGTCCGTCGGATCCAGCCACGGGCGCCGGGATTCGTTCAGGATATCCAGCTCCGGCATCCGGCGCTTGTACACGAACGGATCGATTTGCTTGAACGTCAGGAAACGCTTGATGCCGCTCGGATCGTGGAACAGCCGCTGCGCCCGGATCATGTCGCGCATCGCGTGCTGCCAGTCCTCGCGCCGGACGCGAGGCGCCGATTCGGGGTAGTGGACGGCCGCGATCTGTTCGAAGGCGTCCAGGATCGCCCGGGGCAGCTCCCCGCGATTGTCGATTTCCCGCCATGCCTCCGTCTTCCAGGTCTCCGCCCCGAGCAGCTTGCGGACGATGAGCGTGTCCATCATGACTTCGAAGCGTTGGTGGTCCCATTTGCGAAAGCCCGAGCGGCTGAACACGTACGGATGCATGACGCGGTCCAGCAAATGATGCAGGAGGAAGCCGAGCGCATAGACGAGCGCGTCGTCTTTGCCCGGATCGCATTCTAAGGCCGCACGGTCCGCCGCGTCGAGCAGATCCATGAGGACCGGGCCGCAGTGACGCTCGTGCATGGCGCCGCCAAGGGCGCCCATCGTCCGGTCTTTCTGCCAAGGCAGGAAATGATGATAGAACAGGAAATCGGGGCCTTGACAGCCCATATTGAACATGCGCCGGCGCTCCGGAAGGGCAATCAGTGCCCCTTCGCCGAGAGCCTGCAGGCATCGCTGCCCGAATAGCAAATGGGTCCAAACGTTTGGCACGGGTAACCTCCTCAAAATTAAGTAAGCTAGCGCGAGCCGCTTAATAAAACCGCCTCGAAGGGAAGAGCAAGTATGGATGACGGTCGCACAAGAGCGTTGCGCTATAAGTAAGATAGATCCTTGTAAAGTTTTGTCTTGCTGGACTAGAGGTACGGAACGTTCTGCTTGCGAATCGTTCGTGACCCGAATAATGAACGGAGACGTTCTTTGAGCGGGGGCGGCCGGTCATTCGGACCATGTCCATCGACATGGCACCGTTACGGAATGACCAGGAACTTTAACGTATCTTTAGGTCGAATGTTCGACAAATTTCTTCATATCTTGCAAGCTATAGTATACTTGGCCTAAGTATTCCTGTATACTTGTAATGAGTTTGAAAGAAATCGTCGAAAAGGGGCGCTATCCTGAAGATGAAGGCTGAATATATCAATCCCTTCTTGGAGTCCGCTAAAATCGTGATCGAACAAGTGATTCAAATCAGACCTTCTACCGGGCAGCTCGGCATCAAAGACATCAAATTCGTCGAAAACTACATATGGATTCAAATCGGCATCAACGGTCAAATGAACGGCGATATCGTGTTCGGTTTAAGCGAGCAGGTGGCGCTCAAGATGGTTTCCGCCATGATGGGCGGCTATGCCATCGCCGAGATGGACGAGATGGGCAAAAGCGCGATCTCCGAGCTCGGCAACATGATCAGCGGCAACGCCAGCACGATGCTGTACAATCAAGGCGTGCGGGTGGACATCACCCCGCCGAAAGTCATGCATTCGGCTCAGTCCGCCGGCTTCGCCGCGACCAAAGCACTGACGATCCCGCTCATCATGGATGGGATCGGCGAACTGGATATTCAGGTTCTTCTTGCATCGTAGCATGATTTCAAGCTCCCGTGGGAGCTTTTTTTCTTGTCCGGAAAGACGCGGCCCTTTTGCCTATTCGTACCGGTTGCGCTACACTTAAGGACAGGTGATGCTACGTGCTGAAAGGGAAAATCATCGTCATAACCGGCGCGGCGAGCGGCATCGGCGCGGAGACGGCCAGACAGCTGGCCAAGCATGGCGCCATGCCGATCCTGACCGGCCGCAGCAAGGCCAAGCTCGAACGGACGTCTCGCTCGATCGAAGGGCCGCACGGCGTTTACGAGATGGACGTGACCGACGACGGCGCCGTACGGACTGTCCTTCCGGAGATCGCGGCCGCGTACGGACGTCTCGACGTGCTGCTCAATAATGCGGGCTTCGGCGTATTCGAGACGCTCGAGGACACGCCCATCGAGCGATTCGAGGCGATGATGGACACGAATTATATGGGCATCGTCCGCTGCACGAAAGCGGCCGTTCCCATCATGCGCGCCCAGGGGAGCGGGCATATCGTGAACGTCGCGTCCATGGCCGGCAAGCTGAGCACGGCCAAAGCGTCCGGCTATGCCGCGACCAAGCACGCGGTGCTGGGCTTTACGAACGCCATCCGGCCGGAACTGGCCGGCTTCGGCATCGCCGTGTCGGCCGTCAATCCCGGCCCGATCGACACGCCGTTCCTGAACGCCGCCGATCCGACGGGAGCGTATTTCGACCGGTTGAAAGGCTTCATGCTGAAGCCGGAACAGGTCGCCGCGGCGATCGTGCAGGTAATCCGGAAACGAAAGCCGGAAGTCGATCTGCCGCGGTCGGCCGCGATCGGCATTCGGATCTACGGCCTGTTTCCGCGGTTCGCCGACCGGGTCGCGGGACGCTGGCTGAACCGCAAATAAGCATACGAGTCACATGAGGAGTTTGATAAACCGTGTCCTGGGAACCATTACAGCTGCAGCCGCAGCTGATCGAAGCATTGCGAAGCCACGATATCGCGTCGCCGACGCCGGTGCAGGCGGAGACGATTCCGCTGCTGCTCGCGGGGCATGATCTTTCCGCCCGGTCGCAGACCGGCTCGGGCAAGACGCTGGCCTACATGCTGCCGGCGCTGGAGAAGGCGGATCCGGGCAGCGATACCGTGCAAGTCATGGTCCTTGCGCCGACGCAGGAGCTGGCCATGCAAATTTTCCGCGTCGCGGAGACGTACGGCGAAGCGCTCGGCGTCAAGGCGCAGCAGCTGATCGGCGGCGCCTCCATGCAGCGTCAGGTCGAGAAGCTGCGCGAGCATCCGCAGCTCGTCGTCGGCACGCCGGGCCGCATCCACGAGCTGGTGAAGGCCGGCAAGCTCAAGCTGCACGCCATTCGGCTCGTCATCATCGACGAAGCCGATCAGGTCTTTAATTTGGGCTCGACCGTCGAAGTCGAATCGCTGCTGAAAGGCATGCTGCGGGACCGGCAGATCGCGTTCTTCTCGGCGACCCGGCCGCAGGCGATGGCCGACGTGGAGGCGCGATGGATGCGCGAGCCGCGGCAGGTGGACGTGGAGCGCCAAACGGGCGGCCGCGTCGACCACTATTATCTCGTCTGCGACAAACGCGACAAGGTGGATACCGCGAGGCGGCTCGTTCGGCTGCTGAAGCCGGCTTCGGCGCTGCTGTTCATTAACGAAACCGACGAAATCGCGAATTACGAGGCGAAACTGAGGTACGAGGGGTTCACGGTGGAAACGCTGTACGGCGACGCGGATAAGCAGCGGCGCGCGGCCACGCTGGCCAGGTTCCGCGACGGACGGATTCAGATTCTGCTCGCGACGGACGTAGCGGCGCGGGGGCTCGACATTGCGGACCTGCCGCTCGTCGTCCATCTGGATCCGGCGCTGGATGCCGACCATTACGTGCACCGTTCCGGCCGTACGGGCCGAATGGGCAAATCCGGCACGGTCGTATCCATCGTGACGCGGAACCAGCTGTTCATCATGGACAAGTTCCGCAAGCAGCTCGGCCTCGACCTGCGCGAGAAATCGATGTACCGCGGGAAGTTATGGACGCCGGGCGAGGAGAAGGGCCGCGCCGACGAAGGCGACCGCCGCGAAGCAGCGGGACGCCGCGGGGCCGAGGGCGGACGCCCTTCGGAACGGCGCGGCGACGGCACGCCTGCCCGCGTCGCCGACGGCGGCGCCGGAATCGCGGCGCGCAGGGGGGCGTCCGGTCAGCCGGCGCGCGGGGCAGCCGCGCAATCCGGCGGCAGGGCTGCCGGCCCCGGCGCGGGGGCAGCCCGCGAAACGGGCCGAAAGCCGGCGGCACCGGCGGCGAAGCCCGCCAAGTCCAAGAAACAACTGGAGCAGGAGCGCAAAAACAAAGGCGCGCCGAAATGGCTGAAGGCCAAACGAGACGGCGCGCCGGAGTAGACGGCGCATCAGCAAATCGCGCAGCAGCAAAAACCGGAAAGGGCCATGAGGCCATTCCGGTTTTTTGTCGTGGTCGCGGGAAGGTTGCGGAAGATCGCTCGCAAGATGGTCGGGAGGGAAGTCGGAGAAAGGCCGCGAGAAGATCGCGGGAAGTCGGAGAAAGGCTGCGAGAAGATCGCGGGAAGGTGGAGAGGAAAGTCGGAGGAAGGTTGCGAGATGATCACGAGAAGGCGAAGGGAGAAGTTGCGGGAGGTTCGCGGCAAAATCACGTGAGGGTCACGGGAAGGTCGAAAGGAGCTCGCGTGATTGCCGCGTGAAGGGAAGGACACGGGCTGGTCACGAGCAGGTCTTGATGAAGGACACGGCAAGATCACGCGCAGGTCACAGGAAGATCGCGGGACGGTCGTGCGAAGAGGAGAACCGCAAGCGGAGTCACGGATCGGCCGCGCCGGTCGGCCCTTCCGCAAGACGCTTCCGGCGCCTCCGAACCGCTGCCGCGCAGGCGAGTGAAACGATTCAACAACCTTCTTCGCCGCCAAGAGGCAATCCCAAGATTATCGCGCATTCCCGCAGGTTTGCCTAGTTAGCCGCATAAGTGAAATGGCTGGTGAAACGCCTGTTTTCGTGCCCGGGCACACAATATGCTGGCTCGATCGCGATTACTCGTCGTTTGTCAGGATCGGCGATTTCACTATACGATAGCGCTTACAGAAGCACGCTTGGACTGTTTCATGTCAGTCGGAGCAAGGAAGCGGGGGGCCGAATGCGCTTGAATCAGTCATAATCGAATCGTTTCACAAATCCATCGCATGCCGGGTCATCACAACCGGAATGCTCGCCTGCCGATGTCACCGGCGTCCGTGTCGATCGCAATCGCATTCGATCGCAGTCGGTTTCTGCCGCATCATCGGACTCGGTTTTGTTCGGATTTCTGCCTCATTCCATTTTGATCACATTCGGGTTCTATCGGCAATTCGGGTTCTATCGGTCAGGTTCCTTCAACACTCGGATTTTTTCGGATTTCGAATGCCATCCGTTCGAGTGCTATCCCATCCCATGACGAGGTGACGACAATGCGGTTTTATTTAATCGGGGCGGGCGTCATTAACCGCACCCATGCGGAAGCGATTTACAAATTGGACGGCGAGGAGACCGTCGAGATCAAGGCGGCCGATCCCAATCCCGCGGCGCTGGCCGGGTTCTTGGAGCGTTTCCCGGAAGCGGAGGGCTACGCGGATGCCGGGGCCATGCTGGCGGAGCCGCCGCGCGAGGACGACATCGTCATCGTCGGGACGCCGCCGTTCACGCATTTTCCTTTGTCCTCCATGGCGCTGGCGTCCGGCCGGCACGTCCTCTGCGAGAAGCCGCTCGTCATGAACCGCGCCGAAGCCGAGGCGCTGCTCGCGGCGGCGCAGGCGCATCGCCGGCTGCTTGGCTGCTGCAGCGTCCGGTTCCTCGACGTGCCGAAGACCGAGGAAGTGAAGCAGCTGCTGAACGACGGCACGCTGGGCGACGTGTACAAAATATCGTTCGTCTTCCGCGGCCAGCGCGGCCGGCCGGGCGTCGAATACCAGCCGGAGAGCCGCTGGTTCCTGGACCGCGCCAAAAGCGCCGGAGGCATCGTGATGGACTGGGGCCCTTACGATGTGGCGGTGTTGAACGATCTGCTGCAGCCGCAGCGCATCGAGGTAGCCGCCGCGTGGACGAGCAAGCCGGAGACGGACATCGACCCGACGGACACGGTGTACGATATCGAGGGCCATGTCGGCGCCATGCTGAAATTCGTGCGGGACGACGGCCGGTCGGTGTGGGTCCAGTACGAGCGCGCGTCGTGCACGCATGGCGAACCGCATGCCTTCGTCGAGATCGAAGGCACGAAGGGCGCGGTGAAATGGTCGCCGTATTTCGAGACGGACCGGGTTCTCGTCAAGACCGACCGTGGCGGCGAGGTCGAGGCGAAGGAACGCGAGGTGCCGTACGAAGGGCCGATCGGCTACATGGACCATCCCGTGCATTTGTTCCGCCGGAAGGTGAAGGGGCTCGCGTCATCGGCGATCGTAAACGAGCAGGCGGTGTTCAACTTCCTGCAGCTGCTCGCGATCTACGAGAGCGCCGAGAGCGGACGGCCGGTCCGGCTGGGGAGGAACGCGCATGCGTAGCGGCAAAGGCTTCTCGACCGGGCTGTACGGCTGGCAGGCCGAGTATTGGAAGGACGGCCGCGAGCCGGCGCTGGACGAGATCTTCCGCGCCTGCGCGCAGGCCGGCCTGCAGGCGGTCGAGGCCGACCCGACCCCGGACGTGCTCGCGCTCGCCGAGCGGCACGGACTCGCGATATCCGGCGCTTATATCGGTCTGCCGCTCCACGAGCCGTTCGAGCGCTTGAACGTGCAAGCGACCGTGCTGCCGGCGGCGATAAGGCTGGCCGAGGCCGGAGGCACGGACCTGGTGATCAACGCCGATCCGAAGGGCGGCTGGGACGCGCCGCTGCCCAAGACGGAGGACGAGTTCGAGCGTCAGGGCGACAATCTATCGCGCATCGCGACGGCGGCCGGCGGCCTGGGGCTGACGGTCAGCATGCATAACCACGCGGCCGACGGGCACAACGCGGAAGGCGACCTGCGCTCCGTGATCCGGTATGCCGACGGCGCCGTCGGCCTGTGCGTCGACACCGGCTGGGCGCACGTGGCGGGCATGGATCCGATCGGACTGCTGCGCCGGTATCCCGAGCGGATTCGGGCGTTCCATTTGCGCAACCAGATCGGCCGCGTTCCGAGCGAAGAATTGGCGGCGGGCGACATCGACATGAAGGCGCTGCTGCGCGCCGCTTGCGAGATCGGCTACGACGGCTGGCTGACGTTCGAGCTGCTGCACGAGGAAGAGACCCGCGCCAAACGGACGCTCGCGGAAGATACCGCCAGATCCGTCGCGTTCCTGCAAGCCTGCCTGCGGGAGCGTCAATAGGGGCCGAACCCGGCGGCGTGGCCTTTGTTCGACCAGCACCCAAGCATGTCCACGGCACAACCAGACGGAGAGGTACACGACAGATGGCAGCTACGATCAAAGACGTCGCGAAGCTCGCGGGGGTCGCGATTTCGACCGTGTCTTACGCGCTGAACGGTTCGCCCAAAATCAGCGACGAAACGAAACGCAGGGTCGCCCGGGCCGCCGAGGAGCTGAACTACCGCCCGAGCGGCGCCGCGCGCAACCTGAAGAAGCGCAAGAGCGAGACGATCGGCCTCTTCCTGAACGCCCTCGGCGGTCCGTTTTACAGCCAGCTGATCGAAGGCATCCAGGAGGTCGTCGCCTCGTACGATTACAAGCTGATCGTCTCCAGCACCTACGGCGGGGAGAACAGTTCGGCGCACCGGGTGCTCCGGGAGAAGTTCGTCGACGGCGCGATCATCATGGGCTTCGACATCCGCGACAGCCTCATCCTGACGATCGCCGGCAAGTCGCTGCCGATCGTCGTGCTTGACCGGGAATTGAACGCCGACTACGTCCACAGCGTGCGGATCGACGACGAGCAGGGCGCGTACGAGGCCGTGTCCCATCTGATCAAGCTGGGGCGGAGAAAGATCGATTTTCTGAGCGGGCCGGTCGTCGCCTACGACAACGCCAAGCGATTCGCCGGCTACCGGCGGGCCATGGACGAACACGGGCTGCCGTATGCGCGGACGATCAAGGCGCAAGGCCGCTACACCGAGACGACCGGCTACCAGTCGATGAAGCTGATGCTGGCCGCGAACCGGCTGCCGGACGCCGTGTTCGCCGCGAACGACGAGATGGCGATCGGCGCCGTGCGCGCCCTGCAGGAAGCGAATCTGTCGATTCCGGACGACGTGGCGGTCGTCGGCTTCGACAATATTCATCAGGCCTCGTACGTCCGCCCCGCGCTGACGTCGGTCGGCCACTCCCGGTACGAGCTCGGCGCCATCGCGACCCAGTGCCTGTTCCATTCCCCGCGGGAAGGCCAGTCGATCGTCCTGCCGACCGAGCTCGCGATCCGGCAATCCTGCGGGTTCGGCCGCGCGGACGGATCGCCGTCCGCCAACGCCTGATGCCCGCCGCATGACCCGCAATCGGAATACAGGAGGATGATCCCGTGTCAGTCTTAACCGGCAAACGGACCGCTTCGCCCAAGCGAGGCAAACGCTTGAAAACGCAAAACGTCAAGGTGCTCTACCTGTTCCTGCTGCCCGCGCTCGCGCTGACCTTCGTTTTCGCGTACCTGCCGATGTTCTCCAACTACATCGCGTTCCTGGACTACGACTTCAACAAAGGCTGGTTCGGCTTCGGCAGCCCATTCGTCGGCTTCGACAATTTCGCCAAGTTTCTTCACGACCACACGTTCTACACCCTGATCGGGCGCACGCTGCTGTACAGCGTCACGATGATGGTCGCGACGTTCCCGGCTCCGCTCATTCTGGCGCTGCTGCTGAACGAGCTGCGGGGCGAGCGGTTCAAAAAGGTCGTGCAGACGACCTCGTACATCCCGCATTTCGTATCCTGGGTCACGGTGGCCGGACTGTTCTACCTGTTCCTTACCGTGGACGCGACCGGGCTCGTGAACAACATCCGGCAGTTCTTCGACCCCGGCGCGGAGCGCATCTCCTTCATGCAGGACGCGCATAACTTCCTGCCGGTGCTCGTCATCTCGGAGATATGGAAGGAGACGGGCTGGGGAACGATCCTGTACCTCGCCGCGCTGACGACCATCGACCCCCAGCAGTACGAAGCGGCGCAGGTGGACGGGGCGAGCCGGTTCCAGCGCCTGCGCTACATCACGCTGCCCGGCCTCGTGCCGACGATGTGCATCCTGCTCATCTTCTCGCTGAGCGGCCTCTTGGCCACGAACTTCGACCAGGTGTTCAACCTGCAAAACAAAATGATCCGTCTGGATACCGACACGATCGGCGTCTACACCTATTATCAGGGCTTGGTGAGCGGGCAGTATTCCTATTCCGCCGCGGTCGGGTTGTTCCAGGGGCTCGTCTCCTTCATTCTGATCATGGCGACGAACGCCACGACCAAGCGGCTGAGCAACGTCGGCATCATCTAGGGAAAGGAGCTTCTGACGATGCAAGCGACACTCCAAACGGCGGCGAAAGCCCCGGAGAAGCTGGCGATGAAAGGCACGAAAATCCGCCGGACGGCCGGCGAGCGCGCCTTCGACGCGTTCAACGTCATTCTCATGGTCGTCTGGGCGATCACGGCCGTCTATCCGTTCTGGTACATTCTCGTCATGTCCTTCAACACGGGCGCCGACGCGGCGGCCGGCCCGATCTGGTTCTTCCCGCGCGCGTTCACGCTCGAGAATTACGCCTTCGTGTTCCAGTACGACCGGCTGCAGACGGCGTTCGTCGTCACGGCGCTGCGCTGCGCGATCGGACCGGCGCTGTCCGTGTTCGTGACGATGCTGGCGGCGTTCGCGCTGTCGAAGCGGTTCCTGCCGGGCCGCAAGACGATCTTGTTCTTCTTCATGATCCCGATGTTCATCGGAGGCACGATCATTTCGAACTACGTCGTCATCGCGAAGCTGGACCTGCTGAACAACTTCCTCGTGTACGTCCTGCCCGGCGCGTTCGGCTTCTTCAGCATGGTCATCATGCGCACGCACATCGAAGAGCTGCCGGAGGAGCTGCAGGAATCGGCGACGATCGACGGCGCGGGGTACGTCCGCATCTTCTTCCAAATCATCCTGCCGCTCAGCATGCCGATCATCGCCGCGTTCGCCTTCTTCTCGGTCGTCGGCAACTGGCTGGACTACTACACCAACCTGATCTACGTCACCGACCGTTCCTTGAGCACCCTGCAGTTCGTGCTCTACGAGATCATCAACCGCGCCGAAGCGAACACGCTGATCGACTTCACCAAGACGACCGGCGCGCAGCAGCGCCGGCTCATGTCGATGGCCAACAACACCGTGCCGACGCCGGAGGTCATCAAGATGACGGTCATGGTCGTCGTGACGTTCCCGCTGCTGTTCGTGTATCCGTTCTTCCAGAAATATTTCGTCAAAGGCATGCTGACCGGAGCGGTCAAGGCGTAAGCGCCTCGCCGTCCGCGATCGCCATCCAAAAAGGGAGGTTTATCGGGTTATGAGAAAGGGTATCGCGCTTCTAATGACGGTCGCGCTGTCGGCCGCGCTCGCCGGCTGCGGCGGATCGAACGGGGGGACGAACGAGCCGGCCGGCGCGGCGTCCGACGCGAACAAGGGAACGGCGTCCGAGACGAACAAAGGGACGGGGAACGCGCCGGCGCCCGTCGATCCGTCCAGCTTCAAGGAGATGCACCTGGAGGTGCTGAGCCAGCTGCCGACGAATCCGCGCAAGCCGGTCGAAGACCGCCTGACGCCGATCTGGCGCGAGAAGACGAAGGTCATTCCCGACTTCGTCGAAATTCCGGCCAACACGGACTACAAGAGCTGGCTGCAGATGCAGATCCTCGCGAACACCGTGCCGCAGGTCATCGCGAACCAGAACGGCATTGCCGACGACCCGGCCAACATGGAGATGCTGAAGAAAGCCGGCATGGCGCGCGAAATCACGCTCGGCGAGCTGAAGGCGTACATGCCGCTGACCGCCGAACGGCTCGCCGATCTCGGCGTTACGATGGAGCAGTGGTACAAGGCGAGCGTCGATCCGACCGACGGCAAGCTGTGGGCGATCCCGTCGCTGCCGAGCCCGCTGCTGAAGGACGAGTACCGCAACTCCCCGTACGGCGAAGCCCGTCTCGGCAACGGCGGCTACGGGGTCTGGTTCCGCGACGACATTTTGAAGAAGATCTACCCGGACGCCATGAGCGCGGACGAACTGAAGAAGCTCGCGGTCGCGAACAAGGGCAAGCTGTCGCTGGAGCAAATCATGGACATTCCGATCCATAATCTCGACGACCTGCACGATTACTTGACGAAGGTGAAGGACCTGAATCTGACGGAGAACGGCCATCCCATCACGCCGGGACATCTGCAATTGGAAAACTCCCGGGGCGCGCTCTATTGGTCGCTGTTCTCCGCGACGGGACTCAGCCTGAGCCAATCGTACCCGCTCGTCATCAACGAGTCCAAGAACCTGTTCGCGGACTACGAGCTGACGCCGGAGTGGAAGAACTACATCTCGTTCATGAACAAGAGCTTCAACGAAGGGCTGTTCGGCAAGGAATTTTACATCCAGAAGAACGAGCAGCGCGACGCGAAAATCATCAACGGCGAGTACGCCGTCGTCAATATGTGGGCGCCGATCGCCGCCAACCAGGACAAAGTCAAGAAGGCGGGCGGGACCTACAACTGGCGCTATTACCCGATCTTCGCGAGCGAGCTCGATCCGGGCTATCAAGACGCGGCGAACCAATACTTCCCGCTCACGACCAAATGGAATTCCAAGGTCATCAATCCGAAGAAGGTCACCGAGGACCGGATTCCGCAAATTTTGCACTGGATCGATTGGAACGACTCGCTCGAAGCGGCATCGCTCCGCGAGTGGGGCACGCCGGACATGTATACGGGCGACGGCATGGACCGCCGGTTCAAGCCGGAGTACAAGAAGGTCGAGGAATACAAGCTGCTCGGCAAGCAGGACGAGACGGGCGACGGCTGGTATTACGGCATCCAGGGCCAGGACGGCACGATGACGAATCCGGAGGTGTACGGTCTTGCGATGGCGGGAGAAATGGGCTACGTCTACAGCCCGTCCGTCGTTTATCCGTTCAGCGAGAGCAATTACGACCAGTACACGCTCGTGAACCAGGCTTGGCAGCAGCATAACCTGAAGCGCATGTCGCTCTACGCCGAGCTGCCGGTCGACGACGCCACGCAGAAGGCCAAAGCCGATTACGACCAGGTGAGCAACGACGTGAACAACACGATGATCGCGCCGCACAACGATGAGCTCGACAACCTGATCGTGAAGGCGATCACGGGTCCCGTCGGCAAGTTCGACGCCAATTACAAGGCGTACGCGGACGTCCTGGCGGGCAGCGATATCGCGGGCGGGTTGAGCAAGCAGAAGGACGCATGGATGAAGTACTACAACCTGCGCCAAAATTTCCTGAAGAAGCTGAACTGATCGCGGCGTATCGAGGGCTGCCCGCCGGCCGGCGGGGGCTGTCGGTCTTACCGCGCCTGCCGGCGCGGGCGGATGGATTCGCGGAATCGGCGGTGGGTTCCATGTTGCGGATTTTGCCGACATGCGCCGCCTGTTTCCGAGCATTTCGCCGTTCGGTCGACGGTAGCCGCGCCGAACCGATCCGGCATTTTTTTCTCTCGTCACCCCCTGAAAGCATTTACAGCCCCGCGAACGATATGAGCGAACGTTAACTCAGCGGCTCGGACCGCAATCGTGAGGAGAGTGGCAGCATCATGAAAAACGCCATGTTGAAGAAAGCGGCAGTGACTTCGATGGCTTTACTGACTCTGGCGGGAGGCGCGGGCAGCGCGTTCGCCGACGGCAAGGGACACGGCAACAACGGCCAGCACGATAACGGCAAGAACGACGATAAGGGCAAAGGTCCGGCTATCAATCTCCACTTCAAAGACGAAGACCAGCTCAAATGGGCTCTCGAATATATCGTGCGCCTCGCTTCGAAAGGCGTGTTCAACGGCTACGAGGACGGCACGTTCAAGCCGCAGCAAAAGATTACGCGCATCGAGTCCATCGTAGCGGCGGTCCGCCTGATGGGCCTCAAGGACCAAGCGGAATCCGCGACCGAAATGAACACGAAGCTGAATTTCAAGGACGCGGACCAGCTGAAGAAGAAGTATCCATGGGCGATCGGCTACGTCGCCGTCGCGCTGGAGAAGGACCTGTTCTCCGAAACCGAGGATCAGATCCAGGCGGACAAGCCGGCGACGCGCCTGTTCGCGGCGACGCTGCTCGTGAAGGCGCTCGGCCTGGAAGCCGAAGCGAAGGCGAAGAGCAATTCGCAGCTGAATTTCCGCGACGCGGGCAAAATCCCGGCCGGCTCCGTCGGCTACGTGGAAGTCGCGATCGAGAAGAACCTCATCACCGGCTACGAGGACAACACGTTCCGTCCGAACCAACCGGTGACCCGCGCCGAGCTGGCCGCGCTGCTTGACCGGACGGACACGCAGCTGCCGGACCACGACGCGGCCGCCATTACCGGCAAGCTGAAAGCCGCCGCTTCGAACGGCGTCATCACGGTCGTGAAGGCCGACAACAGCGAAGTCGCGCTGGCGCTCGACCCGAACGTGTTCGTCTTCCGCGACAACGTGAAGTCCTCGGTATCCGCGCTGAAGGCGGGCGACGAAGTGCTGGTGCGCACGTACCAAAACAAAGTCGTCTTCCTCGAAGTGACGAAATCGGCGGCCGACCAGCCGGCGGTCACGACGGAGAGCGGCAAATTCAACTCCCTGTCGCTGAACGCGCAAGGCAAAATCGCCACGGTCTCGATCACCAAAGAAGTGAACGGCGGCACGCAGGCATTGGTGCTGAACGTCTCGCCGGACGTGACCGTGGTCGGCAACGCGGCCCTGCTCGAGAACGGCCATGCCGTCGAGCTGACGCTGCTGAACGGGGTCGTCATCTCCATTAAAGTGGTGTAACCGACTAAAGCGGCGTAACCGCCGCTTCGCCGGGGTGCGGCGTTCGACGCTATCCGCGCGCCCATGCGGCTTCGATGCCGCGCGGCGGCGGCATGCCTGATCGGACTTCATGCGGCGTCCGATGCACGTATTCGCCCCTCTCATCATGGCGCGCTGCGCTCTCGCCCCTTGCGGCGCCGATACCGACCGGCCGGATTCGTTTCCGTCCGGTCTTTTTCATGGCCGGGCGGCGGGAGGGCTTCGGTCCGCGGACCGCGCGTTCGTTTTTCATTTCTTCGAAAATTTGGTAGTATTCAGGGAAGAACGAAGAGGTGATCGCGATGAAACCCGTATTGGAGGTCAAAGGGCTGACAGGGGGCTACAGTCCCCGCCGGCCCGTGCTGCACGATTTGAATTTCGAGGTCGCCGAGGGCGAGATGGTCGGGCTGATCGGCCTGAACGGCGCCGGCAAAAGCACGGCGATCAAGCATATTCTCGGGCTGATGCAGCCGCATCAAGGCGAGATCCGCATCGGCGGGCATACGCTCGCGGAGCAGCCCGAGCAGTACCGGCAGGCGCTGGCCTACGTGCCGGAATCGCCGCTGCTGTTCGACGAGCTGACGGTGGAGGAGCATTTGCGCCTGACCGGGATGGCGTACGACGTCGAAGAAGCGCTGTACGAGAAGCGGACGGAAAGCCTGCTGGACGAATTTTACATGCGTCCGAAGCGGGGGGCGTTCGCGTCGCATCTGTCCAAGGGGATGCGGCAGAAGGTCATGATCATGAACGCCCTGCTCGCGCGTCCGTCGCTGTACGTCATCGACGAGCCGTTCCTCGGGCTCGATCCGCTCGGGATCCGCTCGCTGCTCGACAAGCTCGTGGAGGTCACGAAGGAAGGCTCGTCGGTGTTCATGAGCTCGCATATTTTGTCCACGGTGGAATCGTACTGCAGCCGCTTCATCGTGCTGCATCACGGCGTCGTCGTCGCGCAGGGGACGCTGGCGGACGTCTGCGAGGCGGCCGGCATGACGCGCAGCGCCGGCGCCGGCTCGCTGGAGGAAGCGTTTTACCGGCTCGTGACGGACGGGGGATCCGATGGATCGGTCCGTTGAGGCGCTGTGGCGCCGGCGGGCGGGCGCGTTCTGGCGCGAAAGCATCCCCTATTTCCGCGACATGACGCAAAGCGGGCTGCCCGGCGTGGTCATCATGCTGCTGCTCGCGGGCTTGGCCGGATACGCGCTGCTGCTGCGCAACATGCCGGCGAATTTTCCGTTCACCCTGGTCGGGGTGATCGTCCTGACGCCGGTGCTGTGCTGGAGCCCGCTGCGAACGTGGCTGCGCGAGGCGGACATCGTGTTCCTCGTGCCGCGCGAAGCGGAGATGAGGGCGTACCTCCGCCGGTCGTTCCGCTATAACGGGCTGGCCTGCTTCGCCGCGGTGCTGCTCGTCTGCGCGGTCTACATGCCGCTCTATCTCGCCGGGCCCGCGACGACGCCGGCGCTCGTGATCGGCCTCTTCGCGCTGCTGCTCAAGCTGATGAACAGCGGCGCGGCCTGGCGGGAACGGCAGTTGGCTGGTCTCGCGGCACGCCGGACCATCCGCGTGCTCCGCTGGGCCGCGACGGCGGTGGCCGCCGGCGCGCTGCTGCAGACGGAGCTGTGGAAGACGGCGGTTTACCTCGTCGTCGTCGGCGGGCTGTTCGCGCTGCTCTACTCGCGCCTGTCGCGTTATCCGGTGCCCTGGCTCGCGCTGATCGCCGAGGAGCAGACGACCCGCCGCCGGTACATGGCCTTCTTCAGCGCGTTCGCCGACGTGCCGACGGAATCCGCCGCCGTGCGGTCGCGGCGCTACGCGTCCTGGCTGACGCGGTTCGTCCCGTACGGCAAAAGCCGCGCCTTCACCTATCTGTACGCGCACACGCTCGTGCGGACGGAGCTTGGCGGCATCATCCTGCGGCTGACCGGCCTCGGCATGGTTTCCGGGATGCTGTCGGCGTACGCCGGGCTGTGGCAGGGCTGGGGCTCGGCCGCGGTCTGCCTGCTGTTCGTCTGGCTGAGCGGCATTCAGCTTGGCTCGCTGGCGCAGTCGCACAAGCACTCCGTCTGGCGGCTCGTCTATCCGCTGCCGGACCGGACGCGGCACGACGCCGTGCTGCGCGTCGACCGCGTCGCGTCGCTGATCTGCGCCGTGCTCATCTGGCTGCCGCACGGCATCCTGCTGCCGGGACGGGACGGCCTCGCGCCGGCGCTCGCCGCGCTGGCGGTGGCGCTCGTCTACGTGCTTGCGCTGCGCCCGCGGCGGATCCGGAAGCTGCTGACGTTCGATCCGGACGACGACTAAGGCTCCGGTGTTTGCGCCGGAGCTCCCGTGGCGCTGCGCGCCAAAGTCGCTCCCGACCCGAAACCTGCGCGGGACGCGCAGACCCAAAAGCCCCGAGACTTAGCGCTCGGGGCTTTTGGGCGCGTACGCGGCGCGGCCTATGTCAGCGCCGTCCAGAGCATGGCCGCGCCGGAGATTAGGAGCAGCAGCTCCAGCACGTGCCGGTAGGAGACGGCGCTCATGCGGCTCACGAAGCGCTTCGATACGAACGTGCCGAGCATGAGCGAGCTGCCGACGAGGAGGCCTTGCAGGACGACGCTCGGCGGCAGGGCGCCGAGTTCGCGGAACGTCGCCGCTTTGCTCAGGTAGAGGGCGAGCGAGCCGGCGGCTTCCGTCGCGAGGAACGCGCCCTTCGCCAGGCCGTAGGCCGTGAACGCCGGGACGCTGAGCGGCCCCGTCGAGAGGACGATGCCGGTGAGGAAGCCGATGACGGCGCCGGCGGCCGCGAGCTGCCAGAGCCGGATGCGCAGCCGGCGCTTGTCCAGCCAGCGCTTCGCCGGAATCATGGCGAGGAAGAACGCGCCGAGCCCGATATCGACGGCATGCGCCGGCAGCGTCCACAGCGTCCGGGCGCCGAGCGCGGCGGCGGGAATGCCGGCCGCGGCGTAAGCGCCGCACGCTTTCCAATCGATCTCGCGCCGCCACGCCCATACGCGGGAGACGTTCGCCATGATCGCCGCGACCGCCATGATCGGCACGGCCTGCTTGGGCCCGAAGGCGATGACGAGCACCGGCAGCAGCATGATGGACGAGCCCGTCCCGATAACGCCGCTGATCGCGCCCGCCGCGAGGCCGACGAGCAGTACGAACACATACGTTTCCAACCTTCAGCACTCCCGTTTCAACCGTCGGCGGCGCCGACGGTTCTTCGATGTCCACGCTCTCCATCCTACCACGAGACACTTGTCGGCGAGAGCGGAAAATCAACGAGGCCTGTCGGGAGACGCCATGTGCCGCAGACAGCGGAGCGCCAACCATGGGCAGACAACACGTCGCCGTCAACGCGAGAGCAAGCAAGCCGCGGCGCGAAAAAAGCCGGCCAACCCGTCGATCGGGCTGCCCGGCGCATCTTCGGCCGCGGCCGACGTCTCAGAGCGTGGCGGCTTGTTGTTTCACGTTCAGCCGGTAGCCCTTAACGAGCGTCTCGCCGTTATGAATGTCGGTGTCGAAGGCGCGCTCGAAGCCGAGCCGCTCGTAGAGCCGCACCGCGGACGCCATCATGTCCGACGTATGCAGGTTCAGCCAGTCCGCGCCTTGCCGGGCGGCCCGGGCCGCGGCTTCGCGGATGAGCGCCGTCGCGATCCCTTTGCCCCGGTGTTCGGGCGGCACGGCGATCAGGCGGATGATCGGGTTCGCAATGCCGAGCCCCGGATTGCCGTAGGCGGAAGCCGAATCGAGGAAGAGCTGCGCGGAGCCGACGATGCGGCCGTCTTCTTCCGCGACGATCCTGGCCGCGACGCCCGGATTGTCGAAGGAGGCGAGAATGGAATCGCGGTACGCCTCCCACCTCTCCGGAGACAGCGTCTCCGAATATTGCGCATACGCCCCGATGCTAACCCGGACGACCGCGTCGCGGTCCGCTTCCGCCGCATCCCGAATCGTGATTCCCATGGCGAATTCCCCCTGTTCGTTCGGCCCCGCAAGGCGCCTTGTCGTGTAACCCCTACGATACGCTTCAATTCCGAGTAACAAAATAGGGTATATAAAAGTTCAATGAACCGATCGAAAATCCCGATCGATCTCGCCGCCGGAACGATTGCCGACCTGGCGTCATTCTTCCTAAAGCTCCCCCGAAACGCAAGCCGGAATTGACGCCCGCGAAGCAATGGGCTTAGAATACAACTAACTAATTCCAAGTTCGCGCATGCGAATAATAAGCAATGAGGAGCGGATACGGCAATGAACATCGAGAACATCGAGGCCTTCGTCTACGTGAACCATTACGGGAGCTTCAATAGGGCGGCCGAAGTGCTGTTTCTGTCCCAGCCGTCCGTCACCGCCCGCATCCAGACGCTGGAGCGGGAGCTGGACTGCAAGCTCTTCGACCGGCTGGGCAAGCAGATCGCGCTGACCGAGAAGGGGAAGCAGTTTCTCCCGTACGCCCAACAGATCATGCAGACGTTTCAGAAGGGCAAGCTGCACATGCAGCAGCGCAAGACGATCCCGCACGAGCTGCGGATCGGCGCGACCGTCTCCGTGTCGAACTACCTCATTCCGAGCCTGCTTCCCCGGCTCAAGCAGCGTTTTCCGGAAATCCACATCAAGCTGACGACGGCGGGCACGGACGATCTCGTGAACAAGCTGATGGGCAAGGAGGTCGATCTCGCGTTCGTGCGCAAGGTGGCGCATCCGACCCTGATTTCGTATAAATTTTTCGAGGATCCCATCAAGCTGTACGTCTACGAAGGGCATCCGTTCACGCGGAAGGCGGCCGTGCCGATCGAAGAGATCAGCGGCCAGCCGCTCGTCTTCTTCGAATGCGGGTCGCTCGACTGGATGCGGGTGCACCGGGTGTTCGACAGCCTCGACCGCCAGCCGAACATCGAATACTTGGTCGACAATTCCGAGTCGGCGAAGAAGCTGGTGCTCGAGCGCGCCGGCATCTGCTTCCTGCCCGGGCAGTGCGTGGAGGAGGAAGTGCGCGGGCAGCGGTTGTTCCCGATCGAGTTCGAGGAGATGAACGGCATTACGCTGCAGACCAATCTCATCACGCGGGGCGGGGAACATTCGCTGTTCGCGGAATCGCTGCTCGAAATCGGCCGGACGCTCTTCGGCTAATCGCCGGCCGGATGAATCGAGGGCACAAGCGACCGATCGAATCTCTCCATCGACGTATAGAAAATCTCTATTGAAAACCGGATTGACCGGCGGGAAGCGGAATGATAAATTAGTTTCAACCCAAATCCGATTAAATCGATTGGAATTATAAAGTTAAGGACTGCCGGCGATCTACCATACCTGTGGAGGTCCGCGAACGGCTTTATGGCCGGCATGGCCAAGGGAACTTTCAAACACGCGGAGGTAGAGGGACATGAAAAAGACATGGGTCGGCACGGCAGGATTGGCACTGGTGGCGATGGCGGTCACGGTCGCGGGCTGCGGCTCGAAGAACGACGCGAACGAGGCGGGCGCGAACGCGTCCGGCGGCAATAAGCAGACGGACAACGCGGCGGCGGGCGGCGGAAATAACGCGGCGGGCGTCAAAAAAATCATCGTCGGCACGGGCACGCAGTTTCCGAAGGTGTGCTTCCTCGACGCGAACGGCAAGCTGACCGGCTTCGACGTCGAGCTCGTGAAAGAGATCGACAAACGGCTGCCCGGCTACGAATTCGAGTTCCAGACGATGGATTTCTCCAATCTGCTGCTCAGCCTCGAGACGAAAAAGATCGACTTCGTGGCGCACGAGATGGAGCAGAACCCGGACCGGGCGGCGAAGTACCTGTTCAATAAAGAAGCCTATGCGCATTGGAAGACGAAAATTATCGTGCCGAAGGACGCCAAGTCGACCTACGCCGATTTGGACGACCTGAAGGGCAAGAAAGTGCTGACGACCGCGACGAGCGCCGAAGCGACGCTGCTCGAGAACTACAATAAATCGAACGGCGACGCGATCAAGATCGTCTATACGAACGGGGCGGCCAACGACACGGTCAGCCAGCTGACGACGGGCCGCGTGGACGCGACGCTGGGCGCGGACTTCACGCTTTCCCTGATCGATCCGCAGGGCAAGCTGCAATCGGTCGGCGACGCGCTGGAGGAAGCGGACGTGCAGTTCGTGTTCCGCAAGGACGATCCGGACGAACAGAAGCTGGCCGACGCCGTGGACGGCGCGGTTAAGGAAATCAAGGCGGACGGCACGCTGAGCAAGCTGAGCGTGCAATGGCTCGGCGCCGACTACACGCAAAACTAACGTTGGAGGAGGGAAAGGAAGATGGGCGAGAAGTTCGATATCGGCTTTATCTTCGCCTTTATCCCCAAGCTGGCGGGCACGCTGCAGACGACGCTGCTGATCGTGGCCGGATCGCTGCTGACGGGGCTGATCGTCGGCCTGCTCGCGGCGCTGCCCCGCCTGTACAAGGTGCCGGTGCTGCAGCGGATATCGCAGCTTTACGCTTCGTTCTTCCGCGGCACGCCGATCCTGATCCAGCTGTTCCTGTTCTATTACGGCCTGCCGGAAGTGCTGAAGCTCGTTCATCTCGACCTTAGCCGGGCACCCGTGCTGCTGTTCGTGATCCTGACCTACGGCCTGCACACCGGCGCCTACGTCTCGGAGACGATCCGCTCGGCGGTCGCCTCCGTCGACCGGGGACAGGTGGAAGCCGCGTATGCCGTCGGCATGTCGGGCTACCAGGCCTTCACCCGCATCGTGATGCCGCAGGCGCTCGCGATCGCGGTGCCGGTGCTCTCGAACGTCGTCCTGGCGCTGCTGAAGGACACGTCGCTCGCCTTCTCGCTCGGCGTGATGGAGATGACGGGCAAGTCGCAGTCGCTGGCGTCGCTGACGAACCATTTCGTCGAAAGCTACATCTCGCTCGCCCTGATCTATCTCGTCATCAGCATCGTGCTGGAACGGCTGCTGCTGATCCTGGAGCGGCGCCTGCTGCGGCATGAGAGCAAACCGGCCGATTCGTCGCCGCGGCGGGAACGGGCGGGCCGCCTGCGGCAGTTTTTCGCCCGCGAGCGGCGCAATGTCCGATTCGGAGAGGAGGCACGGTAAATGAAGCTCGATCCTTCGTTCATCTGGGAGGCGTTCCTGAAGCTGCTTCCCGTCATTCCGACGACTTTGCTCATTACGGCGGTGTCGGTCCTGTGCGGCTTCGTCATCGGCACGGCGGTCGCGTTCATCCGCATCTACAAGGTGCCGGTCCTGCATCCGATCGCGGCCGCGTACGTCACGTTCATCCGCGGCACGCCGATGCTGACGCATCTGCTGATCCTCTATTTCGGGCTGCCGCTCCTCCTCGACGGCGTCAGCGCGCAGCTCGGACTCGGGTTCCGGTCGGCGTCCATCCCGATGATCGATTTCGCGTTCCTCGCCTTCTCCATCACGGCGGGCGGCTACATGTCCGAGGTGGTGCGCTCCGGCTTGCTGACCGTCAATCGCGGCCAGCTCGAAGCGGCGTATTCCGTCGGCATGACGACGCCGCAGGCGATTCGCCGGATCGTGTTTCCTCAGGCGCTGGCCGCGAGCATCCCGAACCTGGCGAATTCGGTCATCGGCATGCTGCACGCGTCGACGCTCGCGTTTACCGTCTCGGTCGTGGAGCTCTTCGCGAAGGCGCAGATCGTGGCGTCGACGAACTGGAAGTTTTTCGAGGCGTATCTGGCGGCGGCCGTGATTTTCTGGGGATTGACGGTGCTCATCGAACGCGCCGCGCTGCTGCTGGAGAAGCGGATCAATCTGTACAATCGAGGTGGCGTCGCATGATCAAGCTGACGGGCATTACGAAATCGTTCGGCAAGCAGCAGGTGCTGCAGGGCATCGATCTGAAAGTGGAGAAGGGCGAGGTCGTCGTCATTCTGGGGCCGAGCGGCTCCGGCAAAACGACCCTGCTGCGCTGCATCAACTACCTGGAGCGTCCCGGGGACGGCCGGATCGCGATCGGCGATTTCGAAGTCGACTGCGCCCGCGCCGGCAAGAGGGACATCCACGCGCTGCGGGGCAAGACGGCGATGGTGTTCCAGCATTACAACCTGTTCCGGCACAAGACGGTGCTCGAGAACGTCATGGAAGGGCTCGTCGTCGTGCAGCGCATGCCGAAGGAGACCGCGCGCCGGCGCAGCGTCGAGGTGCTGGAGAAAGTCGGCCTCGGCGAGAAGCTGGACGCGTATCCGAGCCAGCTCTCCGGCGGCCAGCAGCAGCGCGTCGGCATCGCCCGGGCGCTCGCGCTGAACCCGGAGGTCATCCTGTTCGACGAGCCGACGTCGGCGCTCGATCCCGAGCTGGTCGGCGAGGTGCTGGCGGTCATCCGCCGGATCGCGAAGGAGGGCATCACGATGATCGTCGTTACGCACGAGATGGGCTTCGCCCGGGACGTGGCGAACCACGTCGTGTTCATGGACGGCGGCGTCATCGTCGAGGAAGGGTCGCCCAAGGAGATGTTCAACCATCCGCGCGAGGAGCGGACGAAGCAGTTTTTGAAACGGATCATGCCGGAGCCGGCCTATTCCATCTAACGTCATCAGGAGGGGAAAGCAATGGGCATTATGTTGAGCATCTTGGATCAAACGCCGATTTATCCGGGGGAGACGGCGACGGAGGCGTTCCGGCATTCGGTGGCGCTGGCGCAGCGGGCGGAGGCGCTCGGCTACCGGCGGCTGTGGGTGTCGGAGCATCACGATTCCGAGCATGTCGGCGGGTCGTCCCCGGAGGTGCTGATCTCGCATCTGCTGGCCAAGACGGAGCGGATCGCGATCGGATCGGGCGGCATCATGCTGCAGCATTACAGTCCGTACAAAGTCGCGGAAAACTTCAACGTGCTGTCGTCGCTGGCGCCGGGCCGCGTCGATCTCGGCATCGGGCGCGCCCCGGGCGGGCTGCCGCGGTCGACGCAGGCGCTGCAGCGCGGCATTCAGGACCCCCCTTCGCTGACGGACAAAATCGTCGAGCTCGAAAAGTTCATCCACGACCGGCTGGAAGCGGACCATCCGCTCGCGGGGCTGAAGGCATCCCCGTCGCCGGAGACGGCACCGGAGCTGTACGTGCTCGGCACGAGCGTCGGCAGCGCCGAGATTGCCGCTTCGCTCGGCTTGCCGTACGTGTTCTCGCAGTTCATCAACGGCGACGAGGAGGTCGCGCTCGCCGCGTTCGCGGCTTACCGCGGACAGTTCAACCGGGAGAGCGGGCGGGAGCCGCAGGCGATCTTCGCCCTGGCCGCCGTCGTCGCGGACACCGACGAGGAAGCGGAACGGCTGGCCGGCGATCATCAGCTGGTCAAGATTCATCTGGCCAGCGGCAAGACGCTGACCGTCGGCACGATCGAACAGGCGGAGGAGTATGGCAAGCAGTCGAACGAGAAGTACCGGATCGAGGTGAAGGCGCCCGAGATTACGAAGGGCGCCAAGGCAACGGTGCGCGCCAAGCTGCTCGAGCTGCAGCGGAAATTCGGCGTGGAGGAGTTCATCGTCACGACGAACGTGCCCGATTTCGGGAAGCGGCTGCGCTCGTTCGAGCTGTTGAAGGAAGCGTTCGCGGAGGTGCCGTCCGCGCCCGCGTCTGAAGCGGTATAACCGGCGAACCGGCGCAGACCGCAGACGGGAAGGAGGCCGGCCGACGCTCGGGACGCGTGCGGAGCGGCTGCGGAAGCGGAAGCGATCGGGCGGCCGATGCCGATCGTAAGGAGGAACGGGACATGGCGAAACCATTGATCGAATATAACCCGGCCGAACTGGAGGCCTGGCTGGTCGCGATTCGGCGCGAGCTGCACCGGAATCCGGAGCTGTCGCTGGAGGAGTACGAGACGACGGCCTCCATCCGGCGCTGGCTGGAGGACGCGGGCGTCCGGGTATTGGATTACGGCTTGCGGACCGGCGTGATCGCGGAAGTGGGCGGGCTGCGGCCGGGGCCGGTCGTGGCGGTCCGCGCGGATATCGACGCGCTGCCGGTACAGGAGGAGACCGGCCTGCCGTTCGCTTCGGTGACGCCGGGGCGGATGCACGCGTGCGGCCATGATTTTCATGCCGCGGCGGTCGTGGGCGCGGCGCTGCTGCTGAAGGCGCGCGAGTCCGAGCTGCGCGGCACGGTCCGGCTGCTGTTCCAGCCGGCCGAGGAGAAGGCCAAGGGCGCGCGGCAGCTGATCGCCGCCGGCGCGCTCGCGGGCGTGAGCGCGGTGTTCGGCATGCACAACAAGCCGGACCTGCCGGTCGGCACGGTCGGCATCAAGGAAGGTCCGCTCATGGCGGCCGCGGACGGGTTCGTCGTGGAGGTCGCGGGGCGCGGCTCGCACGCGGCGGTGCCGGAAGCGGGCATCGATCCGATCGTCGCGTCCGCGCACCTCATCACGGCGCTGCAGACGATCGTGAGCCGCGGCGTCGGTTCGCAGCAGAGCGCGGTCGTCAGCGTCACGAAGCTGCACGCCGGCACCGCCTGGAACGTCATCCCGGACAAAGCGGTGCTCGACGGCACGATCCGCACGTTCGACGAAGGCGTCCGCGAGCATGTGCTGCGGCGGTTCCGCGAAGTGGTCGAAGGCGTAGCGGCGGCTTGCGGCACGACGGCGGAGATCCGCTGGGTGCAGGGGCCGCCGCCGGTGGACAACGACGCGTCGCTCGTGCCGCTCGCGCTGCGGGCCGCCGCGGACGCCGGCTTGGAGGCGGTCGTGCCGACGCCGTCGCCCGCGGGCGAGGACTTCGCGTTCTACCAGCGGGAGGTGCCGGGGCTCTTCGTCTTCATGGGCACGTCGGGGACTCGGGAATGGCATCATCCCGCGTTCGACCTCGACGAACGGGCGTTGCTGCCGAGCGCGCGGTTCTTCGCCGGCTTGGCGGAAGGGGCGCTGCTGGAGCTTGGGGCGCGCGGCGAAGAGTGAGTAGGGATTATGCTTTCGAAGCGTTTTTCAACGAGTCGACATGCGCAGCTCTAGCTTCGCCGAAAAACGAAGTTTATGCTTTCGAAGCGTTTTTCTTAACGAGTCGAAATGACCGACTCTAGTTCTACCGAAAAACTTGAGGAGGGCTCCACTATGACCGCCAACCCCATCGAAACGCTGTTGTTCGACTATTCGGAGCTGCACAAGCAGCTGATGGCGAAGATCGCGAATTTGACCGAAGACCAGCTCACGTGGAAAGCCGCGACGGGCGTATGGAGCGTGACGGAGGTGCTGTCGCATCTGACGGACCACGCGATCGTCGTCGGCTTCCGCATCCGCGAGATTTTAGCGGCGTCGGAGGCGAAGCTCCCGGCCTTCAATCAGAACGCGTGGGTCGCGTCCACGCGCGCGAACGAAAGCGCAGCCTCGGAGATTCTCGCGTTTTACGACGCGTATCTGACGTATAACCTGCACCTGCTGAAGCGGCTTGCGCCGGAGGACTGGGCGAAGACGGGCCTGAACGCCAAGGGCGAAACCGTCTCGCTGCGCGACGTCGTCTGGGGCTTCGTCAAGCACGTGCTGAACCATATCGGGCAAATCGATCGCATCGCGCTGGCTTACGTCGTCGTGTGACCGCGCCGCGGTCCGTCCGCGAACATGAAGGAGGAGAATACGATGAACAACTCCCGCAAGCAATTGAAGCTCGGCGCCCTGCTGCACGGCGTCGGAGGCAATCCCGCCATGTGGCGGCACCCCGACACGCTGCCGGACGCCAGCGTCAATATCGAGCTGTACAAGAGATGGGTGCGGAAAGCCGAAGAAGGCAAGCTGGATCTGATCTTTATCGCGGACGGCTTGTACATTAACGAGAAATCGATCCCGCATTTCCAAAACCGCTTCGAGCCGCTAACGCTGCTGAGCGCGCTCGCGTCGGCGAGCTCGAACATCGGACTCGTCGCCACGCTCTCGACGTCGTACAGCGAGCCGTTCACGGTCGCCCGCCAGTTCGCTTCGCTGGATATGCTGAGCGGAGGCCGCGCCGGGTGGAACGTCGTGACGTCGCCGCTCGAGGGCTCGGCGCTGAACTACGGCAAGAAGGAGCATCCCGAGCATGATCTCCGCTACCGGATCGCGACGGAATATTTGCAGGTGACGCGGGGGCTGTGGGATTCCTGGGAGGACGACGCGTTCGTGCGGGATAAGGCGTCCGGCGTATTCTTCGATCCTTCGAAGGTGCACCCGCTGAACCACGAGGGCGAGTTCTTCTCGGTGAAGGGCCCGCTCAACATCGCGCGTTCCAAGCAAGGCCAGCCGGTTATTTTCCAGGCGGGCGCTTCCGAGGTCGGCAAGAACTACGCGGCCAAGGAAGCCGACGCGATCTTCACGGGGCATGAGACCATCGAGGACGCGATCGCGTTCTATCAGGACGTGAAGTCGCGGGCGGTCGCGTTCGGCCGCTCGGCGGACGAGGTACTCGTCTTCCCGGGCATCGGGCCGATCGTCGGCGCGACCGAGGAGGAAGCGGAGCGCAAGTATCAGGAGGTCGCGGGCCTGGTCACGATCGACACCGCGCTCAATTACCTCGGCCGGTTTTTCGAGCACCACGACTTCTCGCAATATCCGCTCGACGAGCCGTTCCCGGAACTCGGCGAGCTTGGCCGCAACAGCTTCCAGAGCGGCACGGACAAGATCAAGAAGGACGCCAAGGAACGCGGCCTGACGCTGCGCCAGGTCGCGCTTCAGGCGGCGACGCCGCGCAGCACGTTCATCGGCACGCCGGAGCGCGTCGCGGACCTCCTCGAGGAATGGTTCGTGCGCGGCGCCGCCGACGGCTTCATGCTAGCCGAGGCGGTGCCGAACGGGCTGTCGGACTTCGTCGATCTCGTCGTGCCGATCCTGCAGCGGCGCGGGCTGTTCCGGACGGCGTACGAAAGCGGCACCCTCCGCGGCAATCTCGGCCTTCCGATTCCGGAGAATCGGTACGCGAAAGCGAACGCGCCGATTTAAGCGGATGATCGACTACAACCAGCAAGCAAGCAGCTTCGAAGGCCGAACGGCCTGCCGGAGCTGCTTGTTTGCGTTCGGCGGCATGCATGCCGCCATTCAGCGCCTTTGCAGCCTGCGCTCAGCCATGCTTCACGCGCGGGAGGCAAGCCGATGAAGCGGATGAAGCGATTTTTCGGCGGGATTCCCATAATCCGCCTGCCGCTCATAGTTTCAAATCATTCTTGAAACAGTATAAATAGGTAGTCCGGAAAATCGCGCTGCGAAACGGAGGTGGCTGACCTGCGAACGACAACAAGAACGATTCCCGCTTCGGAGGCGGTCCGCAAAGAGCGGCTGCCGGAGCTGGAAATGCTGCGCGGCCTCGCGATCCTCGGCGTACTGACGGTGCATGCCACGTCTTCGGCGGTGGTCGCGGTGCAAAATTCCTGGGTCCGGGACGCGTACGTCGCGCTTAACGCGTTTTCGCTGTTTTGCGTGCCGGCGTTTATCTTTTTGACGGGATTCGTGCTCTTTTACAATTATGTCGACCGGCCGATGACGCGGTCCGGGCTCGGGGCATTTTACGGGAAGCGGCTGAAACAGCTCGTCGTGCCGTACATCTTGGTCTCGCTCGGCTACGAGCTGGCCGTATCGGCGCTGAAGCACCGGTCTTGGGAGCCTGCCGACATCTTGGGACGGTTCGGAAAGCATTTGCTGAACGGCGGCGCCTACCCGCACTTGTATTATGTGATCATTACGATTCAGCTGTACGTGCTGTTTCCGCTCCTGCTGCCGCTGTTCCGGAAGCTGCGCCTTCCGGCCGCGTGCGCTATTCCGCTCGGCTTCGGCGCGCAATGGGCGTTCTATCTGCTGCACCTGAACGTCTGGCACCTCGAGGCGAAAGGCAGCTGGTCGCTCACGTATTTCGCGGCCTTCCTGCTCGGCGCCTACGGGGGCATGCGGCCGGACGCGCTCAAGTCATGGCTCGGCGTCGGCGATCAAAGCCGCGGCCGCGGCGGAAAGCGGCGGTTCGGGCTCATCGCGGCGCTGTGGCTCGCCGTGACCGCCTGCTTTCTTCGGATGCATGTCGCGTACCGGTCCGGCGGAACGGTGCCGGAGGGCTACTGGTTCGAGATCGGCTACAACCTGTTCACGCTGCTGACGACGCTCGTGCTGCTCGGAGCTTGCTTCCGGCTCGTTAAAGGACGAATGGCGCGGAAACCGTCCGCCGTCCTCGCGGATCTGGGCGCGTTGTCGTTCGGCGTCTATCTCGTTCATCCGTTCTTCCTGCTGCTGTATCACCGGCATCCCCCGGCGAGCGCCACGCCGCTGGTCTATCATCTCTGGACGGCCGGAGGATTCGTCTTCGCGCTGGGCGCGTCGCTTCTCGTCCTGCTGCCGGCCCACCGCTATGTCCGCGGCGCTTGGCTCGTCCTCGGCCCGGCGCCGCTAAAATTCGGGCCGAAGCCGAAAGCCGAAGCCGCGCAGGAAGGGACTTCAGCCGCCGAAGTACGGCTGAAGGAAGCGACGGAGTAGGAGTTCCGGCAACAAAAAAGAAGCAGTCGCGGAAAGTTTGCGACTGCTTCTTTGCGTTGGTTCGAAGTTGTTCTTTGCCGATTGGCGAGCCCGCAACATGGCGAGCCTCTAAATCCGCAAAACCGGAGCCGCGCTCGTCTGCAGATCTGCGCATGCGCAGGTTTTGAGGTCGGGAGCGACTTTGGCGCGAAGCACCACGGGAGCGCCCGGCCCAAAACCGGAGCTATGAGCTTCGAAGGGTCGGCCCGCAGAACTGTGCATACGCAGGTTTTGCGAATGCTAGGCCCGCGCGAAGCACCACGGGAGCACTCATCGCAACAAACCGGAGCTTTATTGGCTCGCCACCGCTACCTCTTGCACGGCCTTACAAATCGTATCGAACAGCTCTTCGAGGTGCTCTTCCTCGATGCACGAGAACGCCACGCGCAGGTCGGTTTCGCCGAGCGCGATCGTGCCGATGCCGTACGCGTCGAGCAAGCGCGTGCGCACCGCTTCCGCGTCCGTGTCCTTCAGCTTCAGGCACATGAAGTAGCCGGAGTTGAACGGGTAGTACGTCCAGACGTCGCCGTAGCGGCCGCCGTCGAGCAGCGCTTTTACTTTATTGGCGCGGCCCTTCATGATCGCGTACTTCTCTTCCTTCTGCGTCTCGAATTCCGGCGACTGCAGCGCCTTCAGCACGAACGTCTGCGACGGGTGCGGCCCGCTCGAAATCGTCGCGCGGATGATGCCGAGCGTCTTCTGCTCCAGCGCGCTCAGAATCGCTTCGGATTCCGTCGCGTACGTGATGAAGCCGACGCGGAAGCCCCAGACGTACTCTTCCTTCGTCGCGCCGTCGACCTTGATCGGCAGGATGCGCGGGTGCAGGCCCGCCAGCTGGCCGAACAACGATTCGTGCATCGAGCCCTCGAAGAAGAGGCCGAAGTACGCATCGTCGGTGACGACCACGACGTTGATGCCGGCTTCCGCCGCGTCCCGCAGCGCCGCCATGATCGCCTTGCCCTCTTCCGCGCCCGGCGTGTAGCCCGTCGGATTGTTCGGGAAGTTCAGCACGACGATCGCCTTGCCCTTGCTCTTCTGCGCCAGCAGCGCTTCGCGAAGGCCGTCGCTATTGAAACGGTTTTCGCCGTTGTACAGCGGATATTCCACGATGTCCGCCCCGCGGCGCACGCCGAAGGTCAGCTCGTAATTTTCCCAGTTCTTGTTCGGAATGATGACGGGGTCCCCTGCGTCCGCGAACAGGTCCGCAACGATGCTGAGGCCGTGGGTCAAGGCGTTGGTCGCGATGGGATTGCCGTACGTCTTGTTCGCGAGCGACGGGTTTTCCTTCAGCATTTTCGTCCGCCATGCCGCGCGCAGCTCGGGCTTCCCGGCCGGAGGCGCGTATTCGTACAGATCCTTCGGATTGTACGCGGACAAGGTGTCTTGAATGACCTTCAGATGCATCGGCTGACCGTTCTCGATCGCGATGCCGATCGTTGCGTTGAATTTCTTCGCCTTCGCTTTTGCTTCCGCGGATTGGCTCAAGATGCCTTCTTTCGGAAAATAAATCGCTTTGCCGAGTGCGGACAACATGGAGAAAACGTGACCGTTCTCGCGCTCAATCGTCGCGTTCAATTGCTGGGCAAGTGGGTTCATGGACTTCATTCATCCTTCCGGGAGGTCTCGTAATGGATTTCCAGGCGGAAACCGTTTAGTCGCTATTATACCACTCTTCGCGACGGATAGGCCACGCTCGCCGCGGAAATTCGGAACATTATTTGAAAATGACAAGACCGGCTTTCGGGACGAGTTGGCAAAGGATTCGGCGGTATTGTATGATGTCTTCGACATTGTTTTCGAGGGGAGGACGTCTGCGGATGCTTCACGTGTCGCCGACTGCGTTGCAATTAAAGCCCGCCTTCGCCAAAATCGTCTGCGAGCCGGGGTGGAAGTGGCAGAAGCGCGAGAAGCCGCTCGCCAATTACGACCTGTTCTACGTCTGGAGCGGCAGCGGGGAAGTAATGCTGAACGGCGTGCCGGTGCCCGTGGGCAAGGGAAGCTGCTTCCTGTTCCGGCCGGGCGACTTCACGAGCGCGACGCACAATCCCCAGCGGCCCTTGGTGCTGACGTACATTCATTTCGACGTCAAAGAGCCGGTGGACCTGATCCCGCAGCCGTACCGGGTGCTTCAGGAAACCGTGGACTTCGAATACCTGCTCTCCCGCTACGTCCGGTTGTTCCTCGTGAAGACGTACGCCGCCGAGGAAGAGGCGCAGCTGATCCTGAAGCAGCTGATCATCCATCTGCTCCGCGAGGACCGGGAAGGGCCGGTAGAGCGCAAGGCGAGCAACCAGCTGACGGAAGCGATCCACGAGATCGCCAACTTCATTCGCCAAAATCCCGGGGTCGCGCACCGCGTCGAGGATTTGGCCGCGCGGGCGCAGCTGTCGCCGCGGTACTTCTCCATCAAGTTCAAGGAAATGATCGGCTCCTCGGTGCAGTCGTACATGATCAAGACGCGGATCGAACGGGCGCAGCATCTGCTCATGCACGCCGGGATGAACGTGACGGAGGTCGCGGACGCGCTCGGGTACCGGGATATTTTCTTCTTCAGCCGGCAGTTCAAGCAGTACACGGGCAAAAGCCCGTCGGAAATCCGGTAGGCGGTTCGCCTACCCGATTGGCCGGCGGGCTTTTTTGCTGCGTGGCGCGGGGCGGGGCTGCGCCGCGTCCGTCGCGGCCGCATTCGGTAAGGCAAGCGGTTCAACCGCCGAGCGTGCCTTTCGCATGCGGGCAATACCGTTCCATCAGGGCGACCGTCTCCGCGTCGAGGGGCAATCCGCGCGCCGTCAGCCGATCCGTCACGGCTTCGCGGACGGGCTCCTTCAGGTTCTGCCCGAACTTGAACTTGCCGGTGACCCGATCGGGGTCGATGCGCACGACCGCCACGCCCTTCAGGCGGGGGACGTAATCGGGATCAGACGCGTCGATCGTCTTGTAGCCGCCTTCGGGCTGAAGCTTCCGCATGAACGCTTCCAGCGCGGCCGCTTTCTCCCCGGGGTCCTGCACGACGGCGGCTCGTCCGTCGATCCGCACCGATTTGAAATACGCCGTCGCCGGGCACGCCATCAGCGGGTCGGTGAAGTAGGACGGGATGATCGCGTATTCCTTCGCGACCATGAACGTCACGCGGGGGTCCGCCTGCAGCCGCGCCATTTTCTCTCCGATCCGGCTGCCGTGGAAGTACAGCTTGCCGCCGTCGTACACGAAGTTCAGCGGCGTCATGGACGGCGCGCCGTCCGTCCCCGCCGTGCCGAGAAAGCCGAAGCTCATTTCCGCGAGGAAGCGTTCGATTTCCTCCCGCTCGTCGTCTTTGATTTCGAATTCCGTTCTGCGCATGGGGCAGGCCTCCGTTTTCCGTAAGATAGCTCCTAGCATACCGCGCGCATTGACAATCAAAAAGATCCAATTATGATTAGTTTTATTGGACCGATTAAGAAGGCGTGGGCGGAATGGAGGCGGACAGGACGGCATGAACCAGGATTTTCGCATTCCTTACGACCGGCATTACGAGGAGCTGGGGCGCAAGACGGAGGCGCTGTTCCAGGCGCTGCGGGAGAGCATCGTGAACGGCACGCTGCCCGGCGGGACGCGGCTGCCTTCGAGCCGCAAGCTCGCGGAGCTGTACGGCTTGTCGCGCGGTTCGGCGAACGCGGCCTACGAGATGCTGGTCGCGGAAGGATTCGCGCGGACGGAGACGGGCAGCGGCACCTTCGTGGAGCCGCTTGCATCCGCGCCCAAGGCTCCGCGGCAAAAGGGCGCGGACGCGGCGATCGCGCTGTCGGCCTGGGGCGAGCGGCTCGTCGCCTCGCGGGACCGGTTCGGCTTCGTGGAGCGGCATCCCTTGCCGCCGCTTGGCGAGGGGCCGATCAGCTTCCGGCTGCGGGAGACGGACGCGGAGCTGTTCCCGGCGGAGGCGTGGAAGTCCGCCCTGCATGCCGAGATTCGCGAGATGACGGCGGCGTTCCCGCGCATCGCGGCCCCGGCCGAAGGCTATCTGCCGCTGCGCGAGGCGATCGCGCACGAGCTGCGGCGGGAACGCGGCATTCGCTGCGGCGCCGAGAACGTGTGCATCACCAACGGCTCCATGCAGGCGATCGCGCTGCTGTCGATGCTGCTCGTGCGGCCTGGCCTGCCGGTCGTGGTGGAGAATCCGGGCTACGCCGGCTTCCGCCGCGCCGTGACGGCGCAGGGCGGCACGCTGCTCGCGGCCGGCGTCGACGACGACGGCATCGTGCCGGAGGACTGGGACGCGGGGCTGCTGCTCGTCACGCCGACCCGGCAGTTTCCGACCGGGGCGGTGCTCTCCGCGAAGCGCCGTGCGGCGCTGCTCGCCTGGGCGTCGCGGCGCGGCGCGATGATCGTCGAGGACGATTACGACAGCGAGCTGCGCTGGGGCGGCCGGCCGGTCGAGCCGCTGAAGGCGCTCGACCGGGAGGAGCGGGTCGTGTACATCGGCACGTTCTCGAAGACGATGTTCGTCGATCTGCGCATCGGCTACGTCGTGCTGCCGGATGCCCTGGCAGAGCCGTTTCGGCTCGCGAAGGCGCTGCTGGAGCCGCATCCGTCCGCGCTCGTCGAGCAGCGCGCGCTTTCGCATTTTATCGGCAGCGGGGCGTACGCGAAGCATGTGCGGCGGATGAAACGGACGGTCGGGCGCCGGCTGCTGGCGTTCCGGGAAGCGGTGGAAGCGCGGCTCGCGCCGTGGTTCCGGTTCGTGCCGGCGGACGCGGGACTCCACATGTACGCGCAGTGGCGGGGCAATCCGGCGGATTATGCGCGGCTGCGGGCTATCTGCGCGGAGAAAGGCGTCGACTGGTCGTTCGGCGACAGGCTGTGGGAAGGGGACGGCGAGCGACCCTGCACGGCGCTGTTCGGCTTCGCGCATTTGAAGGAGTCGGCCATCGCGGCGGGCGGAGCGGCGATCGAGGCGGCGTGCAGGGAGCTCGGCGGCGAATGAAGCGAAGAAGCGGCAAGCCCCGGGGCTTGCCGCTTCTTTGCGTTCATCGTTCTAACGGAGATAGAGGAGCTATTCGGATGACGCGTCCCGGGCGAAGGCTGGTGCGCCCCGTTCAGCCTTGGACCAGCGTGCCGAGCTTCTCGCCCATGCGGACCTTCAGGCCGACGACGAGATCGCTCCGCGGGACGAAGCTGTCGTCCTCCGTGAGCAGCACGACGGTGGAGCCGAATTCGAAATAGGCGAGATCGTCGCCCTTCTGCATTTTATCGCGCAGGGGCTGGACGTATTTGATGCTGCTGACGTTCAGGGCCCCGACCTTGACGATGGCCGTTTCGGCGCCGGCGTGGCGCATGTAGGTAATGAGCCGTTCGTTGCGGCTCAGGACCCGCCGCATGTGGCGCAGGCCGAACTCGTTGACGGGATAGACTTTGCCGGGCACGTGCTCGCGTTCGACGACGGTGCCCGTGACGGGCGTATGTATGCGATGGTAATCGGTCGGGCTTAAGTAGAGCACGATGAAGTAGCCGTTCTTGTAATTCTCGGTGCGCGGCGAACGGTTGAGAAGCTCCTCGATCGTGTAGTCCTGTCCTTTGACGTTCAGGATCGTCCCTTGACGAATGGGGCCGCAGCCGGTGATCAGCGCGTCGACGGGACTGACGATCGCGTCCGGCCCGTCGTCGACCGGCCGGGAGCCGGGCTTCAGGCGCCTCGTGAAAAATTCGTTGAGCGTGCTATATTCGTGCAGCTGCTTCTCCGCCTCCTGCACGGCGATGCCGTACATGCGGGCGAATCTCGGTATAAAGGGCCGGCTGGCGGGCGATTGTGCGAAGCGGCCGGTTATGCGCGATATCCATTTGCGCGAGCTAAGCTCGGTCATGGATCGGAGCAGCCATTTGCTCATGCCGGTAGTTCACGTCCTCTCTCGGATAAAGGGCAGTTTCTGGTCGGTCTGCGACTAGTGTGACATATCGCGGGGTAATTATCAATAGAATCCATGCCCGCGGGTTTAAGGGCGGCGGCGTCTGCGAAAGCTGGAGATGAGGTGATGGATCATGACGTTAGGGGTGCTATTGGGTACGGCTGCCGGAGGCGCGCTGCTTGCGTGGCTTCGGCTGAAATCCCGCGGGGCGCGGCGGCTGCTTGACGTGGCGGCGGTGCTCGCGTACTTGGCGTTCTTCGCGGAGGCGGCGCATGCCGTCTTGCGGACGCTGCTTGACGATACGGTGTTCATGACGCAGGTGCACGAGGTGCTGCTGAGCCCGCTCTTCATGGCCGGCGGCGGGTATTTGGGGGTCTACGCGCTGAGTTTGCTGGCGGCGCGGGCTTGGACGGGGACGGATAGTTAGGCTGGCGGAAACCGGCGAAGACAGGCAGATGGCGGTTGCCGGCTTGCCTCCCTTGCGTATGCTGTAACAGCACATTACAGGAGAGGCGGTCAGTCGCGCCATGGAGAAACCCAGAGTCGCCTTCGTGACGCCGGGTACGTTTCCTCTGCCATCCCCGGGCAGCAGCTCGGTCGAGCGCGTCGTCGAGAAAATCGTCCCGCTGCTCGTTCCCCGCATCGAAGCGCATATTTACGGCCGCATCGGACGTTCCCTCGGCAAGCGGGGGCGGTTGGGCGGAGCGACCGTCGTCCGCTTCCCGGCGGCCAGCAAACAGCGGTACATCGCCTCCGTCCGGCGCGCGGTCGGCCGGCTTCGTCCCGATCTGCTTCAGGTGGAGAACCGTCCCCGCTACGTGCTCCGGCTCAAGCAGGCGCAGCCGAACAAGCGGATCTGGCTGAACCTGCATTCCAACACGTTCATTCAGGAGCGGGCGATTCCCGCGCGCACGTTGACGCGATGCTTTCACGCCGCCGAACGCATTATCGTGAACAGCGAGTTTCTGCGGGAGGATGCGGCGAAGCGCGTTCCCCAATTCGCGGATAAGCTCCGGGTCGTCTACCCCGGCGTCGACGTCGAACGGTTCCCGTCGCAGTATTCGGCCGAGGGCGCGAGCCGGCGGGCGGAGCTGCGCGCGAAGCGCAAATGGACCGGCCGCAGCGTCGTGCTGTTCATGGGCCGGCTGCAGCCGATCAAGGGCGTGCATCATCTGCTGAAGCTGATGCCGCAGCTGATCCAGGAGCACCCGTCGGTGCTGCTGGTCATCGTCGGCGGGGCGTTCTACGGCTCCAATCGGACGACGGCGTACGTGCGCGGGCTGCATCGTCAAGGCCGGAAGCTGCAGAACCACGTCGCTTTCGTGCCGTACGTGCCATACTCCGAGGTGCCCAGCTGGTTTCTCGGGGCCGACGTGGCGGTCGTCCCGTCCGGCAAGCGCGAGGCGTTCGGGCTCGTGAACGTGGAGGCGATGTCCTGCGGGCTGCCGGTCGTGGCTACGCGGGCGGGCGGCATGAAAGAGATCATCGTCGACGGGACGACCGGGTTCCTGGTCGATCCCGAGAACGTCGCCGCGGAGATGCGCCTGCGGCTGCTGGAGCTGCTGCGCAACGACCCGCTGCGCCGGCATATGGGATTGCTCAGCCGCGAGCGGGTGGAGCGCTACTTCACCTGGCAGCATTCCGCGAACCGGTGGCTGCAGCTGCTGACGGAGTCGTAGGCGGCGCCCAAGGACCTAGAGGCTGTAAAAATAAGGTTGAAATTTGTCGGCGATCTGGCTAGAATAGGAAGAGATTCGAGGACGTTCGTGCCTCAAATGCAGCAGGAAGCACCTGTTTGCAGGCTGGTTTATTCAGCTTGCAGGCAGGTGCTTTTTGACGTTTTCGCGCGCTGGGGAGCCGCGAAAGCTTAGGGGATTTTTAAGGGGAGAGGGCTCGTCGGAATCTAGCGAAAGGTGGTAGAATATGTTAATCGGCAGGACTTTGGGCGAATGGACGTAGGTCGCTCCGCCCGAAGGGTTTCGCCGAAAAGACGAAAATGCTGAAGCCAGGTTATTTGGAGAAATGCCATCTGGCGGAATTTATAGGAGGGTATCGCAGTGAAGAAGAGGAGAATGGCGGTCTTGGCGGCCGCGGCGGCTATGGTTGGGAGCTTGATCGGAGGGGGAGCGGTTTCGGCGGAAAATCCGCGCATCGTATCGGTCGACATGCCGATCGAAGTGTTGTTCGATGCCAGAAAACTGGCTTCCGACGTCAAGCCAAAACTCGTAGACGGCACCGTATTGGTACCGCTGCGGGTCATTGCGGAGAAAATGGATAGTACCATCGTCTTGAACGGCAATAACATCACGGTCACCAAGGGAAAGAATAAGATCGAGCTGACGATCGGTTCGAAAACGGCCGTGATTAATGGCAAACCAACGACGCTGCTGCAAGCGGCAACCGTTGAAAACGGCAGGACCCTTGTGCCTCTTAGAGTGATTAGCGAAGGGTTGAATGTTGCCGTTGAGTGGGATGGCATTTTGAAGTTTGTGTGGGTTGGGAGTAAGGAGGTTCCTGAGTTGAACGATATCGTTAAGCCCACAGCTTTCAAACCTTATATGGACTATTATAAAGGCGGTCCTACTGGAATTATGGATGGAGGTTACGGGACATATACAAATGCCACAGTTGTAGAACTAAAGGATTTTCCTTATAAAAGTGGCCCAATTATTTATTATAGATTTGATCTTGCATATGATCAGAATAATAATGTTTATATGCAATCGACTGAAAATACAATATCGTCTATTAACCCAAGATATTACTTATTGTCAAAGGGTTCTGTTCCTGTTTATAGCAATCCATTGTATTATCTGCGTCAAATCCCCAAAAAAGGAATTCATATTTATTATAATGACACCAGGAATCTGGGAGGAAAATATAGCAGTTTTCGAAAAATCGAGTACATAGATGCTGGTCATACAATTCCTTTGGGTGATAAGAAATCTAGTGCAGTTCTTATTAAAAATCCATGGAGGTTAGGAAGTTGAAAAAGTGCATTGCACTTATTGGAATTATTATTTTAGTAATTTCATTGTTTCCATCTGAGTTATTTCAACATGTTTTAGCGGATGCTGGCAATCCAAGTATTACTCCTGTTAGAGATCGCATCTCCTACCCGGATGGCATATATAAGAATTCAAACATGCGCTATGCAGTTGGGTTTGTTTATGAAGATATATGGTCAGATTCCTCTGGTGGGAACTGGAGTCCGAATCCCTTAGGTGCGATAGGGGTAACAATTACTAATCCTTATTCATTTTCATTTGTTGGGCGAACTGTTAAGGATGTAAATGTATTACCATTTACTCCAGGAACTCGAGATAGTGGGATATTTACTGATTCAAGAGGACAAGACTGGATTATTTATAAAGATTGGATTGGTAATAATTCATCGTTACCCTCCAAGTCTAGTGTTACTGGTATCGGGACAAGTTCGGTCTCTTTAGACGTTACAGTAACTGGAGATCTAACGACCATAAATCCCTATAACATTCGAGATTTGGAAGGTGCCTGCGGCAACTGTTCCCCCAACGTCAAGGGCTACCGATACTTTTTCCCGGTGCTATTCACGTTCGAGCTCAACGGTTACATGGAAGTCCACCACTACGCCACGGACGGCACGAACATCGACAGCGCGTTCCCGGATCAGTCCGCGGATTTGACCGGGAGCCCGAAGACGCTGATTCCGGCCGCGAGTCCGGGCTACGATTACGTCGGCTACAAGAAGAGCACCGTCGGGCCGCCCTCGGGCGGCAGCATCGCGACGGGCAGCCCGCCGACGGTGACGTACGACGCGACTTATGACACGTACTACCTCAACCTCTATTACGCGAAGAAGGCCGACGGACAGGCTATCGTCCGGCACGTCACCCGGGACGGGAACAGCTTGGACGGCACGATTTTCGCCGAGAAGACCGAACCGCTCACGAAAGGCGAACCTTACTCGCCTTCCCATCCGAGCGCCAGCGGGTATACGTACGCCGGCTACGTCAAATCGACAACCGGCTCGCCGCCCTCGGCGTTCGGCAATCCTGCGAGCGGCGAATACGGCATCGGCGCCTTCGACGGTTCGTTCAAAACGCTTTACTTATACTACGTGTACGACGCGCCGCTCGCGGCCGGCGAGATCAACATTCGCCATATGGTGCGGGAAGGACCGGGCGGGACGTATGCGCTCGCGAAGCAGCAGACGATTCCCGTCGCCTCGCTGCCGCACAGCTCATCTTACAGCTACGACGCTTCCTACGGCACGTTCATCGGCAGCAATTTATCGTACGTGGCCTACTCCGCCACCGAGACGCCGAAGACCGGCCAGTCCGTCAGTCTCAATGCAACGACCAGCAAAGCCTATGTAACCTTTTTCTACGAGAAACCCCTCTCGTTCACCGGCGACTTCGACGTCTTGCCGCCTACCCTCCCCTATAAAGCTTCGTTTACGCTGCATCCCAAAAACTTTCAACTGAAGGGCTGTATCTATCTATCCCACCGCTTCAAAATCGAACGAAACGGCACCTGGACCGGCAGTCCGGTGAGCGGCCAAACGACGGATTCGACCTTCTCGTTCGGCAATTACCCGTGGGTCATCGGCGTCGGCGTCCATGACGTTTATATGCAGATCGTCACGAGCTGCGGCGCGTCGGATTGGATCGGTCCCAAGCCGCTTACCGTGACGGGCCCGGTCGTCAATAACCCGCCGACGTTCGAGGTCGGCTTCGTCGATCCCGGCCAGCCCACGAAGCCGCTGCATCAAGCGGTAGAAGGCACGACGCTCGATCTGATCTACATCAACGATCCGGTCGTGCCGACGCCGAACGATCCGGACGGCGATACGATTTATTTCACGGGCTTCGACTTCGCGGCCGGCTCGCCCTTCGTCCAGTCGATTCCGTCCAAGAGCATCGCGTTCGTCGACGGCCAGCATAACCTGAAGATGGACACGCTCGGCTACCAGTATGTGTGCGCGCAGATGCGGGACGAATGGGGAGCGACGGCCAGCGCCTGCGCGTACATCGAAGTCGTGCCGAAGAACCCGGTGCCGGTCATCGATTGCCCGCCTTCGGTCATCGCGAACCACCCGATTGCCGCGGGGACGATTAACGGCAGCCGGAGCTACAGTCCGGTCTCGTACCTCCGGATCGACCACAGCCGCGACGAATGGGCGAACAAGCAGACCAGCTACCCGAATCCGGGCACGACGGATATTGCCGTACAGGTTTCGCTGTCCGTCTACGACGATACCGGCTTGAAATCGCTGGCTCCGGCGACCTGCACGATTATCGTGAAGCCGGACTTGCCGCCCGTCGCCCAGCTCGTCGTCCCTCCGCTGTCCGTCCGCGGCACGCAGCTCGACCTGCTGAACAAGTCGACCAGTCCGGATGCCGACGCCATCGTGACCGCGGCTTACCAATACAAATATGACGCGAACAACAACGGCTTTGCGGACGAGGCGTGGAAGACGGTCGGCGGCACGCTTGCCAAGCTGACGTTTACCCCGACGAAGGTCGGCAAGTATCTGTTTTACGTGAAAGTGACGGAGGAATACGGGCAGTGGGACGACACGGCTTCGGATCCGCCAACTTCGCTGACGCTCGATGTCGTGAACAACGCGCCGGAAGTGTCGTTCGCGATGGAAGGGAATAACCCGAACCCCAATCTCGATCCGTACACGCGGATCCGGCCGGAGGAGATGGTGAAGTGGCCGGTGTACGTGCCGGGGACAAACACCCTCGTCTATAACGCCGGCAACCTGTGGCGGACAAGCGCGGGCAGCATGATCGGCGGGGAAGGGCGAAACTTCGGCCAGCAGTTTGACGAGGCGTATACCTACAATGTCACGCGCTACAGTCAGACACTGTCATCGTTTCAAGCGTATCCGTTGACAAACAATGGATACGGGTCCAACGAGTTAAACCCGTGGAGATCCACGCTGCAGTCCGCCGTCGTTGCCAATCTCTTAAATAAAGAGGGAAACGGCTTACTGACGTGGTACAATGATCCGCCGAAAATCCGTTCCACAAAGAAACTGTTGATCTATGACTATCACTATAGGACCAGCAGCTACAATAACGGCCATGTGACGTATTATTACGACGACGAAATTATCGCGCTCGACCCCCATAAACTCTCGCCGGTCAAAGACGTTTTCGGGCAGTGGGGCTCGGTCTCGCAGGCGTATACCAATGGGGATCCGAATGCGTACGTCTTGACCAATTCCAGCTTTAACCGCCGAACCGTCAGTTTTTTGAGCGCCGGGACCCTGAAGACGAACATCCCCGTCATCGTGACGAGCGTGCCGGATTTCGAACTGGCGGACCAGTACCTCTACATGAAACGGAACTGGTCCTATGGCAATGGGCAAACCGTTACGGACATCGGCGTATTCGATGCGCGGACAGGCCAAGAACTGTCCAGTACGTTCGCGAATCCCACGATCGATCAAGGCGAACAGAATACGAGCATCGGCAACATGGACTTTTGCGGCGTTCAAGGCAGCAGCGTCGTTTTATGCAACAACACTTCGACCGCGACCGAGCGGCATTACAAGCTGACGCGCGATATGGCGCTCATGGAACTGCCGGCATGGACGCCGCCGGCACCGGTCAATCCGGCGATTAAGACGATGACCAGTCCGTCTTATACGCCGATTGCATCGATGACGGATGCAGCCGGAAATATTTATCGTTACGAGGCCTATTACAATCAAAGTTATAATTCAGGCTACTATGATTTGAACGTCGCGAAGTATAACGCGGATTATACGTTAGCCTGGCGGCAGTACATCGGCGATGCCCTTCGGAACGACTTGGCGGTTCAAGGGCAGCAAATCGGCACCACGCCGCAAAACTCGTTCTTAACGGCTTACTCGTATCCGGAAATAAAAAGCGGGTTTTACTATAACCCCGCGAAGAACGAGCTCTACGCAAAAGTGTATTACGACCACACTCGGCCGGGGGACGTTCTTCCGATGATGTATGAACGCGTGTATGTGCTGAATACCGGAACCGGCGCGGTCAAGCGCAAAGCGGACTCGCTTAATGGCGACGATCTGAGCATGTACCATTACGGCGGCAGCGATTTCGGGGCGTACACGCACTATTCAACGGACTTCGCCGGGAACCTTACGCCGAAGAGCAGGCTCAGCCAGACGGCGGACGGCTATCGGACCAGCTTGGATCGGAGCAACGGGGCGACATGCGATGCGGGAGGCGGGACCATGTACGCCATTTATGGGCGAAGCAAGGTATTCGATTCGGCCGGCAATACGGCCGGCAGCGTTTTGACCGGCTGCAATTATTCCCCGTCGCCGATCTATGGCGCCTATTACATGGACGGCGTGTACGTGACGCTCTCGCAGGGCCGACCGACGACGAGCTCGGATTCCGGCACCTATTCCAATACCATGAGCATGACGGTGTCGGTCGGCCCGCCGACGACGAATCCGCTTATCGTCAAGCCGTTTACGGGCGGCCAGTTTTTCTCGCCGATCTCGCTCTCGGATGATGAAGTGAAATTCAACTTCAAGATCGACGACACGGACTACGACAACGAGTGGCTCGGCTTCTCCTTCCGGATGAAGGATCGGCAAAACGGCTATGCGCTCGAGACGGACGCGAACAAGATCGAGCTGGTGAAGTACGCGGCGGGGGCGCGAACCGTACTGAAGTCGCAATCGTACCCGCTGCTCAGCCAGAAGACGTACGCGGTGAAGCTGCAGATGAGCGCAAGCCGTTTCGCGGTCTTTTTAGACAATGCGCCGCTTTTTGAAGCGGACGACGACACGTACGCCTCCGGGCGCTTCGGTTATTTCTCGAACAAGTCGTTCGTGACGTTCAGCGGGATTGCTTACAAGCCGCTCTTGCAAAACGACGTCTGGTCCGATCAGTACGCCATTTGGGACGAAGGCTCGGCTAAAGCGGAAATTCAGTACAACAATATCGTGTTCGGCGATCCGGAGAACGACCCGCCGGCGGGGGGCGTCTACGACTGGTCCGTGAAGCACACCGTGCGCTTCCTTCACAACCAAGGCGTCTCGGCGCTGAATGGCAAGACGTTCCACAACGCGCAGCTAACCTTCGATAAGGTCGGGGATTACGTCGTTGCCTTGAAGGCGAAGGACGACCCGAATCCGGATTACCTCTCGCCCGATGACACGTTCGACGAGTACCGGAAAGCATCGAATGAATTCACGAACAAGATTACGGTTCACCGCCGGCCGATCGCCAAATTCACGCTGGCCAGCGACGCGCAGCACAAGGTGCTGTGGACCGACTACAGCTACGATCCGGACCGATACTTCAGCAGCACGGATTACTCGACCGAAGCGACCGGAATCGACTACGAGGCGACCAAAGGGATCTTGCAGAAACGGTTCTACTACGTGACGCCAGGCGGCGCGTACAAGGAAACGAAGCTGACCGCGCCGCAGGAGCTCGGGACGTACGAGGTCGGCATGGCGGTCGCCGACGAATACGGCGCCTGGTCGGATTGGCGCGTCGTCCTGCTGCCGGTGACGGACTTGGCGCCGCCGAACGCGCCGCCGGTCCCGGGCTTTACGTCCGATCGCGTCAACACCTTTCGCGGCGTGCCGGTCACGTTCGATTCCGCCGCCTATGACGCCGAGGACGGCGACCGCACGAAGCTGCCGCATGCCTATTATCTCTCGAACGCTGCCGGCGGCGCGGAGACGTTCGCGAACGACTCGCGGACGAGCTGGACGAAGAGCTTCAGCAGCTTGGGAAGCTTCCGGGTGCGGCAGGTCGTGACGGATTCCGAAGGCGCTTCGGCGGAGTACAGCCTGCAGGTGAACGTCGTGAACCAGAAACCGAGCGCCGCGATCGCGGTCCCGGAAAGCGCCGACCAGAGCAATCCGACGAAGCTGACCGTGCTTCGGCCGGATTTTCAGTGGGACTACCGGGATGCGGACGGCGACGGCCAGGCGCAGTTCCAGGTGAAGATTTATCAATACGGCGGCGTGCCGCAGTACGATTCCGGCGTGAAAATCTCCGGCGCGGAGGACTGGGTACCGGGCGCCGATCTGCCGGAGCATGTCAATCTATACGTCATCGTCCGCGTCTTCGACGGCTACGATTGGAGCGACTACAGCGCGCCGCGTTATTTCTACATCGAGACGAACCGTCCGCCGTCCGCGGACTTCGATTGGTCGCCGAAGCCGGTTTATGAAGGCGATGCCGTGACCATCTCGCAGACGGTCGGCGACCCCGATCGCGATCCGCTCAGCGTGCAGTACGCGGTAAAGGATCCCGGCGGCGCGGAAACCGCGTATCCGTATACGCTAAGCCCGCCGTACGCATCCGCCGGCCCGCGACTGAACGGGACGAAGCCCGGCACGTACGTCGTGCGAATGACGGTCTCCGACGGCAAGGCGCCGCCGGTCACGGTGACGAAGAACATCGTCGTCCTACCGCTGGCGGTCACGGGGCAAGTGAAGCACACGGACGAGTGGAACGAGCGGCGCATCGCCAGCAATCTGAAGGCGGGCGGGGACGCGGAGCATCCGCGTCCGTACCGGGTGTTCTGGGCGGGCGAGCGGTTTCTGCTCAGCGCCGCCACGACGGATACGTTGACGGCGACGGACGCGGTCGAAGTCAAGGCGACGATGGGCGATACGACCGTAAGCCTGTCGCCCCGGGATGCCGCGCGGACCTCGTGGAGCGGGGACATGTGGAAGTCCGAATTCGAACGGCTTCCGGACGGTCCGCTCACCTTTGCCTTTAAGGCCGTCTACAGCAACGGCACCGTCAAAACCGCGACGGTCACGGTCGAGATCGCCGGCAGCGCGCAGCAAACCGTCGGGGTCCACCGGCGGAATTAACGGAATCTTCACTAACGGCTTCATGATCGGCATTAATTTCCATTCATGGACGCTTCATCGCGCATCGCGCCGGCGACCATGCCTGCGCTTCAACCGGTACGCTTGCGATCGCGAAGGGCGGCAAACCCGCCGTGCACCGTGAAGATGGCCGGCTATTACCGCTCGCTTTAACCACCGCTTCGCTGCGGGAAGAACGCTGAAAATGCCCGTTGTTTTCCTCGTGCTTTCCGCCGGGAGCGGTTTTTTGCGCAGAAAATGCGTCTCGGCCATGTGACCTGCCCATGGGTGAATGCATATGCTACCTATGACTATTCAGGTGGAAGAAGGAGAGGGCTATGGCGAAGAGCAGCAAGGGTAAGAGTCCGAAAGGGCGCAAGCCGTTATTTTACGTGGATAATCCGAACGCCTCGGAGTTGAAATGGCTCGAGGAACTGAAGAAGAGCAAGCCAGCGGACAACACCGGCACCAAGCGCAGCGTTCAGGTGAACGCGGCTCCCCCGGTGCTGGAACCGCAAGTGAAGCAACCCGCCGAACCGGTTCCGGCCGAACCGGCGGAGTTGGCAACCCTTCCGCAAGAACAGCCCGACGCGCCGGAGGCCGAGCGCATCGACGCCGTCGCCGTCGCGGAACCCATCGGACCGGCAGAGGTGGTCCTTGAAGTCGAGGCAGAGGCGCCGGGAACGCCGGAAGAGCCGGTTGCCGATCCGCAAGAAGAAGCCGCGCTGACGCCGGAAGCGGAGCCGCAGGAACAGCCGGAGGAGGAAGCCGACGAGCCGGAAGCCGTCATTTCGCCGGAAGCGTTCGTCGAAGAGCGCCGCATGCCGCACTCGCCGCTTCCTTTCGTGCACACGGACGATATCGCGGATGACGCGGTGACGTCGGAGAAGCTGGCCGTCGGCGCCGTCGATACGAGGAGCATCAAGCTGGGCGCGGTAAAGCCGCAGTCGATCGCGGACTTCGCCGTCGAAAGCATTCATATCGCGGAGAATGCCGTGACCGCCTCCAAGATCGCCTCGGAATCCATCACGGGCGAGCATTTGGCCAAGAACGCCATTTCCGGCGCGAAGATCCGCGACCGCTCCGTCACCGGCGACAAGCTGCGCGACAGCAGCATCACGTCGGAGAAGCTGGCGGACCGGACGATCAGCGCCGATAAGCTCGCGGAAGGCTCGATCGAAGCGAAGCATCTGAAAGAGCTGGTCATCACGACGGACCTCCTCGACGATCAATCCGTCACGACGGCGAAGCTGCGAAGCGCGGCCGTCCGCACGGAAAGCATCGCGAACGAAGCGATCAGCACCTCCAAGCTCGCGGAAGGATCGGTGACCCGTTCCAAGCTGCGCGACGGCGCGGTGACGGGCGAGAAAATCAGCCTGGGGGCCGTGGAATCCGGCCATCTTCAGCCGGGTCTGCTGCTCGCGGACCACGTCGCGCCGGGCGTCCTGACGGGAAAGCACATCGCGCCGGGCGAAATCGCGTCAAGTCATCTCGTCAAAGGCGCGGTCGGCGCTAAGGAGCTGCAAGCCGAAGCGGTGACGTCCGAAGCCATCGCGCCGGAAGCCGTCGGCTCCCGGGAGCTGCAGGAAGGCGCGGTGCGGTCGCGGCATGTCGCCGCCGGCGAAATCGGGACCGAGCATCTGCAGGATCAGGCGGTCTCGACCGCCAAACTGTCCGACTTGTCGATCTCGACCATCAAGCTCGTCGATCAAGCGGTCACGTCCTCGAAGATCGCCGATAAAAGCATCACCTCGATGAAGCTGTCCGACGACGCGGTCCAAGGCAAGCATCTGAGCCGTATGAGCATCAACGGCGACAAATTGGTCTACGACAGCATCGAAGAACGGCATTTGAGCGAAAATTCGGTCGGCTCCAAGCAGCTGATCGACGGCGGCGTGCTGGAGAAGCATCTCGGCGAAGGCGCCGTCACCGAAGGCAAAATCGCCAAAAACGCCGTCCGCGAAGCGCATATCGCCAAAGCGGCGGTCGGCACGCCGCAGCTGCAGGACGGAGCGGTCACGGAGCCGAAGCTGGCGGAAGGCAGCGTCTCCGGCTCGAAGCTGGCGGAGCAGGCGGTGCAGACGAAGCATGTGGCCGACGAGTCGATTACGTTCGACAAGATCGCGCCGGAAGCCGTCCGCGCGTTCCATCTGTCGACCGGAGCGGTGACGGAGGAGTCGATTACGCCGGAATCCATCTCGTCGGAGCATCTGCAGCCGGGGCTGATCGACGCCTTCCATATCCGGAAGGGCGCGGTCGAGACGAGCGCGATCCAGGACGGCGCGGTCAAAGCGGCGAAGCTGGCGAACGGCGCGGTGACGGAGCGGCATCTGGCCGCGGGGTCGGTCTACTCGCACCATCTGGCGGATCATGTGGTCAACGCGCTCAAGCTGTCCCCGGAGAGCGTGTCGACGGATAAGCTGACGGACTGGGCCGTGACGGGCGAGAAGCTCGCGGACGGCAGCGTTACGACGGCGAAGCTGGCGGGCGGCGCCGTGACGGGCGCGCAGCTGGCGGACGGCTCGGTCGGCGCGCGCCACTTGGGCGAGCGCACGGTGGATGGGCGCCATCTGACGGAAGGCGTCGTGCTCGAACGCCACCTGGCCGCAGGAGCGGTCGGCGGCGACGCCATCGCGCAGGGTGCCGTCACCGGCGACAAGATCGCCCAAGGCCACGTGAACGGCGCGCATTTGGCAAACGAGTCGGTCGGCAGCCGGCACTTGGCGGAGCAGTCGATCTTCGGCGCGCATCTGTCGCCGGGCAGCGTCAAAGACGTGCATCTGAGCAAGGATGCCGTCTCGGAAGACAAAATCGCCGAGGGCAGCATCGCCAGCCATCATCTGCAAAATGAATCCGTCGGCTCGCGCGCCATCGAGCCTTCATCGGTTCAGGGTCAGCACGTCGCGGCGGCGGCGATCGACGCCAACCATTTGGCGGACGGTTCCGTCGGCAGCTCGCACCTGAAAATCGACAGCGTCCTGCAGCTGCATTTGGCGCCGGAATCGGTCGGCACGGAGCAGCTCGGGGACGAATCGGTAACGGGCGGGAAGCTGGCCCAGCTCTCCGTCAGCGGGGAGCATATCCAGCTGGAGACGATCGCGGGCAAACATCTGAAGCCCGAATCCGTCCAAGGGTATCACATCCGCAAAGGTTCGATCACGCAAGCGCATCTGGCGGCGGAGTTCTATACGTTCGAGAAAGCGCCGGACGGCATCATCCACGGCAACAAAATCAAGCGCGGCACCATCGGCGGCGAGCTGCTGGCCGACGGCGCGGTCGGCGGCGCCCATCTGACGGGCGGTTCGGTCGGCGCGAGCGCCATCGCGGGCGGAGCGGTCGGCGAGCATCACCTCCAGGCCGGTTCGATCACGATGGGTAAAATCGCGGCGCGTTCGATCGCGAGCGCTCATCTCCTGACGGGCGCGGTAGGCAGCGACGCGATCGCGGACGGAGCGGTCGGGGCCTCGAAGCTGACGAAGGGCGCGGTGGGTACCGACGTCTTGGCCGACGGCTCGGTCGCCGGCGCGAAGCTGGCGGACGGTTCGGTCAGCGCCACGAAGCTGGCGGGCGGGGCGGTCGGCAAGCACGCTTTGGCGGACGGTTCGGTCATTGGCACGAAGCTGGCGAAGGCCGCGGTGGATACCGATGCGCTGGCGGACGGTTCGGTAGCGGGCACGAAGCTGGCGAACGGCGCGGTGGGCACGAAGGCACTCGCCGACGGCGCGGTGAGCGCCGCGAAGCTGGCGGACGGCGCGGTCGGCGCCAAGGCATTAATCGACGGCTCGGTGGTCGGCGCGAAGCTGGCGAAGGCCGCGGTAGGCACGGACGCGCTGAACGACGGCGCGGTGAGCGGCGCGAAGCTGGCGGCAGGCGCGGTGAGCGCGAAGGCGTTGGCCGACGGCGCGGTCACCGGCGCGAAGCTGGCGAAGGCCGCGGTAGGCACGGATACGCTGCATGACGGCGCGGTGAGCGGCGCGAAGCTGGCGGAAGGCGCGATCGGCGCCAAAGCGTTGGCCGAGGGCGCGGTCACCGGCGCGAAGCTGGCGAAAGGCGCGGTGAGCGCGGACGCGCTGATCGACGGCGCGGTAACGGCCGCGAAGCTGGCGGACGGCGCGGTGGGCGCGAAGGCGTTGGCCGAAGGCGCGGTGAATGGCGCGAAGCTGGCGAAAGGCGCGGTAGGCCCGGACGCGCTGATCGACGGCGCGATAACGGCCGCGAAGCTGGCGGACGGCGCGGTGGGCGCGAAGGCGTTGGCCGAAGGCGCGGTGAATGGCGCGAAGCTGGCGAAAGGCGCGGTAGGCCCGGACGCGCTGATCGACGGCGCGATAACGGCCGCGAAGCTGGCGGACGGCGCGGTCGGCGCGAAGTCGCTGGCCGACGGCTCGGTCATGAGCGCGAAGCTGGCGAAAGGCGCGGTAGGCCCGGACGCGCTGCTCGACGGCGCGGTCGGCGGCGCCAAATTGGCGGACGGCGCGGTCGGCGCCAAAGCGTTGGCCGACGGCTCGGTCATGAGCGCGAAGCTGGCGAAAGGCGCGGTGAACACGGAGGCGATTGCGTTCGGCGCGGTGGACGGCACGAAGCTGGCGCTGGATTCGGTCGGATCCGAAGTCCTGATCGACGGCGCGGTGGACGCCACGAAGCTGGCGAACCACGCGGTGGCGGAGCGGCATCTCCAGGACGGTTCGGTGACGGCGAGCAAAATCGCGCTGAAATCGATCGGCGAAGAGCATCTCGCGCCGGGCGCGATCACCGGACGCGCGCTGGTCGACGGCACGATCGGCACGGCATCGCTGGGTGACGGCGCGGTGACGGGCGCGAAAATCGCGAACGGCGCCATCGCCGAAGGTCAGCTCCAAGCCGGCGCGGTGACGATGAGCAAGATCGCCGCGCGATCCGTAACGACGACGCATTTGATTCCCGGAGCCGTCGAAACCGGCGTGATTTGCAACGGGGCGGTCACGGCCGATAAGCTCGCGCCGGGCGCGGTGACGGCCGATAAGCTCGCGCTCGGTTCGGTCACGGCCGATAAGCTTGCGGTCGGCGCGGTTGGCGGCGCCGCGATCGCGGACGGCTCGATTACCGCCGATAAACTCGCGCCGGGCGTGCTGAAGGAAACGGAAATCGATCTGGCGGACGGCGCGGTGGACGCAAGCAAGCTGGCAGATGGCGCGGTAGACGCAAGCAAGCTGGCGGACGGCGCGGTGGACGCAAGCAAGCTGGCAGATGGCGCGGTAGACGCAAGCAAGCTGGCGGACGGCGCGGTGGACGCAAGCAAGCTGGCGGACGGCGCGGTGGACGCGAGCAAGTTGGCGGACGGCGCGGTGGACGCGAGTAAGTTGGCGAACGGCGCGGTGGACGCGAGTAAGTTGGCGGACGGCGCGGTGGACGCTAGTAAGCTGGCGGACGGCGCGGTGGACGCTAGTAAGCTGGCGGACGGCGCGGTGGACGCGAGCAAGTTGGCGGACGGCGCGGTGGATGCAAGCAAGCTGGCGGACGGCGCGGTGGACGCGAGCAAGTTGGCGGACGGCGCGGTAGACGCCGAAAAGCTGGCGGACGGAGCAGTGACGGGCAGCAAGCTCGCGCCGGGCAGCATCACGGAAGCGCATCTGGCGCCCGGGTTGCTCGCCTCCCGGAAGACCGAGGACGTCAACGGCGGCACCTTGGCGGACGCCAGCGTCGGCGCGGAGAAGCTCGGCTTCTCGCCGGTCGCGACCGTGAAGCGCGCAGCCCCGGCGCTGCAGCAATTCGGGCTGGCGCCGTACAATTTCCAAGGCCAGGGCGAGCAGCTCGACATCACGATCAGCTTCGAGCAGCCGTTTCCGAACAGCGCCTACGTGTTCGTGGCGACGACCGACCAGCCGTCCTGCTACGCGGTCGTCAAGCAGAAAACGGCCGCGGCGGTGCAGCTGACCATCGTGCGCACGCGCATCAGCCCCGAACCGATCGGGCTGGCGAACTGGATCGCCATCGGTTAACGATCGCCATGGACGACCGACCCGGTCGTTTCCCTGAACAAAAGCACCCTGCCGCGGCAGGGTGCTTTTTTAATTTGTTCGCGTATTCTATCATTTCGTTCGTATCGCTCCTTTCGGCGAGCGCATGCCGGCCGCTAGATTCCGCCTGCGGAGACGTGTGGCAGCGTCAGGCAAGGCGAGCGCCTTGACGTACAACAGCCGTTCCTCTTACTCTCATTCGTCCATACACTGACTGGTAACAAGAAGATTTAGGGCAGGTGAGAGGGATGCTGCAGCCATTCGGCACGAAATCAGCGCCGTCGAAGGGAGGCGCTCCGCTATTTCCGAAAAGGGGGATTCTCGTCTCGACACCGACAGGCGCCGCGAACCGGCAAACGTCCGAGGCGACCGTAACGCAGGCTTCGCCGCAGGAACCGGTCCCCGCCGCGAGGCCGGCCGCCGCGAAAGCCGCCGTCCGGCCTCGCGGCGGGAAGAAGCGGGAGCGGCGGGTTCACGCCTCCGCGCTGGCTCCGAAGCGCGCCAAGGCCCGTACCGCGGCGGCTTCCGGAATCGCGAAGCCTCAGCCCCGTGCCGCGGCGAAGCGGCGCGCGTCCGCCGAAGCGAAGCCGCTCCGCGCCGGCAGCCGGGCGGCGAAACGGCCGGCCGCGGCGAAGCGGACCGGCAGGGCGAAGCGGCCGGAGCCGGCGGCGGCGCCCCTGACGACGCCGTGGCCGGCGGCGCCGTGGCCGGCGGCGCCTCAAGCGCAAGCGCAGCCGCCGGCCGCAAGTCTGCCGGAAGCGCAGCCGCTGGCCGTGCAGCCGCTCGGGAACGAGCCGGCCGTATCGGTCATCGTGCCGGTCATGAACGAACGGCGCACGATCGGCCGGGTCATCGATCAGGCGCGGCGCGTCCATCCGCAGACGGAGGTGATCGTCGTCGTGAACGGCTCGACGGACGGGTCGGCCGCGGTCGCGCGCGGCAAGGGCGCACGCGTCCTCGTCTACCCGGAGCCGCTCGGCCATGACGTCGGCCGCGGCGTCGGGGCGATGGCGGCCAAGGGCAGGGCGCTGCTGTTCATCGACGGGGACATGGTCATCCCGGCGGCGCAGCTGAAGCCCTTCGTGCAAGCCGTTCTGACGGGCGAAGCGGACGTGGCGCTGAACGATTACTCGGGACCGACGAGCAAACCGGTCGTGCACAGCGTCGTGCTCGCCAAGCATGCGCTCAACGCGCTGCTGGGACGCCCCGACCTGCAGGGCACGTCCATGACGGCCGTGCCGCACGCCATCAGCCGCCGGGCGCTCGACGGCATCGGCGCCGACGCCCTGGCCGTGCCGCCGCTCGCGCACGTCAAGGCGGTCCGGCTCGGCTTCGCGGTGAAGGCGGTCAAACATATCAACGTCGGCAAGCTGAATCTCTTGCGCAAGAAGAGAGAACGCACGAATCCGCTGGAGCGGCTCATCGTCGGCGACCACTTGGAAGCGATCGACTGGCTTGCCGGCCAGTCCGACGACCGCGGCGGGTACGGCGACGCGGAGCGAAAACGCGAATTTGCGAGGTGACGACATGCAAGCGACGAGAAGAGGACGTGCCGGCGGGCGAGGAAGCGGCCGCGGCCGCAAGGGCGGCGCGAAGGCCGCGCCGAAAGCCGCCGCGCTCCCGCGCCGGACGGGCCGGAGCGGATACGCGGGGGCGCTCAGGCCCGCGTACTTGGCGGGCTTCGCCGATGCCTCGGCGCTTCATAGGAGCGGCGGCGCGCCGGCCGGCCCGGACGCCAAGCTGCGGATGAACGAGCATTGGACGCGGTACTGCCAGCGGGGCGGCCGGCGCGCGCGGGGACCGGCGCAAGGCCGGGCCTACGCGGACGGCTTCGCCGACGGACTGCGCTTGCCGAGACGCGGCTGGGTGCCGGTGGCGCTGGCGAGGACCGCTTCGGCCGTCGTGCTGGCCGGGAGCCGCGCGTCGGCCGAAGCGGTGGAGCAGCTGCTGCGCCTGCCGTTCCAGGACGTGGTCGTGGTGCTCGAAAACGCCGGACCGGACGCGTTCGCGCGGCTGCGGGACTTGCCGGACGTGACGATCGTCCATACGCGGGAACGGCTCGGCGCGGACGTGGGCCGGACGGTCGGCGCGCGGATGACGCGGGCGGAGCTGGTGCTGTTCGCCGACGGGGAAGCGGCGGTGCCGGCGGAGCAGCTGGCGGTCCTGCTGGCGGAAGCCCATGCCGGCTGCGACCTGGTGCTGGCCGACGTGAGCGGTCAGCTCGGCCCGTTCCGCGGCTGGGACGACGCGGCGCGCATCCGGGCGTTCGTGAACTGGTCGCTCGGCCATCCCGAGCTGAACGCCAATTCCGTCGCCGTGCTGCCGCATGTCTGGTCGCGGGCCGGCCTGGAGCGCGTCGGCCTGCCGCAGCTCGCGGTGCCGCCGATGGCGCAGCGCGCGGCGATCGAGCTGGGGCTGCGCATCCGCTGCCGCCCGGTCGCCGCGCCGAAACCGGGCGCCGGCGCGGATCCGGCCGGCGCCGCGGCGAAAGCGAAGCTGGCGGCGGGCGATCACATCGAGGCGCTGCGGGCCGCCATGCGCGCGAAGGGCGCGCGCCTGTCGCTGCCCGATCTTGCGCGGCGCCGGTCCGCGGCGGGAGGGAGATTGCCATGAACGGGATGAACGCCGCGTCCGGCATGACGAGCATCATCATTCCGACCTACAACGCGCTGGAGCTGGTCAAGACGGCGGTCGCGTCCATTCGGCTGTACACGGAGCCCGCGCAGACGCCGTACGAGATCGTCGTCGTCGACAACGGCTCCGCGGACGGTACGGCGCGCTGGTGCGCCGGCGAAGGGCTGACCTGCGTGTCGCTGGCGCGGAACGCCGGCTTTCCGGTCGCGTGCAATCTCGGCATGCGCGCCGCGGGCGGCGATTATTTCCTGCTGCTGAACAACGACGTGACCGTTTCGTTCGGCTGGCTGCACGGGCTGCTGCAGGCGCTGAACAGCCGCGAGGACGTCGGCATCGTCGGGCCCGTGACGAATTACGCGAGCGGCCGGCAGCAGGTCGGATACCCGTTCGAGTCGCCGGCGGATTTTCACCGCGCCGCCGCGGAAGCGCGGGTCCGCGAAGCGAACGCGCGGGAGCCGATTCTCCGTCTGGTCGGCTTCTGCATGCTGTTCCGCCGCGCGCTCTACGACCGGATCGGGGAGCTCGACGAGCGGTTCTCGCCCGGCCATTACGAGGACGACGATTACTGCTTCCGCGCCCGGATGCACGGCTTCGGCCTGCTGATGTGCCGGGACGTGTTCGTCCACCATCAGGGCAGCGCGAGCTTCAAGCGGAACGACGCCCTGGAGCTGCAGCGGCTCGTCGAGCGCAACCGGTCCCAATTCATCGCAAAATGGCAGGTCGATCCTGCGAATTTCATGTAACCGTTAGGAGGTCGTTCATTTGAAAGCTGTAATCTTGGCCGGCGGGACGGGGACGCGGCTTCGGCCGCTGACGAAGCTGCTGAACAAGCATATGCTGCCGGTGGGCAGGATGCCGATGATTTGCTACGGCCTGAACAGTCTGCGGGCCGCGGGCATTACGGACATTTTGCTCGTGACCGGCCCGGACGCCCTTGGGGATTTCGCTTCGTTCCTCGGCGGCGGCAGGGAGTACGGCGTGTCGCTCACCTACCGGGTCCAAGAAGAAGCGGGCGGCATCGCGCAGGCGCTGGAGCTGGCGCGGCCGTTCGTCGGCGAGGACGGCAAATTCGTCGTGCTGCTGGGCGACAATCTGTTCGAGGAGCCGCTGAAGCCGCATCTCGACGCGTTCCGGGCGCAGGCGGACGGGGCGATGGTCCTGCTGAAGCGGGTGCCGGATCCCGAACGCTACGGCGTTCCCGTCTTCGACGAGGCGGGCCGCATCGCGCACATCGACGAGAAGCCGGCGGCGCCGCGGACGGACAGCTGCGTGACGGGCATTTACATGTACGACGGAACCGTCTTCGACCTCATCAAGCAGCAGATGCCTTCGCAGCGCGGCGAGCTGGAAATCACGGACGTGAACAACGCCTACGCGGCCAAAGGAAAGCTGGACTACCGGCACCTGAGCGGCTGGTGGACGGACGCGGGAACGTTCGGCTCGCTGCTCGAGGCGTCGCAAAAGCTCATGGGGGATGCGCCATGAAGCGCGCGGGAGACGCAAGGCGCGTCGTAACCGCCGCCGCCCCCGGGACGCCGGAGGCCGGCGCGCCGGAAGCGCCGCAGGCGGCCGGGGCCGCGGACGCCGCCAAGCCGGCGGCGAAGCGCTCCGCCGCCGCGGGGAGAAGCGCGAAAGCCGCCTCCGCTACCGGCGCGGGCGGGTCCAAGGCTCGCCGGTCGGCCGGCAAGAAGCGGACAAGAACGCGCAGGGGCGCGTCCGGGAAGCGCCGCGGGCGCGGACGCGGCCGGACCGGGCGTTCGTCCGGACGCCCGGTCCGGCCGGGAGAAGCGGAGCTGCTGGCGAACGGGGGACCGGCGCGCGAACCGTACAATGAGAGCGCCTACATGGCAGGCTACGACGTGGGGCTGTACGAAGGCGGCGAGCTGCTGCTGGAGCAGGCGACGCCGATCCAGCGGCTGCTGCCCGAGATCAGCCTGCGCGACGTCATCGCGCTCGGAGCGGAGCAAATCGCGCACCGCTGCCTCCCGCTGCTCGACGTGAGCGAAGTCTACGAAGAGATGGAAGCCGCGATCCGCGAGCGCCGTCCGTGCGCGGTCGTGCGGCTGGGCGACGGCGAGCTGCTGACGCTCGCGCAGGACGCCGTGCACGACGTGGAGACCATCCGGCGGGAAGGCGGTTTTCTGCCGTACGCCGGGGTGCATCCGCCGGATCTGCGAGCCCGGGACGAACTGGCCGCCGCGATTCGGCAAGCCCATATCGTCGGCGTGCCGCTATCGCGCCGGAAGCATTTTCAGCCGCTGCTCCATCCGGTGCTGCGCGCCCATCAGATCCCGCCGGAGAGCCTGCGCATGACGCATTCGGCCGTCAATTACAGCCTGCATCAGACGGGGCTGCTGGGACGGCTGCTGGCGGGCAAACGGCTGCTCGTCGTCGGCAATTTGGCCCCGGCGCTCGGCCATGCGCTGAATCAGCGGGGTTATGCGGTCACCGGCGCGGTCAGCCCCGTGAACGGGGTCGGCGACGTCGAGCGCGTGCTGCAGGAGATCCGCGGATTCGACTTCGACCTCGCGCTCGTCTCCGCGGGCATCGCGGCGGTCATGCTGTGCACCCGGATCGCCGGGGAGCTGGGCCGCGCCGCGCTGGACTTCGGGCACATGGCGGACGGCATCGCCAAGGGCAAATACGCGCTGTAACGCGGCAACGACGAAAGAGAGGTACGCCATGAAAAAACAAGCGCAAGCGCGCCAGCGCCGCGTCCGCAAGGGCCTGCCCCGCAAGCGGACCGGACGGCGGACGGCCCGGCCGGGGAGCCGATTCGACGCCGGCGCGAACGCGGGCTATTCCGAAGGCGTCCGGGCCGGAATCGAAACCTTCGGGACGGTGTTCGACGGCACGAGCATCATCATTCCGAGCTATAACCAGCTGGATTACTTAAAGAAATGCCTCGCGAGCATCAAAGTGCACACGTCCGTTCCGTACGAGATCATCGTCGTCGACAACGCGTCCTCGGACGGCACGGGCGCCTACCTGCAGTCCGCCGGAGCCGGCGGCGCCGTGCGCTGCCGGGTGCTGGAGCGCAACCGTGGCTTCGCCGGCGCGGTCAACGTCGGCCTGATGATGGCGCGGGGATCGAACCTGCTGCTGCTCAACAACGACACGATCGTCACGGAGCGGTGGCTGGATAATCTGCTCGCCTGCCTGAACAGCGACCCCGCCGTCGGCATGGTCGGCCCCGTCACCAATTACATCAGCGGCGACCAGCGCATCGAGGTGCCCTATACGGACGAGCGCGGCATCGCCGCGTTCGCGCGCCGATACAACGTCGCCGATCCCGCGAAGTGGCAGCCGACCGACAGGCTGACGGGCTTCTGCCTGCTGTTCCGGCGCGAGCTGTTCGAGCGGACGGGGTATTTGGACGAAGGGTTCGAGATCGGGAATTTCGAGGACGACGATTACAATATCCGGGTGCGGCTGCAGGGCTACCGGCTGCTGGCGGCGCGGGACACGTTCATCCATCATTTCGGCAGCGTCAGCATGAAGGCCCTCGGCGAGAAGTTTCAGGAAGTGAACGACCATAACCGGGACGTCTATACGGCGAAATGGGCCAATCCCCACGAGCTGATCCAAGCGTCCCGGCTGCCGGAAGCGGACCGGCCGGCCCAGGGCGAGACGGCGTTCTATCCGCAGGGCGTCGCGGTGCGCGGCGCGACGGCGACCCGCTACTGGATCGAAGGCGGGCTGCGCCGGCCGATCGCCGGCGAGACGGGCATGCCCGTCGTCCGCCTCTCGCAGATCGACGTGCGCCGCTGGCCGCTCGGCGAGCCGATCGCCGCGGACGCGGCGGACGCGGCCTGGCTCGCGCTGCCGCCGGTCTGGGAAGACGGCGGCGCGCTCTATCTGGCCGAGAACGGCTTGCGGCGCCGGCTGCCGACCGCGCGGGCGGCGGAAGCCTGGGGTCTGCAGCTGCGCCGCGGCGAGGCGCTCTCTCCAGAGCAGCGGGCCTTGCTCGGCGAAGGGCTGCCCGTCATCGTGCCGGCCCGGGTTGCCGAGCGGCTGTAAGCGCGCGGGGCAAGCGGGCAAGGCCGCAGGGGCCGCCTGCGCGCCCCCGTTCGCGTTCCCTGCGCGTCCCGCTGTACCGCGCGGCGGAGGCCGCGCATATGCTGGTAGTGACCGAAGCGGCAGCGCGCCGAGCGGCGCGGCATGCGAAGAGGCAAGGAGGACGGAGTCATGCAGCATACGTTAACGGAAATGATCGAGCATATGTCCCATTCCCACGAACAAATCTCGCGCATCCTGGAAGGCAAACGGCATGTCGCCGTCAGAATGGCGCAGCTCGTGCACGCGCTTCCCGACCAGCATCCCGGATTCGGGGGCTTCGACGAATTAATGGAAAATTCCAGAGCGGTGACGGGCAGCGTCGTCGCTTATTTGAACAGCATCGCCGAGCTGCAGGAGTCGCTTGCGGCGACCTTGAGCGCGGTCATGAAGGAGTTTGCGGTCGAGGACGAAGAATAAGGCGGGGGAAGGGGAGCGAACGTTCATGAGTCGGGAATCGGCATACGCCAAAATGCTGGACGCCTCCGCCAAGGCGCAGTTGAACGTGGCGATGATCTTGGAGGCGAAGGCGCTGGAAGCCGAGAAAGTGCGCTCCTGGATGATCAACCACGTCACGCCGGACGCGTTCGGCGACCAGCAGGAGCATTTGAAGGCCGCGCTTCAGATCCACGAGCAGCTGGTCGAAGTGATCGACGGCCTGACGAAGCTGAACATGGGCATGACGAACGTGCTGAAGGCCGCGCTGCGCCACGAGGTCGACGCGGAAGGCGGGTTCGAAGGCATGCTCGGCGGCGGCTCCTTCGATATGGGGGACAAAGAATAGTGGACCGGGACCGCCTGGAGCGCGAGGCGCGCATCGCGCTGATCGGCGCGCTGTCCCGCAGCCAGACGGCCGTCGCCCGCATCTTGGAAAGCGTCGGCGACATGGCCCGGCACGACCCGGCGATGGCCATGTCCATCCGGCGCAATTTGAAGTCGCTCGCCGCGATGCAGCGGACGCTCTCGGAGATGGTGCGCGCCATGGAGCGCCGTCCGGCGCGGCCGGCGTCCGGCAGGAGCGCGGCGAAGCCCTGGCTGACCCGCGGCGCGGCGCTGCCGGGAGGAGCCGGGGAACCGCCGAAGCGCAAAGGAGGAAACCGAAGTGGTCGCACCAGCCGTCAGAACGAAACGGCGCACAGCGGCGGGGAAGAAACGCGCGAGCAGCGCGGCGCCGCGGCAGAAAGGCAACCGGACCAAGTCCCGCGCGGGCTCGGCCGCAGGCAAAGGCAAAGGTAAGGGCACGCCGGCGGCGCGCAGGCGCCGTCAGGCGACCCGGCGTTATAACGCGGCCTTCGACGCCGCTTACAATCAGGGGTACAACCTCGGGTTCGCCAAGGGCTTCGAGGACGGCCACCAGATTGCCTACGAGCAGCAGAACGGTTGAAATCGAAAAGCGCCCGCGGCACGGAACGTGCCCGCGGGCGCTTTTGCGATGCGGGGGAGGACAAGCCGCTCGCACGCGCGAGACGCGACAAGCGGCGCGCGGCAAACCGCCGTCACGGCGCACGCGGCAGACGCCGCGGCGGTTTACTTCTGCAGGCTTCTTCGGCCGCCGGGCTTGGCAGCCGGACGGTTCGGCTGGGCGAGCAGCGCCCAGGCCAGCACGATGCCCGCGCCGTCGATCAGCACGTCGAAGAGCCGGCCGTCGCGGCCGAAGAACAGCTGCAGCACCTCGGTCAGGACGGCGTAGCCGAAGGCCAGGACAAGGCCGAACCGGCTGCGGCCGAAGCCGGTCAGGATCGCCGCGAGTATGCCGAAGCCGGTAAAATGGCCGAGCTTCTGGAACAGGTACCATTTCATTTGGAAGCTGTGAATGTCGGCGAGCGGCAGCTGGAACAGCTGATGCCAGTCCGGATGCTTGTTCAGATGAAAGCTGACGGTCCGGTGTTTGATCATGCGCTGGAAGCTGTACGTGCACGTGCAGACGAACAGAAACAAGCCCCACAGGAGCGCGAATACGTATCGAATCATGACGCACCTCGTTCGCTAACCAAGTTCGGTACATTATGGTTCAATCCGTCCGCGAAGTCAAGTCGGCGGGACGGAGCTGCAGAGAGGCGCATAGCGGGTCAGGCGGTTCCCCAAACCGGCTCCCGCAAGCCACTCTCTTAAGAGACTCCCAAACCCCGTCAGCGGGTTCCGCCTTAGCCGAGCATATCGGACAACAGCGAGCCGAGCAGCAGCAGGCCCAGAACGGCCGACGACCAGTAGGGCCGCGCCCTTCCCGATCCGGTTCCGGCCGACTTGGAACGGGCGAGCGCGGAGCGGAAGTAGAGCAGGAAACCGCCGGCGATCAACGCGCCTTCGAGCGCGGCGCTCGCCGCGGGATGCGTCCAAAGCCCGAGGCCGAGCAGCGGCAAGCCGCCGAGGTTGCCCGGCAATATCGGCAGGTCGGGGCGATGGACGAGGAGGTCGAGCAGCCAATGGCTGAACACGACGAGCCCGACGACGATGCCGGAGCGCCGGCCGAGGAATCGGCCGCAGAGCCAGGCCGCTAGCGCCGCGATGAGCAAGGCGCCGGCAAGCGAATGGGTATAGTCGGCATGAATGAGACTGCCGCCGTAACCGCCGCCTTCGACGACGGTATCGATCGTTTCCCGCCCGCTCAGCAGCAGCGGCACGAACGCGACGTCCAGCAGCTGAGTGCCCAGCATGAGCGCCCACATCGGCGTCCGTTTATCCGCGGCTTTCACGGCAGCCGCAAGCCCGAAATGTCCAGCGAACATCAGCGCATCCCTCCCGTGCGCGAACGACCTCTCGCCGTTCCCCCGACCCGGGCGTCCAGCAGCCCGCAAACAACCGTAAACAGCAGCACGAACACGATAAAGCTCATGAATGAAGTCCCCCGTTCCATTATTATAACCATCGGTTACTAACCTACGGTTATAATATAACCAATGGTAACTTATGTCAATAGGCCATTTTCGTTGTCCGGCCCTCGTCGGGTCGCCAAGAGCCGTCGGCATGGAAAAAGGGGCGAGCGGGCAGAGCGTGTGTCCTGCATGGATCGAGCCGGAGGCTTGCCATTGGAGGTCCTGTCAACAAAAAAACCAGGAAGCCCCCGTCCTAGCCAAGACGGGGCTCGCTGGTTTTTTATTCTCTTCCAAGGATTTTCAACGTCCTTCGGTGAAAACCCGCCCGCAGGCAATGCATGTTCACCAAAAAACCTTCGAACAACCCACAGCCTGTCTTATTGGAAGCCGCGTTTCGTTCCGTTCGTCAAGACCGGCAGGCTTTTGATTTCGCTCGTCATGCTGGAATGGCAGATCGGGCAGCTGGGATGTTCCCCGAACGAAAAATCGCTCCGCATCCAGCAGGAGCAATTGTCGTTGGTGCAGGTCCAGATGGACGTATCCTCCTCGGGGATCGGTTCCGCTTGCTTTTTCGAGAAATGAATGATCAAGACCTCCTTCGTTCGTGCCTTGGGCCTCTTTTAATATGTGACGGCGCTGCCAGATTTATACTTCCTTTTTTGCGGTTTCCGAACGAAGGCGCCGCGAGCGCCGAAGTACGTTCGCCTTGGGGGTCATCAGCCAATTTTGACGCGCGCGCGGACAAGTGACCATGAGCCTTGCCCGTCATTCGCATATATTGCACAGAAGAATGAACATCCAGGGGTGGGGACTGTGCAAACGAAGGAACATGGAACCGCCCGGGCGTCCCGGGCGGGCAACGCATCGGGCTACGCGGACGGTTTGCGGGACGGCGCCTGCGAGTATTTGGTCCGGCATCTGCAGCCGGCCGCGCCGCCGAAACGGGACTGCGCCGTGCTGTACGTGCCGCAGGGCTTCGAGGCGATCGACCAAGGCGTGATCGAGGCGCTGCGCCGGACCGTGCGCGAGGTGTACGTGGCGGAAGCCGCGAGAATGGCGGAGCACGCGTCGCTCGTCCGGCCGGATTGGATGCTCGTGCTGAACGGGCTGCACGTATTCCCGCCGGATCATTTGGAGCAGGTGGATGCCGTCCGTTCGCTCGGCATACGGACGGCTATTTGGTTTGCCGACGACCCGTACGTCACGGCGGACACGATGTACATCGCCCCGCGCTACGACGCCGTGCTGACGCACGAGCTGAGCACGATCCCGATATACCGGGAACGGGGCTGCGCGAACGTGCATTACATGCCGCTCGCCGTCGACCAGGCCCGGTTCAAGCCGATGAAGGCGGAGGCGAAGTACCGCAGCGATATTTGCTTCATCGGCCAGGCGTTCTGGAACCGGGTGGAGATGTTCGACGCCATCGCGCCGTACCTCAAGACGCGCAAAGTATTCATCGCCGGCGGCCTATGGGACCGGCTGCGCAGCTACAAGGAGCTCAAACGGTTCATCCGGCCCGGCTGGCTGCCGGTCGAAGAATCGATCAAGTACTACAACGGCGCGCGCATCGTCATCAACCTGCATCGGACAACCGAGGCGGGCAAGGACAACAAGAACGTCCTCGACTTGCCGGGCCGTTCCATCAATCCCCGCACGTACGAGATCTCCGCGTGCGGCACGCTGCAGCTGACCGATACGCGGGAAGACCTGCCGCAGTATTACAGCCCCGGCGCCGAGCTCGAGACGTTCGGAAGCGCGGAGGAACTGATTGCGAAGCTGGACCATTACTTGACGCACGAGGACGAACGGCGCGCCATCGCGCTCCGGGGTCTGCGGCGCACGCTCGCCGACCATACGTACGTCCGCCGGCTGCAGCAGATCGCGGAGGTGCTGGGATGGTAGCGGGCGCGCCGCGGATCGCCGCGCGGAAAGGCAAGCGAAGCGGAATGACCGCCGTCAAACGAAGACGCCGCAGAGGCGCGCGGGCGGGGCGCGCCAAGCACCCGGGCGCCGTCGCCGGCTTCCGGTCGGGCTGGGAGCACGGGCATTGGTTCGGGCGCTGCGAGGCCGCGCTGCAGGGCATCGTCCAGCCGCCGCCGCTGCTGAAGCAGGCGCACGTCCTGTTCGTCGCGACGGGGAAGGGCTTCCCGTATTCGCCCCTCGACGTGGCGATCGCCGACGCGTTCCGGGGCCAAGTGACGCAGCTGACGATTACGGACACGAAGCAGCCCGTCGCCGAGCTGGCCCTGCGCATCCGGCCGGACGTCGTCATCGTGCTCGACGGCTTGGAATTCGACGTCGCGCAGGTGGACCGCATGCGGGAAGCCGGCATCCGCACGGCGATCTGGTTCACGGACGACCCGTACTACACGGACATTACGTCCCGGCTGGCCCCGCACTACGACGTCGTCTTCACGCTGGAGCTGGTCTGCGTCGACTATTACCGGCAGCTCGGCTGCCCGAACGTGCATTATTTGCCGCTCGGGATGGACCCCGCGTCCTTCCGGCCGCGCAACCCGGAGCGCGCCCAGCGCCACGAGGTCTGCTTCATCGGTTCGGCTTATTGGGGGCGGGTCGCGATCTTCGACCAGGTCACCCGGTATCTCGCGTCCCGGGATACGCATATTTCCGGCATCTGGTGGGAGCGGCTCAAGGAATTTCGCCTCATCGCCCCCAAGATCGAGCTCGGCCGTTGGATGGGACCGCTGGAGACGGCGGGCAATTACAACGGCGCCAAGATCGTCATCAACATGCACCGCTCCCCCTTCGACGAGACGTTCAACAACAACACCGGCGGCATCGGGGCGGTCTCGCCGAACCCGCGCACGTTCGAAATCGCCGGCTGCGGCACGCTGCAGCTGACGGACGTCCGCAGCGACCTCGTCTCCTTCTACACGCCGGGCTACGACATCGTCACCTACGAATCGCCGCAGGAAATGATAGAGAAGATCGACTATTACCTGAACCACGAGGAGGAGCGGCAGCTGATCGCCATGCGCGGCATGCTCCGCACGATGCGGGACCACACGTACGGCAAGCGGATCGAGCAGCTGCTCGGGCTGCTGTTTCCGGGATAAACGGCCGTCCGGGACCGACGCCCGGACGGCGGGGCGCCATTTTGTACGTTTGCTGGCGGTTCAAGTGTCGTGCCGCTTCAATCGCCTTCCAAATACTATATAAAAACTAGGTTCGAAGAGTAGAGCGATCCGGGACGGAGGTGAACGCCTGCCCGTGGCCAGCGCCATCGGGCGAGGCGGCCGTTTGAAGCAAACGAAGCCGAAGATGCTGTTGTTCTCGCACATTTGCAGTCCGCAGTACGTGACGGGTGCCGAGAAGCTGTTGTTGTTCATGATCCGCGAGCTCCTGCCGGCTTACGCCTGCACGCTCGTCGTGCCGACCGAAGGCGTCATCGCCGGCCATGCCCGCAAGCTCGGCGTGCCGGTCATCGTGCAGGACATTCCGCTCGTCGTCCCGCTCTACCTGGCGCTCCCGCACCTGCACGAGGAGCTCGCCGCGAAGCTGCGGGAGCCGGCCTGGGGCGAGCTGATCCGGCTGCTGCTCCGGGAGCAGCCGCAGGTCGTCCTCGTCAACACCTGCGTCCATCCGCTGCCGGCCATCGCCGGCAAGGCGCTCGGCATCCCGGTCGTCTGGTCGGCGATGGAAGCGATCTGCGAGACGCCGCATACGGCGGCTTCGGCCGCGCTGATCGAGGCGCACGCCGACTTCGTGCTCGGCATCTCCGAGACGACGCTCGCGCCGCTGCGCACGCCGGGGCTGCTGCCGAAGACGACGCTCATTCCGCCCTCCTGGCACCAGGCGGAGCTGCAGCCGGAAAGCTGGACCCGGCATCGGGCCAACCGCCGGCGGCAATTCGGCTTCGCGGAGCACGAGCGCGTGATCGGCTACATCTCCTCGTCCATCTTCGAGGGCAAGGGGCTCGAGCATTTCATGCAGATGGCCGTCCGGACCGCCGCCGTCCATCCGCACGCCCGGTACCTGATCGTCGGCAACCCCGTCGACGCGCCGTACTTCGAGCGATGCCTCGGCATCGCGCGGGATGCCGGCGTGCTGGAGCGGTTCCGGTGGATCCGGTTCGAGGAGCAGGTGGCGACGGTGTATCCCGCCATGGATCTCCTCGTCGTGCCGAGCCTGATGGCCGAGGGCTTCGGGATGACCGCGCTCGAGGGAATGGCGTGCGGCAAGCCGGTCGTCGTCTACGGGTCCGGCGGCCTTGCCGAGATCGGCCAGGCGACGGGCAACGCCGCTTACGTCGCGCCGACGGGCGATTACGACGGCCTGGCGGGCCGCGTGTCGTCGCTGCTCGCCGACGAAGCGCTGCTGCAGGCGGTCGGCGCGCAGAACGCGCGCGAGGCGCAGGCGGTATACGGCATCGCCGCGTACCGGGAGCGGCTGCGCCGGTTCCTCGACGTCCTGAAGCCGCAGGCGCCGCGGCTCCCGCGCACCGTGAAGGGCAGCGGGCCGGCGATCTACCTGCTCGAGCGCGCCGGCCTGCTGCGGCCGTTCCGGACGATGGCGGCGTTCGCCGCCGTCGGCTACCGGCCCGAGGACGTGCGGCTCGTGCCGGACGCCTTCCTCGCCGGCCTGCCGGTCGGCGAGCCGATCGGCGATGCGCCGCGGACGGCGCGGCGGTCGCGCAAGCATCGGCGGACCCGCCGCGGGCAGCGCGGACGCCGCGGGAGCAAGCTCCGTCGCGGCCGCCGGGCGGGGAAGGCGCGCCGCGGCAAGCCGGCCGGCGGCCGGAAGAAGCGGCGCCGCGCCTCGTAGGCGGAAAGCGGCACGCACATTACACCGAAGGAGGAAACATTTTGCGCGTCGTAACGATTTTGGGCACGCGGCCGGAGATCATCCGCCTCAGCCTCATCATTCAAAAGCTGGATGCGCTCGCCGAAAAGCACGTGCTCGTCCATACGGGGCAGAACTTCTCGCCTTCCCTCTCGGACGTGTTCTTCCGCGAGCTGGGGCTGCGGCAGCCGGATGTGCTGCTCACGGACGCGAAGCAGACGCTCGGCGGCCAGCTGTCCGTCATGTTCGCGGAGACGGAGCGGGTACTGACGGCGCACGAGCCGGACGTGGTGCTGCTGCTCGGCGATACGAACAGCGCGCTGTGCGCGATCGTGGCCGAACGGATGGGCATTCCGGTCGTGCACATGGAAGCCGGCAACCGCTGCTACGATCTCGCGGTGCCCGAGGAGAAGAACCGCCGCGTCATCGACGCGATCTCGTCGATCAACATGCCGTATACGCCGTACAGCAAGGGCAATCTGCTGCGGGAAGGCTTCCCGAGCAACCGGATCGTGCAGACGGGCAACCCCATTCACGAGGTCATCGAACATTACAAGCCGCGGATCGACGCGAGCGACGTGCTGGAACGGATGGGCCTCGCCCCCGGCGAGTACGTGCTCGTCACCGCGCACCGCGCGGAGAACGTGGACGCGCCGGAGCGGCTGGCCGGCATCCTGGAAGGGTTGAACCGCGTGGCGCGGCGCTTCGGCAAGCGCGTGATCTGCAGCGTCCATCCGCGGACGCGGTCCCGGATCGACGCCGGCACGGTGCAAGTCGAGATGGAGGAACGGGTGGAGTTTTACGAGCCGATGGGATTTTTCGATTTCGTCCGGCTGGAGCGGCACGCGCTGCTCGCCATCACGGACAGCGGCACGGTCCAGGAGGAATGCTGCCTCTTCGGCGTGCCGACGGTGACGATCCGGACGACGACGGAACGGCCGGAGACGGTCGACTGCGGCAGCAACGTCGTCTGCGGCCTGCAGCCGCAGCGGATCGAGGAAGCGGCGGCGGTCATGACGGCGCTGCCCGCGAAGTGGGACTGTCCGGAGGGATACTTGGCCGGCGGCGTATCGGATAAAGTGGTTAAATTTCTGCTTGGAGGGAAATGGCATGTTTACTAATCAGCGCATTCTGGTCACCGGGGGAACGGGGTCCTGGGGGTACGAATTGATTCGCCAGCTGCTGCCTCAGCAGCCCAAACAAATCGTCGTGTTCTCCCGCAACGAATCCAGCCAGGTGGCCATGAGCCGTTCGTTCGAAGATCCGCGCCTCAGCTTCTGCATCGGGGACATCCGCGACAAGGAAGCGCTCATGCGGGCGTGCGAGCGGGTGGATTACGTGTTCCATCTGGCGGCGCTGAAGCATGTGCCGGTGTGCGAGGATCAGCCGTACGAAGCGCTCAAGACGAACGTGATCGGCACCCAAAACGTCATCGAGGCCGCCATCGCGAACAACGTCAAGCGCGTCATCTACATCTCGACGGATAAGGCGGCGAACCCGTCCAATTTCTACGGCATGACGAAAGCGATCGGCGAGAAGCTCATCGTGTACGCCAACCTGCTGAATTCCGATACGACCTTCGTCTGCGTGCGCGGCGGCAACGTTCTCGGCACGAACGGCAGCGTCGTCCATCTGTTCACGAACCAGATCCGCGCGAAGCGGCAGGTGCGCATCACCGACATGCGGATGACGCGCTTCTTCCTGACGCTGCAGGACGCCATCACGCTGCTGTTCAAGGCGTCGCAAGAAAGCGTCGGCGGGGAAATCTTCGTCATGACGATGCCGACCTGCCGCATCGTCGACCTGGCCGCGGTGCTGATGGAGGACATGGGCATCGATGCGGAGATGATCGAGACCGGCACCCGCCCGGGCGAAAAAATCCACGAAATCCTGCTGACGGAGCACGAGAGCACGACGACCGTCGCTTACGACGACGAATACCTCGTCATCCTGCCGACGATCGACATTCCGGGGCTGCGCCAGCATTACGGCGCGCACGCGAAAGTGGACTTCGACAGCTACTGCTCCAGCGAATCGCTGATGTCGAAGGACGAAATCCGCGCCATGCTCGTCAGAGGCGGGTTCCTGTCATGAAGCTGCTGATCATCGGAGGGAACGGAATGGCGGGTCACTTGATGATCCGCTATTTCCGGGAAACGCACCCGGAGCACGAGGTCGTCTATACGACGCGGCAGGCGGACGGCCAAGGCGGCCTCGCGCTCGACGCGTCCGACGCGGAAGCGACGGCCGCCCTCGTCCGGGCGGTCCGTCCGGACGTCATCGTCAACGCGGCGGGCGTGCTGAACCAGGATGCGGAGGCGCATCCGGTCCGGGCCTACCTCGTGAACGGCCTGCTGCCGCACTGGCTGCGCTACGCGGCGGACGACATCGGCGCGCGCGTCGTGCATATCAGCTCGGACTGCGTGTTCAGCGGCGAGCGGGGGGCGTACACGGAGAGCGACCACCCGGACGGCACGTCGGTGTACGCGCGCTCGAAGGCGCTCGGCGAGATGACGTACGGCCGGCATCTGACGATCCGCACGTCGATCATCGGGCCGGAGATCCGGACGCAGGGCATCGGTCTGCTGAAATGGTTCCTGGCGCAGAGCGGGACGGTGAAAGGGTACGCGAACGTATTCTGGAACGGCGTGACGACGCTGGAGCTGGCGAAGGCGGTCGCGTACGCGTTGGAACATCCCGAGATAGGAGGCCTCGTGCACTTGACGGCGAGCGAGTCGGTCAATAAGCTGACGCTGCTGCTGCTGTTCCAGGCGGCGTTCGAGAAGGAGGACGTCCGGATCGTCTCCGACGACGCGATCCGGATCGACCGGACGCTCGTCGCGACGCGAAAGGATTGGAAATACCGGACGACGGGGTACATCCCGATGCTCGACGAGCTGTCGCAGTGGATGAAACGCGCATGAGCGGGCCGCGCCTGCTCGTGACGGGCGCGGGCGGGTTTTGCGGGGAGCATGCGTGCCGCCATTTCGCCGCGCTCGGCTGGCGCGTCGTCGCCGCGGTGCGCCGGCTGCCGGAAGCGGGGGCGCCGGAGCGGGCTTGGCTCGGCGCCGCCGAAGCCGTGCTCGCCAGCGACCTTGCCTCGCGCGCCGAGACGGAGGCGCTCGTGGCGGACGCGGAGCCGGATTACGTGCTCCATCTGGCGGGGGCCAACGCGGTCGGCGCTTCTTGGAGCGATCCCGCCGCGGTGCTGCAGAGCAACGTGATGGGCACGGTGCATCTGCTCGAAGGCGTGCGGCGGCGCGGCAAGCCGTGCCGCGTCCTGGTGGCGGGCTCCTTGCTGCGCTTCCCGACGGCCGTTCCCGGCGTCGAGGGAGACGGGGAAAAGCCGCAGCATCCGTATGCCTTGAGCAAGACGATGCAGGTGCTCGTCGCGCGGAGCTGGGCGTCGCTGTTCGGCTTGGAGGTGCTCGTGGCGGAGCCGTCGAACCTGATCGGCCCCGGACGCTCGGGCGGCCTGTGCGGCCTGCTCGCGCGCTACGCGGCGGCCGCGGAGCGCGCGGCGGCGGACGGCGGGCCGGCGCCGGCGCCGTTCCGCTTCTCTTCGCGGACCGAGCGCCGCGACCTGCTCGACGTGCGCGACGCCGTCGCCGCGTACGAGACGCTGCTTCGCGCCGGCGAGAGCGGCCGCGCGTATGCCGTGGCGTCCGGCGCCATGCGGACGCTCGGCGAAATCGCGGGCGTCTTCGGGGAGCTGGCGCGGGCGCCGCTCCCCTGGGAATTCGGCGATTCGGACGCCGCGTCGCCCGCGCCGGCGGATCCGGCGGCGGTCGCGGCGCTCGGCTGGGCGCCGCGGCACGCGCTGCGGACGTCGCTGCGGGACGCGCTGGAGGACGCGCGGTCGCGGAGCTAAAGCCGCCGGCCGCGCGCTCGTTCGCGTACGGGAGACAGTTTGAAGGAGGGAACGAAGATGGGATCGAATGCCGGCAAGCCGCTCGTAACGATCGTCATTCCGTTTTATAACGATCCGTATTTGGCGGAGGCGATCGAGAGCGCGCTCGCGCAGACGTACGGCGAGACCGAGATCATCGTCGTCGACGACGGCTCGACGAAGCATCAGGAGCAGCTACGGCGGTACGAGGGCCGCGTGCATTACGTCGGCAAGGCGAACGGCGGCACGGCGAGCGCGCTGAACGCCGGCTTCCGCCTCGCAAGCGGCAAGTACGTGGCGTGGCTCAGCTCCGACGACCGGTTTTACCCGGACAAAATCAAACGGCAGGTCGAGGCGATGGAGCGCACGGGCTTTCAGATCAGCCACACCGGGTTCGACGTCCTCGACGGCCGCGGCAAAATGACCGAGTTCGACGTCATTCCGCCTGGCCTCGAGCAGGGGCAGTTTTACCGGGCGTTCCGGACCTCCAACCCCGTGAACGGCTGCACGGTCGTCATGACCAAAGAGCTGTTCGGCCGCATCGGTCCCTTCGACGAGTCGCGCCGCTACACGCACGACCTCGACTATTGGTTCCGCGTCCTGCTCGCGGGCGTGCCGTTCCTGCTGGTGCCGGAGCCGCTCTGCGCCTATCGGCGCCACGAGGCGATGGGCACGGTGAAGCACGGCGAGGCGATCGCGCTGGAGACGAAGGACACGTTCGCGAGGTACGCGGCGCGCTTTGAGACGTACTTGAAGCGGCTGGGCCTGTTTCCGCGGACGGCGCCGCAGCCGTCCCGGAAGCGGACGGCCGGCCAGCGCGGCGCGCAGCGCTGAGGGCGCGGGGGAAAGGGAAGAGCCGGGCGTCGCGGATTGCGATGCCCGGCTTTTTCGGCTGGCGGCTTAAGTTCGGGCATCGCCATAAATCCGCGCGGTCCGCGGCAAAGTAGGCAATCTAGCAACCTACCTAGCCTCGAATCTGGCCGTTTCGTACCTAAGAGGGTGACCGGGTACCCTACATCGCCATAAATCTGCGCGGTTCGCACCTAAGAAGGTGATTAAGCAATCTACGTAGAAGCTGGCCTGTCCATCCGCGCCATCGGACAATCCAGCCCCTCCCCCGCCATAGCTGCTTCCTCGACGAGCCGCCAGCCAGCGCGCCCGGCGATCCTCAGGCGAACAGGCTGATCAAATTGCCGTCGGAGTCGGCGACGATCGCGTAGCGCTGGCCCCAGAAGGCGTCCCACGGCTCGCGGCGGCCTTCATAGCCCCGCTCGACGATGCCGCGGTAGAGCGCGTCCACCGACGAAGCGTCCGCGCAGCGGAACGCCAGCTCGATCCGGTGGCCCGACGGCCGCTCCCAGCTGCCGTAGACGCCCCGCGCGACCTCGACCGTGTCGAAGGCAATCCGCACGCCTTTCTGCGCGATTTCCACGTGCGGCTCGCGGTCCGCCGTTTCGGGGATTTCGAAACCCAGCGCGCGGTAAAAACCCAGCGCCTTTCCCATATCCTCGACCACGATGCCGATCATATCGAGTTTTACGGTCATTTCGATCGACTCCTTTCATTTTTGTACCAGTATACCACAGCTAAAACCAATTTTTTCCTATGAAACTCGCAGCCGCGCTTTTCAAATATTCCCCGCGAAGGTACAATGGAAGCAGAGAACACACGTTTGGAGCCGCGCGGCGTGGACCGGCGGCAAGGGGAAAGGGGCACGGACAGATGGAGCCTTCGGCGCCGTTCGCGTTCAAGGCCGGCGACTACCCGGAGAAGCCGGGCTGCTACCTGATGCGCGACGCATCGGGCCGCCTGCTGTACGTCGGCAAGTCCAAGAAGCTGAGAAGCCGGCTGCGGTCGTACTTCACGACCCGTCACGCGAGCAAGCGGCTGCGGGAGCTCGCGGCGCAAATCGCGAGCATCGAGATCATTCTCGTCAACAACGAGACGGAAAGCCTGCTGCTGGAAAACAATTTGATCAAAATCCATAAGCCGCCGTACAACCGCGCCTTGAAGCGGGACAACAGCGGCTATGCTTATTTGGAGCTGACCGGGGAGCGGATCCCGCGGCTGGCGGTGCATTTTCGCGACCGACGGGAGCCGGGGCAAGCAGCCGGTGACGGCGCCGGAACGGCCGCCGCGGGCGCGGACGCCGCGCCGCCGGCCGGGAACGCCGCGGGAGGCGCCGGAGCGCCGCCGAACGAGAAGGCGGAGCAAGCGTCCCCGGGCAAGCCCGCGGGCCGTACCCGCGCGTCCGGCAAACGGGGCACCGGCGCAGCATCCGGCACGCCGGCCGGCAAACGGGACAAGCCCGCCGAAGCGGAACGCCAGCCCGCGCAAGCCGAGCCGAAGCGGTTCGGTCCGTTCGCCAGCGCGAGGTTTCGCAACGAGCTGCTGGAGTTTTTGACCGACCACTATAAGCTGCGTTCGTGCGCGACGCTGCCGAAGCGCGCCTGCCTGCTGTACCATATCGGGCGCTGCAGCGGGATTTGCGAAGGGCATATCTCCGAGGCGGAGTACGCGAAGGACGTGAAGCAGGTGACCGAGCTGCTGTTCGGCGGGAGCAAGGACGCCTTGCTCGCCCGCATGTACGCTCAGATGGCGGAGTACGCGGAGCAGCTCAAGTTCGAGAAGGCGCAGAACATGCTGGAGCACATCCGCAATCTGGAGAAGACGCCGGAGCGGCAGATCGTCGACCGGGAAACGAACGTCAATCAGGAAGTGCTCTATTTCGGCAGCGAAGGCGTCATGATCGCGAAGGTGCAGCAGGGCATGCTGCGGGATTTCCAGCTGCACGAGCTGGAACGCGGCTACGCGGAAACGGCCTGCGACCGGTTTCTCGTCCAGCGGTACCGGGCGGAGACCAAGCCGGACGAGCTGATCGTCAACCGCGTGGCCGATCCCGCCGCGGTGCGCCGCGCGCTGCGGCGTCCGGGAGAAGGGCAGGCACCGCCGCTGCAGATTACGCAGCCGAAGCGGGGGCTGAAGCACGCGCTGCTCCAGCTGTGCAAGGAGAACTACGAGTACCGCAAAGGCGCGGAGTAGCCGGCGGCGGACAGCGCAGCGTGCGGCACGTGTTCGGGTTGCGAGCAAAGGAATCCGCCTATTCAGCCGTGATTCGCCGCGAACGAACGGCGGTCGCGCTTGCCAACCCAGGCCGACCGTTGCGCAATGATGACGGGTCGCCTAAGCCGCCGCCTGCCCGGGGCTTTTACTCTCGCACGTCGGCGCCGAGATACGCCAGCGTCGCTTGATCGAAATACAGCACGATCGGACCGAGCAGCCCGTCTTGAGTCGTGCGCAGCGTCACGCGGTACGCCGGTCGGGACTCACTTTGCGCCGTCATCGCCGCGGCCGTCTGCCAGCGGGGCACGTCGTTCCAATCCACGAGCGCGACCGGCGCCGTTCTCCAATCGCCGTCCACCGTTCGCCGCGCGGAATCGGAGAGCCGCTTCCAAGCGGCCTGGCGGACGTCGTCGGCCTCTTCGGCACAACGGGCGGCCGCTTCCGTCATCGCGAGCAGCTTTGCCTGCACGGCGCAGGGGACGCCGCTTGCCGGCTGCCGTTCGCGGCTGACGGTGCCGGACGGCTGGCCGAGCAGAAGGATGCCGAAGGCCGCCGCCGCGAGGCGGAGCGGGATGCGTACCGTATTCATGCCGAATCACCTCTTCATTAAAGGCTCGTAATGCGTTGCTTGCCTATACCGACGCAGCTAGCGTCGAATGGGTTGCGCCATCCGCGCGAAAGGAGCAAGACGATGCGGCATGACGCCCAACGATCGCCGGCCGGCGCGTTCCGACGCTTGGACGCCTACATGGCGGAAGCGCGCGAGCGGCTCTCGACCGGTTCCGCCCTGTGCGTCGTCCGGGGAGACGACGTCGTCCACGAGGCGTACGGCGGCCGGCACGGCGCGGAGCCGGGAAGCCGGCCGATCGACGCGGTCTCGCAATTTCATCTCGCGTCCGTCCGCAAAACGTATCTCGGCTTCGCCGTCAGCCTCGCCATCGAAGAAGGGCGGATCGCGAGCCTCGACGACGCGGCCGCGGATTATCTCGAGGACGCCGGCGAGGTGCCGCTTGCAGGCATCACGCTGCGGCATCTGCTCACGCATACGCACGGCCTGCGGCGCGGGGGCGAAGCCGGCCGGGAGTTTCCGCCCGGAACGGGCTGGAGCTACAACAATACCGAGCTCGGACCTTCGCTGCCGGCCGGCGCGTTCCAGTCGCTCGGCGTCTACGGGTGCGCGGTGCTCGTCCTTCCGTTGCACGGCGCCGCGGCGGTCCGCATGCTGAACGGCTTCAAGCCGAATCCGCCCGGCTACGATTACCTGGCGGATATCCGCCGGTTCGGCGACCTCGTGCTCGAGGCGCTGGAATGTGCTAGTATGAAGGGATGAAAATCCCGTGATCGAGCGCCTGCGGGCGGAAAGGAGAATGCGCGATGAATCCACTGCTGCTCGATATTCCGTCGCAGTTCGAGACGGAGCGGCTGCTGCTGCGGGTGCCGCGCCCGGGCGACGGACGCGCGGTTGTCGAGGCGATGAAAGCGTCCATGAAGGAGCTGCGCGCCTGGCTTCCGTTTGCCCAGGAGGAACCGGACGAGGAACGGACCGAGGCCAATCTGCGCGAGGCGTACGCCCAATTCATCCGGCGCGAGGACATGCGGCTCTTGCTGTTCGAGAAATCGACGGGGCAGTTCATCGGCTCCTCGGGCCTTCACAACCCGGACTGGAACGTGCGAAAATTCGAAATCGGGTATTGGATCGACACCCGGCACGGCGGCAAAGGCTACATGACCGAGGCGGTGCAGGGCATCACGGTGTTCGCGTTCACGGAGCTGCTGGCGCGGCGGGTCGAGATCCGCTGCGACGCGCTGAACGAGAAGAGCCAGGCCATTCCGCAGCGGCTCGGTTTCTGGCACGAAGGGACGCTTCGCAACGACGGCTTGTCGGCCGACGGCTCGCGGCTGCGGGACACGTATATTTTCGGCATGATCCCGTAAGCGGCTTACCCGAAGAAAGGAGGCGGCCAACATGCGAAAACAGCTGGTGCTGGACGCGGGCGGGGTCATCGTGACGAATCTGACGCCCGGCTTCTGGACGATGCTCGCCGACGCCGCGCGCGTCCCGTATCCGGACATTCGGGCGGCATACAAGGCGGAGCTGCGCGACGGCCTCTGGACCGGCGCCGTGTCGGAAGCGGACTTTTGGCGCTGGCTGGGAGACCGCTGCCCGGACGTGGCGGGGCGGGACGCCCGCGAGCTGCTGCTCCGGAACCTTCGGCCGCTGCCGGCGTTCGAACGCGTCGCGGCTTGGAGCCGGCTCGCCGATGTCCATCTGCTCAGCAATCATCGCGCGGAGTGGCTGGCGCCGGTCGTGGAGCGGCTTCGTCCGTACCTGGGGCACGTCGTCATCTCGAGCGAGGCGGGAGCGAGCAAGCCGGCGGACGCGATGTTCGCGGCGCTGCGCGGCCGGCTCGCGCCGGACGCGCCGGTGCTGTACGTCGACGACCATCCGGGTAATCTGGCCGCCGGAGAACGTTTCGGCTGGACCGGCTTGCTCGCGGACGACGACGGCCGCTGGACCGGCGAGGCCGATGCCTGGCTGCGGCAGGACCATTGCGAATAGCGGGAACGGTCCGTTGAAACGAATGGCAGGAACGGACTGCAGGAACAACCGGCAGAACGGACAGTAAGAACGGACAGTAGTACGGACAGTAGGAACAAACGCCAGCAACAACCAGTAGAACGGACAGTTGGATCAGTCAGAAGGAGCGGAGCGGACAACCATGCATGAATTGCGCATCGTCGACGTAAGGATGAAAGACCCCGATTTGCTCGGGCTTATCGGCAAGCTGGACGCGTACTTGTACGGGTTGTATCCGCCGGAGGAGGTATTCGGCGTCGACTTGGACGACCCGGACCTCCGGGACATTCATTTCGCGGTGGCCTACTTGGACGGCCAACCGGCCGGCTGCGGGGCGATCAAGGAGCTCGACGGGAAGACGACGGAGCTGAAACGGTTTTACGTCGAGCCGGAATTCCGCAACCGCGGCGTCGCCGGACGGATGCTCCGCTATTTGGAAGACAAGGCCCGGGCGCGCCGCTACGCCGTCATTCGGCTGGAGACGGGCGGTCCCCAATTCGAGGCTGTGGCATTCTACAAGAAACACGGGTACGCCCCCATCGAGCCGTACGGCGAATATATCGGCTGCCCCTCAAGCTTATGTTTCGAGAAGCGGCTGGAAGGCTAGGATAGGGAAGTACGGGATGGGTTTTGAGGTACAACATTAATTTTGCTTATCGTTGAGGAGGTTATCGGATGCCGGGCATCGCAAAAAACATCACGGATCTCATCGGCAACACTCCGATGCTGGAGCTGTCCAAATTCGCGGGCAAGGCGGGAGCGCAGGCGAAAGTCGTCGCCAAGTTGGAGTATTTCAACCCGGCGGGCAGCGTCAAGGACCGGATCGGCTTCGCCATGATCAAGGACGCGGAGGAGCGGGGATTGCTGCAGCCAAATTCCGTCATCATCGAACCGACGAGCGGGAACACGGGCGTCGGGCTGGCGATGGCCGCCGCGGCCATGGGCTATCGGCTCATCATCGTGCTGCCCGAAAGCTTCAGCATGGAACGGCGCAAACTGCTCACGGCGCTCGGCGCGGAGCTCGTGCTGACGCCGGCGATGGAAGGCATGGGAGGCGCGATCCGGAAGGCGGAGGAGCTGGCCGCCGAAATCCCGCATTCCTTTATTCCGCAGCAGTTCGAAAACCCGGCGAATCCGGCGGTGCACAAACGGACGACCGCGGAGGAAATCTGGGCGGACACGGCCGGCGCCGTCGATATTTTCGTCGCGGGCGTCGGCACGGGCGGCACGATTTCCGGCGTCGGCGAGGTGCTGAAGCAGAAAAATCCGGCCGTGCGGATCGTCGCGGTGGAGCCGTTCGACTCGCAGGTGCTGGCCGGCGGCCAGAAGGGGGGCCATGCCATTCAAGGCATCGGCGCCGGCTTCGTGCCGGGCAACTACAACCCAGCCGTCGTCGACGAGATCGTGCCGGTGCGCAACGAGGAAGCGATCGAGACGGCGCGCGCGCTGGCGCGGACCGAAGGGCTGCTCGTGGGCATCTCCTCGGGGGCGGCGGCGTTCGCGGCGCTTCAGCTGGCCAAGCGGCCGGACAATAAGGACAAGACCATCGTCGTGCTCCTGCCGGACACGGGCGAGCGGTACCTGTCCACCGCGCTGTTCTCGGATCCGCATTAAGCGGATAGCCGCCGCATGTCGGGGCGCGAGGCGTTGCGCGGCATGCGGCGACGGACTGGCGCGGCGGCAAGACGTTCCGCAGCCGGCCGGCTGTGAATATGGCGGGACCGTTTCCGGTCCCGGCGGTCGTCCCGGCGCCCCGACCGCGTCCAACGGACCGGTGCTGGTACCCGGCAAGCGACCAACGGGCCGATTCGAGTCCCGACGAGTTTCCAACGGGCGAACGTTATAATGCTTTAGATTAGGCACACCGCTTTCCTGGAGAGGAGAAACGCCGCGTGCTGACCAATCTCTTGGTCGTCTTCGCGATGACGACGATCATCCATACGGCGGAGACCCTGTCGTACGCCGTCCGGCTGGCGGGGGTCCGGTTGAACAAAATCGCCGTCGCGCTGTCCTTGACCGGCATCATCGTGCTGGTGTCGCGGACGGCGAACATGGTGCAGGGGCCGATCGCGGCCAAGTTCGTCGATTACGGGCGGTCGCACCCCGGCTTTCCGATGCTGCATTACTTGCGCATCACGCTGCTCGCGTCGTCGGTCGGCACGCTGCTCGCGATCATCCTGTTTCCGACCTGCGTGCGGCTTTTCGCCCGCATGATCGCGAAACTGGAGATTGCGGGCTCCTTGCCGAAGCTCGTGTCGAGCGTCACGATCGGGCAGCTGAAGAACACGAGGCATTACGTCCGTCTGCCGCGCTTCCATCTTAGCCGGTTCCGGTACTTGGGCATCTCGAAGACCTTCATGCTGCTCAGCGTCATCGTTACGTCGTTCTATACCGTCGGGGTTCTGGCGGCGCTCTACGCGGCCCATCTGTTTCCCCATTTCAGCACGGCCGCCTCGAACGCGTCCGGCATCATCAACGGCATCGCGACGATTCTGCTGACGATCTTCATCGATCCGCAGCTCGGACTCATCACGGACAAGGCGCTCCGCAGCGCGGAATACCGGACGAAGCTCGGCAAAATCTACGTCGTCCTCATGACGGCGCGCTTCATGGGCACGATGCTGGCGCAGCTGGTGCTGGTTCCGGCGGCGTACCTGATCGGGTACTTCGTGACGGTGATTTGATTGGTTTTATTAAGGAAGGGCTGTCTCCGCCGTCAGGAAAGACGACGAGGGGACGGCCTTTTTTTTGCCGATGTTGCGGTAGGGCGCCAGGCGGGCGGCTCAAGAGCGGTATCCCGTACCGCTCTTTCGGCGAAACCGCCGCCGAGCGGCTCAAGAACGGTACCCCGTACCGCTCTTTCGGCGAAACCGCCGCCAAGCGGCTCAAGAACGGTACTCCGTCCCGTTCTTTCGGCGAGTTCGCCGGCCTTCCCTGCAGTCGAACGAACCAGCCGACCGGCAAGGATGTCCCTATTACTCACCGATTGATCCGTTTTCGTTATTCAGTCGGCCGGCCAGGCGCATTAAGATGGGGAGGATGACCGGATTTCGACGCTTCATGCCTGATTTTTCGTTTGGCGAGAGGAGACATGGACGAATGAACGTAGACAAAAGCTGGCGCATCGAGAGGATCGAGCAAGCCGAGATGAGAGGCGAACGCCCGAGATCGGCCGGGTGCAACGCAAGGCTGGGCGTGCACGGCAAGGAGGTAAGATTCCCGCTCGTCCGCGTGACGATCGGCGGGCGGACGGGCTACGGGTGGTCGCGGATTTCCCGCGACGAAGCCCAGGCGATGGTCGGGACGCCGGCAGGCGGGCTGTTTTGCGAGGAGCAGTGGATCCAGGACCGGTTCCAGGGCCTGCAATTTCCGTTGTTCGATTGGCTGGCCAAGGCGGAGGAAATGCCCGTGCACGCGCTTCTGACCGGCGGGAAGGGGACCTCGCCCCTGACGGTGCCCTGCTATGACACGTCGCTGTATTTCGACGATCTGCACTTAAGCTCGGATGCGGACGCGGTCGCGCTGCTGCAGGAAGAAGCCATGCAGGGCTACGAGGCGGGCTTCCGGGGGTTCAAAATCAAGGTCGGCCGCGGCGCGATGCACATGGAGCTTCAGGCCGGCACGCGGCGGGACATCGCGATCGTGAACGGCGTCCGCGAGGCGGTCGGCCCGTCGTGCAACGTGTCGATCGACGCCAACAACGGGTATAACCTGAACCTCGCGAAGCAGGTGCTGAAGGAAACGGCGTCCGCCAACCTGCTGTGGATCGAGGAAGCGTTCCACGAAGACGACCGGCTGTATCGCGAGCTGAAGGATTGGATGGCGAAGGAAGGCTTAAGCGTCTGGATCGCCGACGGCGAGGGGCTGGCCGCGGGGCCGATCGTCGAATGGGCGGAAGCGGGCCTGATCGACGCGATCCAATACGACCTGAAGGATTACGGCATCGTGAATTGGATCCAGCTGAGCAAGCGGCTGGCCCGCTCCGGCGTGAAGGCCGCGCCTCACAACTACGGCGGCTTCTTCGGCAACTTCGCGTCGGCGCAGGCCGCTCCGGCGATCGAAGGGTTTCAATTCGCGGAGTGGGACGAGGCGCGGATCGAAGGCATCGATACGTCGGGCTACCGCATTAACGACGGCCGCATTCTCGTGCCGGAGCTGCCCGGATTCGGGCTCGCGATCGACGAGGCGTACTTCGAGAAGCAGGTCGGCCAGCGCGGCTGGGCGGTCTAGGCGCCTCGCTCTGCCGAGCGTTTTAAGCGGGTCGTCTAGCCGATCGTCTAATCGATCGTCCAGCCCGATCGTCTAACCAGGCCGCCTAGACTAGCTCGCCCAACTAGTTCGGGTTGCGCCACCGGAGCGTCGACACGCCTCCGGCCGACTTGCGCGAACAACTCAAAAGACACCGCGCTCGGCAGCATCAAGCCGCCGAGCGCGGTGTTTTTTCATTTCGGCCTTTCTCTCTCCCTGTTCTCTCCCCCGCTCAGTCCGGCAGCTGCGCCAGCAGATCGTCGAGCTGATGCGCATACTGGGCGGTCACCATGCCCGCTTCGTTCAGAATCGTGTTGAAGTGGCGCACGGTGCCCATTTGGGAGTGGCGGCGGTAGAGGGTGAGCGGCTCGTTGAAGTAATGAAAGTCCACGCGCGAGAGCAGCACGCGGATCCAAAAATCGTAATCGTGGGTATACGGCAGCCCCGGATTGAAGCCGCCCATGGCTTGAAACAGCTCCTTGGTCATCATGACCGTGCAGCCGTTGACCGGACAGCCGTGCCGGATGCCGTAGATGAACGCTTTGGCCGACGGGTATTTGATGCCGGCTCCGTATTCCGTGACCGTGCCGTGCTCGTTGATGACGTGGTAGTCGGTGTGGCTGATTTGGGCGCCGGTCGCTTCCATATAGGCGGCTTGCTTGGCGACCTTGTCGGACAGGAAGCGGTCGTCGGAGCTGAGCCACGCGACGTATTTGCCGGAAGCGATCGAGAACCCGTGGTTCAGCGCGCTGCCCGTGCCGCCGTTCGCCTTGCCGATGTAGTGGATGCGCGAACGGTAGGGGGCGACGACCTCCTGATGCCGGGTGGAGCCGTCATCCACGACGATCACTTCCACGTTCGGATACGTCTGGTACAGCGCGCTGACGATCGCCTGGTCGACGTACTGATCGTTATAGAAAGGAATGATGATCGACACTTTTGGCAGCATGATCGTGCACCTCTTCGAACAGAATGGCAATGCTTTTGTTTACTAGGCGGGGACAAGGCGAAGGCGTCACGGACAAGTGGCGCGGGACATCCGTCCATCTGCGCGCGTCAGCGCCGAAGGCCGAGCGCGGTCAGCACGTTGACGATGTCCGCCGCGTACCGGCCCAGCGAGAAATGCTGCCGGACGTGCAGCTGCGCTTCGTCGCGGATCCGTTCCGCGAGCGCCCGGTCGTTCATCAGCGTCCGCGCTTCCGAGACGGCTTCGTCGACGCCGCCGCTGCGGAAAAACTTGCCCGTCCGGTCGTGGTCGATGAAGCACCGGACGCCGTCGGAATCGGTGGATACCACGGGGCAGCGGCAGCTCATCGCTTCGGCGACGGCGTAGCCGAAGCCTTCGGCGTAGGAAGTCGACAGCAGCAGGCCGCCCGAATCGCCGATCGCCGACAGGTAGTGGGGCATATGGCTGTGCGGGATGTTGGACCGCACGACCAGGTTCGGCTCGAGGCCCAGCTCCCGCACCAACGCCACGAACCGTTCCCGTTCGCCGGGCTCCGAGATCGTCGCGTCCTCGAACAGCCAGAGCCGCAGGTTCGGCTTCTCCGCGGCGAGCCTTGCGGCGATGCGCAGGCACAGCGGCCAGTTCTTGTTGGCCTCCAGCCGTCCGATCCAGCCGACGATGGGGTCGCCGTCCGGATTGAGCCACGGCGACGGGCGGTGGCTGAACTGCCCGGTGTCGATCATGTTTTGCACGTAGAAGCGGGGGAAGTCGCCGAGGTATCGCTGGAAGATGTCCATCAGATGCGACGTCGGCGGGCTGATGACCCCTTGCGCGTACATGCGGATGAACGTGGAGGCGAACGCCAGCGTTCCTTCGGCCTGCTCCTTCGTCCCGAGTCCCTGCGCTTCGTAGATCAGCGGGCCGCCGTAGCCGAGGCCGCGCAGCCGCTGCAGCATGAGATGGTCGCAGATGACGACGACGGCGTCGTACCCGTTCCGAAGCACCTCCAGAATTTCGAAATCGTTGTTGGTCACGAAATGGGGGATGCCGGCCATGTTCTGGGTGCCTGCGCCGTTCCATAAGTAGAGGGCGTGGACTTCGATTCCGGCGGCGCCAAGCGCATGATACCGCAGCCGGTTGAGCGTCTCGATCCCGCCGCTTGGAATAAAGTACGTAAACAACAGCTTCATCGCCTTCGTTTCCCCCTTGCTATGCGCACACTTACCGCCAGTGTATGCCGGGGTGCGGCGGCCCGTTTGGGTCCTTGTCTCCTATTCTGCAAGACTCCCGATTCTGCAAGACTCCCAATCTCGCGTGTGGTAAAATGGCGCTAACGAGGAAAGGGGACTGATGCGAGATGGAGATCCAAACCGCGTTACGCGAAATCAACGAAGCGGCCGCCCGCCGGCCGGAAGGCGTGGTGTTCGCGCCGATCGTCATGGAAGGCGCCCTGGAGGCGGGAGCGCTCGCCAAGGTCGCGCCGTACCTGAAGGCCCGCGGCTGCGCGTCCGTCGGGCTCGTCGCCGACGCCAACACGTGGGCCGCGGCGGGCGAGCGGCTGGCCGAGTCGCTGCGGGAGGCCGGAATCGCCCATGCCGTCTGCCGGGTGAACCCCGACGGGCAGGGCGACGTGATCGCGGACGAGCGGACGATCGTCCAGGTCATGCTGGAGACGCCGAAGGAGGCCCGCGCGATCCTGGCCGTCGGCTCCGGCACGATCCACGACGTCGTGCGGTTCGTCTGCGCGCAGACGGACCGCGCGTTCGTTTCCGTGCCGACGGCCGCTTCCGTCGACGGGTTCACGTCCGTCGGCGCGCCGATCATCACGGGCGGCTTCAAACAGACGGTGCCGGCCATCGCGCCGGAGGCGATCTTCGCCGACCTGGACGTGCTGGCGGCGGCGCCGCGGCGGATGACGGCGGCGGGCTTCGGCGACATGCTGGGCAAGTTCACGTCGCTGGCGGATTGGCGCTTCTCGGCCGAGCAGGCCGGCGAGCCCTTCTGCCCGCTGGCGTACGAGCTGACGGAGCAGGCGCTGACGCGGTGCCTCGAAGCGGTGGACGAGATCGCGACGGGATCCGCGCGCGGCGTGGAGGTGCTGATGGAGGCGCTGCTCCTGTCCGGCTGGTCGATGCTGCTCGTCGGCCATTCGCGGCCGGCTTCGGGCGGCGAGCATCATCTGTCGCATCATTGGGAGATGGCGTACTTGAAGGAGGGCCGCCGGCAGCTGCTGCACGGCGCCAAGGTCGGCGTCGCGGCCGTCATGCTGGCGAAGCTGTACCGCGAGCGGCTGGCCGGCGCGTATCCGGCCGTCTTCGGCGATTTGCCGGATGCCGAGCGGCTGCGGACGTGGCTGCGGCAAGCCGGCGGACCGTCCGATCCCGGCGACATCGGCTTGACGGAGACGCTGATCGGCGAATCGCTGCGGGAAGCCTACCTGCTGCGGGACCGCTATACGGGCCTTAAGCATCTCGCGCTGAACCCCTGAACGAACGAAGCGCAGCCGCGCGTACGAATCGTACGCGCGGCTGCGCTTTGTTTTGCGCGGACGAGCCGAGGTCCCTACCAGTTGTCGCCGCCGGACGAACCGCGCGGCTTATCGAACGAATCCCCGCCGGTTGAGCCGCCGTGATGCCCGCCGCCCTGATGGCCTCCTTGATGGCCTCCTTGATGGCCTCCTTGATGGCCTCCTTGATGGCCGCCGTGGTGCGCGCTGTTTTGGCGGTGAAGCTCTTCGTGCCGGCGCCGTTCTTCCTCCTGCCGGCGCTCCTCGCGGAGGATGTCGTCGTACGCCGATTGCATGCGCCGGAGCTGGCGGTCGGCCTCGTTCATCTGCTCGATCGCGCCCGCGTACATCCCGAGCGCGAACATGCGGTCCGCTTCGTTCACGCGGGCTTGGTAGGAGGCGTCGAAATGGCCGGGCAGCGACCGGTGCCGCGTCCGGGCATGGACCGAATCGTAGCGCGAGCCGAGCTCGCGCATGCGCCGCTCCGCCGCCTGCTTCTCCTGAACGAGGCGCTGCACGTCCTGCGCGTAGGCGGCCGCGCGGCTGGCCAGCTGGTTCAGCCGCAGCTCCGCGGCGTCCGGGTGGATCCCCGGCGGCGAGAGCAGGCGGTCCGTCTCGCGGAGCTCCGCTTGAATCGCGTCTTCCTGCATGGCGACCCGGGCGCCGCTGTCGCCCGCCGCACGCAGCCGGTGCGCCGCCGCCTGCGAGGCGGCCGCTTCGAACGCCTGCCGCGCGTCTTCCCGCTTGGCGCGCAGCGCTTCCGTGCGCGCAAGCGCGCGTTCCCGCGCCTTCAGGCAGGACTCGGCCGCCTCCGCCGCGCGCTTCGACAGCTCGAGCAGCCGGTCCGCCTGCGGGCGCGCCGCGGCGTAGCGCTGCTTCCCGAACGCCTCGCGAAGCGGCGCGAGGCCCGCCTCGAGCTCCCGGAAGGCGTCCGTCGCCGCGCGGAACGCGTCCGGCATGAAGCCCCAGACCGCTTCGTCGAACTGGCTCTGCAGCTTGCCGAGCTCTTCGCGGTAGGCCGCTTCGCCGAAGGAGAAGGAGCCCGCGAACCGTTCCAGCGTCTCCAGATCGGCGGCGAGGCCGTCCCGCAGCGCGACCCGTTCGCGGACCATCCGCCGCGCTTCGGCGATCGCGCCCGTCATCGCTTCGGATTGGCCCGCGGCTTCGCGCAGATCGCCGGCCGCGAGCGCGTCCGCGAACGGCGCGAGCCGGCGGGACGCTTCCTCGAGCCGGTCGAACGGATTGAACTCGGTCAGCTCGAGCCGTTCGGCGCGCAGCTCGCCCTCGATCCGCGAACGGCCTTGCGCGATGTCGTCCGGCAGCTGCCGCTGCTGCGACAGGAACGAAGGGAGCCGTTCCAGCAGGGAGGCGTGCAGCTCCGCCGTGGCGCGATGCGGCTTGAGCAGCTCGGCCGCGTCGATGAGGTCCGTGACCTGCCGCTTGCGGATGACTTCCACCTGCTCCGCGTTCTCGGCGATTTCCTGCTTGATCCGGGCGAGCGACAGGCCGTTCGCGGTTGCGAGCTCGCCGGCCTTGGCCGCCAGGCCGCTCAGTTCGCCTTGGATCGCGCTGAGCTCGCGGCCGTTCTGCCGGTCCAGCTCCGCGAGATGCTCGGCCTGCTTGCGCAGCTCGCCGGCATCGGCGCGCAGGCGCGCGGCGGTCGCGCCGGCCGCGTCCGTCTCGCGGCGCCCGCCGCCGGCGAAGAAGCCCGGCGGGCTGCCGCCGAGCGTCCGCAGCAGTTCCTGCGCGGCAGCCGCGCGGGCGTCGAGCGCGTCCGCCACCGGTTTCAGCGTCGCCGCGGTGGCCGGGCCGCTGTACAGCCCGACGAGCGGACGGAGCAGCTCCTGGGCGCGGAACAGCCCCACCGCGATCGCGTCCGCTTCGCGGACGAGGCGGGCATGCCGCGACCGGCGGATCAAGTAGAGGACGAGCACGATCGCGGCGGCGCCAACGAGCGCTAAGACGAGCAGCGCGATCGCGAGGCCGGTCCGGTTCGCCGGCGCGCTCGGCTGGCCCGCCGCCGTGCCGTTGCCAGCCGCAATGCCGCTGTCCGGCGCCGAGGCCGGCGGCGTTGCGGTCTCGCCGGAGGACGGCGATCCGGCCGCATCCGGCGCGGTGTCCTGTCCCTCGCCAGGCGCCGCATCCCCCGCCGGCTCCGGCAGCCGTTTCGCCGCGGCGATCAGCTTCAGCACGCCGCCGGCGTAATCGCCTTCCTTGGCGAGCGGGGTGAAGGTGCCGCCGACGAACCGGTCGATCGCCGCCCGTCCGGCATAGCCGCTGCCGGCGTAGTCGTCCGGCAGCGCGTCCAGCTTCCGCTGGAGCGGCGGATTGACGAAATACAGCTGCACGCGCCGTTCTTGCTTGGGGAGCAGGATCACAACGTCGTCCGCCCGCAGCTTCCAGGCGTCGTACAGCGCCTCCGCGTAGGCGTCCGGCTCGGAAGCGCCGAGCGATTCGAGCGTGACGATATAATACGCGTACGGCGCGCCCGCCGCGGCGGCCTGCTCCAGCGCCTGCAGCCGGCCGGACGGGAACATGCCCCCGCCGTCGTAGACGTGGCCTTTGCCTTTGGCTGGCAGCGGCGCCGCGCTCGCGAGGCTCGCGAACAGCGCGAAGAAGAATAGGGCGATAAAGGCGATTTTTCTGGTCATGATGGGCCTCCCGGTCTATCCTTTTTTATCCAGTTCGACTCATTGTAACATGGATCGGGACTTCGGCAACGGAGCGGCGGCAAAAAAAGCCGCTGCCGAATCGCGTCGGATTCGGCAGCGGCGCTTCCGGTCGGGGGCGACCGATTATTTCAAATACCCGGCAATGAACGAGAACGCGTTGTCCGGCCGCTCGGAATTCACGCGGACGCCGGCGATGTACTCTTTGCCGATGACGGGCAGCCCTTTGAGCAGCGGACTTGCGGAGATGTCCACGCCGTACACGTGCTCCTCGGGCACGTCCTCCGTTTTGGCTTTGTAGCCCAGCTCCGGCTTGAAGGCCGGGCCCAGCTTGGCGGCGTTGGCGCCGTCGAGCGGCAGGAGCGAGCCGTCCTGGGCCAGCTTCTGGAAGTTTGCCTTATCCAGGATATACACGTCGGCTTTGTTCATCATAAGATCGATGATGCTCTTCTGGATGAGCGCGGAATCCTGCTCGCTCTTGATGTCCGACGGCACGTAGGTGAAGAACGCCTGAACCCGCTTCCACTGCGGGAACTGGGCGAGAAACTTGTCCTCGAGCGGCTTCAGGTCGCTGACGGGGTAGCTGCCGTCCTGGCTGTAATACTCGCCGAAGAAGGAGACGCTTACATCGATCGGCGGCAGCTTCGCGAGCTCGGCCATTTTGTGCCGGTGGTCGATGTAGGCTTTCGTGCCGAAAATGAGGATCAGAACGAGCGCGATGGCGCCGAGCACGTGAAATTTATAATAGCTGAAAAAATGATCGACCTTCTGGGCGGAGCCGGCCATGCCTTTGAATTTGCCGTAGGCGGCGTCGTTGAACTGCGCCATCGTTTGCTTCTCGTCGTACTCCAGGATCGTCTTGTACGCCTTGTTGATGTCTTCGAGGGTGATCCCCTGCTCGTCCGATTGCGCGGCCTCTTCGCGCTGCCGGTTCGCGCGCTCCCGGCGGATCAAGAGGAAATAGCGCTTCTCGACGTCTTCCTTCCCTGCGCCCTCGGGCAGGCCAAGCAGCTCGTAAGCCTTTTTCAGTTCGTCCATGGCGGGCTACCTTCGCTTTCTATAGGTTCGTATACGTTCTAGTATACCGCCTTTGCGCGCATTCGACAAAATCGGATTGTTCCCATTTCGCGGCGGCGGGACCGCGGGGGCGGTCTTGGCCGAATCGCGCATGGTACCGGGCCGGCCAAGCGAAAAAAAGCGGAGCGTCCCGAAGGAAGCTCCGCGCTCGCCCGCGACGCGTCGCGAAACGTTCGGTTGAGCCGAAACGGCCTTACAGCGTCCAGCGCAGCAGCAGCGCCGATTCCGTCAACCCGCCGCCGAAGCCGTACAGCAGCAGCGTGTCGCCGGTCTTGATGCGGTCTTCCTTCAAGGCCAGGTCGATGGCCAGCGGGATGGACGCCGCCGAGGTGTTGCCGTATTCGCGCATGCTGGTCAGCGTCCGTTCCAGCGGGATGCCGGTCCGCTCGCAGACGGATTCGACGATGCGCATGTTCGCGCTGTGCGGCACGAACCAGTCGATGTCCGACGGCGCGAGGCCGTTGCGCTCCATGAGCGCCTGGATGCCCTTGGGCACCGTCGTGACCGCCCAGCGGTACACCTCGCGTCCGTTCTGGACGATCATGCCGTTCGTCTGGATCGGCACGCCGTCGATGGACGGCGCGAGGGAGGAGCGGTACAGATGATGCCCGTCGCCGCCCTTCGTCCCGTTGTGGGAGGCGAGGAACGCGCCCTCCTCGCGGCGTTCCACGAGCATGGCGCCCGCGCCGTCGCCGAAGAGGATGCAGGTGGAGCGGTCCGTGTAATCCGTCGCCTTGGTCAGCGTCTCGGCCCCGACGACGAGAATTTTATGGTAAGCGCCGGAGAGAAGCAGTCCGTTGGCCAGCTGCAGCGCCGAGACGAACCCCGCGCACGCCGCTTGGACGTCGGCCGCCCCGCAGGAGACGATGCCGAATTCCGCCTGAACCCGCGCGGCCATGCTCGGGAAGAACGTATCCGGCGTCGTCGTCGCGACGAGCACGTAATCCACGTCCTCAAGCACGACGCCGTAGCGCAGCTGAAGGTCGCGCACCGCGCCGAAGCACATGTCGCTGCAAAACTGATCGTCCGCGGCGATGCGCCGCTCCTTGATGCCCGTCCGTTGAAAAATCCACTCGTCCGTCGTGTCCACCATTTGTTCCAAATCGCGATTCGTCAAAATCCGTTCCGGGACATACGCGCCGAAAGCCGTAATGGCCGCATGCGATTGAAGCGGGTGCTGCAGCATAGCCGTTCAACTCCTTAGCATCAGGTTTTAGTACCTGGTATTAATTTATCTTCAGCGTACACCTTTTCGCCGCCGTTGTCTATAGGCAGTTGCTTTTCCGAATTGGCGCGCCTGCCGGGTTGAAGCGGCGCGTGGCCGCGGCCGCGCGTCGCTCGCGGCTTCCGTCTCCCCGCAGCCTCCGCCTTCCCGCAGCCTCCGCCTTCCCGCTGTCCCGCGTCACCGTTCTTTCTTCTTAGGATGGGACAAAAAAAGATATCCATGTATGCGGCCGGACCGCGCACATGGATATCGGAGGGAGCTAGGAGTCGCCCGGCCGGCGTACGCCGGATGGCTTGGAAGAATCGCGGACGGCCGAGATGCCGGCCGCAGCCGCCGATCCGGGCCGGAAGGCCGTCCGGGGCGACGCGTCGTCCTTCGCCTTCAGCTCGGCGATCAGCTTCTCGCCCTCCACGTCGAGGTTCGGCAGCAGACGGTCCAGCCATTTCGGCAGGCGCCAGGCGCGGTCCCCGAAGACGGCCATGACCGCGGGCACGAGCGTCATCCGGACGACGAAGGCGTCGATCAGAATGCCGACGGCGAGCGCGAAGCCGATCTGCTTGATCATGATGTCCGGCGCGAAGATGAAGCCGGCGAAGACGGACACCATGATGACGGCGGCGGCCACGACGACGCGGCTCGCCTGCTCGTAGCCGTGCACGACGCTCGACCGGCCGTGATGCCCGTGGACGTACGCCTCGCGCATGGAGCTGACGAGGAAGACCTGATAATCCATCGCCAGTCCGTAGAGAATCCCGGTCACCATGATCGGCATGAAGCTGAGCAGCGGACCGCCGGTATCGAAGCCGAACAGGGCGTGGAGCCAGCCCCACTGGTACACGGCCGTCGTAATGCCGAACGTGGCCAGCACGCTGAGCAGGAAGCCGACCGTGGCTTTGACCGGCACGATGACCGAGCGGAACACGAGCAGCAAAATAATCAGCGACAGCACGACGATGATGCCGACGTAGAGCGGAAACACTTCCGCGAGCTTGGCGGACATGTCGAGATTGATCGCGGTAAAGCCGGTGACGCTGATCGCGACGCCGTACGTTTGCGCCAGCTTGGAATCGGGCGCGCGCAGGTCGTGGACGAGACGCTTCGTTGCCGCGTCGGTCGGGCCCGATTTCGGAATGAGGCTGATGATGGCCATGTCGCCGGTCTTGTTCACGCCCATCGGCGTGACCAGCGAGACGTCTTCGTGCTGCTGGAGCTCCTGCGCGAGCTTGCCGAGCGTCTCCGCTCCGATGGCGGCTCCGTTCTTCGGCTCGGCGACGAGCAGCAGCGGGCCGTTGAAGCCTTCCCCGAACCCTTGCGAAATCGCGTCGTAGCTCTGCCGCGACGTCGTGTCCAGGTTCGCCGTGGCGCCGGACGGGATCCCCATCTCCATCTTGGCGACGGGAATCGCCGCGACGCCCAATACGGCGATCGCCGCGACCACGATCGGCCAGCGGAGCTTGATCGCGCCGGCTGCCCAGCGGCGCGCGAACCCGTGCCGCGGTTCGGACGATTGTCCGGCTCGCTTGGCGCGCGCCTTGGCCGAGCAGATCCGCTCGCCGGCCAGGCCGAGCAGGGCCGGCAGCAGCGTTAGGGCGATGAGCACGTTCGCCAGCACCGCCGCCGCGGCGACGAGCGCCATCGTCGACAGGAACGCGATCCCGATCACGAGCATGCCGCACAGGGCGATGATGACCGTCAGGCCCGCGAAGAACACCGCGCTGCCCGCGGTGCCGACCGCCCGGCTCGCGGCTTCGCGCGCGCTCAGGCCTTGGTCGAGGATCATGCGGCGCTGCCGGTTGACGATGAACAGCGAGTAGTCGATGCCGACCGCAAGCCCGACCATGAGCGCGAGCGCGGGCGTGATGTCGGTCATCGGGATGAATTTCGAGAAGGCGTACGCCCCGCCGACGCTGATGCCGACGCCGAGAATGGCGGACAGCAGCGGCAGGCCGGCCGCGACGACCGAGCCGAGCGTCATCAGGAGGACGACGGCGGCCACGACGAGGCCGACGCCTTCGGTCGAGCCGAGGGCGGGCTTGGTCGACAGCGAGTCGCTCGGCAGCGCCTGGATGCCGGTCTTCTCCACGGCGGAGACCGCCTGGATCACCCGGTCCGGCACGGACTCGGGCAGCGACATCTGCTGCACGGTGAATTGGAACTGGAACAGGGCCACGCTGCCGTCACGGGCGATCATGACGCCCGGAACCGGCGCGCCGTCGACGACGAGCGGGCCGTACGGCGCCTGCCCGGCCGCGGAGGCGTTCGCGCCCCCGGTACCTAGGCCGGCCGCCGCCGCCGCGTCGCCCTGGGCACCGGCTTCGGCACCTTGCCGGGCGCCCGCCGCCGCGGAATCGCCGGCTTGCGCGCCGGCTTGGGCGCCGTCCGAGACGCCGGCCTTCGCCGCCAATTCGGCGGGGTTGATGACGTGGTCCAGCCGGTAGACGTCGTCGACGGCTTTGCGAAGGGCGGCCAGGCGCTCCGCGGTGTCCAGCCGTTCTCCGGCGGGAGCGGCGAATACGACGCTCGCTTGTCCGCCCGACGCTTCGGGCAGCTCCGCGGCCAGCTGGTCCAGCACTTTTTGGGACTCCGTGCCTTCGATTTTCATATCGGAGCTGACGTGGATGCCGTTCGCGCCGAGCGCGGCGAGCACGACGGCCAGAATGACGACCCAGCCGACGATGAACGCCCAGGGCTTGTCGTACGCGGAGCGGCCGATTTTGTACAGAAAGGTCGACATAGAAGGATGATTCTCCTTTGCTTGGGGGAGTAGGGGCGGAACGCGGGTCCTCGCTTAGAAGCCGCTTCGCAAATAGCCGAACATGGTGTCCAAATAATCGTCGAACGGGACGGCTCCCGGCACCTCGCCGGCCGGCTGGCCGGGGAGCAGGACGTTCAGGCTGCCGTCGAGCAGCGGCAGGAACGCCCCGTAGACGGCGCCCGCGAGCAGATGGGCATAGCCGTCGGGATAGCGGCCCTGCGAATAGACGCTCAGCGTCTCCTGCGCCGACTCTTGCAGCCGCCGGAACGCGCTCAGGATATACGGCTCCAGCGTCGGGCTCCGTTTCGCCAGCGACACGAGCTCGCGCAGCTTCCACAGGATTCCCGCGGTCAGCCGCATCTTCATGAGCCGGTACAAGATATCGACCGGGGACGCGTTCCCGTCCACGCCCGCGAGCAATTCGTCGGCCTCTTGGACGCCTTGGAAGGAGACGGCGGCCGTCGCCACCGCTTCCTCCTTGCAGGAGAAATGATTGGCGAACGTCCGGCGGGAGAAGCCGGCGCGCCGGACGATGTCGTCGACGACGAAGCCGTCGAGCCCGCGCTCGAGCGCCAGCTCGAACGCCGCGTCGGCGAGCGCGTGCGCGGTCGCCTCCCGCTTCGCGTCCCTTAAGCTTGGTTTGGTCATCGCGTACGGTACACCTCGCTTTCTTCCGCGGGCGCAAGCGGTCAAGCGCGCGCCGCGATGTTCCTCTCTATTATTGCCCATTGGGCAATCATGCACAATGGGCAACGATTTTACGATATTGTGAAAACGGCCTTCCGCCCCGGGAGAGAGGGCTGCTGGTGAACGTCGTTCCCGGCGCGAGGTGGGTCCCCTTTCCTCAATTGAGCGCATCCGGCAGGACTTCCCGCCGCCGCGTGGAATATGGACACAGATGCGGCCGGCAGCGATTGACGGAAGCGGAAATGCGCGAAGCGGCCGCGCGGGCTTCGTAATTGAAAGCGTTTCAAAGGACGAAGGAGAGGGGAAAGCGATCATGGAACCGATCGTGCAAATTTCGCTGGATTTAACCACGATAGCGGACGCCCTGGCGATGGCCGAAGTGGCCGTGGAAGCCGGCGTCGACTGGCTGGAGGCGGGCACGCCGCTTCTGCTCGGCGAAGGCCTGCACGCCGTCGCGGCGCTGCGCAAGGCCTTCCCGGACCATCCCATCGTGGCCGATTTGAAAACGATGGACGGCGGCTACCTGGAAGCGGAGATGATGGCGAAGGCCGGCGCCACCCACGTCGTCGTCATGGGCGTGGCGCATCCGGCGACGATCCGCGCCGTCGTCCGGGCCGCCCGGGATTACGGCATCCGGGTCATGGGCGATATCATGGCCGCGCCGGATCCCGTGGCCTGCGCCCGGATGATGGAGGCGAACGGCGTCGATTACATCATCGTGCATACCGGCTTCGACGAGCGGGGCGAAGACCGGGCGCGCACGCCGTACGATCACCTCGCCGAGGTGGCGGCGGCGGTGAACGTGCCGGTGCAGGCCGTCGGCGGACTGTCCATCGACCAGGCGGCGGACATGCCTCGCCACGGCGCGCCGCTCGTCGTCATCGGCGCGCCGCTCGTCATCGACAAGCGGGAATTCAAGCCCAGCACGGACCGCGAGGCGCTCCAAGCGATTTTGCGGCGGTTCGTGGACCGGGTCAAAGCGAACAAGACGGAGGAGTGACGACTATGGCGGCTTCGGCCCGCGTGGCGGTATTTCCGAAGGGCTTCATTCATGAGTTGTCCGAAGGCAAGATGAGCTTGGAGACGTGGATCGAACTGGCCGGCACGCTCGGCGCCGACGGGCTGGAGATGTACCCGCGGTTTTTGGCAAGCGCGGAAGAGACGTACCTGAAGGCCGTCCGCGAGGCGTGCGACCGGCAGGGATTGGCGGTTCCGATGATGTGCGCGTCCCCGGATTTCACGCAGCCGGATCCCGAACGGCGCGCGCGGGAAGTCGACGCCATGATGCGGATGATCGACGTCATGGCGATTCTCGGCCCGGACGACTTCCGGAGCTGCCGGGTGCTGTCGGGGCAGCGGCGGAGCGGCGTTTCCCGGGAGGACGGGATCGATTGGACCGTCTCGTGCATCCGGGAACTGCTGCCGTACGCCGCGGAGAAGCGGGTGCACTTGGTCATGGAGAACCACTACAAGGACGGCTATTGGACCGCGCCGGAATTCGCGATGCCGAGCGACATCTTCCTCGACATCGTCGGCCGGATCGAATCGCCGTGGTTCGGCGTGAACTACGACCCGTCCAACGCGATCGTGGCGGGCGACGATCCGCTTCGCTTGCTGGAGCGGGTCCGGTCGCGCGTGCTGACGATGCACGCCAGCGACCGGTATCTGAAAGCCGGCCGCTCGATGGACGACATTCGCGAATACCGGGACCAGGGCTACTCCGACGCGCTCGAGCACGGGGTCATCGGCCGGGGAATGAACGATTACGACGCGATCTTCCGCGTCCTGCAAGAAGAGAAGTTCCGCGGCTGGATCTCGATCGAGGACGGCGTGAACGGCCTGGAGGAGCTGCGGGAATCCGTGGCGTTCGTCCGCGCGGGGATCGGGCGGTATTTGACGTGAGGCGCCGGGGAGACGCGCCGAAAGGGAGCGAAGCGAACGCATGAAGACGATCGTATTGAAGAACGCCGCGTCCGAGTCGGCGAGAATCGAAGTGGCGGAGATGGCGAAGCCCGCCATCCGGCACGACGGCGAGGTGCTGATCCGGGTGCTGTCCGTCGGAATCGACGGCACCGACAAAGAAATCGTCACGCACCGCTACGGCGTGCCGGAGGAAGGCGAGGACGACCTGATCATCGGCCACGAGCTGAGCGGCATCGTGGAAGCGGCCGGCGCCGCCTCCGGGTTCCGGCCGGGCGACGCCGTGACGGCGCTGGTGCGCCGGCCGTGCGCGGATCCGGCCTGCGCGAACTGCCGCGCGGACCGGGCGGACTACTGCGAGACGGGCGCATACACCGAACGGGGGATCAAGGGCTCCCACGGCTTCATGCGCGAATACGTGGTCGAGGACGCCCGCTACGTCGTGAAGGTGCCGGACGACCTGAAGCAGCTCGCCGTATGGGTGGAGCCGCAGAGCATTTTCGAGAAGCTGTGGGCGACGATCGCCTGCATCCAGCAGCGGTTCGTTTGGCAGCCGAAGCGGGCGCTGGTGCTCGGCTCCGGCCCGATGGGCCTGCTGTCCGCCTTGTCGCTTCGAACGATGGGCCTCGAAACGCACGTCTGGTCGCTGCATGCCGGGGACAGCCGGCAGGCGGCGGTGCTGGCGGGCGTCGGCGCGGAGTTCCGGAGCGCGTACGGCGGCGAGCCGGACGGCGAAGGGGGCTGCGGGCTCGCGCGCCATTACGCCGGCAAGCGCGGAATCGGCTTCGACGTCGTGCTGGAGTGCACCGGCTACAGCCCGCTGCTCGTCGAGGCGCATCGCGTGCTGAACCGGAACGGCATCATCGGCACGGTCGGCATCTCGCCGACGGACCGCCGCATCCCGGTGCCGATGGACGACATCAATCAGCGGATGGTCATCGGCAACCAGACCGTGGTCGGCTCCGTGAACGCGTCGAAGGCGGATTTCGCGCGCGCGCTCGACCGGATCCGCGATATGGAGCGGCTTTATCCCGGCCTGCTGCGCGGGTTGATCACGGACGAATTCGCGCCGGAGCAGGTCCCGTCGCTTGCGTTCGACCGAATCGGGATCAAGGCGGTCGTCCGCATGGGCGAGCCCGGAAGACGCGGGCGCATAGCCTCGCCCATCGCATAGCGAGCCATTCTTCGAAGCCGCGCATGGCCCTCCGTGCGCGGCTTCGTCATGCGCGGAGGCCCGCCGGGGCCGGGTCACGAGCCTCGCGGAGATGCTGCGGCTCCGCGATTACCGGACGCTGACGCTCCCCTGCGGCATGCTGATGGTCGCCTTCGCGCTCATTCTCTACCCCGACGTTGCGTACATGCTGCACTGGGATTCCGTCGTCTTCCCGCCGTACATCCTGTTCGTCGCGTTCGTCCTTCCGCTCCTGCTGCTGATCGGCGGCCTGATCAAGCGCGGCGCCGGACAATCCGCGCCGGCCGAATGGCGGGACGCAGGCCGAAGGCGCGCAGCCGCAGACGTTCTTGAACGCCCGGTAGAAGGAGGAGTAATCGCGAAATCCGGCGTCGGCGGCGGCAGACGCGGCGGAGCGGCCATCGCGCAGCAGCCGCTGGGCGAGCGCGACCCGCTTGCGCAGCACGTAATTGCCGACCGTCGTGCCGGCGGCCTTGCGGAACACTTTGTTCAGGTGATGCTTGCTGACGTAAAACGACGCGGACAGCTCGTCCAGCGACAGCGGCTCGGTCACGTGCGCGTTGACGTGGTCGATCAGCCGTTCGGCGAGACCCGGGGCGGCCGCGGGCGCCCCGGCCGGCGCGGGAGCCATGCGGGCGATTTGCGATAACAGCGCTTCCAACCGGATGCGCAGCGACAGGCCGCGGAGCGTCTCGTCCATCCCGCCGGCGTCGAGAAGCTGGTCGAGGAACGGCCGCAGCTCCCGCGCGTCCGCAAAGCAGAACGCCTTCGAGCCCGACGCCGCGTGGAACGGCGCGAGCAGGGCGGAGCGGCTTTCCGGATGCAGCAGCTCCGGCGCGAAGTGCAGCGCGAGCCGCTCGTAGGCGTCGTCGCTTTCGACGCGGACGCCGTGGAAGACGTTCGGCGGGATGAGCAGGAAGCTGCCCGGCTCCGGCGCGAACCGCCTGCCTTCGACGAGATAGCCGACGCGGCCCGCGATCAGGTAGAACACTTCGTAGTAGTGATGGCAGTGCAGGTCGTAGCTGGCCGTTCTTCGGACGTCGACGCTATGGTGATAGAGCATGGCATCCGTGCGGATGCTGCGGATTTCCATCGGTTTATCCCCTCCGGTTCCCCCTCAGTGTAGAGAAACATCGCTAGATTTGCAATGCACACGCTCCGATTCGCAATGGCGGCTTTCGGCATAATTTTTATAATGGAGAGCAGAGCCGGTTCGAACCATTCGAAGGAGGTAGCAATCGATGATCTTGGGAGCCCAGCTGTACACGGTCAGAACGTTCATTCAGACGGAGACGGATATTCGCCGTACGTTGCAAAAAATCGCCGCCATGGGGTATACCGCGGTGCAGGCGTCAGCGATGGGGCCGATCGCGCCGGAAGCGCTGCGGGCGATCTGCGACGAGCTGTCGCTAACCGTCGCCCTGACGCACACGAGCCCGGACCGCATTATCCGCGACACCGATGCGGTCATCCGGGAGCATGACGTGCTCGGCTGCGAATATATCGGGATCGGCAGCATGCCGGATAAGTACCGCACGCCCGACTGGTACGGGCATTTCGCCGCCGACTTCCGGGAAGCGGCCGGACGGATCGCCAAGGCCGGCAAGAAGTTCATGTACCACAACCACAACTTCGAATTCCGGAAGGTCGGGGGCAAGCGGCTGATCGAGCGGCTGCTGGAGGATTTCTCGCCCGCGGAAATGGGCATTACGCTCGATACGTATTGGGTGCAGGCGGCGGGCGCGGACGTGTGCGAGTGGATCGGCATCCTGAAAGACCGCCTCGACTGCGTCCATCTGAAGGACATGGACGTCCGGGGCACGGAGCCCGTCATGGCGCCGGTCATGGAAGGGAACATGAACTTCCGGGCCATCTTGAACGCGCTCGAGCGCGCCGGTTCGACGAAGTACCTGCTCGTCGAGCAGGACACGTGCGAGGGCAGCCCGTTCGACTGCCTGCAGACGAGCTACGCCAACCTGGCCGCGCTCGGGTATAAGTAAAGCGCGCAGGCGAAGAGGCGGCCGCGGGATGCGGCCGCCTCTTCGGCGTGCGCCATGACGGCCGGCCCGGGTCAGACGCCGTAGGCCGCCGGGTCGATCCGGAAGGCGAGGCCTTCCCAATCGGCCGAGCCGCGATCCATGCGCGCCCGGTTAGCCAGCGCGATCTCGCGGAACAGCCGGAACGCTTCGCGGTCGTCCAGCTCCGCGGTATCCCGGCCGAGATGCTCGGCGAACAGTTCCCGGCGCAGCGCCCGCACGGCCGCGGGGTCCCGGAACGACGCGTTCAGCTCCGTGTGGCCGTAAAGCGAATTGGCATGCAGGTTGCAGGAGCCGATCGTCGCCCAGGCATCGTCGACGAGCATGAGCTTGGCGTGGACGTAGACGCCGCTCCGCCCGCCGCGGCCGTCCGGTCCGGCGAGGCCGGCCAGCGCGAAGTTCGCATGGCGGCCGAGCGCTTCGATCGTCTCGAAGAAGGCGCGCTTGACCGGCTGCCGGCGATAGTCGCGCACATGCCCTTCGGGCTCGCCGGGGACGAGCAGGACGACGTCCACGCCGCGGCGCAGCGCATCCTCGAGCCTGGCCGCGACTTCCGGCACGGGCAGCGCCTGATTCTCCACATAGATCGTGCGCCGCGCGGCGTCGATCGCCTGGATGTACTGCGCGAGGACGGTCCGCTCGCCGAGGGCGATGTCGTACGGCTCGCCGCCCGGCGCGGGGTGGCTGCCCGCATAGCGGCCGGGGGAGGCTTGCCGCTGCATCTGCACCTCGATCGTCCCGCGCGGCGCGGAGATCCGGTCCGGGAAGGACAGCTCGTCCTCGCCGTCATGGCCCCACGTGCCGTCCCGCTCTGCCCGTTCGCTGGCCTGGTTCCAACGCTGGACGAAATTATGGTGCACGTCGGTCGCGGAAGGACCGGTCACCTCGACGTACGCGTCGTGCCGATGGCCTTCGCCGGCGTGGCCGGGCTCGACGGACCGGAAGGTAGGATTGATGCCGCCGACGAACGACGTCTCCGTCTCGTGCCCGGCGTCGATCAGCCACGCCTTCTGATGCTGGCAGAACCGGCCGTGCGTCCGGTCCCAGCGGGCGCGGAACCGCGAGCCGCGCGCGGCGAGCAGGGCGCGGTCGGCCTCCGTCCCGGCGAACGTCCGGCCGTAGCCGCTGCTCTCCGGGTTCGGGCGCCAGAAGAGGATGCGCACGTCGACGCCGCGATCGGCCGCCCGGTCGAGCACGTCGAACACCGTGCCGCGGCCGTCCGGCAGTTGAAAGTCCTCCGCGAAGAACGTGACCGTAAGCCATACGCTGTGCCGGGCGGCTTCGACGGCTTCGCAGATGCGGCGGAAGGCGGGGCCGCTGTCGATCAGGGGGCGCACCGCGTTGCCCGCCCGCGCGGGATAGGAGCCGGACGCGACGAACCCGATAGGCGGTTCCGCGGCGTTATGCGATAATGGATGAGACTGCTGCATGGTCATCTTCCTCCCTCGAATGGCTGTCTTGATCATCCTATCACAGCGGGGCGGGAGAAACGTGTGTAGAACGCGTGAAGCTTTTGAAACCGGATGAAACGACAACGACGCCGCGTGGCATCGCGCGCGGCTGGACGCGCACGAGGAAAAAGACGTGATGAAGGTCATCGGAGCAGGCTGCTCCGATGACCTTTATTCGTTATTAACGGTATTATTTTGAAATCATTGCCGCAAACTAATAAAACTCACTATCGACGGGAGGGCTGCCGCATGCGCGTATTGGCCGTGATTTGCTCGATCATCATGCCGGGATTCGGACAGCTGTTCAATCGGCAGTATGTCAAAGCGCTCATTTTCCTTCTGATCGAATTGGGGCTGAACAGCACGATCCATCTCAACCGGATCATCCGGCTCGACATGCTCGGCCACGACGAGAAAATATGCCAAGCGGCCAGCCTGGAGATCGCGCACTTCTATCCGGGCTTCTACGTGATGAACGTCTGGGACGCCTTCGCTTCGGCGCGCGCGCATCCGCCCGATTCGCGGGCGATCGTCTTCTTTCAGGTCGCGGGCCTCGCGGGGACGTTGTGCGTCATTTTTTCGGAGCTTATTCCGAACCCCGTCGTCACGTCCGGATTTCTCATGATCGGCATTATCTTGACCGGATCGTTCATCTTCAACAAATCCAGTCGCCCGCTCTCTCCGGTAACGGGAGACGGTCTGCGCGAATGAGGCGGTTCCGATGACGTTCATGTATATCGCCACCGCGGTCGCTTGTCTCGCGGCCGCGCTCGTCCCGAAGCGGCTGTCCCTTCAGGAAATTTACGTGGTTTGGCTCGCGGTGGCGTTCATGACGCGGCTGTGCGACCAGTTCCTCGATCTGTACTTGGATTGGTACGACCAGGGCGGCTCGGGCATTCAATGGCAGGTGGTCGTCATCCAATGCTTGTACCCTAGCGCGATCGGCGTCATTATCCTGAACTACATGCCGCGGGGCGTACGGGCCTTCGTCATCTACGCGGCGGCTTGGACCGCGTACGCCATGGCCTTCGAATGGGCGTCCGTCGAGGCGCATTACCTGAAGCTGCGGGAATGGTCCCACTGGTATTCGATTCCCGTTTATTTTGGCGGGATCGTTTTTCTTCGCTGGAATTTGCGATTCCTGCGGAAACGGCCGGCCCCGCTGCCGGAAGCCGGGAACGCGCGGTGAAGGCGTCCGCGATGGCGGCCAAAAAACGAGGCGGAGTCCGATGTGGACTCCGCCTCGTCGCCGCGCGGGTTTACAGTTGAATGTCGTAGAGTTTGTACAAGTCGTCGAGCATCAGGTTCGCCGCGATGACGCCGCCGGCCGTGTTCCAGATCGCGTCGCTCACCCGGTAGGCTTGGCCGTTCTTGACGGCTTTCAAGCTCTGCCACAGCGGATCCTTCAGCATATCCTGCTCCATCTGGTTGCCTTTGCCGTCGCCCGTATCGTACGTGAAGTAGAAGATCTTGTCCGCGTCGGCCTCCGGCATCCGTTCCTTCGTGATTTCTTCGGCGAACGTTTCCTTAAAGGCGTTTTGGTTGTCCGGACGGGTGATGCCGAGCTTGTCGAACGCGACGCCCGTGAACGTGTCGGACAGGTAGATGCGGATTTTGCCGGCCATGAAGCGGACGACGGAGACCTTATCCTTCAGCTTGTCGCCGGCCTTCGCTTTGAAGTCCGCGGTGCGGGCGTCGTAGTCGGCGATGATTTTGTCGCCTTCGGCCTTCTTGCCGAGCGCATCCGCGTACAGCTTGAAGTTCGACTGCCAAGCGCCGCGCAGCGTTTCGGAGAAAACCGTCGGCGCGATGGCCTTCAGCTGCTCGTACACTTTCTCTTGGCGCATTTTGTTGCCGATGATCAGGTCCGGCTTGAGGCTCGCGATCAGCTCGAGGTTCGGCTGGCTCTCTTCGCCGACGACCGTGACGCCTTCCATGTCCTTCGCGATATGGGCGTACCACGGGCTGCCCGTCCACGATTTGACGGCGCCGACCGGTTTCACGCCGAGCGCGAGCAGCGCTTCGGTGCCTTCGTTCGTGAGGACGACGACGCGCGCGGGCGTCCCTTTAATGACGGCTTCGCCCATGGCGTCCTTGACGGTGCGCTCGGCCGCCGGATCGGCGGCGGCGTTCGGGCCCGCCGCGCCGGAGGAACCGGCGTTCCCGGCATTGGAATCATTGGCGCCGGCGTTCGCGCCGTTCGATCCGGACTGGCCGCAGCCCGCCAGGACGACGGCGAACAAAATCAACAGGGCGGAGAAGGTCCAGGCGAATTTCTTGCTAATGATGGCGGACATGCTTCAAGCTTCCTTTCGGTATGAAAATGATTCTCATTCTTGGTCAGCTAAACTATAGCAGGCCCGAACGCCGGCGTCAATGCACATTTGATAATGATTCTCAAAATCATTGACAGTCGCCTCCGCATCCCCTAAAATAATTTAATGTTAAAATAATTCGTTTCGGCTGCAGGCCGCGATCGCCCTACATACCCATTTCCGTTCCCGGAGAAGAGAAAGAGGACCGCATGAACGTACTACTCTCTACGCGCGCGCATAAAATCGCCGGACTGCTGGCCGCTCTGCTGCTGTTCCTGGCGGGCATCGTCTGCAGCGTCCTGTTCGGCGTCACGGACTTCAGCTGGCACGACGTCGCGCAAGCGTACAATCATTACGTCGGCTCGCAGCAGCAAATCATCATCCGCACCGCGCGCGTCCCGCGGGCGTTCATCGCGGCGATCGCCGGGGCGAGCCTCGCCGTCGCGGGCGTGCTGATGCAGGGCATCACGCGCAATCCGCTGGCATCGCCGAGTTTGTTCGGCATCAATGCCGGGGCCGCCTTCTTCGTCGTCGCTTCCTCGGCCTTCTTCAACGTCTCGAGCCTGTCGGCGTTCGCGACCCTGGCGTTCGCGGGGGCCGCGTTCACGGCGGCGCTCGTCTACCTGCTCGGCTCGTTCGGCAGCGACGGCTTGACGCCGCTCAAGGTGACGCTCGCCGGCGCGGCCATGACGGCGTTCTTCTCGTCGCTCGCGCTCGGCGTCCTGCTCACGGGGGGCCAAACGTTCGATCAAGTGCTGTACTGGTTCGTCGGCTCAGTGGCCGGCCGCGATATGGGCATCTTCGCCTCCGCCGCGCCTTACATGGGCGTCGCGCTAGCCGGCGCCTGGGTGCTGGCCCGGCATATGAACCTGCTCGGGCTCGGCGAGGACGTCGCGACGGGGCTCGGGCAGAAGACGATCTTCGTCAAGCTGGCCGCGGGCCTTGCCGTCGTGCTGCTGGCGGGCGGTTCCGTCGCCGTGGCGGGTCCGATCGCCTTCGTCGGCATCATCATTCCGCACGTGTCGCGCTATCTGGTCGGCATCGACTATCGCTGGACGGTTCCGTATTGCGCGGTGCTCGGCGGCGTGCTGCTGCTCGGGGCGGACATCGGCTCGCGCTACGTCGCGTTTCCGAAAGAAGTGCCGGTCGGGGTCATGACGGCGATCATCGGCGTGCCGTTCTTCGTCTACATCGCCCGCAAAGGAGGCCGCGCCTGACATGAACCGCTGGATCACCGTCCGGGGACGCAAGCATTCGTTCCAAATCGAACGCAGAACGCTTATCGCGATCGTCGCCCTGCTCATCGCCAACGTCGTCGCGGTCATCGTCTGCGCGGGGCTCGGCAGCACGAGGATCGGCCCGCTCGACGTCGTTCGCTCGATCTTCGGCGCCGGGGACGCCACGAGCGAGATGATCGTCATGACGCTGCGCATGCCGCGCGTCGTCATCGCCATCCTCGTCGGCGCCGGGCTTGCCGTATCGGGCGCGCTGCTGCAGGGCATCGTCCGCAATCCGCTGACGTCGCCGGACGTCATCGGCATCTCGGGCGGGGCGTCGCTCGGCACGATCGTATTCATCTTGTATTTCTCGCAAATCAGCATCCGGTTCATGCCGATCTGGTCGATCACGGGGGCGTTCGCCGCCGCCGGATTGATCTACCTCTTCGCCTACCGGGGCGGCATCACGCCGCTTCGGCTCGTGCTGATCGGCATCGGCATGGCGACGGCGCTGACGGCGTTCACCTACATGCTGATCCTGATGGCGTCCTTCACGCCGACGGCCGTGGCCGTCAAGGCGTTCACCTTCATGACCGGCAGCATCTACGGCGTAGCGTGGGACCGGGACGTGGTCACGCTGCTGCCTTGGCTCGTCGTGCTGCTGCCCGTGGCGCTGTTCTACGCGCGCCACTTGAACGTCCAGGAACTCGGGGACGAAGTCGCGGCAAGCGTCGGCAGCCCGATTAACCGGAAGCGGACGATTCTGCTCTTCGTCAGCGTGGCGCTGGCCGGTTCGGCGGTCGCCATCGGCGGCGCGATCAATTTCATCGGCCTCATGGCGCCGCATATCGCCCGCCGGCTGGTCGGCCCCGCGTACGGCGGTGTCATTCCGGCCTCCGCGCTCGTCGGCTCGCTCATCCTGCTGCTGTCCGACCTGGTGGCCCGCACCGCGTTCGTCCCGCTCGACATTCCCGCCGGCGTGTTCACCGCCGCGATCGGAGCGCCGTTCTTCATCTACCTGCTGTACCGCCATCGCCGCGCATAATTAGGGAGGGTTTGACATGTCCGTCATCCAAGCGAACAATTTGACGTTATCGTACGGCAAGCAGCCGGTGTTCTCGAACCTGGATCTGCTTATCCCGCAAGGCCAAATCACGGTGTTCATCGGCAGCAACGGCTGCGGCAAATCGACGATTCTCCGTTCGGTCGCCCGTCTGCTGAAGCCGCAGCAGGGCTCTATCCTGCTCGAGGGCAGCGACATCGCCCGCCTGTCGAGCAAGGAGCTCGCCAAGCGGCTCGCGATATTGCCGCAGGGGCCGATCGCCCCGGAAGGGCTGACGGTGCACCAGCTCGTGAAGCAGGGGCGCTATCCGTACCAGAGCTTTCTGCAGCAGTGGTCGCGGGAAGACGAGCGGGCGGTCAAGCGGGCGCTGGAAGCGACGCAGCTCGCGGAGCTCGCGGACCGGCCGGTCGACGCGCTCTCCGGCGGACAGCGGCAGCGGGCCTGGATCGCGATGACGCTGGCGCAGAATACCGCGACGATTCTGCTCGACGAGCCGACGACGTTCCTCGACCTGACGCATCAGATCGAAATCCTCGACCTGCTGTTCGAGCTGAACGAGAAGGAGAACCGCACCATCGCGATGGTGCTGCACGACATCAATCTCGCTTGCCGGTACGCGCACCATATCGTAGCGGTCAAGGGCGGGCAGATCTATACGAAGGGCCGGCCGGAGGACATCGTGAACGAGCGGTTCATCGAAGACGTCTTCGACATGAAGTGCCAGGTGGCGCCGGATCCGATCTTCGGCACGCCGATGTGCATTCCGTACGGCAGAGGGCGCCAAATCGCGGGACGGCAGCACGTCGGCGCATAATCGGGAAATAAGAGCCTTCTTCGGCGGTGCCGGGGAAGGCTTTTTTGGCGTTTGCCCGGCCGTGCGGGCGCCAGCCGGTGAAGTCGCCTTGGCGTTCGAAATGGTTGTCCGTCGTCAACGGGGCGTTGACGTACACCGGCTGGAAGCTGCGCCATTCCGTTCCCGTCTACCCGGTCGCCGCATCGGCGCTGATCCTCCTGTACCGCTTCATCGCGTCCCGGCCGGCCGCTTTCCGGAAAATGAGGCAAACCGCCCGGTAACCGGGCGGGGGAGGAGGAATGATTTCCCTATTCGCGCATAGGTAGAATGAAAGGGGAGGTGAGGAACGGTGAAGGGGAATCGGGCTGATTTTCCGACCTATTACAACGGGTATACGGGGGACGGCGCGGCGATGCGCAGGCTGGCCGAGGAATTAGCCGCCGGGGCGGGCGGACGAAGAGCGGAGCCTTTTGAGGAACGATTGATTGAAAGCGCTTCGAATCGCGCGAACGCAGACCGCCGACCCGGCTATTACGACGGGAGCGGCGGGAGCGGGGATTATTGGAGATGACTTGCCGGCGCGCCGGCTTAACGCGGCCGGCAACCGAACCGAACGCATCGGACGCCTCGCCGAACGAGCCGCCTTATGCGTTCTTTGCCTTGTCCGGACCGGCAGCCCCGCGCCTCGCCTCGCCGCGGCCGTAGCGCAAAAACAGCATGGTCCAAGCCGTCTGCACGATCAAGTAGATCGGGAACGAATAGGCAAGCTTATATCCGTAATTGTAATGAAACACGCCGATTCGGACCGAGAGCCACTCCAGTCCGACGGATGCCAGCGACCAGGCGAGAATATAGACCGGTACGTAAGGCATTCTGACCCGAAGCTTGTCGAAGACGTAGATGAACAAGTAGCCGACCGCGCCGTACGCGAAGTATGACACGAAGTCCATCCATTCGTAATCGGACGTGTCGTTGACGTCGTAATAGCTCACCGGCTCGACGCTGAGCGAGTGATCGAAGAAGAAGCCGCTGTACACGCCGCACATGTAATACAGAATCGTCCGCTGCATGGAGAAGCGTTTGGGCAGAAACAGCACGAGGCCGATGCCGACGAGAAAGCCCCCCAGCACGAACCATTCGTTGATGTTGAACCGCGTATCGTAAATGATCACGAGCGTCCCTCCTCGGCGGGCCGGGCGTTCAAAATCAGCTGCGCCATCACCCGCGCGAACGCGATATAGCAGGCGAAGAAGATCAGCGTGTAATACACGTTCCAATGCGGCGTCACCAGGATGCCGAGCTTCTCCTGCAGAATTTGGAACAGCGTGAAGAGCAGCAAGATGCCGGCCGCGAGGATCCATTTCAGCCCATTCCGGTCGTACAGCAGGACATGCGAGGCGATGACCAGAACGACCGGAATCACGATCAGGCGCATGACGAGGTTGGCGAAGGAAGGTTCATTCCCGTGGGGGACGATGACCCAATCGAGGTTGATGTGCGCGATCGTAAATCCGCTGAGCTCGAATACCGTGCCGCTGAAGAAGACGAACAACGACTCGAGCTCGGTCAGTTTCTTGGGAATGAGCGAAAGCGCGATAATGGCGCAGCAAGCCAGAAAAATGCAAATCGCGAGCGACATGGCGACCACCTTTGTGCGTAGCCTCGGCGGAGCGAGAATTACTTCCATTATCGGCCGGTCGGGCGCCGGATAAACGCTTCCGTCCGACCGCCTGCGTTCGCGCGCGCGGCCGCCATTCCTATGGGCGTCACGTCGAGTACCGTTTACGGAACTGCAGCGGGGACAAACCGGCGAACTGCCGAAAGCGGCCGGAGAAGTACGGGGCGCTCGCGAAGCCGGTCCGCTCGGCGATCCGCGCGACGGGCCATTCCGTCTTGAGCAGCAGCAGCTTCGCCTGTTCGAGCCGGTACCGGTGCAGATAGGCCATCGGCGAGCAGCCGAACGTTTCCTTCATGCAGCGCACGACGTAGTTCGGGTGAAAATGAAGCGCCTCCGCCAGCGAGCGGTTCGTGACGTCCGACTGGTAATGCTGCCGGAGATAGGACTCCGCCTTGTTGGCGAGGCGGACGGCGGGCGCGTCCTCGTCCCGCTCGGCCCCGCGGTCCTCCAGCAGGTCGAGCAGCTCCAGGAACAGCCGCTGCTCCTGCCAGTACGCCGCCGTCCGGCCGCGGCCGGCTTCCGCCAGCAGCTTGGCGAGCAGCCCCCGCGCCTGGGCGAACTCCGCCGGCGAGGCGTATTGAGGCAGGCGGAGCGTGCGCGGATTGGTCCACATTTGCCGCAGGGGCGCGGGGCGCTCGGCCGCTTCCGATGCCGCCTCCGCCGTCCATTCGCCGGCGAAATCGAAATGAATCCAGTAGAACGCCGTCTCCGTCTCGCAGGGCTTGACCGCGTAATGATAGCGGTCCGGCAGCAGCAGAAGCGTCTGCCCTGCCGCGACGTCCCACTGCCGGTTCTCTTCGCCGATGTGCAGCGTGCCCCGCACGACCCACAGCAGGTCGAAGATGCCGAGATTGCGCCGGTTCGGATGCTGGTCGCCGGGGGCGAAGACGGACAAGCCGGTCGTGACGTAGTACGGCAGCGGCGGGAGCGACAGCGCGATCAGGCCGTTACGGTCGGACATGGACATGGCCTCCTTGTTCGTCGAGGGTGAAATATCGCAAAAAAGAGGGTCGTTTTAGCCATAGAAGACCCTTTCATCCGAGGATAAACTATCGGTAAGCAATGTTCAAATCCCATCATTTCTTCAGGCAAAAGGAGAGACGTTCGTGGCGATGCAAATGAGCGGCAAACCCGAAGGCGTGCGCATTCGGGACGATTTTTGGGACCGGTACACGGACTTGGTCCGGGAAACGGTCATTCCGTACCAATGGGAGGCGCTGAACGACCGGATTCCGGATGCCGCGCCGAGCTACGCGATCCGCAATTTCCGCATCGCGGCGGGGCTGGAAGCGGGCGAGTACGGCGGCATGGTGTTCCAGGACAGCGACGTGGCCAAGTGGCTGGAGGCCGTCGGCTATTCGCTGGCAACCCATCCCGATCCCGAATTGGAGCGCACGGCGGACGAGGTCATCGGCTTGATCGCGCTGGCCCAGCACGAGGACGGGTACTTGAACACGTATTTTACGGTGAAAGCGCCGGACGAGCGGTGGACGAACCTGCACGAGGCGCATGAGCTCTATTGCGCGGGTCATATGATGGAGGCGGCGGTCGCCTATTACGAGGCGACGGGGAAACGGAAGCTGCTCGACGTCATGTGCCGTTTCGCCGATTATATCGGGGACGTGTTCGGCGAGGGACCGGGCCAAATCCGGGGCTACGACGGCCATCAGGAGATCGAGCTCGCGCTCGTCAAGCTGCATCGGGCGACGGGCGAGGCGCGGTACTTGAAGCTGGCGCAATTCTTCATCGACGAGCGCGGCGCGCAGCCGAATTTTTTGGTCGACGAGACGAACCGCCGCGAAGGGCGGAGCATCTGGACGGAGCGGCGGCTGCGGCCGACCGCGGCGGACATGGCCTACAACCAGGCGGACGTGCCCGTGCGCGAGCAGACGGCCGCGGTCGGCCATTCCGTGCGGGCCGTGTACATGTATACCGCCATGGCGGACCTGGCCCGCATCACGGGCGACCGGGAACTGGCCGAGGCTTGCCGGCGCTTGTGGGCCAATATGACGCGGAAGCAGATGTACATCACGGGCGGCATCGGTTCGACGCATCACGGGGAGGCCTTCACGTTCGACTACGACCTGCCGAACGATACGGTCTACGCCGAGACATGCGCCTCCATCGGGCTGATCTTCTTCGCGCAGCGCATGCTGAAGCTGGAGCCGAAGGCCGACTACGCCGACGTCATGGAGCGCGCGCTCTACAACAACGTGATCGCCAGCATGTCGCAGGACGGCAAGCATTACTTCTACGTCAATCCGCTCGAGGTCTGGCCGGAGGCGTCCGCGCGCAATCCGGGCCGGCATCACGTCAAGGCGGTCCGGCAAAAGTGGTTCGGCTGCTCCTGCTGCCCGCCGAACGTGGCGCGGCTGCTGAGCTCGCTGCACGATTACGTCTATACGGCCGACCCGGCGTCCGACACGATCTACGCGCATCTCTTCATCGGCGGCGAGACGCGCTTCGCGCTGGCGGCCGGACCGGTCGCGCTCGCGCAGCAATCCTGGCTGCCCTGGGAAGGGCGCGTCCGCTTCGAGCTGACCGAGGCGCCGTCCGCGCCGTTCGCGCTCGCGCTGCGCATCCCGGCTTGGTGCGCGGGGCAAGCCGCGCTCGCGATCAACGGCCGTCCGGCGCCGTACGAGACGAAGGACGGCTACGCGGTCGTGCGCCGCGCATGGGCGCCGGGCGACGTCGTCGAGTGGGCGCCGGAACTGACGGCGCGGCTGACGGCGGCGCATCCCGACATCCGCGCGAACGCGGGCAAGGCCGCCGTCGAGCGCGGGCCGCTCGTGTACTGCCTGGAGGAGGCCGACAACGGCCGGCCGCTCGCGTCCCTGTCGATTCCGGCCGACGCGAAGCTGACGGCCGCGTTCGAAGCCGGCCTGCCCGGAGGGGCGGTCGTCATCGACGCGGAGGGACGGGCCGACGAGCGGGACTCCTGGCAGGCGGAGACGGCTTACCGCCCGCTGGCGAAGCGGCTCCGGCCGATCCCGGTCCGGCTGAGGGCGGTCCCGTATTACCTGTGGGGCAATCGCGAGCCGGGCGAAATGACGGTATGGATCCGCGTGTCCGAAGCGGCGGGCGGGAACGAATGAAACGATGATCGACGAAGCGGCGGCTTCGGATGCGCAGGCATCCGGGACCGCTTTTTTTGGCGCGGCGCCGAGGCCGCCGGACGGTTCGGGAAGCTCGTTCTCGCGCGGGCCGGGCCGGGCCTCCGCTCCTATCCCCGCCGCCGTCAAATAATTATGCGGACGGCTCAAGATTCGACCAAATCCGCCATGCGGTTTTTTATACAATGAAGAGGTACGAGCCAAGGGAAGAGGAGGGGCGACGCGATGGAGCGCGAGCGCATATCGGCCGCGTTGGCCGCCGGCGCGCCGGGAGGGGCCGGGCTGTTGTTTCCGGAAGGCGGGCAGGACGAATTTTGGCGGCAGGTGAACGAAACCGACGATTACCGCGAAGCCGCCGCGGAAATCCGCGAAGAGGGGCGGAGGCTGCTCGGCGAACCGATTCTCGAGCCGACCTACGCGCAGTTCGCGACGTTCGAGCGGACGGGCCGCCGGCTCGCCTACGAGCAGGTCTACTTCGCGAAACGGAGAAGGCTGAACACGATGGCGCTCCTGACGCTGCTGGAGCCCGGGAACGAGGCCTTCCGCGGGGCGCTGCAGGACATCGTCTGGTCGATTTGCAACGAATATACGTGGTGCCTGCCGGCGCATCTGCGCGGCGCCGCGGAGACGGACGGCGGGCTGGGCTTCGCCGTCGAATCCCCCGAATGGAGCCGCCGGGAACGGGATACGCGCATCGATCTGTTCGCGGCGGAGACGGGCTTCGCGCTCGCCGAAATCTCGGTGCTGACGGACGGGGCGCTCCCGCCGCTGCTGCGGAGCCGCATCGAGGAGGAAGTCGTCGGCCGGCTGTTCAAGCCGTACCTGCGGCAGGGGCCCTACTTCTGGGAAACGGCGGAGCATAACTGGGCGGCGGTTTGCGCCGGCTCCGTCGCTTCCGCGGCGCTGCTGCTGCTGCCGAATTCGGAGGCGCTGACGACGATCGTCGGCAAGGCGCTCGGCACGATGGAGCATTACTTGGCCGGCTTCGGCGCCGACGGCGCTTGCCTGGAAGGGATCGGCTACTGGAATTACGGCTTCGGCTACTATGCGTACTTCGCGGATTTGCTGAAGCAGCGGACGAAGGGCGGCATCGATCTCTTCCGCGGCGACAAAGTCCGGCGGATCGCCGAGTTTCAGCAGAAGGCGTATCTGGACGGCGGCACGACGGTGAATTTCTCGGACTCCGCCGGGCACGCCTACGTCCAGATCGGCTTGTCGCACTACTTGGCCGGCCTCTATCCCGGCATCGCGGTCCCGCCGGACGCGCTGCGGGCGCCGTACGCGGACGACCATTGCAGCCGCTGGGCGCACGCGCTGCGCAACGTGCTCTGGTTCGATCCCGCGCTGCGGGGCGCCGATTGGGCGGACGGCGATTATTATTTGCCGGACGCGCAGTGGCTCGTCGGCCGGAAGACGACCGGCCGCGGGCGCTTCGGCTTCGCCGCCAAAGCCGGCCGCAACGACGAACCGCACAACCATAACGATATCGGGCAGTTCATTCTGACCGCGGACGGCGAGACGTTCGTCTGCGATCTCGGCAGCGGCGAGTACACGGCCGAATATTTCGGCGCGGGGCGCTACGGGTACGCCTGCAACGGCTCGCAGGGCCACTCCGTCCCGGTCGCGGACGGGCGCGGGCAGAGGGAAGGCGCGCGGAGCGCCGCGCGGGACGTCGCCGCGTCGATCGGCGAGGAGGCGGACGAGCTCCGGCTCGAAATGGCGGACGCCTACCGCGCGCCGGGGCTGGAATCGCTGCGCAGGCGGCTGGAATGGCGCAAGACCGAGCTGCCGCTGCTCGTGCTGGAGGACGAGTGCCGGTTCGGCGACGCGCCGGGTACGTTCGCGGAACGCGTCGTGACCCGGCTCGAGCCGGTCCTGCGCGACGACGCCCGCGTGACGCTGCAGGGCTTGACGGGCCGCCGGCTGGTCATCGCCTACGACGACGGCGAGCTGGAAGCGAGCGTCGGGCGGCATGTCATGCGCGGCCACGACGGCCGGGACGCCGTCTGGCACGCCGTCGAATTCGCGAGCCGGCGGCCGAAGACGGCGCACCGGGTCAGGCTGGAATTCCGGTTTGAATAAGGGGTTCGCCAACGCGCGGCTTGCGCGCTGAAGACGCCGCGAGGCCTACGGTTCGATATCGATTCTTGCGGAGGAGGAATTGGACATGACGACGAACATGCTGCCGGACCGCGAAGCGCGCCTGCGCGAAATCGCGCGCGGCGCCGCCGTCCGGGCTTTCGGACTGCCTGAACGGCCGAGCGGCCTATGGTTTCACGGCGATATCCGCGACAACTTCTACTACGCTTCGCATCTCTTCGCGGCGGCGGCCGACCCGGATTCGGACCTGCCGTTCGACCGCGGCGAAGCGAAGGCGGCGGCGGTCCGCGTGCTCGGCGAGGTGCTGGCGCTGCAGAACGCCGACCCGGCCGCCGAGCTGTACGGCCATTGGCCGCTCGGCCTCGGCCCGTCGCCGCGGGAGGCGAGGCCGAACCCGCTGCCGGCGGAATTGATGGCCGGATTAATGGCGTATTTCGCCGCCCGGTACGACGCCGCGCTGCCGGAGGCGCTGCGCGCGGCGTTCCGCGAAGCGCTGGCGCACGCGTACCGGAGCCGCTTCTACGACAAGCCGCTGCGGGCGTTCAACCATCACGAAGCCAAATACACGGCGCTCAAGCTGATTTTCGGCCGCCGGTTCGCGGACGCGTCGCTGCTCGCGGACGGACGGCGCAGCCTGAAGCGGACGCTGGCGCATGTCCGCGAACGGGGGATGGCCGAATACGGGGCGCTGCCTTGGTTCTGGCATTGGGTGCAAGCGTTCACATGCGCGCTGGAGCTGGCCGGGGACGGCGGCGGGCGCGAGGACGAGGAAGAGCGGGCCGACCTTCGCGGGCTGCTCGATTGGCTCTGGAACGAGCGGGCGCTCTATTACCTGAAAGGCGCCTGGGCCGCCCCGCATTTCCGCGCGCTGGCGCACGATCTGCCGAAGGACGGCAACGTGCTGTTCGACTACGCGCAGTTCGGCGATTTCCCGCTGCCGGCCGACCTGCCCCGCCTGGAATATGCCGGCCTGCTGTTCTACGAGGCGCCCGAGGAGGCGCGCCGCACGGCGCTCGACCGCCGGAAGCCGGCCGAGGTGCGAAAGCGGATCGCGAGCGAAGGCGGCGGCGAAGAGACGGCGCTGCACGCGTACACGTATATGACGGCACGATTCGCCGCGGGCGGCGTGCTGGAGCGGCGCGAAGAGTTCGACAACGAACAGCATCGCTGGGACGTCACGCTGCCGCTGCTGGCGTCCGGCAGCGTCAACAAGGCGTATTTCTTCCATCCCGGGCGGGGTTACGCGGAAGGCGACCCCCGTCACCGCAGCGGCCATGAGCAGGTGCTGTTCCATAAGAACGTCGTCATGGCGCTGTACGACATTCCGGAGACGGAGGACGGGCGGATCGTCGGCGTCCTGCCGAAGGGCGAATGGATCGCCGCGGGCAACGCCCTGCATGCGCTCGTGAACGACGTGTATTTGACGGTCTATCTCATGCAACCGTTTGCGCTGCGGGAGGAACCCGACCGGATGACGGTCGTGTGCCCCGGCCGGCGCCACGGCGTCGTGGTGGAGGCCATGTCGGCGGAGGATGCGGACTGCATGGGCATCGACGGCCTGGAGGCGCTGATCGCCGGCCGGAAGCAGCGTCCGCCCGTCTTCGGCGACGGCGAGGCGCTCCGCATCGATTACGTGACCCGGCAGGGGCAGCCGCTGCGGCTGCGGTGGGACGACGCGTACGGGACGCCGGCAAGCGAACCGGCGAATTCGGGAGGAGGCGCATGGCGATGAACCGGGAGACCGAGTGGGTCGAGGAAGCATGGGCGCGGACGGTGGACAAGGTGAAACGGACGAGCAGGCGAATCGGCAGCGGGTATCCGCATGCGAGCGTAAACGGCCGTTACGCGCTGGAGGCGCCGGACTGGTGGACGGCCGGCTTCTGGCCGGGGCTGCTCTGGCTGCTGCACGACGGAAGCGGGGAGGCATCCTTCCGGCAGCTGGCCGAGGCTTGCGAGGAAGGGCTCGACGCCGTGCTGGCCGCCTACGACCAGCTCGATCACGACGCGGGCTTCATGTGGACGCTGACGAGCGTCGCGCGGTATAAGCGGTACGGCGCGGAGGACTCGAAGAACCGCGCGCTGCTCGCGGCCGGCCAGCTGGCCGGCCGGTTCAACCTGAAGGGGAATTATATCCGCGCCTGGAACACGTGGCGGGCGGGCGACGACAACGCGGGCCTCGCGATCATCGACTGCGCGATGAACATGCCGCTGCTGTTCTGGGCTTCGGCCGAGACGGGCGATCCCCGCTTCCGGCACGTGGCCGAAGCGCATCTGGACACGGTGCTGCGGGAATTCGTCCGCCCGGACGGCTCCGTGTACCATATCGTCCGGTTCGATCCCGGGACGGGCGAGCGGCTCGAGCGGATCGGCGGTCAGGGCTTCGCGCCGGAATCCGCCTGGTCGCGCGGCACGGCTTGGGCGCTCTACGGCTTGGCGCTCGCCTATCGCCATACCGGCCGGACCGCGTATTTGGACGGCGCGAAGCGCGTGGCGCATTTCTTCGTCGCGCATCTGCCGGAAGACGGCGTGCCGCACTGGGATTTCCGCCTGCCGGACGGCGCCCCGCGCTTCCGCGACACGTCTGCGGGCGCTTGCGCCGCCTGCGGCCTGCTGCTTCTGGCGGATTGCGCGCCGGCGCACGGCGCGCCTTACCGGGCGGCGGGCGTCCGGATGCTGGAGTCGCTGTACCGCAACTACGGCGCTTGGGACGACGACGGGGAGGAAGGGTTGATCCGCGGCGGCACCAGCCATTATCCCGAGCGCAAAAACGTCGACGTGCCGCTCATCTACGGCGATTACTTCTTCACGGAAGGACTGGCGCGCTTGAAGGGCGCGGCGGCCATCGCCTGGGAGTAGCGGCGCTTCGTTCGCGCTAGTCGGGTTGCGCGAGGGGGTCGCTCGCTTGTCGTAACGGTTCCATGCCGCGATTTTGTAGACTGCGTGCGGGAAGTCCGCGACGGGCGAGACGACGATTTTACGAGGGAGAGGAGCGAGCATGTATTTTTGTCTAAAGTGTCAGCGTCTCCACGAGCGCGCCGTGCCCGGGGTGGCGATGACGTCCGGCTTCGTTTACCGGGACCGGACGCTCGTGCCCGCGGGGATCTGTTCGGAGCCGCCGGCCATCGCCGCGAAGGACGGCGAGGACAAACGGCCGCTCGAGGGCGCCGGGCTGATCTTGGCGTAAGCCGGCCCGGAGCGCAGTACCGGAGCGAGGACCGAAGAGGACCGGAGCAGGCATGGGCCAGCTCCGGTCCTTCTCGTCATATTGGCGCCGTGTCGTCAGCCGCCGCCGAGCACGAAGCGCTCGAGGCCGGCCAGCTTCGCGTCCGTGAACGGCCCCGAATTGTCGAAGTCGAGGACGGAGCCAGGCGGAAGCGGCCAGGCGATCGTCCTGCGCCGCAGCGCGCGCCGGAACTCGTCCCAATGGCCGAGCTTCCATGCGTCGAGCGTGGATCCCCGCGCTTCGATGCGCGTCCGGTAATCGTCGTCTCCCGGGAGGAAGACGGAGACGACCTTGACGTTCGCCTCGCCGGCGGACGCGCCGATGCGGGCGAGCTCGCGGTCCAGCCAGGCCGGGTCCTCCGTCTCCTTCGTGAACGGGCCGATCACGACGGCATCGAGGCCGAGGGCCAGCTGCTGCAGCGCGGCGTCCATCGTGATCCGGTAGCCCAGATCGCGGCAATGTTCCTTATAGAACGGCGAGTCCCGGTCCTCCGGGTCCTTGCCGGCGAGCGTCATGATCGCTTCCGCCGCCGGCCGGAGCAGCGTGTCCATGTCGAGGAACGCGCCGCCGTGCCGGCGTACCCACGCTTCGGCCAGCGTCGTTTTCCCGGCGCCGGCCGGGCCGACGAAAAAGAGCAGCTTGCGCATGCGTCCACCTCCGGTCCGTTTGGTCGTCACAAGCGCTTGCGAGCTTGTACCGACATTGTAGCACAGCGGGAGCCGGGAGCGCGCGGCCGCGGGCGGACGAACGGACGCGGACGAGCGAAAGGACGAAAGAAGGGACGGAAGAAAGAAAGAACGAAAGAAAGAAAGAACGGAGATGCTTAGCCGGACGGGGGCGGTGTCGCGGATTTTACCGCCCGCCGCAAGGGAGCGCTTGCAGCCGCGGCGAATACCAACCGGTAAACGGGAAGCGTCCCCGGCTTCGTCCGAGGCGCGGTGCTTGAAGGCATCCGATGAACAAGCGAGCAAAGGAGGCGAAGGCATGACAGACGCGCAACAACTCCGCCTGCTCCGGTACGGGTCCCCGGATCCGCTGCCCGAGCGGCACGCGCTGCGGGCGGGTCCGCTGACGGCCGTTTTCGAGGAGGGCGGCCTGCGGTATATCCGGTTCGGGGATGACGAAATCGTACGGGGCTTGTACGCCGCGGTGCGCGACCGCGATTGGGGGACGGTCCGGCCGGCGTTCCGGAACGTCGAGATCGCGCAGGACGCGGATTCGTTCCGCGTCCGGTTCACGGCCGAGCACCGTCGGGGCGACATCGATTTCACGTGGGAGGGCGTCATCGACGGCAGCGCGGAGGGGACGATCGCGTTTTCGTTCGACGGCACGGCGCATGCCGCGTTCCTGAAGAACCGGATCGGCTTCTGCGTGCTGCATCCCGCCGCGCTGGCCGGCACGCCCGTCGAGACGGAGACGCCGGATGGCACGGCCGTCGGCACGTTCCCGGAGCGGATCTCGCCGCATCAGCCGTTCCGGGCGCTGCGGGCGATCCGGCACGAGGTCCGCCGCGGGCTCACGGCGGAGCTGCGGTTCGACGGCGACCTGTTCGAGACGGAGGATCAGCGCAATTGGACCGACGATTCGTACAAAACGTACTGCACGCCGCTCGCGCTGCCATATCCGGCGGCCGTAAACGCGGGAGACCGTATCCGGCAGACGGTGACGCTGCGCCTGATCGGCGACCGCGCGCCGTCCGGGACGCCGCAAGCGGCAGCCGACGCGCCGCATGTCGAGCTGCGGGACCGGCCTGCCGGCCGGCTGCCGCGCATCGGCCTGGGCAGCGCGCCCGGGCGGGAGCTGGAGCCGCTCGAGGCGGAGAAGCTTCGCCTGCTGCGGCCCGCTTTCCTGCACGCGACGGTTCGGCTCGGCGAGCCGGGTTGGCAGGCGGAGCTCGACGCCGCCGCGCGCAATGCGCGGCAGCTGGACTGCGGCCTGGAGCTGGAAGCGCTGCTGCCGGACGAGGCGAAAGACGCTGAGCGGGCGGCGGAGCGGCTCGTCGGGGCCATCGCCGCGGGGCGGCTGCGGGTCGACGCCGTCTACCCGTACCGCGTCTCCGCGTACGTCGCCGACGAAGCGCTGCTGGCGCTGCTCGCTGCCTTGCGGAGCGCCGCGGGGCTGACGTTCCGCGTCGGCGGCGGGACGCGGGCGTACTTCGCCGAGTTCAACCGCGCCGAGCTGCCGCTCGCGGCGATGGAAGCGGCGACGTTCGCGCTGAACCCGCAGGTGCACGCGTTCGACGCGCCTTCCATGGCCGAGGCGGCGTCGGCCCAGGGCGCGGCCGTGCGCAGCGCCCGCGCGATCGCGCCGGGCGTGCCGCTTTCCGTCGGCCCGATCACGCTCAAGCCGCGGCTGAACCCGAACGCGTCGAGCCCCGAGGCGGCCGCCGCCGCCGAGAACCGCGCGAACCGCGAGGACGCGCGGCAGCGCTCGCTCTTCGGCGCGGGCTGGACGCTCGGCAGCCTGAAGAGCCTCGCGGAAGCCTCGGCCGACCGCGCATGCTACTACGAGACGGCGGGACCGCTCGGCGTCTTGCCGGAAGGCGGGGCGGGCGAATACCCGCTTTACCACGTGCTGGCGGCAGCCGGAGCGCTGCAAGGGGAGATAACCGAAGCGTGTCTCGTGCGCGACCGGCTGTCGTACGAGGCGCTGGCCGTTCGGGACGCCGACGGCCGGCGCACGCTGCTGCTCGCGAATTACACGGACGCGCCGCTGCGGCTCCGCGTGCGCGCGCCGTCCTTCCGTCCCGGCCGACTGCGGGTGCTCGACGAGCGCGGCGTTCCATGCGCCGGCGCGGGCGAGACCGCCGGCCCGTATCCGCGGCTCGCGGACGCGCCGCCGCCGGACGTCCGCGACGGCAGCTTCGAGCTGGAGCTGCGGCCGTTCGCGTTTGCCGTCGCGGAGGAGGCGTAAGATAACAGTTGCGGAGAGATAAAAGAGAAGTCCCGGCGATTCATTCATCGGGGCTTTTCTATTTTCTTGCGCATCTCAAGGTTGAGAGAACGCCGAGGCAATGCGCCGCCTGTTTGCGTCTTGGCCCGACAAAGACCGCTCCCGGACGCCGTGCGGCGGGGCGCGGTCTTTGTTTTGCTTCGCGATTTGGCTGTCGCTACATGCGAATCACGATTTCGCGGCCGGTCGGCATTTGCTCTCCTCGCCGTTCGTATTCCCGGAACGTGAATTCGAATCCCGCAAGATCGTCGGGCAGCGGCGGGGAGACGATATAATCGTGGGCGTGATGGCCGCCATGGCTGCTTCCGACCGGCGAGCCGCATTCATAGCCGTCGCCGACGGTCAGCTCGTAGTACCGGTAGCGCCGCGATCGGTCGAAGGCCGCGTCTTCTTCCTCGCTTCGATCGATCGTAAAATGAACGACGCTCGCGTTTTCGTACTGCCGAACGAACGGGACGGCGTAAACGGCTTCGCCGAACTCCGTTTGCCGCGCGGCGAGGAGGTTCTTGCGAAAGCCTGCAGGCTCGACGATCGGGCGATACAGGCTCTCGTCCATCAGCAAGCCGAACACATACTTCAACTGATCCTCATATAAGCCGTTGTCCGCAGCCCACGCCTCGATATACGCGAAGGGCGGATAGCCGGGGCGGTTGTCCGAGACGTCCTTTCGTTTCTTGAGCAGTATGCAGAGCGCCTCGTCTATGGCTTTGATCCGCTCGTCGTAATGCTCCGTCGGCCGCTTATAGGGCATCCGTTTCATCGAATTTCCTCCTTCCGGAACCTTATGAGACTAGTATACCCTTATTTTGGAAGGAGACGAAGATAGAACTTCGGGCGCGAGCGGCGCGATCGGCGGAGGAAGTGCGGGGGTAGCGGAAAGCAACGCCAAACTGCGGTCGAAGCGGGATGAGGGTTGCTGGGGCGACTTCACGAGCGAGATGTGCGTGAATGTAGTGGCGTGTGAAGGCACCTGCATCGCCTTCACGGCCGAGATAGGCGTGGCTGAGGCGAGATGGAGGGGACTAGGTCACCTTCAAGTGCGAGATACGGATGTTTGAGGCGGGATGAAGGTGACTGGATCACCTTCATGAGCGAAATAGGCGTGCTTGAAGTGTGATGTAGACTGTTAGATTACCTTCATGAGTAAATGTTGCGATGGCAAGGCGGGACGCAGATTGCCGCATCACCCTCATGATCGAGCGGGCAAGCGATCAGCGGTGACCCGGCGCCGCAAGCACCGCTCTGATCGGCCACGCAAAAAAGACCGTCCGCGCCTCTCCATGTTGACGCGCGGGCGGTCTTCGATTCTCGCGGATTCAAACGGCTAGTGTCCCTTTTTGCGGATTCGCTTGTGCCGGTGCTCGGCCCATTCCTTCGCCTGCGCGGTCGCGATCGAGATCGCGCGGCCTTCCTCGTAGCCGTCCTCGAGCAGCGCGTTGGCGATGTCGATCGCCTTGTTGCGGACGGGGGCGAGAAAGTTTTTGAGCGAATCCGGGTATTCGTCATGCGTCCATGGCATGGGTTCGGCCTCCTTCGCGGCTAGTCTTACGCATCATTAGCCCGATTCCGCCCGCCGCGAAACAGCTACCGCCCCGCTCCGCGGCGCTCCGCCTGCAGCCGCAGGCCGTGCTGCTTCGGCGCGACGCCGACGACTTTCTTGAACAGCCGCGAGAAGTACGCGAGCTCCGGAATGCCGACGCTTTTGCCGACCTGGCCGACGGTCATCGCGGTCGTCGAGAGCAGACGCTGCGCTTGATCGATCCGGTACTTGATCAAGTATTGCTGCGGCGATTCGCCCGTCGCCTTGGTGAACTGCTTCGTGAAGTAGGTCCGTTCGAGGCCGACGTAATCGGCGATGTTTTTGATCGAGATCGGGCTTTGGTAGTGGGTTTCGACGAACTGCAGCGCCTTGCCGACATAGTCCGCGGCATCGGCCTTCGCCGGCATCGCCGGACGCGAAGCGAGATAAGACAGCTCCAGCACCGCGAAAATATCGTACAGCGCGCCGTGAATCCGCGCCGCGGGGAGATCCCGGCTGGGGTACGCGTGCAGCGTCTCGTTCAAGAGCTCGACGTAGCCGCGGATGGCGTCGCCGCCGTGAACCCGACGGACCGGCACGTCATGGGAAATGCCCGCTCGCTGCAGCATTTCCTTGCTCCGCCTGCCGCCGAACGCGAACCAGCAAAAGGTCCACGGGTCGTCCGGGTCCGTCTCGTAATAGGTGAGCTCGCCCGGGAAAATCGCGAAAATCTCGCCCGCTCCGACCTGGTAACGCCGGCCGTGGCAGTCGAAGAAGCCGCTGCCGCCGATGACGTAATGGATCAAGTACCGGTCGCGGATATGCGGACCGCAGGTAAAGAATCGTTCGACTTCCTCCACCCCGCAATAGTAGAGATCGAGGTCGGAAACGATCGACGGCATATGGAAGCTTTCGACTTTCACGAACATCCCCTCCTCACCCGAGACTAGCAAACAAACCACATCCGTGCAACAAAAACGCACAGCAATTCATAGCGCTTACACCTGCGCCGCGCTTACAATGGGGGTATCGGTTCCGACTATCACGCAGAAAGCGCAGGTGTTATCCATGCCCCATCAATTGATCGCGGTGGCGCCCCGCAAAGCGGCGCTGCTCCCTTACGAGGAGACGGCCGAGCTCCGGCCCGGCCACGTGCGGGTCCGCGTCGACTACGCTTCGCCGAAGCACGGCTCCGAGCTGGCGGCCTTCCGCGGCGTCAGCCCGTTCGTGACGGATTACTACGACGACGGGTGGCGCGCGTTCCTGCCGCGCGAAGCGGCCGAGCCGCAGGAGAAATTCGGCGAGTGGAACCTCGGCAACCAATACGTCGGCGTCGTGACGGAGGTCGCCCCGGACGCGAAGCGGTTCGCGGTCGGCGACCGCGTATGCGGCTATTCGGGCATCCGGGAAACGGTCGTCGCCCATCCGGATCACCTGCTGCGCGTGCCGGACGGCATGTCGTGGAAAAGCGCGGTCTGCTACGATCCCGCCCACTTCGCCCTCGGCGGCATCCGCGACGCGCATATCCGCGTCGGCGACCGCGTGGCGGTGTTCGGGCTCGGCGCGATCGGCCAGCTGGCGGCGCAAATGGCGAAGCTCGCGGGCGCGTCCTACGTCGCGGTCGTCGATCCGATCGCGAAGCGGCGCCAGGTTGCCATGCGCGCCGGGGCGGACGTCTGCTACGATCCGACCGTCGACGACGTCGGTCTGCTGCTCAAGCAGGACACGGAGAAGCTCGGCGTCGACGCCGTCATCGAGACGAGCGCCAATGAATTCGCGCTGCAGCACGCGCTGCGCGGGCTGGCGTACGGCGGCGCGATCGCGTTCGTCGGCTGGGCGCGGCCGTTCAAGGGCGGCGGCATGGACTGGGGACGCGAAGCGCATTTCAACAACGCCAAGCTGGTGTTCTCGCGGGCCTGCAGCGAGCCGAATCCGGATCACCCGCGCTGGGATTTCAAGCGCATCCGCGAAGCCAGCTGGAACCTGCTCGCCGCGGGCAAGATCGACTGCGAGGCGATCATCAACCCCGTCGTGCCGTTCGGGCAGGCGGCGGAAGCGTACGAGACGTACGTCGACCAACAACCGGAAGCCAGCATCAAGCTCGGCGTTTCGTTAACGGGAGAGGGGCTGTCGCAATGATTTTCTCGCCATCCTTGGATGCGATATTCAGCAAGACGAATTTGACGTTCGCCGAGCGCGTGGAGCGGACGCGGGAATTGGGCTTTACCGCATTTGAGTTCTGGGGCTGGGGCGACAAGGATTTGGCAGCGCTCGCCGCCCAGAAGGACCGGCTCGGCCTGCGCGTCGGCTCGTTCTGCACGAAGCACGGCAACCTCGTCGATCCCGCGCAGCGCGGCCGGTTCATCGACGGCTTGGCCGAAAGCCTCGCGGCGGCCAAGCGGCTGGACTGCGCGTACCTGATCGCGACGGTCGGCGACGCCCGCGAAGGCGTCGCCCGCGAGGAACAGCACGACAGCATCGTCGACGGGCTGAAGGCCGCCGCGCCTCTGCTGGAGGAAGCGGGCGTCACGCTCGTCGTCGAGCCGCTGAACGAGCTGGTCGACCACCGCGGCTACTACCTCGTCCGTTCCGACGAGGCGTTCGCGATCATCGACAAGGTCGGCAGCCCGAACGTGAAGGTGCTCTTCGACGTCTACCATCAGCAGATTTCCGAAGGCAATCTGATCCCGACGATCCGGGCGAACCTCGGGCGCATCGGCTACTTCCACATCGCCGACCACCCGGGCCGCCACGAGATCGGCACGGGGGAAATCCATTACCGCAACGTGCTGAACGCCATTCGCGACGCCGGCTATGCCGGCTTGGTCGGGTTGGAGTACTTCCCCGAACGCGGGGCCGACGAAAGCCTGACGGCGTTCCTGAAGGAATTCGCTTGACGGGCAGGCATACGCCCGGCAATAAAGCGCCGCTTCCGGATCCGATCCGGGAGCGGCTTTTTCCGCGCGCAGCACCGCCCTCGCCGCTTTCCGGCATTTGCCGCATAAGGTACACTAAGAGCAGCGAAGGGGCGATGACGGCATGAAAATCAAAGTGCTGATCGCGGACGACAACTCGTTCATCCGCGAAGGCATGCGCATCATATTGAACACGTTCGAGGAGTTCGAGGTGCTCGGCGCCGTCGAGGACGGACGGCAGGCGGTGGCGTACTGCCGCGCGAACGAGGTGGACGTGGCGCTCCTCGACGTGCGGATGCCGAACATGAACGGCGTCGAGGCGACGCGCCTCATTACGGAGCAGACCGGCACGAAGCCGCTCATCCTGACGACCTTCGACGACGACGAATACATCGTCGAGGCGATCCGCTGCGGCGCGAAGGGGTATCTGCTGAAGAACAACGACCCGGAACGGATTCGCGACGCGATCAAGAGCGTCTATCACGGCAACAACGTGCTGCAGGACATCATTCTCGACAAACTCAAGCCCGCGATCGGCGCCCCGGCAGCCGCATCCGCGGGGCAGCCCGCATCCGGAGAGACGCCGATCGACCTCTCCCCGTTCACGGAGCGCGAGATCGAGGTGATGCGCTTGATCGCGAAAGGCTACGCCAACAAGGAGATTTCGAAGGAGCTGTTCATCTCCGAAGGGACGACGGCCAACTACATCACCTCGATCCTGAACAAGACGTCCCTGGAGCACCGGACGCAGATCGCCATCTACTACTTGACGGGCAAAACCCGCTAGACGCTACCCGAAGGAGGCCCGTCCCCGTGGAAGTATGGACCGTCGGCAACAAGACGATCGTTTGGCTTTACGTCATCGCGCTGGCCTACTTCGCCCGCCCGCAGGCGCCGAAGCTGCTCGTGCTGTATTTGCTGCTCTATCTGATCGTGAACCTGATCCTGCATATCGCCAAGCCCGCGCCCGCCAAGCAGGGGCTCGCGGTCGCGACGGTGCTGTACGTGCTGCTGTGCGGCGCGTACGTGCAGCCGGAATTGCTGCTGCTGCTGCCGCCCAGCCTGCTCGAGCTCGCGTCCTTCCGGCTGCGGCGGCACCGCTTCGCGCTCGTGCCGGTGCTCGCGCCGATGCTGTTCCTGCCCGCGTCCCTGCTGCTGCATTACGCCTTCATCGCCGTGTTCGTCTTCTTCAATTACGCGATCGTGAAGCGGTACATGAACCGGACGAACGCGCAGGAGGACGAGCTCGAGGGGTCGCGCCGCCGGCAGCAGGAGCTCGGGCGCCGGCTGAACGACAACGCCGGGTTCGCGCAGGCGAGCGAGTACTTGGCCAAGCTGGAGGAGCGCAACCGGGTGGCGCAGGAGATTCACGACGGCATCGGACATGCCATCACCGGCGGGCTCATCCAGATGGAAGCCGCCCGCCTGACCCTGCGGCGCGATCCCGAAGGGGCGGAAGCGCTGCTGAACAACGCCATCGCGATCTCCAAGGAAGGCATCGAGCAGATCCGGCGCACGCTCAAGGACTTGAAGCCGCCCGTGGAGCAACTGGGCCTGATCCGGCTGCGCTCCGCCGTGGAAGCGTACGGCGGCAAGTCGGACCTGCTGACGACGGTCGTGCACGAAGGCGACATGGAAGCGATCACGCCGCTGCAGTGGAAAATCATCCACGAGAACGTGATGGAGGCGCTCACGAACGCGGCCAAGTACGCGAACGCGTCGGCCGTTCACGTGGAGGTGAGGGTGCTGAACCGCTTCGTCAAAGCCGTCGTGACCGACAACGGCCAAGGCGCGGACAAGGTCGTCAAGGGCATGGGGCTCGTCGGCATGGAGGAACGGACGGCCGTCGCGAACGGAACGGTGACGGCCGACGGCTCGCGGGGCTTCGCCGTGACGACGCTCATGCCGCGGTCGACGCCGGGCGGGCCGTAAACCGGCGCCGCGCCGAGACCTGATCTGGACCGCGCCGCTCCCGCAAAGGCCGAGCGCCTCGCGCCAAGGCCGCGCGATTCCGGCTAGGCCCAAGCCACTTGGGCCAGGGCCGCGCCATGAATACGGCCATGAACATTTCAATGCCCGGGCCGATGGGCGCTGGCGCAAGAATATGAGATTTCCCATGGGAACGAGATGAACTTATGCACTGACATAAGGGCGTCTCGTTTTTTTATACTGAGGCTACAAGATCAACGAAAGCGAGTTGAAGGACATGAACGTGTTGGCTATTCGGGGACTGACGAAGAAGTTCGGCGATTTCGTCGCGGTGGACAATATTTCGCTGAAGGTACGCGAGGGCGAAATTTTCGGCTTTCTCGGCGCAAACGGGGCGGGCAAGAGCACGACGATCAACATGATCTGCACGCTGCTGCAGCCGAGCGGCGGCGAGATCCGCATCCTGGACCGGGACATCAAGGCGCAGCCCCGCTTCGCCAAGCAAAGCCTCGGCATCGTGCCGCAGGACCTGGCGATCTACGAGGACCTGACGGCCTACGAGAACGTGAGCTTCTTCGCCGGCCTCTACGGGCTGCGCGGCGGACGGCTGAAGGAACGGTCGGAGGAAGCGCTGGCGTTCGTCGGGCTCGCCGACAAGGCGAAGAGCTACCCGAAGAACTTCTCCGGCGGAATGAAGCGCCGGCTGAACATCGCCTGCGCCATCGCGCACAAGCCGAAGCTGATCATCATGGACGAACCGACGGTCGGCATCGATCCGCAGTCGCGCAACTATATCCTGGCTTCGGTGCGGAAGCTGAACGAATCGGGCTGCACGATCATTTACACGAGCCACTACATGGAGGAAGTCGAAGAGATCTGCTCGCGGATCGCGATCGTGGACCATGGCAAAATCATCGCCGAAGGCACGAAGGAGCAGCTGACGGCGACGATCACGGACACGAAGGACATCGTCATCGAGCTGAAGAGCGCGGCCGGCGGCGAAGGCGAGACGCTGGCCGGACTGCCCGGCGTCCGCAAGGTCAGCCAGGAAGAGAACGTCATCCGCGTCCACAGCGACGCGTCGGTCGACAATTTGAACCGCATCCTGAAGCGCCTGATGGACGGCGAGTCCGAGATCCGCACGGTCGAGGAGCGCGAGCCGAACCTCGAGACGGTGTTTCTGACGCTGACCGGGCGCAATTTGCGGGACTGACGGGGGAGAAAGGAGGGATACGCATGATTACCTGGTTGATGACGGTCAAGGAAATCAAGCAGCACTTCCGGGACTACCGGACGTTTATTTTCATGCTCGGCTTTCCGATCGTGCTGATGCTCGTGCTCGGCATAACGCTGACGAACGCCTTCGTCACCGAGCTGGAGCTGAGCGACATCAAGGTGGCGGTGCACGACGCGAGCAGCGGCGACTTGTCGCGGGCGTTCGGCGGTTTCGAGAAGCAGCTGGCGAGCACCGGCATCGCGTTCGTGCCGCTGAAGGACGGCGAGAACGGGCGCGCCGCGGTCGAGGATAATCAGTATACGGCGTACGTCGAGGTGACGGACGCCGGCATCTCGCAGTACGGCAGCAGCCGCGACACCGTCGAAAGCGGCATCGTGCAGGGGATGCTGAACGCGTTCGCGGACCAATACAACGCCGCCGCGGCCGTCGCGCGGACGGACCCGGCGAAAGTCGGGCAGCTGCTTGCGGATGCGGACGGCGGAAGTTACCTGAAGGACGAGTCGATCGCGGCCGACCGCACGCCGGGCTCCATGGATTATTACGCGCTGTCGATGACGGTCATGGTCGGCCTCTGGGGCGCGATGTCCGCGGGCGGCCTGCTGCGCTCGGAGGTCGTGCGCGGCACGGGCATCCGGCTCGTGTCGGCGCCGATCCGGCGCGGCGAGATCTACGTCGGCAAGGTGCTCGGCAACGTCGTATCGAACTCGCTCTGCATCCTGGCCATCATTTTCTTCAGCAAGTGGGTGTTCAAGGCGTATTGGGGCGAGCATCTGCCGCTCGTCCTCGGCGTGCTGGTCTGCGAGATCATCATGTCGACGAGCCTCGGCATCGCGGCCAACGAATTATTCAAGAACGGCGGAGGACGCGGCGTGGTGATGCTGATCGTGCAGGTGGGCTCCTTCCTCGGGGGCGCGTACTTCCCCGTGAACGACTCCGGCGTCATGGGCCTCGTCGCCTGGGCGTCCCCCATCCGCTGGGGCAACGCGGCGCTGACCCAAATCATCTACGCCGGCCATACGGCGGCCGCCTGGTCGGCCATCGGGTTGTATCTGGGCGCGGCGCTGCTGCTCCTCGGAGCGACGGCCGCCGTCCGCCGGACAAGGGAGGGCTTCTAAGATGCGGAACGAACTATGGTTTCTGGTCGCGTGGACGCTGCGGCGCATTCTGCGCAACCGTTCCAATTGGCTGATTCATTTCGGTCTGCCGATCGGGGGCGTCATCCTGGCGACCGTCGTGTACGGGGCCTCGTCGCAGCCCGACGCGCGGGTGGGCATCGCGAACGGCGACGGCCAAGCGAAGATCGCGGCCGACACGGTCGGTTTCATGCGCAAGCTGGATCATACGACCGTTACGATGGTGACCGAAGCGGAGCTGAAGGATCAGCTGGCGGCGGGGAAACTGGACAGCGGCCTCGTATTGTCGAAAGGCTTTTCCGACAGCGTCATGGCGGGGCGGCCCGACCATATCGCCCTGCAGTCGGTGAAAGGCGCGACGGTAACGGCGTACTACAAGTCGATGCTGACCGGCTATATCGACAACGTCGGCGCGATGGCGCGCATCGCGAACGGCGACGCGGCCAAGTTCGACCGGCTCTACGAGGACTACGCCGCCTCGACGTTCAAAGTAACGGCGCAGTCCGTCAACGATACGTCCGGCGCCAAACAAGTGTCGACGCAGTCGATCGGCTTCCTGCTCATGTTCATGCTGACGTCGGCGGGCAACCTGACGGAGCTGATCCTGCGGAACCGGGAAAACCGCACGTACTTCCGGATCGTCTCGTCGCCGATCTCGGCGCGGACGTACGTGCTCTCGAACATCGTCGTCAATCTGATCGTCATGGCGGCCCAAATCGCCGTCGCGCTCTTCTTCATGCGGGCGATCTTCCATCTGAGCGTCGGCGTGCCGTTCGGGGAGATGTTCGGGCTGCTGGTTCTGTACGCGCTCATCGCGGTCAGCCTGTCGCTCGCCGTCGTGGCGTTCTCCAAGTCGTCGAGCGCCGCGAGCGCGCTGCAAAATCTCATTTTCACGCCGACCTCCTTGCTCGCGGGCTGCTTCTTCCCGATCGCCATTATGCCGGACGCGGTGCGGCGGGTAGCCGATTTCCTGCCGCAGCGTTGGCTGCTCGACGCGGTCGACAAGCTGCAGTCCGGCAGCGGGATCGGCGCCCTCGGGCTTCATCTCGCGGTGTTGACCGCCTTCGCGGCCGTCTTCTTCCTGATCGCCGTCTACAAGTTCGGCCGCAGCGACGACACGCGCAATTTCGTATGACGCGGACGCGGCCCGGCCGGCGATTCGCATGGCGATGAGACTCTTGCCCCGCGCAAGAGTCTTTTTGCTTATTCCGTGGCCCGTTCGGTGATTTCGGGTTATGATGGAAGCAGTCGAGCTTGCAATTTGGACGATAGGAGCTGAAGGCCTTGAGCGATGCGCGGAATAATCGGGAGAGGACCGTAACGGTCATTATGGAGAAGGCGTTTCCGATTTCCCGCGCGCGGGCGTGGGAGATGCTGTCCGATATCGGGCGGGTCAACCGGGCGATCGGATTTGCCCCCGTTCGCGAGCGGTTCGCGACAGCCGGCGAAGCGGGCCTCGCGCATCTCGCGGCGCCGTTCCGTTTTCCGGAGCCGGCGGGGCCGGATCATTCGTTCGAGTGGTCGCGGTACCGGTGGCACGAGAGCTATCGCGAATACGCCAAAGGCCCGCTGCGGGCGATCCGCTTCGGGGTTCGGCTGGACGATAAAGCCGTCGGCGGCAGGCCGGGCACGCTCGTTCAGCTGTATGCCGGCCTCGTGCCCGCGCATTCGGCGCTGACGCTGCCGGTGCGGCTCGCGGCGAAGCGGCTCATGACGCGGACGTTCCGGTATGTCGCGGGCGGGTTGGCCGCCGATGCGGAGGCATGGGCGATCGGCGCTTACCCGGCGGCGGCGGACAAGACCGCGGAGCGCCAAGCCGTGAACGAAGCGAAGCTGGCGGAAGGACTGCGGCAGCTCGTCGCCGCCGGCCATGCCGAGACGCTCGCGGCGCAAGCCGGCCGCTTGATCCGCCAAGGCGACGATGCGGCGGCGGCCGATATCCGCCCCTACGCGCTGGCCCGGGCATGGGACGCGCCGCGCGAAGACGTGCTCCGGCTGATGCTGGCGGGCACGCGCCTCGGGCTCTTCGACCTGGCTTGGCGGGTCGTCTGCCCCGTCTGCAAGTCTTCGTCCGAGACGTCGGCGCCGCTGATGCCCGGGCACGCGGACCGCGATCGCTGCGCGGCCTGCGGTACGGCGGCAATCGACCGCTGCGCCGAGCTCCGCTTCTCGGTGCACCCCGCGATCCGAAGCGTGGACCGGCCGGTGCATTGCGCAGGCGCGCCCGCGCTGTCGCCGCATATCCACGCGCAGCGCCTCGTGCCGGCGGGCCAGACCGTGGAGCTGGAGCTGCCGTCGCACGCGATCGATTGGCGGCTGCGGGTCGCGCGCGGCAACGAACGGCTGAAGCTGGCGCTGCTGGCCGGCCCGTCCGCGGGGCGAAGCGGGATCGGAACGGCCGTCCTGACCGAGGACGGCTGGACGGCCAGCGCCGTTACGGGGTACGCGGGACGGCGGATCGCGGTGACGAACGAGCGCGGCGCGGACGCGGTCGTGGCCGTGGAGCGGGAAGGGCTGGACGATGAAGCCGCCGCCGCGTCGCATGCGCTGCTTCTTCCCGAGTATCGCGCCTTGTTCGCCGATTCCGAAGCGATGGCGTATATCGAGGCAGACGACCGGCTCGAGGCGGACCGTATCGAATAGACGGGAGAACGATGACGATGAAGTCGTTTTGCGCATGCAAGCGCTTCCCTCAACCGCGACGGAGCGCCGGGCGTTCGCTCGCGTAGGGAATCCGGCGCAGCGGAGCTAAAAAGTTGCCAGCATAGCGCATCCCCGTTCGGCTAACGCTACTTATGGGCCGCATGAGTAGGGTTCAGACGATAAAACGGAGGATGATGGGATGCAGCATCGGAAGTGGGCAATGCTTGCAGCCGGGGCAATGTTATCGACAGTGCTCACGGGCTGCATGGAGAAGCACGGCGAGCTTGGCAATCGCAACATTCGCGGCAACAGCGTCTCGTACGACATGAACGGCAACCGCATTTTGAACACCCGTTTCGCCAACGACCAGATGAACGAAATGAACCGCGTGGACGGCCATCGGCTGAACAGCAACAATCTGGTCGGCCTTCACAAGAATTACCGGATGGAAATGAGCGAGGCGATGGGGGAGCGCATCTCGGGCATCAAGGGCGTCGGCAAAGCCTACGTCATGCTGACCGACAACAACGCCTACGTAGCCGTGCGGCTTAACCGCGGCGCCGGCGCCGGCAAGGGAACCGCGGGGGCGCCCGTTCACCAAAGCGGCACGAGTTCGATGAGCCTGGGCAGCGCGAAGGCGCTGAGCCGCACGCAGCAGGCGTATTTGCGCCCGCATACGATGCGTTCGATGAACGCGCACGCCCTCGGCCGGGGCAAAGGCGTGCACCGGATGACGCGGGCCAGCTCCATCGCGACGCCGAACATGCATTTGTCGGGCACCAAGAATACGTACGGCATGAACGGCATGATGGGCACAAGCGGCAACTACGGCATGAACGGCATGTACGGCACGAGCGGCACGGCCATGTACGGCAAGGCGGCCAACAAGATGAAGGGCCTGGCGAACGGCCGCAGCAGCAGCTCGTTCCATAACGTGTCGCACGGCGTCCGCAACATGTCCCTGAGCTTGAACACGAACAGCTATCTTCGCGGTCCTTCTTACAATTACGTCAACAGCAATCGTAACAATATCAACGGATTGACGAGCCATTACCAGTCCGGCTTGACGAACCAGTCGCGCAATACGGCGAGAGACTTGACGAATCTCGCCGCTCCGAACGCGCTCCCGCGCGCGATGAGCAAAGGCACGAACGCGCTGTACCGGGGCTCGTACGACGTCGCCAGAGGCACGGGGAACGTCGGCCGCGACATCGCCGGCGGCGTGACCGGCTTGGCGCGGGGCACGGGCAATTTGCTCCGCAATACGGCCAACCTGCCGGCGGACGTCGCGAAAGGCGCGCCTAGCCCGCTTGGCCGCGACCTGGCGCGGGATACGGGCATCGTGGGCCGCGACATCGGCCGCGGCGCCATGGACATCGGCCGTACCGTCGGCCGCGGCGCGGCGGACGTCACGTACGGCGCGGGCAACGCGGTCGGCAACGTCGCGCGGGGCACGGGCAACGCGATCGGAGACGTCGCGCGCGGTACGGGCAACGCGATCGGAGACGTCGCGCGGGGTACGGGCGGCGCGATCGGCAACGTCGCGCGGGGCACGGGCAACGCGATCACGGACGTCGCCCGCGGCACCGGCAACCCGATTACCGACGTCGCGCGCGGCACGGGCAACGCGATCACGGATCTCGCCCGAGGCACGGGCAACGTCATCAACGACGTGACGCGCGGCACGGCGAACGTCGCCAACGATTTGACGGGCGGCACGTCGCGCGGCTACACGAACTTCGCCGACGGCCGAACGGGCTCCGTCGCGCCGTTCGCCGCCGATCGCATGATGGCGGAAAGCGACGTATCGGCGGCGCTCCGAGCGCAAATCGCGCAAGAAATCAAGAAAATGTCGCCGTCGATCAAGGAAGTCTACGTTTCGGCGAATTCCGAATTCGCGGATCGCATGGCCGCTTACGAAGCCGACTACAAGAACGGTCAACCGATCCAAGGCTATATCGCCGAATTCAACGCCATGGTCGACCGCATCTTCCCGGCTCGCTACATTTCGGGCCATGCTCGCCGCTAGTCCTTAAGATAAACCAAGAACGGGCAGCCGATTCATGTTTTGCATGGATCCGCCGCCCGTTTTATTTTTATTTTCCTGCATGCGTTGCGCGGACCGGCCGCAGCGTTCGTTACGTCACCATCGCGGAACAAAATTGGCTGAAACTCGCGCCCGTTTTCCGCTTGAACATCCGTCCGAACGTATGGACGTCCGCGTATCCGACGCGCAGCGCGATCTCGCCGATCGACATGTTCGTGAGGATGCCGAGTTCTTTGGCGCGCTCGATCCGGACGCGGGTCAAGTAGTCGAACGGCGTCATGCCGAACGCCTTGCGGAATTTGACGATGATGTAATTGCGGCTCAGGCCCGACAGCGCTTCTAGCTCGGCGTGCTTGATGTCGCGGTCGTAATGCTCCGCGATATGATTGCGGATGAGCACCATCTTCGTTTTGATCTTTTGCTGGCCCGTGGTTTGCGACGCCTGTTCCTGCTTGTAATCGGCCACCTCGCTCAGAATCTGCATCAGCAGGCCTTGGCAGACGGCGTGGTTGGCGAGGCCAGGCTGATGGTAGCGGGCGATCAGCCTCGTCAGCAGCTGTTCGACCGCGTGTCCGGCGAAATTGCCGACGTACCGGTCCGGCCCGAGCAGCTCTTCGACGGGGTAAGGCACGTCGCCGAAATCGAATAGGATCGAGATGCAGACGTATTTCTCGTCGGGAAAGGTGCGCACCTCGTGCGCTTGCGCGGGAGCGTGGTAGATCAGATCGCCGCGGCGGGTCGGAATGGCGCGTCCTTCGATCGTGTATTCGGCGGCGCCTTCGACGACGTATTGGAACTGGTAGCTCGACAGCACCCGGCTCGGAAATCCCCACAGCCGCGGCGCGTGGAAGAGATGGGCCAGCGTGATATAAGGCGGGTGAAAGTATGAATGGGCCGCATGCTCCGGCAGCGGGGCGGCGCTTCCCGACATGTGACGTCCTCCTTCGCGCTTTCGCGTTTCGTTTATGTATACGTTCTCATACCCGCGTGATCTCGGCAACCTCTTTGTTACTTTGCGCTACTTACAGGCCGCCCGTTCTCCCTTATACTACGGGTAAAGCAGCTCAATTCCTTAGTTGGGGAGGCGTGAATCATGGATTTGACCGGCGTGAACATTCCGGTGGCGGACGCGCGCAAGCAGGAGGCCATCACGGACGAGCAAGCGCAATATTTTTTGGACAACGGCTTTCTCGTCGTGCGCGGCGTGCTGGCGGGCGAAGAACTCGCCCTCGTGCAGCGCGAGATGCGGCAGTTGTACGAGAAGGGCGCGGCGGGCGTCGAGAACGACCCGGACTACATGTACGGCACCGGCGTGAAATCCGGCCAGCCGGTTCTGCGGCGCATCGAATACGTCATCGACAAGAGCGATCCGATGAAGGCGCTGCTCGGCCATCCGTTCATCCTGCGCTCCGTCGAGAAGCTGCAGGGACGCAACCTGATCGCGACGTGGGATTCCATGGTGCTGAAAGCGCCGGACGAAGGCGTCATCGTGCCGTGGCACCGCGACGCGGCCGTGCCGGACGGCTGCGCCGATCCGCGGCCGATCTTCAACGTCGATTTTTATCTCGACGAGGCGGACTTGAAGACCTGCCTGTGGGTGATTCCGGGCAGCAACAAGTGGACGAAGGCGGAAGCGGACGCGCGCTGCAATCAGCCCGGCTTCTCGACGGAGGACGCGATTCCGGTGCCGATGCAGCCCGGCGACGTCATCTTCCACAACATCGAGGTGCTGCACGGCTCGCCTTCCGGCGACGGCAATCCGCTGCGCCGGACGGTGTACTACGAATTCCGGCCCGGGGAAATCGAGGCGGAGTTCGGCCCGCATACGCTGGAATACCTGTCGCTGAAGCAGCAGGTGCTGCTCGACTGCATCGAGCGGCGCAAGGCCGCGCCGTACGCGCAGGGCGAGACGCCGTTCCGGTACCGGCCGAACGGCGCGTTCGCCGTGCACGCCGCAAGGCGGCCGGAGCAGTACCGGTACGGGCACGAGCATTATTGGCGCCGATAGCGGCCGGCTTGGACGAAAAACCGCGCTCCCCACGGGGGCGCGGTTTTTCGCGTGCCGGGCGTCAGGCCGCGCCTTCCGCTTTGCTCGCGTTTAGAGCGCGCCGAGAACAGGACCTATCGGCCGCAATCGCGCGATTATGCGGCCGCGATGGCCTTTAGAACGCGAAACCGGACGAATACCCGCCCATTTTTACGGATAACCGCACCACTCCATAAGCCCTTTCATATGATACTTTGACTGTATCCCTTAACCTTGTTACACCATAAAAACCCGAGCAAGGAGGGGTGACAAATTTAATGGGTAGCGACCAGAAGAGCAAGTTCTTATTAACTCATCGTGAACGCGAGGTTTTCGAACTGCTTGTGCAGGATAAGACGACTAGAGACATCGCTCAGCAGCTGTTCATCAGTGAGAAAACCGTACGTAACCACATTTCCAACGTCATGCAAAAGTTGAACGTTAAAGGTCGTTCACAAGCGGTTGTCGAGCTGATCAAGCTTGGGGAATTAAAAATTTGACGTTCTTCGCCGCATACCTTGCTCAAGCCTTCTAGCAGTGATTCCGTATTTATACGGAATCGTTGCGAGAAGGTTTTTTGACGCCGGGATGAGATAGCTTATGCCACGGCCGTTACGCGCGCGCGGACCGAGCGCGCCGGGTCATTCGCGGTTCGAAGGCGGTTGCGCGCCTTGCCTCGCGGATTCAAGGGCGGCTCCCGCCGGGGAAGGAAGAAGAGGAGCGGCGCCGCGGGAAGGGCCAAGCGGCTCGGCAGTCCGACGCGAAAGGAGTCGTTTCGCGGCTTGCGGGGGACTTGCCGGACAAGCCCCGGCCCTGCCGGCCGCCGCTCAATCAAGCGCAAATGGAGATGAAGGACGAATGAAATTTTTCCTGGATACCGCGAACATCGGCGAGATCAAGCGGGTCGCGCGGCTCGGTCTCGTGGACGGCATTACGACGAACCCTTCGCTGGTCGCGAAGGAAGGGCGCGCCTTCAAGGAAGTCGTGCAGGAGATCTGCGCGTTCGTGGACGGGCCGGTCAGCGCCGAGGTCATCGGCACGAAGGCGGAGGACATGCTGAAGGAAGCCGGCGAGCTGGCGCAGTGGGCGCCGAACGTCGTCGTCAAGCTGCCGATGACCGAGGACGGGCTGTTCGCCTGCCATGAGCTGTCCCGCAGAGGCATCAAGACGAACGTGACGCTCGTGTTCTCCGCCGCGCAGGGCCTGATGGCGGCGAAGGCCGGCGCGACGTACGTCAGCCCGTTCATCGGCCGGCTCGACGACATCGCCGCGGACGGCATGCAGCTCGTGCGCGACCTCAAGCGGATGCTCGGCAATTACGGCTTCGAGACGGAGATTATCGCCGCGAGCATCCGGAACGTCGGGCACGTCGAGCAGGCGGCCCTCGCCGGGGCGCACATCGCGACGATTCCCGGTTCCCTGCTGCCCGCGCTGTGGAAGCATCCGCTGACCGACATCGGCATCGAGAAGTTTCTGAGCGACTGGAACAAAGCCGCGCTGCAGCCGAAGTAAACCGGACGGCCGGCGAACGGCAAAAAGGACGCTCCCGCGAAGCAGGTGCGAGGCACCTCGTTTCGCGGGAGCGTCCTTTTTGCCGCGCGTTCGCGCGCGCCTGCGCCGAGCGCGCCGGCACCCGTGCCGTGCAAACCGTACGAAGCATGCGGCCGGTCAACCATCCCGGCGGAAAAACAAGCCGTCGTAGAAGCGGATGTATTTCGCCTTGATCTCCTCGATGGAGAGCCCGCGGTCCTTGATCAGGTAGTAGAAGTTGCTCGGGTTGAACGATGCCGCGATCGTGAAGGCGGCGAATTCCGCGTCGCAGGCCGGCGCCTCGCCGTTTTCGGCCGCTTCGTTCAGCAGCGTCTCCAGTGTGGCGACGACGTAGACGAACGGTTCGGCCTGATAGACGTTCGTCTGCTCCTCCTGGCACCACGCCGACGGCTTGATGGCGTTCAGCCAGTCGATCTCCCGGGAGATGAAGCCGAGGATGCGGTCGAGGAATCCCGACAACCGCTCCCGTACCGGCGTGCCTGCAGCCTGCTCGAAGTACTGTTCGATCTCGGCCTTGAACCGCCGGGAGCTGTCCGCCATCAGCTCCAGGCACAGCTCGGCCTTCGAGGAATAGCGCCGGTACAGCGTGCCTTGCCCGACGCCGGCGGACTTGGCGATCTGGTGCATGCTGACGCCTTCCACGCCGTGCTCGAGAAACAATTGCGAAGCGGTATCGAGAATGAGCTCGCGATGCCGGGCGGCGTCCTTCCGTTCGTTGCGCTGCTGCATAAGCGATGACCCCCTGTAATTTTTGAAAACTTTACACGCCGTTCATTGACAACGGGCGCGCGGTCCGGTAAGCTGTGTATAGAAAACGGACAATTGTCCATTTTTACAAAAAACCGCACGGCGACGAATGACCCGCGCTGCTATCATTTTAACCTTACCTTCGATGTAGGGTCAATGAGCGGCAGGAAGCGGCGCCGATAGCGGAATCAACGATTCGGGTAGGAGGGTATGCATGTCGGCACAAGCAACATCCGCTGCAAGCATGGAGGAGCCGTTTTCCATCAAGAAAATATTGGCCCCGCTCGCAGCCATCATCATCGGCATTTTCATGGTCGTCTTGGACGGTACGGCGGTCAACGTCGCCATTCCGGGCTTCATCAAGGAGTTCGACTCCACGTTCCAGATCGTCGGCTGGACGGTTACGGGCTACGCGCTCGCGCAAGCCGCCGCGATCCCGCTTTCGGGCTGGTTGTCCGACCGGTTCGGCGCCAAGAAGGTCTTTTTGATTTCCGTCTTTCTGTTCACGTTGGGCTCGCTCTTGTGCGCCCTGTCCACTTCGGTCGAGATGCTGATCACGTTCCGCGTGCTGCAAGGCCTCGGCGGGGGCATGGTGCTTCCGATCGCGATGGCCTTCACGTACCGCCTGAGCCCGCCCGAGAAGGTCGGCCAGGTCATGGGCATGATGGGCATTCCGATCCTGCTCGCGCCGGCGCTCGGTCCGGTGCTCGCGGGCTGGCTGATCGAATCCGTCAGCTGGAAATGGCTGTTCCTGATCAACATCCCGATCGGCATCGTCGGCATCCTGCTCGGCATCCGCACGCTGCCGCGCATCGAGCGCAAGGAAGTCGCCGCGCTCGACCGCTTCGGCTTCGTCCTGGCGCCGCTCGCGTTCGCCGGCCTGTCGTACGGCGTTAGCGAAGGCGCGAACGGCTGGGATTCCGCGAAGACGCTCACGGGCATCATCGTCGGCGCCGTCGCGCTCATCCTGTTCGTGATCGCCGAGCTGTCGCGCAAGGAGCCGCTGCTGGAGCTTCGCGTGTTCCGTTCCTCGGATTTCTCGCGCGGCATCATCGTGCAGTGGATCTCGCAAATCGCCTTGTTCGGCACGATGTTCCTCGTGCCGGTGTTCCTGCAGAACGCCCATGGCAAAGGCGCGCTCGACACGGGTCTCATCATGCTGCCGCAGGCGATCGCGGCCGGCGTGTTCATGCCGATCGGCGGCAAGCTGTTCGATAAGATCGGCGCGCGTCCGCTCGTCTTCGTCGGCATGCTGCTCGTCACGGTGGCGGCGTTCATCCTGTCCCGCGTCGACGCGGAATCAAGCATGATGATGATCATGGGGCCGCTCGCCCTGCTCGGCGCGGGCATGGGACTGTCCATGATGCCGCTGAACACGCATCTGATGCAGTCGGCGCCGCGCGAGCTCGTCGGCCGGGTGACGTCGCTGACGAACGCGGCGCAGCAGGTCATGACCTCGTTCGCGGTCGCGGGCCTGTCCACGATTCTCGCGAAGCGGATGGAAGTGCACGCCGCGGCGGCGAAGAGCCAGCTCGACGCCTACTCGCAGTCGTTCGGCGACACGTTCCTCGTGCTGACGTTCATCGCGGTGTTCGGCGCCGTGCTCGGCCTGATGCTTCGCCGTCCGGCGAAGGTCGAAGGCCAAGAGGGCGCGCAGCCGGAAATGATGATGCACGTCGGTTAACCGGCGCAACGAACAAAGCCGTGCAGGCTCCATGCCCGCACGGCTTTTTGTTTGTCTCCCGTCCTTGTCTCCCGTTCTTGTCCTCCGTCCTTGTCTCCCGTTCTTGTCCTCCGTCCTTGCCCTCCGTCCTTGCCCTCCGTCCTTGCCTTGCCCGTGCTCCGGAGCCGGCGGCCTTGCGCATACGTAGGGGCCGCTTTAGAACATCGACCAATCCAGCTCCGCGGCCATCGTCTCGAGCAGATGGACGCCGGCCGTGCTGTTGCCCTTCGCGCCGAGCGCGGGACCGACGACGCCGATGCCGAAGCGTCCGGGCACGAGCGCGAGAATGCCGCCGGACACGCCGCTCTTGGCCGGTATGCCGACCTGGATCGCGAACTCCCCGGAGGCGTTGTACATGCCGCACATGAGCATGAACGCTTTGGCGATCTGCACGTACCGGCGCGGCACGAGCCGCCGTCCGCTGACGGGGTCGATCCCGCCGAGCGCGAGCACGAGCGCCATCCGCGCGAGCTGCCCGCAGTCGACCTCGACCGCGCAGTGGCGGAAGTACGCGCCGAGCACGTCCTCGACGTCGACATCGTCGCCGAGCACCTCGTTGTCCTTCAGAAAATACGCCAGCGACCGGTTGCGGTGGGCCGTCGCGGATTCCGAGCGGTACACGTCGAGGTTGACGTCCAGGCGCGCGCCCCCGGCTGCCTCGCCGAAGAAGGCAAGGATGCGCGCCGTCTTGGCCGCGGGCGTATCGCCGCGGATGAGGGAGGTGACCGCGATGGCGCCGGCGTTGATCAGCGGGTTGAACGGCTTGCCCGGCTCCACGAGTTCCAGCTTCAGCATGGAATTGAAATCGTCGCCCGTCGGCTCCTTGCCGACCTTCGCGAACACGCCTTCCTCGCCGTTGTCCATGAGCGCGAGCAGCAGCGTGAATACCTTCGAGATGCTCTGCATCGTAAAGCGCAGCTCCGCATCGCCCGCGGAGACGGTCTGGCCGTCGGCCGCCATGACCGTAACGCCGAGCGCTTCCCGCGGCGCTTTGGCGAGCTCCGGTATATAAGAAGCCACGTCTCCCTCGCGGGCTTTCGCCCGGCTTGCCTCCACCCAGCCCGGGAGCTTGGCGCGCAGTTCGTCCAGCATCGAGATCGCCTTCTTTCGGAATGATTGCCGTTGCTTGCTTCCAGTGTACGGCCCGGCGGGGCGGCGCGCAAGACCGCAAAGGCGCTATCCGGGACCGGGCTTATCGTGTACAATTATGGCAGGTTTACCATTCTTTATTGCGGCAGGTGGCACATGGTCAAAGTATTGTTGATCTTATTTTTAGCGCGATTGCTCGGGATTCCGTTCCTGGGAATCATCGTCTTGCTGGTCGTGCTGTACGCGGTCGAGCGCCGGTTCCTCGGCCTGACGCCGAGCATCGTACGGCCGCTCCGCCGTTTCGGGACGATCCGCCGGTTGCGGCAGCAGATCGCGATGAACCCGAACGACATTCCCGCCAAGCACGAGCTGGCGCGGCTTCTCGTCGAACGGAAGCGGTTCGCGGAAGCGAAGTCCTGGCTCATGCCGCTGCAGGATCCGCTGGACAACTCCGCGGAATTTTGGGACGATCTCGGCGCCAGCCTCGCGCCGCTGGGCGAGACGGACGCGGCCGAAGCGGCCTTGCGCAACGCGCTGTCCATCAACCCGCGGGTAAAGTACGGGGCGCCGTACCTGCGGCTCGCGTCCCTGTACGCGAAGAAGGATCCGCAGAAGGCGATCGGCTGCCTGCAGGAATTCCGCGGCATCCATTCGTCTTCCATCGAGGCGTATTACCGGCTCGCGGGCCTCTACGCGGAGCTCGGCCGGAAGGACGAGGCGAAGCGGATGCTCGCCGAATGCGGCGCGATTTACCGTTCGCTGCCCCGCTACAAGAAGCGCCAGGAGCGAAGGTGGGCGGTGCTCGCGTGGTTCAAGCGCATGCGCGGCTAATCGTGCGCGCGAGCGTTTGATCGGAATCTTTCATCGCTTCGGAAAAATATGCGCGCAGTGCATCATTATTCCAGGCAAGTTTATTTCTCATATTGTCACTCTGTTCGAAATCCGTCATAATGGGAAGCGCCTGGCACCATCGCGCTCATCCGCGACGCCGCAGAAAATACAGGTTTTGATCGGAGAGTACGGGGAATGCGTCGTAATGCTTGGCTATTGGTAATCATCATGATCGTGGTGCTGCTCGGCGCGAACAACACCGTGTATTATTTCACGACGAAACAATCGCTGGAAGACGGGCTGCAGCATGAACTCGATTCCGTCGCGAAGCAGATCGGCATCTCGATCGAGACGTCCCGCAACGGCGCGGAACTGTACCAGGCGGAGATCGGCCGGGAACTGCGGGCCGCCTCCATCGCGACGCAGTACGCGCTCGATCCCGACGTCGAGAAGGTCTCGAACGACCAGCTCGCGGAGCTGGCGAAGAAGCTCGACCTGGTCGACATCACCCTGCTGAAGCGGACGGCCGACAACATCGTGCTCTATAAGTCCTCGGATCCGAAGGAGCCGGGCTACGAGACCGACGGCTGGGATCCGTGGTACAAGGCGTTCAACCAGCTGTTCGACGACAAGAACGTGACGATCGGCTGGGGACAGACGCTGACGAACTTCTGGACCGGCCCGTTCGAGTTCTCGACGACGTCCACCGACCAAATACATAAATGGGGCTACTACTTCGACGGCTCCACGAACTATATGACGGACCCGTACATCAGCTACCAGAGCCGGCAGCTCGGCTACGACACCGCGACGGGCGTCGGCAAGCTGATCGCGGACACGCTGGAAGCCAATTCGTGGCTGAAGGAGATCGCGGTCATCAATCCGGCGACGTTTCCGGACGGCAAGAACCAGACCGTCACGGACAACGGGGAGAAGCTGGACCACCGGACGCAAAATCCGATTATCGAAGGCGCGTACACGCTCAAGGACAAGCGCGACGCCGCGAACGTGAAGACCGCGAACGAGAAGGACGCCAAGGTGTACCAGGACGCGACCGTCGGGGGCGAGCGCGTCATCAAGCTGTTCATCCCGGTGGACGTGGACACGAAGGTGGCCAGCATGCTCGACGGCGACGGGAAGCCGATCCCGCGGTACGTGCTGTCGCTCGTGGCGGATTACGGCACGATTCAAGACACGCTGGACAAGCAGTTCCGGAACATCGGCATCATCATGGCCTGCGCGTCGGCGGTCAGCCTGGCGCTCTTGTACGGCGCCGTCACGGCGTACCGGAAGTCGCAGGACAAGCTGGCGCGCCGGGCGCAGGAGACGTACCTGGACGAGATCAACGGGATGTTCCAGTCGATCCGTTCTCAGCGCCACGACTTCATGAATCACGTGCAGACGATCCGCTCGCTCGCGGAGCTCGGGAAGACGGCGGAGCTGCGGGCGTACACCGCGGAGCTGACGGGCGAGATCCATCAGATGAACGACATCATCAACATCGGCAATCCCGCGATCGCGGCGCTCGTCCGTTCCAAGATGCTGCAGGCGGACATGCTCAAGATCGATTTCGCGACGGAGTTCGGCGATATGAAGCAGCTGGGGCTGGGCATGAAATCGCTCGATCTGACGCGCTTGTTCGGCAATCTCATCGACAACGCGTTCGACGAAGTCATGAAGTACGGGGAAGGCAGCCGCGTCGTCCGGGTCTCGGGAAGCCAGCGCGACGGGTACTTCCAATGCGAGATCAGCAATACGTGCCTCCATGCCGGGGAGCTGCGGGACAAGCCGCTCTTCAAGGCGGGCTACACGTCCAAGGGGGGAGGCCATTCCGGCCTGGGCCTGCACATCGTGAAGTCGCTCGTCGACAAGTACAAGGGCGATATCGCCCTGGCGCTCGACGAGCCGGATACCGTGACGTTCATCATTAAAATTCCGTCCTGATCCGCCGTTAGACGGCCGCGGGGAGCTTGGACTCATACGTGCGTTTTACCCGGGAGCAGCCCGGCAGCCATCGCGAATGGCCGCCGGGCCGCTTCTTTTTTAGGTCCGGTTCCGGCGAACGTCGCGCCTTTTGCGATCCGGCCCGTCCGCCTTGCCGGCCGTACGAACGTCTTCTAGTACATCTATCTGCCGCCGGCAGCCGCCTAGCAACAAGCGCGAGAGTCATGAATAGGGTGTAAGGGTGTATCGGGCAATTCGGAGAATCGAATTCGAACGCAAAGGAGAATCGTATGCCGCGTTATGTAGCAAGCAAATGGAGAAAGACGGCCGTGCTGCTGGGCAGCGCGCCGCTGGCCGAACACGTGCCGGATACGGCGAAGATGACGGCGGCCGCCCTGCAGGACCGGTTGAACCGCTACGGGATGGTGTACGTGAAGCCGGACCGCGGCATGCACGGCAATGGCGTGATGCGGGTCGAAAGCGCCGGCGACGGCTACCGCTACCAGGCCGGCAAGCGGATTCGGAGATTCGCTCGGTTCGGCGCGCTGTACGGCTCGCTCAAGGCGAGAACCCGCGGCAGGCGGTATCTCGTTCAGAAGGGCATTCACCTCCTCGAATACGGCGGACGCAAGTTCGATCTGCGGGTCATGGCGCAGCTGAGTCCTTCGAAGAAGTGGGAGACGACGGGCATCATCGGCAGGGTTGCCGCCAAAAACAAGATCGTGACCAACTTCCACGGCGGCGGCAAAATCGTAACCGCGGAAACGCTGCTGCGCGCGCATGCGGCGCAGCCGGCCGCGAAGCTGCAGGCGCTGGCGAAGCTGGGCGCGCAGGCGGGAGCGGCCATGCAGCGGGCGTTCCCGGGCGTCAGCGTGATCGGCCTCGATATCGCGCTCGACCGCGCGCTGCGTCCGTACATCCTGGAAGTCAACACGGCGCCGGATCCTTACATCTTCAGGAAGCATCCCGATCCGCGGGTATTCCGGAAGATCATGCGGTACGCCCGGGCAAACGCCAAGCGGTAACGGCCGTCCGGGGCGTCAAGGACGCCGCCGCATAGACAGCGCACGGCCGAAAGGGGCAAGCACGCCCTTCGCTTGGTCATTCCCCGCGCCGTTCCCCGCGCCGCCCGCCGCGCTCTTCCCCGCGCCGTTCGGCAAGCCGTTCGCGAAGCCGTTCCGTGCGCCGCCGCCATACGCCAGGCCGGCACCGGCCGGACCGCTCCAAGCCTGCGCGCCGCCCGCTTGCCCCGCGTCGTCCGGACGAAGCGCCTCCGGCAGCGGCAGCTGGTCGAGCGACCGCTCCACGTAGGGCTTGAAATCGGCGGTGCGGACGATTTTCGCGCCTTTGGAGGCGAGCAGGCGCTGCTCCGATACCTGCCACGTATGCGATTTCCGGTTGGGGCGGCGGTACGCGGCGAAGTTGTAGGAGGAGCTCGTGAACACCTTGTAGCCGTTCCTCAGGCAGGCGTTGACGAAGCGGACGTCCGATCCCGCGGCGACCTTCGCCGAGAAGGCGACCTTCTTGAACACCCGCTTCCGGAACATGATGGTGGCGCCGGCGATGCGCCTGCACCGGCCGTACGGCTTGACGGTCGTTCGGCGCAGCAGCAGCAAGGAGCGGTGCGGGAAGAAAAAGTAGCAGGAGCGCTTGCCGACGACGTCCGCCTTCTTCTTGGCGAACAACAGCATGGCTTCGTCCAGGTAACGGGGCGCGTAGTAATCGTCGTCGTCGAACTTGGCGACATAGGGGTAGCGGGCGCGGGCGACCGCGTAATTCAAGCAGGCGCCGAGGTTGCGGCTCCCGTCGACGCGGAACACGCGGACGCCGCCGTAGCGGGCGGCCAGCTCCTTGTAGGGGCGCAAAGCGATGCCGTTGTCGTTGACGATGACGATCAGCTCTTTGACGGGCCAGAGCTGGCGTTCGAAGTTATCGAAAATATCCTGCATGTGCTTCGTCCGAATGGTGGAGGTCACGATCGTAACCCCCGCGGTCCGGTTCGCGGCCATAGCTTCGCCTCCTCATGGACGAATCAAGGTCAACCGGCCGGCGGTTGACCTTGCGCGCGTTCTCTCGCCTCCCGGCGTTAATTGACGTACCGGCGGAAATTCGTCGTCCGGCGCAGGAACCTGCAGTGCCGCATGTACCGGCGCGTGCTCTTTTTCTGCGTATGGCTGTTCCAGTTTTTCCGGCGGACGCAGACATAGTGCCGCTTGGAGACGGAGAAGACGCGGTAGCCCCGGCTGACGCAGCGCGAGAGCCAGCTGGAATCCGTGCCGACCTTCCGGTAGGCGGGGAATTTGACCCGGCGCCAGACCGATTTGCGAAACACGAGCGTGCCGCCTTTGACGTTGCGCTTGTACTTCCACTCGCCTCCCCGGCGGAACACCATCAGCGTCTTCTTGGCGTTGAAGTAGAGGTAGGCGGTGTGCTTGCCGACGATGGCCGCCCGGCCGTGCTTGATCGCGCGCGCGGCTTCCCGCAGAAACTTGGGGCCGTAGTAATCGTCGTCGTCGAACTTGGCGATGAGGCCGTTGTCCGCTTTATTGATGGCATAGTTCAAGCACCTGCCGAGCCGGTACTGCTGGGGAAGCTGGTACACGGTGACTTCGCCTTCGGGGTATTGGCTCGCCCGCTCCTTGTAGACCTCGATGTCCATGCTGTCGTTGTTCAGGACGATGATCATTTTCTTGTTCTTCCAGAGCTGGCGGTCGTAATTCTCGAACACGTTGTCGATGAAGGCGGATCTCATCGTGCACGCGATCACGGTAACCATCTAATCCTCATCTCCGTTCGACATAGATTGAAGCTTCGATTTGCGCCGGTTCCATAGCGTGTTTTGCTTGATCTTGTACAGCTTCTTGTCGATGACCCGGCGATACAGCTTCAGGAACGCGTCCGTCATGTTGCGGTCCGAGTAGCGGGTCCGGGCGTACCGCCGAAGCGCGCGGGCGCTGGGCAGCCGCTTGCGGTTGCGGACCTTCGCCGCCATGCCGGCCGTCGTGTCGCACACGAGCCGCGGCACGCCGCGCAGCACCTCGGGGACGGCGCCGCGGCGGAAGCCGAGCACGGGCGTGCCGCTCGCCATCGCTTCGACGAGGACGAGCCCGAACGGCTCATCCCAGGTCGAGGTGAACAGGACGCAGTGCGCGTTAGCCAGCAGCGCGCGCTTGCGGTCGCCGCCGACGGCGCCGACGTAGCGGATTTTTTTGCCCAGATGCGGCTTGATCTTGGCGTTGTAGTACTTCCTGTCGTTCAGCGTGCCGGCGATGATGAGCTTGCGGCCCGTCTTCTTGGCCACCTTGATGGCCAGGTGAACGCCTTTCTCCTTGATCAACCGCCCGAGGAAGAGCAAGTATTGTTGCTTCTTCTTCTTGAACGTGTAATCGTCCATGCTCATGCCGTTGTAGACGGCGTAGCCCTTCCCTCTGCCGTACTTCCTTAAAATGAATTTGCTCACGTAGACCCGGATCTGCACGCTTGACTTGATTCGCTTGGAATGGGACTGGCAGATGGTCGGGATCGGCGGATTCGCCTTGGCGACGATGCCGTAATGGTCGTGGATGATGTCGATGTCCGGCGGCATGTTCTTGATGATGAAATCCAGCTGCGCGGTCTGATCGTTCGATTCGTATTCGAACGTTTGGGTCGCGTTCGACGTCGAGCCCTTCTTGGCGAACAGGAACACCTCGTGCCCCCGTCTGACCAGCTCCTCCGTCAAATAATGCACGTCGCGCTGCGTACCTCCGTAATCCTTCGGCGGGACAGGTATCGTGTTCGTCGAAATTTGCGCAATTCTCATGTGTCCCTCAGCTCCTTAGGTCGATGTCTGCCATGGGCATTCACTGTAGGATATGAGCGGACTTCCGAGCGGGGCACGGCGCATTCATCAAATTCGGCGGCATTATCGGCTGCGCGAAGAGTTGGCCTATACCGATTGAAAGCAGTTTTCATAGAATATAGCAAGCGATGGAAGAGGGGAGTGAAAGGTTTTGAAGGGATTGATTCTCTGTGCGGGCAAAGGAAGCCGTCTCTATCCGTTTACCTATAGCCGGCCGAAGACGCTGATCCCCGTGGCGAACACGCCGCTGCTGCAGCTGGCGATCGTCAAGCTGACGGAGATCGGCATCGGCGAGATCGGCATCGTCGTGCATCCGTCCCAGGAAGCGGGCATTCGCGAACAGCTCGGCGAGGGAGAGGCGCTCGGCGCCGCGATCACGTATATTTACCAGCGCGAGGCCAAGGGCATCGCGCATGCGCTGAAACAGGCGGAACCCTACATCGGGGGGCAGCCGTTCATGCTGCTGCTCGGCGACAACTTGATCTCGGCTTCGCTGGCCGCGCTCAAGGACGATATCGAATCCGGCGCCGCGCAGGCGTCGCTGCTGCTCGCGGAGGTCGAGGTGCCCCAGGATTACGGCATCGCGGATATTCGCGATAGACGCATCGTCGGCCTGGAAGAAAAGCCGCAGGAGCCGAAGTCCAATCTGGCGGTACTCGGCGCGTACGCGTTCACGAAGGAGATTTTCGTCGCGGCCGGCGACATCCGGCCTTCCAAGCGCGGCGAGTACGAGATCACGGACGCGATCCAGCGGCTGATCGACTGGGGCTACGCCGTGACGTACCGCGTCACGGATCAGCTGAACATCGACGTCGGCACGACGGACCGGTGGCTGCGGGCCAACCGCAAGCTGCTCGCCGCGGAGGCGACCGCGAGCCGGATTCACGGCAGCGCCCGGCTGGAGGGCTGCACGATCGTCGAACCGGTGGCGATCGGCAAGGACTGCGTGCTGAAGGATTGCCGGATCGGCCCGTACGTCTCGATCGGCGCGGGCTCGACGCTCGACAACTGCAGCATCGAGAACAGCATCATTTTGAACGGGGTGCATGCGAAGGACGTGCCGTTCCCGATGAAGAACGTCATCGTCGGCGACCGCGCCGTCCTCGCAGGGGTGCCCGAGCATAAAGGAGTGGAAGAACCTTGAAAATCTTGATCGTAGGCACGGGTTACGTCGGCGCCACGACCGCCATGGTGTTCGCCGAAACGGGCTGGCAGGTGACCGGCCTCGACGTCGACGCCGGCAAAATCGAACGGCTGAAGGAAGGGCGCCTGCATTTTCACGAACCCGGCCTCGAGGAGCTGATCGCCAAGCACGTGCGGAGCGGAAGGCTGCAATTCACGACGGACAAGGCTGCCGCGATCGCCGGACACGACGTCGTCTTCATCTGCGTCGGCACGCCGTCCGGGACGGACGGCGGCGCGGATCTGCGTTACGTGCGGCAGGCTGCCGAGGATATCGCGCGCCATATGGACGGCTACAAGCTCGTCGTGACCAAGAGCACCGTCCCCGTCGGCACGCAGGAACGAATCAAGGCTTGGATCGCGCAGGCGCAGCCGGCGCCCCTTCCGTTCGACGTCGCGTCCAACCCGGAGTTTCTGCGGGAAGGCAAGGCCGTCGAGGACGCGCTCCGGCCGGACCGCATCGTCATCGGCGCCGACGGGCGGCGGGCGGCGGAGCGGCTGAAGAGTCTGTACGTCTCGTTCGCCTGCCCGCGGCTGGTCACCACGCCGCGCACGGCGGAGCTGATCAAGTATGCGTCCAATTCGTTTCTCGCGACGAAGATTTCGTTCATGAACGAGCTTGCCAAGCTGTGCGACAAGCTGGAAGTCAACGTAAGCGAGGTGGCCGAGGGCATGGGGCTCGATCCCCGGATCGGCCCGAGCTTCCTGCAGGCCGGCCTTGGCTACGGCGGCTCGTGCTTTCCGAAGGACGTCTCGGAACTGGTCGGCGCGGCGCGCAAGCACGACGCGGACCTGCGCATTCTAGAGCAGGTGATGGACGTGAACCGGACGCAGTCCGCCTACCTGTTGGACAAGGCGAGACTCCGGCTCGGCGGCTTCGCGGGACGGACCGTCGCGGTGCTCGGGCTCGCGTTCAAACCGGACACGGACGATATCCGGGAAGCGCCGGCGCTGCGGATCATCGACCGCCTGCTCCGCGAAGGAGCCGCCGTGCGGCTGTACGATCCCGTCGCGTCCTTGCCGGGCGGGGCCGACTACCGGGCGGTCGCGGTCTGCGAGGAAGCCGAGGACGCGCTGCGGGACGCGGACGCGGTCATGCTGTGCACGGAATGGCCCGCGTTCGGGCGCATCGATTGGGAGGAAGCGAAGCGGCTGCTCGGACAACCCAATTTCTTCGACGGTCGCAATATGCTGGACGCGGAGCGGATGCGCCGCATCGGCTATTACTATCAAGGCATCGGCAGCGGCTACTGAGCCTGCACCGATGATCCGGTTAGACGCAATGAAAGCCCTTCGCGCCATTCGCGTTCGCGGGAACGCTCGACTCGAGGGAGGACGCTTCGCGCCAAGTCCTCCGGCGGGTCTTTTTTGTTTTTTTGCGGGCCGCCGTGCGGCAACTTCGCGCTTGCTCGCTTTATTCGCCGGCGAATGTGGTATAATGGCGGGAATGGGCATACACGAACGGAGGGTCGCCATGAGCACGTTTTTTCAGCTGGAGGACGGGCGGCTTCGGGCGCTGGAGGCCGCGATCGCAAGCGGCATCCCGCTCGACGTGCTGGAGAAGGGATTTGACTATTACCGCCGGGAGAAGGTGCTCTCCGTCCAAGCGATGGAGGGCTTCTCCGTCTACGGCGTCGTGAAAGGCACGGCGATCTACGCCGTCACGCTGGACAGCGACGACTTCGCGTTCAGCACGTGCACCTGTCCGGTTCGCGGCAGCTGCAAGCATATGGCGGCCGTCTTCTACGCGTATTACGCGTCGGTCGGCGAAAGCCCCGACGAGCTGCACAACCGGATGCTGAACGGCCTCGCGCCCGAACCGGGCGCGGCGGAGCGGCCGGCGGCGGACCCGTCGTCGCTCGAGCATGCGCCGGACCGGTGGCTGGACGACATGGAGGCTCGGCACGGCGAGACGTGGCGGCAGTGCCGGCACTCGCTTCATCCGCTTCAGTCCGTGCTGACCGCGATCAAGGCGGCCTCCAAGCTATGGAACGAAGGCTTGCGCCGCCTGCACTGGATGCACGGCATCGTCTTCGTGCTGGAACAAGCCGAGCGGGCGTACGGCCATACGGACAGCTACAGCCGCTACTATTACGAGATGGCGTTCGCCCGCATGACGGAGCCGTGGATCAACCAGTACCAGGAGCTCGCGGCCGAACTCGACCCGGCGGCGCTGACGCCGGAGGAGCGCGCGGCCGTGAACGGCCTGCTGGCGTTCTTCCACGCCCGGGACATGGATCGCGAGCAGCAGCTGCACCGGTGGGAGACGCTCTATTTCGCGCTCTGGTCGCGGCTGATCGGCGACGCCGGCTGGGCGGCCAAGGAAGAAGCGCTGCTGCGCGCCGAGCTCGACCGGACCAAGGAGGAGCGCGGCTTGTTCTTCGTGCCGATGGCGCTGGCGTTCCTGGCCTTCGCGGACCAGCGGGACGACGACGCCATGGCGCTGCTCGGCAAGACCGCGTTCAACCGCACGGCGCTGCTCGCGTCGGACTGCGCCCTGCAGCGGCTGGAGGAGCGGAACTGGCCCAAGCTGGAAGCCTGGATGGGCTATCTGTACGGCGGGCTGTCGGTCGACCGCAAGTCCAAGGCGTTCGGGCCGTTCCTGACGATGTGCCGGCTCGCGGACCGGCAGCAGCCGGACAATCCGAGCTGGCAGGGGCACCTGGTGTCGTTCCTGCCGTACTCGTATTCGGCGCTGACGGAGCACTGGCTCGACCAGCGGCAGTACGAGAAGTGGGCGGACCTGCAGCTGCTGTTCGGCATCGAGCCCGACGAGATCGACGTCCAGCTCGTCCGGGAGATCGGCAAGGCGGCGCCGCGCGTGCTGTATCCGCTGTACCACCAGGCGATCGACGGGGCGATCCGTTCCCGCAACCGCCAAGGCTACCGGCAGGCGGTCAAATTAATGAAGCGGCTGGAGAAGCTGTATAAAGCGGAGCAGCAGGGCGAAGCCTGGAGCCGCTTCGTGGACGGGATCGTGCGGAAGCACCAGCGGCTGCGGGCGCTGCAGGAAGAGCTGTGGAGGGGAAAGATCGTCACATGAGAGGATTCACGGGCGCGGAAACGATTGTAGTGGACGGATTTTGGAAGAACGGGGAGGGCGTCGTGCTCGCGGCCGCGCATGCCGCCGGATTGACGATCCGGCTGCGGCGGCTGCTGTTCGCCTGGCACGAGGCGTCCTGGTACGGCGCGGAAATCGAGGAGACGAACAACGAGCGGCTGAAACGGACGGAGATGCTGCTGACGCCCGCCGTCGCCCTGGATTACCTGTCGGCGCCGGAGCCCGTCAAGCTGCTGCGCGTGGAATGGACGGCGCGCGTCGCCGCGCTGTCCGAGCTGGCGGGGCTGCTGCGGCAGGCGCTGCTGAACGGCTGGTACACGCCGGATTGGTCGCGCTGGCGGCCCGAGGCCCGGGCATGGCGCCTCGACGTGCCGCAGCGCGAGGCCGATGCGCTGGCAGCCTGGCGGGCGCTCGTGCCGCGGCTCGAGGCGAACGGCGATCTCGGCGCCGTGCAGGGCTGGCTCGACGGGACCGTCGAGGAGCTGATCGCGACGAACCCGGCGGCGGAGCAGGCGTGGCGCGGCGCCGCCGCGGCCGCGGGCGAAAGCGCGCTCGCGATGAAGGCGGCGGACGAGGACGATTGGCTCGTCTCGATCGGCATGAAGCGGGACCACGTGCCGTTCCGGATCGCCCTGCAGCTGCTGGAGCCGGGCGTGGGCCGCGGCTGGCGGCTGCGGCCGGCGCTGCAGGACCGGGCGAACGGCGGGGCGTGGTTCACGCTGGAGCCGTCCGCGGGAGACGCCGCCGCCCGCGGCGCGGACGCCGGTCCGGCGCGCATCGCGCTGCCGGCCGATCTGCCGGCGGAATGGCAGCCCCACGTCGCCGCGCGGCTCGAGCGCGAGGAAGCCAAGTGGGCGGCCGCGCTGGCGGACTGGAGGCGGTTCGGCGACGGCGCGAACGCCGAAGAAGACGCGTCCGGAGAGCGCGTCGGCGCGGCGGAGCTCACGGACGAGGAGGCGTGGCAGTTTCTCGAGCGCGAGAGCGTCAAGCTGCTGGCGGCGGGCTGCTCCGTGCTGCTGCCGGGTTGGTGGGAAGCCGCCCGCAGCCGGAAGCTGAAGCTGAAGGCGAAGGTCAAGTCGTCCGTCGGCTCGTCGGACCAGTCGATGTTCGGCCTGCAGCAGATCGTCGACTTCGACTGGAAGCTCGCGGTCGGCGACGTTGACATGAGCGAGGCGGAATTCTTGCAGCTCGCGGCCCAGAACAAGCGGCTGCTGCAGGTCGGCGGGGAGTGGGTCCATCTCGATCCCGGCGACATGGAGCGGCTGCGCCGCTGGCTGAAGAAGAACGGCGCGAAGAAGGGCTTCACGATGCGCGACGTCTTCGAGATGCACCTGCGCGGGGAGACGGAGCTCGAGCCGGAGAGCGAAATCGGCGAGGCGCTCACCGCGGAGGTCGAGCTGAACGAGCATCTGGCCGCCTGGATCGCGAAGCTGAACGAATCCAGCGAGCTGCCGCTCGTCGAGAAGCCGAAGGCCTTCCAGGGCGAGCTGCGGCCGTACCAGCTGCAGGGCGTGTCTTGGCTGGCGTTTCTGCGGCGCTTCGGCCTCGGCGCCTGCCTGTCCGACGACATGGGCCTCGGCAAAACGATCCAGTTCACCGCGTACTTGCAGCATGTCATGGAGACGAGCGGCCTCGGCCCGTCGCTCCTTATCTGCCCGACGTCGGTTATCGGCAACTGGGAGAAGGAGCTGGAGCGCTTCGCGCCGGGCATCCGCGTGCTCGTCCATTACGGGCCGAAGCGGCTGCGCGGCGAGGAGTTCGCGGAGGCGGCCGCGGAGGCGGACCTCGTCGTCACGTCCTATACGCTGGCGCCGATCGACGAGCCGGAGCTGACGGGCGTCGGCTGGGACGTCGTCTGCCTGGACGAGGCGCAGAACATCAAGAACTATTACACGAAGCAGTCCTCGGCCATCCGGCGCCTGCCGGCGAACCACCGCATCGCTTTGACGGGCACGCCGATGGAGAACCGGTTGACGGAGCTGTGGTCGCTGTACGATTTCACGAATCCGGGCTACCTCGGCAGCCTGAACGAATTCCGCCAGGCGGTCGTCCTCCCGATCGAGAAGGACCGGGACGAGGAACGGATCGCGGAGCTGCAGCGCTGGGTAAAGCCGTTCATGCTGCGGCGCCTGAAGAAGGACCCGGCCATCCAGCTGTCGCTGCCGGAGAAGAACGAGATGAACACGTACCTGTCGCTCACCGTCGAGCAGGGCGCGATCTACGAGAACGTCGTGTCCGAGCTGATGAACGGCCTGGAGAAGGCGGGCGGCCTGCAGCGGCGCGGGCTGATCCTGTCCACGCTGACGCGGCTGAAGCAGGTGTGCGACCATCCGAGCCTGCTGCTGAAGGAGGACCGCGTCTCTTCCGGGGCGTGGGATCCGGAGCGCTCCAACAAGCTGCTGCGTCTGCTCGAGATGGCGGAGGAGATCGCGGCGGAAGGCGAGCGCTGCCTGATCTTCACGCAGTACGTGGAGATGGGGGCGACGCTGAAGCGGCTGTTGGAGGAGCGGCTCGGCCTGCCGACCCCGTATCTGTACGGCGCCGTGCCGAAGGTGGAGCGCGACGCGATGATCGAGACGTTCCAGAACGAAGCCGAGCCGGGCTGCGCGTTCGTGCTCTCGCTGAAGGCGGGGGGCACGGGACTCAACCTGACCGCGGCCAACCACGTCATTCATTTCGACCGGTGGTGGAATCCCGCCGTCGAGAACCAGGCGACCGACCGGGCGTTCCGGATCGGCCAGCGCCGCAACGTGCAGGTGCACAAGTACGTGACGCTCGGCACGCTGGAGGAGCGGATCGACGACATGATCGCGCGCAAGCAGCTGCTGAACGAGCAGGTCGTCAGCGGCTCCGAGAATTGGATCACGGAGCTGTCGACCGACGAGCTGCGGGAGCTGTTCTCGCTGCGGAAGCATCGGCTAAAAGGCTAAACCCGAGGCGCCGGACCGAGAACGGCGCAGCGAAGCGAAGGAGGGGACCGCGATGGCGGAGGAACAAGCGGACGGACGAGGTGCGGCAAGCCGCTCGGAAGCGGGACGAGATGCCGGGTCAGGGGCGCCGGCGGGCGAGCCTGCCGGAGGTCCGGCGCCGCCAAGCGGGGAAGAAGCCGAGGGCGGACATTCCGCCATCGGACCCGAAGGCGCCGCCCCGGAGTGGCGGGGCTTTTACCGAGCCGTTCGCGATGCGGTGCTCGGCATGCGTCCCGAAAAATAAGACGTCATGACATACCCATCGCGGCGCGTTATTCATTATAATGAGGAAGGGAATCCTTTCCTCATTTTTTTGTTGCGCGTTATTGCCGTTCGAGAGTCCGGATGCGCGGACGGCCGGCCCCCGTGCGGGAGGCGCGGCGCCGGCGCGGCCGGATCAACACAAGCGAAGGAGCGATGGAGAATGAAGTACACGTATTTGGGACGTTCGGGCCTCAAGGTCAGCCGTCTGTGCCTCGGCACGATGAATTTCGGCGTCGACACGGAAGAGAAGGAAGCGTTTAAAATCATGGACGCGGCGCTCGACGCCGGCATCAATTTCTTCGATACGGCGAACATTTACGGCTGGGGCGAGAACGCCGGCCGCACGGAGGAAATCATCGGCCGCTGGTTCGCGCAGGGCGGCGGACGCCGCGAGCGCACGGTGCTCGCGACGAAGTTCCACGGCGACATGCACGACGAGACGGACGGCCCGAATCGGGAGAGCGGCCTGTCGGCGTACAAGCTGCGCCGGCATCTCGAAGGCTCCCTGAAGCGGCTGCAGACGGACCACATCGAGCTGTACCAAATGCACCACGTCGACCGCAACGTCAGCTGGGACGAGCTGTGGAACGGCTTCCAGGTCGCCCGGAACCAAGGCAAGATCGGCTACGTCGGCGCCAGCAACTTCGCGGGCTGGGACCTGGCCGTCGCGCAGGGCGAGGCGAAGGCGCGCGGAATACTCGGCCTCGTCTCGGAACAACATAAATATAACCTGCTCTGCCGTTTGCCGGAATTGGAAGTGCTGCCGGCGGCGCAAGGGCTCGGCATCGGCGTCATTCCGTGGAGCCCGCTCGACGGCGGCCTGCTGGCGGGCAACCTGAACCGCGGCGGCGCCGGCAAGCGTAGCGGCGACAAGGCGCGCGCGGACAAGCACGCGGCGCAGCTGACGGCTTACGCGGCGCTATGCGACGAGCTCGGCGAACGCGAGGACGTCGTCTCGCTGGCCTGGCTGCTCGCCAACCCGGCGGTGACCGCGCCGATCATCGGCGTGCGCACGCTGGAGCAGTTCGAGCGCTCCCTGCGCGTCGTCGACGTGGAGCTGGACGCCGCGACGCTGGCGCGCATCGACGAAATTTTTCCGGGCCCGGGCGGCGAAGCGCCGCGCGCGTACGCCTGGTAACGGACTAACGGACGACCCGCGCGCATTCGCTTGGCGCGGGGATACGATTCTCCGCATCGCCCGCAGCCCACAGGATGTTCGCGTCCTGTGGGCGTTTATTATTCTCCCTCGTCAGGCGGCTCCGTCGAAAAGTCGCCCGCGCCCGTCGTATTTTCGACCTCCTTTCTTTTTCCAGGTCGCTTTATAATGCAAGTGTAAGCAGCGGCGACAGGCACGGAAACCATACGAATACGGGGAGGTCTTCTCATGAAGAAAGGCTTGACGGCGGCCGCGGTGACGCTGATGTCGGCGGCGCTCCTGCTCTCGGCTTGCGGCTCGTCGAACGGCGCGGACGGCGCGAACGGCAATGGCGGCGCGAACGCCGGCAGCGGCGGCGCGGCGAACGAGGCGCCGAACGCGCCCGCGAACGGCGCGGACGACGCGAACGCCCCGGCGCCCAAGGACGTCACCCTCTCGCTTCGCCATACGCAGATCAAAGAAACGAGCAAGGTCCGCCTGAAGATTCTCCAGGACGTCGTCGCGAAGACGATGGACGAGAATCCGGGCCTGAAAATCAATCTGGAGGGCATCGACGAGGTCGTCAACCGCGACCAGAAGCTGAAGGCGGAGATGGCGGCGGGCAACCCGCCGGATATTTTCGAAGTGTTCGGCGGCGCGGACCTGAACCTGTACGTGAAGGCGGGCCGGATGCTCGATCTGACGCCGATCATCGAGGAGCTCGGCATCAAGGACAAATTCGCGAGTCTCGACGAATTCACGGTCGACGGCAAGGTGTACGGCCTTCCGTTCGGCGGCTACAGCGAAGGCATTTTCTATAACAAGCAGATGTTCGCGGACATGGGGCTGTCCATTCCGAAGACGTTCGACGAGCTGCTGACGCTCGCCGATGCGATCAAGGCGAAAGGCAAGACGCCGTTCGCGCTGGCCGCGAAGGACGCGTGGGTGAACGGCATGCTCTGGAACACGGTCATGGAGCGCCGCGTCGGCATCAAGGCGTTCGAAGGGCTCGTGACCGGCGCGGCCAAATGGACCGACCCCGACTTCGTCGCCGGCTTCGCCGATTACGCGAAGCTCGTGAACCACGATTATTTCACCAAAGGGGCGCTCGGCCTGCCGTACGCGGAGCAAGGGGCGCACTTCCTGAAGGGCGACGCCGCGATGGTGTTCACGGGCACGTGGGACGCGAACCGGTTTACCGGCGACGAGGCCGGCGACCTGAAGGGCAATATCGGCTACTTTTCGTTCCCGGCCATTCCGGGCGGCAAAGGCGACCAGACGTCGATCAACGCCAGCTATTCCAACGGCTTCGGCTTTTCTTCCAACCTGACGGACGACCAGAAAGCGATGGTCAAGGCGTTCATCCGCGACTTCTACACCGAGGAGGTCCAGAAGCGGACGCTGCTCGAAGACAAGGTGCTGCCGTCCATGAAGCTGTCCGATCTGTCCGGCGTCGATCCGCTCATCTCCGAGGTGCTGCAGGTGATGGCCGGCGCGTCGTCCTCCTGGAAGGCGTTCGACGCGATCGTGCAGCCCAGCGTGGGCGCCGACGTCGGCGTCGGCCTGCAGGAGCTGATCGGCAAAGTGAAGAAACCGGAGGACGTGGCGAAGGAAATCCAGGCGTCCCAGGAGAAGGCGAACGCGCAGAAATAGCCGCGCCGGCGGTCCCGCCTGGCGTCAACGCGGTCGCTTGCGACACAGGGAGGGCGTCCTGCCGAACCGGGCGCCCTCTTTTCCGTTCGACCAGTCCACGATCAGGAGGTCCCCATGAACAAAACGCTGCGGAATCCTTGGACCTACGCGGCCTTCGTGCTTCCGACCCTGCTGCTTTACGCGCTGTTCTTCGTCTATCCGGTCATCGTGTCGTTCGCGTACGGCCTGTTCCGGTGGGACGGCATCTCCGAGCGGACGTTCATCGGCCTCGGCAACTTCAAGCGGCTGCTGCGCGACGCGACGTTCGGCCAAGCGTTCGGCAACAACCTGCTCTTCCTGGCGTTCTCGCTCGCCGTCAACATTCCGCTCGTGCTGGCCGTGGCGATCGCGATCGGCAAGGTCCGGCGCCTGCGCGGCTTTTACAAGTCCGCCGTGTTCGTGCCCGTCGTCATCTCGACCGCCATCGTCGCGATCCTGTTCGGCGTGCTCTACGATTACGACTCCGGCCTGATCAACCAGGCGCTCCGGCTGATCGGCGGGGAGAGCTGGGCCCGGGAATGGCTGGCCGATCCGCGCCTCGCGATGCTCGCCATCCTGATCGCGAACGCCTGGCAGAACGTCGGCTTTTTCATCGTGCTCTGCCTGGCCGCGATTCTGAACATTCCGGGCGAGGTGTCCGACGCCGCCAGGATCGACGGCGCGAACGGTTGGCGCGAGACGCGCCTGATCACGCTGCCGCTCATCCGTCCCGTCCTGTTCGTCATGCTGCTGCTCAGCGTCTCGGGCACGCTGAAGGTGCTCGACATCGTCCAGATCATGACGAACGGCGGACCGTTCCAATCGACGGAGGTCATGTCGACGTACATGCTGAAGGTCGGCTTCCGCTCCCTGGAGCTCGGGTACGGCAGCGCCATCGGCGTCGCCATGTTCGTCATCACGCTGGCCATGACCGGCATGCTGCAGCGCATCGCCAGGTCCGAGGAGGTGCGGGAGGAATGAAACGCGCCGCTTTCTTGAACGTTTCGCGGCCGGGATCGGGCACGCCGCGCGGTGGCTTTCGGCTGGCGGACCGTCTCCGCCGAAGCCAATTTCCGCTGCATCTGCTGCTCTGCGCCTACGTCGCGGTCACGCTGTTTCCGCTCGGTTGGCTGCTGCTCTCCTCGTTCAAGACGAACCGGGAAATCACCGTCGACACGTGGGCGCTGCCGAAGCGGCTCGACTTCGCCAACTATAGGGCGGCGTGGGAGACCGCCCATATCGGCCGCTATGCGCTGAACAGCCTCGTCGTGACGCTCTCGGCATGCCTTCTGACGCTGGTGCTCGCCTCGGCGACCGCCTTCGCGCTTTCGCGGATGCGGTACCGCGGGCTCAGCACGCGGTTGTACGCGTTCGTGCTGGCGGGGCTGATCGTGCCGCCGAGCGCGGTGTTCATCCCGCTGTACCGGCTCGTGACGGATCTCGGGCTGATCGATACGCTGCCGTCGCTGATTTTGGTATACTGCACGTATGCGCTGCCGATCACGGTTTTCATTCTCCACGCCTTCATGCGCTCCGTCCCGCCCGAGCTCGAGGAAGCGGGCGTCGCCGACGGGCTGGGGGCGGCGGGGCTGTTCGCCAGGGTCGTCCTGCCGGTCACCGCGCCGGCGCTCGTGACGGTGTTCATTTTGGCGTTCATCGGCAATTGGAACGAATATATTTTCGCCCAGCTTTTCGTGACGACGGAGTCCCTCCGCACGCTGCCTACCGGCATGGCGACGTTCAACGACGGTTACCGGACGAACTTCTCGTCCCTGTCCGCGGCCTTCATCATCAGCATCGCGCCGGTGCTGGCCGTCTACCTGTTCCTGCAGCGGCAGATCATCGACGGGATGACGGCGGGCAGCGTCAAGGGCTGATTCTTCCCTCCCTTCGTCCACCCGCGCGGCCGAACTTGCCCGGTTCCCGCGAAAGCTGCGACATCGATAAGGAGTCCACCGCCCATGAATCTTCGCCCAAAGCTGCTGCTCGCCTTCATCGCGCTCATCGTCGTCCCGCTCATCGGGCTCGGCATCGCGTCGTTCCTTAATTCGGAGCATCTGCTGGAGAAGAAGTACAGCGAACAGACGGAACTCACGCTGAAGGCGGTCGGCGGCAACATCCGCTATTTTTTCCGGGAGCTGGACCAACTGACGGACGCCGGCGTGACGAACCCGAGCGTGCAGGACGCGCTGCGCAGCTCCCGCGATTCCGTGAACGACGCGAGCCGGCTGATCGCCATCAGCCAGTACGAGAAGTCGCTCGGCAAGATCCTGTTTCAAAATCCCGCGCTCAGCATGGTCGTGCTCTACGGCAGGGACGGCACGATGTTTCGCTCGTACCGCAACGACCCGACGACGTTCAAGCCGATCCCGTACGAACGGCTCCAGGGGCACTCCGTCTACCCCGAGATTCTGAAGCTTGCCGGGCGGCCGCTCTGGCTCGGTCCCTACGAGCAGCAGGACCTGACGGGCACGGGCGCCGCGCTGTTCACGCAGATGCGGCTCGTCAAGGACGCCGATACCTTGAACGACGCCGGCATCATGGTCACGCAGGTGAAGTCGGACGAGGTCGACAGCATGCTGCAGGACTTCACGCTGACCGGCGGGCAGCAGACGCAGACCCGGTACCTCATCGTCGACCGGGACGGCCTCGTCCTGATGGACAGCCGCCACGAGCTCGCGGGCCGTCCGGTGAACGCCGAGACGAAGCTGGACTTGCCGGCGACCGCGCGATACGCGAGCTTCCGAGGCTTGTTCGGGCATGAGGACTCTTTGATCTCCGCGTACGATTTGGACCGGAGCGGCTGGGTGCTCGTGTCCGTGAAATCGTGGCAGTCGCTGACGAGCGAGAACGTGCGTTTCGTGCAGTGGATCGGCGGGATCACGCTGCTCTGCCTCGTGTTCGCGATCCTGTTCAACATTTTCTTCGTCGGCGGAGTGGCCAAGTCGATCATCCGCGTCGTCCGCAAAATGCGCCTCGTCGAGCAAGGCATGCTGGACATCCGCGTGCCGGCGAAGGGCAAGGACGAGACCGTGCTGCTCGCGCGCAGTTTCAACAGCATGGTCGAAACGATCGGCCGGCTGCTGACCGAGGTGCGGCAGGAGCAGGAACGCAAGCAGCGCGCGGAGATGATGCTCATGCAGGCGCAGATCAAACCGCATTTTCTGTTCAATACGCTGGAGTCGATCAACGCTCTCGCGGCGCAGAACGAAGGCGGCAAAATCATGGCGATGGTCCGCCGGCTCAGCATCCTGCTGCGCACGAGCATGCACCACTCCGAGACGATCACGATCCGCGAGGAAGTCGAGCACGTCCGCAGCTACCTGGAGATTCAAAAATACCGGTTCGAGGACATGTTCGGCTACGAGCTCGACGCGGCGGACGAGGCGCTGGACTGCACGATTTTGAAGCTGACGCTGCAGCCGCTCGTGGAGAACAGCATCCAGCACGGCTTCGAGGGGCTTCCGTACGCGGGCACGATCCGCATCGCCGCCAAGGCCGGGGCGGACGCGATCGTCTTCGAGCTGACGGACAACGGCATCGGCATGGACGAAGCGGCGCTCAAGCGGATCAACGGCTTCGGACGGACCCGGGCGTCCGGGGCCAACGCGGCCGAGCAGGGCGAGCGGCGGGGACTCGGGTTGCATAACGTCGCGGACCGGCTGCGCATCCATTACGGGCCGAAGTACGGCTTGCGGCTATGTTCGGCGCCGGGGCACGGAACGGTCATCCGGATCACGATTCCGAAGCAGAGGTGAGGACATGAACGGCAAAGTACTGCTCGTCGACGACGAGCCTCCGATCACGCGCAACCTGGAGAAGGTCATTCCGTGGAGCATGCTGGGACTGGAAATCGCCGGCACGGCGAGAAACGGCGTCGAAGCGCTGGAGCTGCTGGCGGCGGATCCCGCCGACCTCGTGCTCTGCGACATCCGGATGCCGGTCATGGACGGGCTTGAGCTCGTGCGGCAGATTCGGGAGCGCGGGCTGCCGTGCGACGTGATCATGTTGTCGGGCTATCAGGATTTCGCGTACACGCGATCGGCCATTCAATACGGCGTCAAGGATTACATCCTGAAGCCGATCCCGTACGACGAGTTGACCGGCGTCATCGCCCGCGTCATGTCCGAGCGGCGCAAGCGCGCGCAGCAGGAGCGGGAGGAGCAGCGCAAGCTGGAGCGCATCATGGACCTGGCCAACGAGAAGCTCCTCTACGACGTCCTGATGGATTATACCGATTCGACGCCGGACAACTGGCTGCTGGCGGGTCAGGAGCAGCTGCTCGGCGAGCCGAAGTATACGCTGGTCGTGCTCGACATCGACGTCTGCTCGGAGGACGTGCGGGACTGGCGCGACTGGCCGGACAAGGAGCGGAAACGGTGGAATTTCGCCGTCTGCAACATCCTGCGGGACGCGCTGCGGCGAGAGGAGGTGCCGCATTCGGTCATTCAGATGCGCGACGGGGAATGGTGCGTGCTCTTGCTGGGCGGCGCGGACGATCCGTCCGTTCCCGGCGCAGCGGACGCCGAGCGCGAGCAGCTGTGCGGCAAGCGGGTCGTCGGCTGGACGGAGCTGCTGCTGAAGGCCGTGCGGCAGCACGCGAAGCTTGGGCTGCACGCGGGCGCGTACTACAAAATCGCCGCGATGAACGAGCTGTCGGAGGCGTATACGACCGTCCGGCGCGGCATGCAACTTGCCTCGGACGGCGGTCCGATCGCCTTCTACGGCGCGGAACAGCCCCCGGCTTACGAGATCGGCCGGACGCTCTGGGAGACCGCCGAGCGGCTCATCGCGGCGATGAAGCGCGGGGACGCGGGAGGCGTGGACGAGGAGCAGCGGCGGATCGCGGAGCGGCTTCAGGGAGCGGGCGGCGTGCCCGAGGGGCGGCTGAAAGCGTGGCTGCACTTTCTGGCGCTCCACTTGATGCGCGAGCTGAAGGAAGCGGGCCTGCTTCCCCGGGAGCAGGAGGAGGCGCTGTGGCGCAAGATGGACCGGCGCTTCGGCGTCAAGGACCTGCTCGCCGCCATCCGGCAGGCGTCGAGCGAAGGCGCGGCGCGGTCGACGGACAAGCGGAAGCATTCGGAGCTCCAGATGGCGCAGGCGAAGCATTACATCGACCGCCACTTGTTCCGCGATCTGAGCGTGGAAGAGGCCGCGACGCACGTCGGATTGTCGACGTCGCATTTCAGCCTGCTGTTCAAGGGCGCGTTCGGCGAGACGTTCATCGAATACGTGACGGGGCAGCGGATGGAGGCGGCAAAGGCGCTGCTGCAGGACACGCCGAAGAGCGTCGCCCAGATCGCGAAGGAGGTCGGGTACTCCGAACGCCGGTATTTTACGAAGGTGTTCATGAAGTATACCGGCCAAAATCCGACGGAATACCGGATGGCGCTTCAAGGCGCGGGCACGTACCCGCAGATCGAGGAAGACCCGGAAGACGAACGGTAACCGACCGGTCGACGGCAGCTGCCGTTCTGCTTATCGGAGCGGTATGCGCTTGGCTGGCGATGGGAATATGCCGTCCCGGGTAACCAAACCCGTTCGATTGAATAGACGATCTGGGCTGTTGCTGCCGCCTGGATAGCCGTCGTGCCTTTGTCGATTTCTTGAATGGCTGGCAACTGTAAAATTTTACAACTTGCAACTCTATTCGTCATCGTGGTATATTCTAATTCCGGCCGGGACGAACGAGAAACGGCGCGGTGATCGAAACCGCAACAAGCCCGAAATTAATGCTTGCCAAACGGTTTCGAGATATGATATATTCTAAATCCGGTCATGAGCCGAACGATGAATGTAACAACTTTGTTCCTTGAAAACTGAACAATGAGCGACCTGTCAAAAGGTTTGAACAAGCTAGTTTTTGAATGAGCTAACAAGCGAATTCATGCCTGCGGAATGCTGCATGTCCAACCTCCGGTTGTACACGCAAACCAATCCGCTTTTATGGAGAGTTTGATCCTGGCTCAGGACGAACGCTGGCGGCGTGCCTAATACATGCAAGTCGAGCGGACTTTCCCTTCGGGGAAGGTTAGCGGCGGACGGGTGAGTAACACGTAGGCAACCTGCCTGCAAGACCGGGATAACATTCGGAAACGAATGCTAATACCGGATACGCAGTTTCCTCGCATGGGGAGACTGGGAAAGA